>NZ_JAFNNV010000002.1:0-520633 GCF_026536705.1 Gilliamella sp. B3817 | reverse complement strand
ACACTACGCTGGGCGATTTATATAAAACCACATTAGAGCTGGAGCACCGCAATAACCACAATTATGGTGAGGACAGCACGCATGAAATGCTGGTGGCGGCGAAACTGGAACGCTCGTTTTTTGACGGACGGGACAAGGGTTACATCATTCAGCAGCTGACGTTAGGCAAATCGGGTGATGTGTCAAATGACAACCGCACGACGGTGGGATACAGCTCCCAGATAACGGACAGCATTAATATTGGCGCGGAATTATTTGTGTCGAACCGGGGAGGCGGTGGTGGCATTCAGGGCAGCTGGGATGTGAATGACCGCACCAACTTATACACGAAGGTACTCAATGATGTGGACTCAAGTTCGGGTCGCGGTATTACAACGGTATTCGGTGGTCGAACCAAGGCGACGAGTCAAATGGAATTATATTCCGAGCGACAATTTAAAACCAACCGCATAGACCACACGACATCGGATGTTTATGGGGTAAGTTATAAACCGACGGAAGCCCAATTTATAGAGGGGTCTTACTCGATAGGCCGTGTGAGCAACCGTCACCGCAATCACACCAGTTTAACCGGAAATGATGAAACTCGTCGGGATATTTATGCCGCTGGTTATGGTTATAAAAATGATTTATTTCAAATACGCAATCGTCTGGAATATCGGATAGATGAAGGTAGTGAACGCATAAGACAATGGGTGACCACTAACCGGGCAAAGACGGTGGTCAATGAAGACTTAAGTTGGCTTGGACAATTTGATTTTGCCAAAACGTTTGGTAATCAAGATGATTCAAGTGATGTAGTAAGTAATTACACGGAGTCAATGATCGGTTTTGCCTACCGACCGCAAGTAATCAATAATCTGAACCTTTTTGGCAAAATGACCTATGTGTATGGATTAGATCCGGATGACCAGTTGATAGTGAACTCAACATCATCAGGTGGTAAACGTTATACGTCGAGCTTGTATGACCAAAAGAGCTGGGTATGGTCATTAGAAGGTGTTTACGAATGGAATGCGAACTGGGAAACGGCGTTTAAAGCAGCACAAAGGCAGGGTCATTTACGTTATAAAGGTGAAAGCGATTGGTATTCATCAGGCGCTGATTTATATGCACTAAGGATTAATTATAAGACGGGTGACTGGGAATATCAGGTTGAAGGGCGAACGCTACGTACAGACCTGGCAGATGACCACAAAGACGGTTTAGTGACCAGTGTCTATCGTAATGTTGGCGACAACATCAAGATGGGTGTGGGTTACAACTTCACGGATTATAACGACAACTTAACACGCTTGAACTACCGTTCACATGGTTGGTTTGTCAATGTAGTGGGGAGTTTCTAATGAACAGTTGGCAAAAAGTTAACAGTGGTCAAATACGTTTACCCGTGCAAATAAAATCAGACCTAAAAGCTGAAAATCGAAAAGAAGAGAATTTACGCATATCAGGAGAGAAGATAATGCGAATTAAGTGTAATGCAACAGCGAAAATGAATGCTAAAAAAAGATCTTGGGTTGATGTTTTTAGTTACAAAGCGATATTACAATGTCTAAAATGGATGTTGCTTTCCGCCTTTATGTCGTTAACAATTGTATCGGTAGCTAATGCAATTCCAATAGCGGGAAGGGTATTTTTAGACTACGATGATACCGCAAAAAATGTAACCTTTCCGTTACAAGGCTTATCCGTGACATTAAAAGATGATCAAGGGATTTTAATATCAAATGAACAGACAAACGATAATGGCCAGTATAACTTTGAAGTTAACACTTTAGGAAATTATATCGTTGAAATAGCAACCAATAATGGGGAAAGCGTTTCCAAAAACGTAACTGTTAGAGGGGCAACAGGTGAATTAGGTCAAAACCTCTTTTTAAAAGGAAAAGGGGGAACTATTCATCTAAAAGTTAAAAATGGTACAGATGCAGGTATTAACAACATTCCTGTAAAAATGAGAACTCAATCAACGGTTGGGATGGTAACCAATACGGATAATAATATCGTATTAAAAACAGATAGTAATGGCGAAATAGAGATAAAAAATACATTATTACAGGTTAAATATGAGGCTTTTTTTGATAAAGACGTTGATCTCTTTTTAAAAACTCGAAATTATAAATTATGGGACGTCATATTACCAGATAATAGTCATCAATATGCTGAACTTATTTCTTTTAAGATGGAAGGTTCAGATCAAAGTGGGCAATTTAATCTTAAACATCGTAATACCAATTCTGTTGATGGTGTTGTTGTGGTTGATAGAAATAACAATAATACCTATGAAGCTGATATTGATACTGGTCTACAAAATATGAGGGTCGAGTTGTATTATTCCGGTACAACAACCAAAGTAATGGGAACCGATACCGTTATTACAGGTGGTGATGGTAAATACAGCTTTAGTGATCTCGCTGTTGCAACTTATGATATTCAGGTAACAAATGTCACTTCTCCACCTTTTACTACTGATAGTAAAAACAGGGCAAAAGCACAATTAACAATACCTGACTCAACTGGGGTGCCTAGTGGTCCTAATTTCTTGTTTCAATTAGATCCTAACGATACATCTTTATCCAGTATATCTGGAAATGTGTTTGTACTAGGACCTCAGCAATATATTATAGCAGGCCCGGATTCAGGTAAAACGGGCAATAATATTCCGCTTGCGGCTCAAGGTAGTACAGGACTTAATACCACTGTCGAACTTTACCAACATAATGGAACCGATTGGGAAAAAATTGCTTATCAATTTACCGGTAATTTGGGCGCCTATCAATTTGTCGGATTAGTAAAAGACAAAGATTATAAAGTTGTTGTCACAGAGTCAAATATAAATTTAAATAATACTGTTTTTGTCAATGACACAGACGGTAAGTCAACCAGTACCTCCTCTAAATCAAGAAGTACGCATAAAGGAAAAGTCACATTAAGTAATGGTACACAAGCTAACATTGCTGCTAAAGAGATTATCGTACCCAAACTTAACGAGAGAAAAACCAACCAAAACTTTTGGTATTCACCAATACGTAAAGATTTAGGTAATTTATTAGTCGTCAATTATTTGAAAACAGCCAATGGAAATTGGAGCTGGAGTTCTACAATTAATGGGCTTGAAGCAATTACCGCCAGTACTTATACTAAAATAGCCTTTTTTGAAGAAGATGGTGTGACTCAAGCAACCGATTTACAAGGTAATAAATTAGAAGTCAGCTATCAAAAACCGGGTTTTTATGGCGTAAGAGGCTCACAAAATTATCCTATCGATCATGCGGGTTTATTTTATTATTCTGTTGTTGAATATGATACGGATAATTTGGATTATCCCGAATCATATAATGGCGAATATTCGATTAATGTCACTCCAAATAGAACTTGGGAAGATACCCTTTACTTTACACCAAAAAGACCCAATACGATTTCTGGATATGTGTATTTAAATAATAGCCATCGAGGGGCTTTAGGCACTTATAATCCAAATCAAGATACACCAATTAAACAAAATCGGGTTACTTTGGAGCGTAAAGTATTTGGAAAATGGACAGTTATCACTGAATTTGCAACAGATAACAAGGGTTATTACAATTTCACCAATTTGCCTAATGGAGAGTATCGTGTTACGGCTAAACAGGAGTATGGTGGCGACAGTAATATCAAGGCTGGCGATGTTGATTTCGAAAATAATGATCAGAATAGCGGTTCAAGTATCGATCCTAATGATAATAAAAAAACGATATCAAGCATTGTTGTTAATGCGAGTGGTGGTAACAAATATAACAGGGATACTAACATCTGGTATAAATTGAAAATTAATGAAGATGTTCTTCGTGGTTCAGTACTGTTAGATACATGGTTAGGTGATGGTGAGATACAAACCGGGCAAATGTACAATGCTAATGACTTACCATTAAAGAATGCTATTGTTTTACTTTGTGAAGATGACGGTACCAATGATTGTACTGAAAATGGAAGTAATTTTATTGGGAAAAAACTAACCAATGCCAAGGGTGAATATAGTTTTCAAGGGCAACAAGATGGTATTAATCGAGATGTGACTTATATCGTTAAAGCTATCTATTCAGGTACAACGGCTGTCACAAATACCGCTAAAGAGTTAGCACCAAGTTATAAAGTACAATTTAAACAACTAGATGTCCCGATGACGAAAAACTTTCTAATGCAAGGAAAAGGACAATTTTCGGGGGCACCGGTTAATGATCTCAATGGCGATATGGACTATGCAGGTGAACAAACACTTGAGAAAGGCGATGGATATTTTGATCTCTATTTCTGGAATGGAAGTAATTATGAAAAATGGAGTGTTATTGGTGATTACTATCGAACGATCAATCTAAAATCATTACCAGAAGGCAAATACCGTATTGTTCATCAAGCAGATAAAACTAAATATTTAGATATTGCCGATAAGGATCCTTCTTCACCTCCTGGTACAGTAAATTTTGAAGTATTAGCTGATGGCACATTAGCAAATATGGATGATAATAATCAATGGTTTATGCAAGCAACGATAGCGCCTTCAGGGCTCACTGAAGCCTTGTCAGGTAATATTTATTTAGACATCACCGGATCAACTGAAAAAAATGAGCAATCGGTTTTATTAACATCAGATGAATTACAACGGTATAACCTTTCAGATTTATCTGTAGAAGGGGTCTTTACACCCAGAATTTATCCTAATTACTATGATAGAACGAAAAGTATCGATTCTATCCTTGCAGATCCTGATTTTGTTGATAACAAAGTAAAACAAAATGGGCGATTTGTTTATAATAAACAAAACTCAACTCGGTATAATAATTTATATCTGACAAGTATGTTATTGCGATTAAATGGATTGGATCATAGTGCTTTCAAATTAGTTGGTAATAGCAGCGCATCTAAAACAGAAAAAACTTATCTTCCAAATGAAATAAAAACAAATTTGGAATATATGCAGGTTTATTTATTACCAAGAGGTGTACCGAATCAATATTGGTTAATTAGAGCCAATAATAATACTGAAATTAGCGGTCAGCTTTATTACGATTATGATGATAATGGTAGTTTTGATGCGTCTAAGGGTGACGTGCCAATCACTGGTGTACGTGTCGAAATTTATCGTAAAGGCAGTAATAAATTATATTCTTATACCAAAACGGACAATAATGGTAAATATCGTTTCAGTCATCTTTTAAATGATAATTACACGATAAAAGTAACGGATACAGGCTTAGATAAACGTTATGAATTGAAAAGTCCTTCTGATACCGTGAACGATGTTCAAATCACTGCGTCGACGCCAATTTTATCAGGTGGTGGTTTAGACTTCATTTATAAAAAAGAGGGGGATGCATCGATATCGGGTTATGTCATGATCGATATCAATAATAATGGCCAACCCGATATCAGTTTCAATAGAACGGGTGATGTTCCTGTTTCAAATGTAACTATTAATTTATATAAAGGAAGTGACGCAACAGGTACGCCATTTAGTACGATTAAAACCAATGAAATTGGCTATTATAGTTTTAGTTTAAGTAAAGATGATTCGAAAGCTAGCCTTTATACTGTTGAAATTGAACCGCCGAGCGGTTATGGCGTGATAGCGAATGCGGATAACAATACGAACAAAACTTTAAATCCGATATCTTTTAATACTAAAGGTGGTAGTCAGAAAGGTAAATACTTCTTATTAGCAGGGAAGACAAATGCTAATCCATCGGCAGGTATAACCAGCACTACCGCAACAAATAGTGGTATTTCGGGCAAAACATTAATTGGTGATCCTGCTGCTGCAACCGGTGAGCCATTAGGTGGGGTATTACTCAGTTTATACGATGCTACGACGAATAAAGAAATGGTTCGCCAGTATAGTGATGCAAATGGAGAATATCATTTTTATAATTTGCCAGATGGTAACTATAAAGTCAGTGTTATTTTAGCCCCACAAAACTATGTTATTGTTGGGAATAGCGAAAACTCAGTGCAACCGATTGATACCATATCAAATATCATTATCAATAATCGAGGTATTGACGGTAAAATATTCTATTATAATCAGGCTAGCTATGATGGTATTCAAGGTAATGTGTATATCGATTTTAACGATTCTAACCAAGATTTGAATCATACAAATCAATTTGCGCATCCACTTGATGGCTCGGTACAGGCAACTGTTGAATTATATTCAGGATTAAATGCCAGTGGACAGCCATTGATGACTCAAAAAACCAACAATGGTCATTATCATTTTGCCAATCTATTATACGGAACGGGTGTTAATTACTCTGTTAAAATCATAATGAATTCGATTAGTGACTATGATTTCAAACAAAGTAAATCAGGAAATCAAGCACAAAATATCGTTATTCCTGTCAGTGGATTACCTTTAGAAGGATCACTTGATAATCATTATCTTGTTTTAGGTAAGCAAAAAATTGGTGGTGATGTCTGGATTGATTTTAATAACAATAAAATCAAAACGGTTGATGAGCTTACTAATGGTGTGAAGGTGAATCTAAATTACAAGGTTCCAGGCTCAAATCAATATAAAACGCTTAAAACAATTGAGACGGATAATATTTCTTTAAATGGTAATCCATCGAAAAATGGTCAATATCTTTTCGAAAAGCTACCTATAAATTATTATTATCAAGTAGAAGTCATTACACCAGATGGCGCTAAACTTATTCCTGCATCAGAGATAGCAAATAATAAAAATATCATTGATTTTATGCCGCTAACTAATGATGATTTCAGTAGTAGTACTGGATTTAATTATGACGGTATTATCGCAGGACAAGTAACGATTGATGTGGATAATAGTCAAAGTAAAACAGATGTTGATACCAGCTTTGCTGGGGTCAAACTTAATTTGACAAAAGTGCCAAGCCCAAATTCTAATGCGACTAATAATCAAGCAACATTTTCAGTAATAACTGACAGTTCAGGAAATTTTAAATTCGAAAATATGTCACCAGGTCAATGGGTTCTTTCTGCTGATAACTCACAAACAGTGGCAGATTGGAATAATTATGCTTTAAATTATACTTCAATGAATAACAGAACGATTGTTGGGCAGAATAATAGTTTGTCATTAGATATTAACTTAACTGTCAATCAACCTTCAATTGACAATATCAATATCGGTTATCGAGGTAGCAGTAAAATCACAGGTTATGTGGTTATTGACCGAGATGATGATGATCAATATAGTCAAAACGATATGGCATTTGGTCAGTTATCTACACCAATAACCCCAGTAATAACCTTAAATTCAGCAAACAATAAATCGGGCTTCGCACCTAAAGATATATCGGTTGACCCATTTACAGGTGCTTTTGAAATAGACGGATTAAGTCAACATAATTATGAAATTACAAGCACAGTAAATCATAATGATTATAAACTTGTCTTTAGTCCAGGAAATCCAGCAACGCCATCGGCGATAGCAACGTTTGATATTAATGGTCCGAATGACAGTCGGTATGAACTTAATCCAGAAAAACGTGCTTTCGGTTATCAAATTAAACGCAACTTATCAGGAACAGTTTATTTGGACGCAAGCGGAAATGGTTCTTATCAAACATTCCATACAAAATTAGAGGGTGCTGTTGTAAAAATTGAAGGTGAATGGAATAACAAAAAAGTGACAGAAAGCCAAACAGTTGGTAGCGATGGTCAGTTTTCGTTTACTAACATTACTGAAGGCAAATGGACAGTTTCGGTTTCACATCCAACACGTTCAAGTTTAGTTTATAGCTATTTTGTTAAAAAATCAGTAAATCCAACTGGGACCAATACTAATAGTATTAGTTATCAGGTTGATTCAAATACCGGTCGAGATATCAAACTTGATCTAGGTATGAAAGGTCAAAGTATAATTACAGGTATGGTTGTTCTGGATAACGATGTCGATGAACAATTGTCACAAGGTGATACCGGTATTGCTAATTTAACCATAAACCTAATCGATCCAACTAATGATACTGTTATCTATAAACAAACGAACACTGGCAGTAATGGTTATTTTGAATTTAATGGTTTATCGAGTGGTAATTATCGAATTCGAGTGACGGATCCTGCAAACGCTTTAAGTGGTTATGTCATTAGCTTTAGTCCGACAGGTAAGTCATCGACGAATAACGCATTCGATATTGCCCCTGTAGTTGTTTCAGCGGACAACGACCAGAAAATCAGTAATGATTTTGGTTATAAAGGTAATATAGGTATAAGTGGTCATATCTATCAAGATATTATGGGTAATGCTGTTCATAATGCTAATTATCCTACATTATCTGGGGTTGAGGTGAGCGCCATCAATCAAAGTAATAACGCAAAAGTTTCGAGCGTTTCACTCGCTGATGGAAGTTATGCAATAAACAATCTAACGTCGGGTGTATGGATTGTTAAAATTACGGGTTATCCTCAAGATTGGAATTATAGTTACGTCAATTATGCTGTTAATTATTCATCCATTGATCAGGTCAATCCTGGCGAGTTGAAACTAACCATTTCTGCCACAGATACCGCAGGTAAAACTATCGACTATGGCTTGAAGGGGAGTGCTAAAATTGCTGGGCGAGTGGTTGTCGATATGGATATCAATGATAATGCTAGTTTGAATTACCATGCGGCAGCTATTGATAGACCTTTAAATGGTATTCCTGTTACCCTCAAAAGTAATGGCTTAAGTGGTGCGCCTGAAATCAGAACGACAACGGATAGCAATGGTCATTACCAGTTTGATAATCTAACGGCATATAATCAATATGAAGTGAGCGTTGATGATAGCACCTTATTGCAGTCTGGATATCAAATCAGTTTCAGTCCAGCCATGGTTAATGGTGGAAATGCAAGTAATCATGATATGTTAGTGGTAGCGGGTGTTAATCAACAAGTTGACAATATTGATTATGGTTATAAGAGTCAAAAAGCGTTAAAAGGCAAAATTTATAAAGATTACTCAGGAAAAGGTATACATCAGACATATCATACTACTTTAGCCGGCGTTACCGTTGAAGCAAGGGATGCGAATAATCCTAATATTCTTCTAACCGCTGTGAGTGATGCTAACGGTCAATATGAAATCAATAATATTGCAGAGGGTGAATGGATTATTACTGTTCAACCAGTAGCAGGTTCAGGCTATAGTTATAGCTATGTGGTTAAACCACAAGGTATGCCTGCTACTGATGTTCCAAATGGAACAAAACTAGATATGAATGCGGCATCTTCTCCATTAGTCACCAATGTTGATTTCGGTCTAAAAGGTCAAGCAAGCATTAGTGGTCAAGTTGTGATTGATATCGATACCAATGATGGTAACACAATAACAGCTCAAGATATTGGTATTGATTCACTATTCCCGCATTATGCCGTTGAATTATTTGTCGAAAATGATTTGGTTGATAGTGTTGAGGCAATAAGTACAGGCACAAATATTAATGATCTTGGTCAATATAAGTTTGAAAACCTAGTTTCAGGTGTTAACTACAAAGTTAAAGTCTCTATTCAAAATTCTAACTATATAAGTAGTTTCTTACTAACAGATAGTAATATTGCTGCAACAACGAATAAGACTGATAACGAAATGGAGGAAATTTACCAGTTTGCGAGTGCAACCGATCATGCTCAAGGAGTAATTTTTGCTTGGAGTGGGATAAGTGGTATTAAAGGTAAAGTGTTCTTAGATAACAATGATGATGGAGAGTACAATCCTTCAATTGATAGCTCAGTTAATGCGCCGGTCACATTATTATTCGAGAATGTAAACAATCCTGCTATCCACTTTACACACACATTAGCAGCGAGTGATGTTGATTATGAAATTAACAATATTATTCCGGGTAAATGGAAAATTGAAGTTACGGGTATACCGACGACTTTAAGAGCAAGCTTTGATCCGGATGATGCGCATCATGATCGTAATGGCACCGTAAATACCCCTAAAACAGAAAACGTGGCAACATTAGATATTTCGGGTAGTTTAATCGATCAAAACTTTGGTTATATCAATGGAGGATTCATTGAAGGAAGAATTCTTGATGATAATCAGGGCGGAGGGTTAAAAGGTGCTGCTAATTATAATGGCTTAAAAGGTGTGAATGTTTACTTATTAGATAGTGATAAACAACACATCTTAGATAAAAATGGTCAACCGGTTAAGTCAATAAGTGGTGAAAATGGTAAATTTAGTTTCCGTAACCTCATTATTGATACCAATAATAATGGTGCAGTGCGATACTTTGTTAGAGTCCTGTATGGCGAGTATAACGATGGTAGTGTCAATGTTGGTCGTGGTAATCCTTTATTTGATTTGATACCGTCATTTGATCAATACGCAGACAATAACGGTAAAGTAATTGAACATGACTTAATTAATTTAGCTAATCCACCGGCTTCGGTAACATTCAATGGTGTGGGTGGTGCTCACACTGTGCCTGTCATGTTAAAAGATATGTCAACAACTTTGACACGGTTAGCGAATGAAATGCTATTGGGGTATCGTAATTCGGATGAGGATGTCACGATAATTAAAATGGCACAGAAAGATAATGTCGTTGTAGGTGATATCGTGCCTTACTCAATTAGAATTATCAATAATAGTCCGCGTGCTTCAGCTATCAAGATACAAGATATCTTACCGGCAGGCTTTAAGTTTGTTAAAGGTTCAACGCGTCTTGATGGTAAAAAAGTTGCTGATCCTAGTGGCGGAAGAACGGTCACATCTCAGGTCATCAAATTGAAATCTAACGATGAAATAACGCTTACTTATATGCTGGTGGTCGGTTCGGGGGTGACTCAAGGTGAATATACCAATACAGCGAAAGCGATAAACTCATTAACCGGACGAGTAGTCTCCAATATATCTCATGCAACCGTGACGGTTACGGCTGATCCATTATTTGATGATGCGCTTATTTTCGGAAAAGTGTATGTCGATAAAAATGGTAACGGTATTCAAGATGAAGGTGAAGAAGGATTGGGTGGGATCAAATTGGTTACGGCTCGGGGTGAAATCATTACAACCGATGCAATTGGTCGTTATCACCTAGTCGGTGTATCGGGTGGTCGTTGGGAAAGAGGAGCCAATTTTGTGATTAAATTGGATACCAGAACATTACCAAAAGGCTATGAAGTGATTGGGCGTAATCCTAAAGTGATTCGAGTATCACCGGGGTTACCTAGCAAAGTTGACTTCTTAGTTTCAGAGGTAAGTAATCCATAACAATTGGATTACGGGCAAAATTTGGATAAGGATATCCAAATTGTAACGTGAAGTTACATTTACATATTTATTTAAGACTTGTTCTATTTTATTTTCCTCCTTTTTCGATATATCAGAAAAAGGATGGAAAATTTTTTTATTTTATCGGAATTTCTTCAGTCAACAGCAATGCAAAAAAATCGTTTATAATTGCTATGAAATAGTTAACTGTCTGTTTTAAAAGCTTATTAAAACTGTTAAACACTTTTTAAATCAAAACAGAATGTTATTATTTATGTTAATAAATGTAAAAAAATAAAATAAAAATAATGAGTTATAATTTTTTAAATTTTTTTAACTAAAAAATTGATGATTTGACATAAATTAAGAGTATACTATCCGCCTCATAAAACCCTAGTTTTTTTGAGGATGTTAACATTGAGTAATGATAAGTTTGTGGATTCTCTTTCCCCCGCACAAATGACCCAAATCGCTGAAGAGGTCGGTAATTATAAAGTAAATAAGCACCCAAGTAGTACGATTTTATCTGCCATTATTGCAGGTGTATTTATCTCAATTGCTTTTGTATTTTATATTACTGTGACAACAGGTACATCTACCGTTGCGTTTGGACTTGCTAAGTTAGTCGGTGGTATTTGTTTCTCATTAGGACTTATGCTCGTTGTTTGCTGTGGAGCAGATCTTTTTACTTCAACAGTTTTAACAATTTTGCCGAAAATGACGCATAAAGTCAGTTGGTTTAGAATGATTCGCAATTGGATTTTAGTCTATATTGGTAATTTTATTGGTGCTATACTGTTTGTTGGCGTGATATGGTTCTCAGGTCAATATATGGTAGCCAATGGTATGTGGGGACTAAATGTTCTGCAAACTGCAGATCATAAATTGCATCATACTTTTATTGAAGCTGTTTTTCTTGGTTTATTAGCCAATCTAATGGTGTGCTTGGCGGCTTGGATGAGTTACGCTGGTCGTAGTTTATTAGATAAAATGCTAATCATGATTTTACCGGTAGCAATGTTTGTGGCAAGTGGTTTTGAGCATAGCATTGCTAATATGTTCATGATCCCAATGGGAATTGTGATCAACAATTTTGCTTCTCCGGAATTTTGGCATGCAATAGGTGTATCACCGGATGCATTCAAAGAATTAACCGTTGAGCATTTTGTGTTAAAGAATTTGATTCCTGTAACAATCGGGAATATTTTAGGTGGTTTAGCCGTTGCGCTGCCTTATTGGGCATTATATTTACGTAAGCCACATTGATTTTTATGATATTTACCCTTATATACAAAAGAGTAGATAGAAATTTTAGTAAACCTGAGGTGAAAAACTATGAGTAATTTAAACGAAGTACAAGCGGTCGCTTGGAAAGGATTTAAAGATGGTGATTGGCAAAATAATGTCAATGTCCGCGACTTCATTCAAAAAAACTACACACCATATGAGGGTGATGAGTCTTTTTTAGCTGGCGCAACTGATGCGACAACTAAATTATGGGATAAAGTTATGGAAGGCATCAAAATTGAAAATGCTACCCATGCCCCTGTAGATTTTGATACAAGTGTTATTTCGACAATTACTGCTCATGATGCAGGTTACATTGAAAAAGATTTAGAAAAAATTGTTGGCCTACAAACTGAGAAACCATTAAAACGTGCGATTATCCCGTTTGGTGGTATCAAAATGATCGAGAACTCTTGTAAAGCATACAACAGAACACTTGATCCTTTAGTCAAAAAAATCTTTACTGATTATCGTAAAACCCATAACCAAGGTGTTTTCGATATCTATACACCAGATATTCTTCGTTGTCGTAAATCAGGTGTTATCACTGGTCTTCCTGATGCGTATGGACGTGGTCGTATCATTGGGGATTACCGTCGTGTAGCACTTTACGGTATCGACTATTTGATGCAAGACAAATTTGCACAATTCAATTCATTACAAGCGGATTTTGAAAATGGTGTTGATTTAGCCATGACAATGCAACGTCGTGAAGAAATCGCTGAACAACATCGTGCGCTTGGTCAAATTAAAGAAATGGCTGCTAAATATGGTTACGACATTTCTGGACCAGCGAAAACGGCACAAGAGGCTGTTCAATGGACTTACTTCGGTTATTTAGCTGCGGTTAAATCTCAAAACGGTGCCGCTATGTCTTTAGGCCGTACTTCAACATTCTTTGATATTTATTTCCAACGTGATCTTGAAGCTGGATTAATTACTGAAAAAGACGCTCAAGAAATTGTTGACCACTTCGTAATGAAATTACGTATGGTTCGTTTCTTACGTACTCCAGAATATGATGAATTATTCTCTGGTGACCCTATTTGGGCAACAGAATCAATCGCTGGTATGGGTGTTGATGGTCGTACATTAGTTACTAAGACTTCTTTCCGTTTCTTAAACACTTTATATACCATGGGTCCATCACCAGAACCAAATATGACTATTCTTTGGTCTGAACAGTTACCAAGTGGATTCAAAGAGTTCGCATCAAAAGTATCGATTGATACGTCATCTTTACAATATGAAAATGATGATTTAATGCGTCCAGACTTTAACAACGACGATTATGCAATCGCATGTTGTGTAAGCCCAATGATTGTTGGTAAACAAATGCAATTCTTTGGTGCGCGTGCAAACCTTGCTAAAACTCTTCTATACGCAATCAATGGTGGTGTGGATGAGAAATTAAAAATGCAAGTTGGCCCGAAAGAAGATCCAATCACTGATGAATATCTTGATTTCGACAAAGTCTTTGCTCGTTTAGATCACTTTATGGATTGGTTAGCAAAACAATATGTGACAGCACTAAACGCAATTCACTATATGCACGATAAATACAGCTATGAAGCATCATTAATGGCTCTTCACGATCGTGATATTATTCGTACTATGGCATGTGGTATTGCTGGTCTTTCTGTTGCTGCTGACTCATTATCTGCAATTAAATATGCAAAAGTAAAAACCATTCGTGATGAAGACGGTCTTGCGGTAGATTTTGAAATCGAAGGTGAATATCCACAATTCGGTAACAATGATCCACGTGTAGATGATATCGCTGTAGATTTAGTTGAACGTTTCATGAAGAAAATTCAAAAACTTAAAACTTATCGTAATGCAATTCCTACACAATCTGTATTAACCATTACTTCAAACGTTGTATATGGTAAGAAAACAGGTAATACGCCAGACGGTCGTCGTGCCGGTGCGCCATTTGGACCAGGTGCTAACCCAATGCACGGACGTGACCAAAAAGGTGCGGTTGCTTCATTAACATCTGTTGCTAAATTGCCATTTGCTTACGCTAAAGACGGTATTTCTTATACTTTCTCTATCGTACCAAATGCATTAGGTAAAGATGATAATGCACGTAAACGTAACTTAGCTGGTTTAATGGATGGTTACTTCCACCACGAAGCATCAGTTGAAGGTGGTCAGCACTTAAATGTTAACGTATTGAATCGTGAAACATTATTAGATGCGATGGAACATCCTGAAAAATATCCACAATTAACCATTCGTGTTTCTGGATATGCAGTGCGTTTCAACTCATTAACTAAAGAACAACAAAAAGACGTCATTACACGTACTTTTACACAATCTATGTAATTTAGTTGATTTTAATTACGACAAAATAGCGTCCTAAAAGGGCGCTATTTTTTTATAATATTGACTAAATTCATATTCATTATTCGTAAAAGAGTAGTTGTGTTGATATCATTCATTTTTAACCTATATAATTACCTAAATTAAAAAGCGTTTCTGATTAGTGTAATTGGTGAAAGCTAAACCGTATCTGAGTTAAAATAACGTATAAGCAATGTGAGCAACCATTAGAGAAAATTTATGGAACAAAATAACAATATCATTATGACAACAAAGCAACCGATTAAAGGTCGTATTCATTCTTTCGAATCTTTTGGTACTGTTGATGGGCCAGGAATTCGCTTCATTGTTTTTTTTCAAGGTTGTTTAATGCGTTGTTTATACTGTCATAATCGTGACACTTGGGATTTGAAAGCAGGACGAGAGGTCACGGTTGATGAACTAATGAAAGAAATTGTTTCTTACAAAAGTTTTATCATGCCTAATGGGGGCGGCGTCACCGCATCGGGTGGTGAAGCAACGTTGCAATCTGAATTTATTACAGAATGGTTTAAGGCTTGTCATGAAGAGGGTATAAGCACCTGTCTGGATACCAACGGTTATGCTAGACAACTTGATCAGACTGTTGATGCGTTAATGGAAGTAACGGATTTAGTGATGCTTGATTTAAAACAGATGAATGATGAAATACATCAAAAACTGGTCGGTGTTTCGAATAAACGGGTACTTGAGTTTGCTAAATATCTTCAAAAAATTAATAAAAAAACATGGATCCGCTATGTCGTTGTGCCAGGCTGGACGGATGATGATAATTCTGCGCATCTACTAGGTCAATTTATTCAAGGAATGGACAATATTGAGCGTGTTGAATTATTGCCTTATCATAAAATGGGGGCTTATAAGTGGGATACGATAGGGGATAAATATCAATTGGAAGGCGTTGAGGCACCTCCAAGAGAAACCTTAGACAGAATCCAAGCGATTATTGAAAGTTATGGTCAGCCGGTCACGTTTAGTAAATAAATTTCACTATATCAAATAAAAGCACATTAAAATGTGCTTTTTTGTTATTTATCGAATGTTATTTACCGAATTCTTTTACGTTTTATCGCTCGTAAAACAAATATACTCCCTTCTAATGCTAATACGCAGACAGACAACCAAATAAGCCCATATGAGATGATATGCTCTGACGATACAGATTCATGCAAAAATATTACCGATACCATAGAAAGCAAAACAGGTTCTACATATCCAAGTAATCCGAATAATCCCATCGGTAGTAATCGTCTTGCAACAAAATACATTGCAAAAGCAATAGCGGTAATGATTCCTAGCATAGGGATAAAAATAGGAAAATGGGTAATGTCATGAATAATCTCATCCCAACTGTAGTTAAGAATAAAATAGATCAAACACCCAATAAAAATAAAGAAGAAGTCCGAAAATGTGCCTGCAATGCCCTCTATTTGTAATTTTCGGCGTATCATAAAATAAACGGGGTATCCTAGGGCGATGACGGCTGTTTCCCACGAAAATGCGCCTGTATTGACAATTTCAATAGCGACCCCTAATGCCGCAAGCCCCACTGCTATTTTTTGTAAAAAACTGAGTTTTTCTTGATAAAACAGCTGTCCTGAAATAACCATGGTTAATGGTAATAAGAAATAGCCTAATGAAGCTGACAAGCCATGTCCATTGATAGGAGCCCAGATAAAGATCATCATCTGGACTGTCAATAATAGTGATGAGCACAATAACCCAATTAAGAGAAGGGGATGTGTTTTTATACGGACAAAAAGTAGATAAATGGCAGACCACTGTTTTTCGATTAAAATTAAAATCACAATCGCAGGAAAAGAAGTCAACAATCGCCAGCAAAAGATATCAGTAACTGACAAGGGATGCAATAACACGGGATAATAATAAAGTAAGCCAAAAAGGCATGATGCGAGTATTGACAGGACAACACCTTTTATCATGATTTCACCTTAATTAATAAAAAAATAGCGCTAATGAATAGCGCTATTATAGAGTTAATAAATGTTTTTTAGCCTATTATTTCGACACCATTCATGTATGGGACTAAAACGGATGGAACTTTAATGCTTCCATCAGCTTGCTGATAGTTTTCCATAATGGCAACCAATGTACGCCCTACCGCTAATCCAGAACCATTTAAAGTATGGACTAAATAAGTTTTATTGTCTGCTTTGCTACGATAACGAGCTTGCATACGACGTGCTTGGAAATCCCACATATTAGAGCAAGAAGAGATTTCTCGATAAGTGTTTTGAGCAGGAACCCAAACTTCAAGATCATAGGTCTTACAAGAACCAAAGCCCATATCACCGGTACATAGCACAATTTTTCGATAAGGCAGTTCTAATAGCTGCAACACTTTTTCAGCATGAGCAGTAAGCTCTTCTAACGCTTGCATGGATTCTTCTGGTTTCACTATTTGCACTAACTCAACTTTATCAAATTGGTGCATACGAATTAAACCACGTGTGTCTTTACCATAAGATCCTGCTTCAGAACGGAAACAAGGTGTATGAGCGGTCATTTTTAATGGAAGCTCACTTTCATCTAAAATTTCATCACGCACTAAGTTTGTTACTGGAACTTCAGCGGTTGGGATTAATGCATAATTACTGCTTTCTGCTTCTTCATCGAGCGGTTTTGTGTGAAATAGGTCACCTGCAAATTTTGGTAATTGACCTGTTCCAAATAAAGTGGCCTTATTAACTAAATAAGGTACGTAAATTTCAGCATAGCCATGCTGCTCGGTATGAAGGTCTAACATGAATTGAGCGATAGCACGGTGTAAACGCGCAATTTGAGATTTCATCACCACAAATCGAGCCCCAGTGAGTTTTACACCCGCAGCAAAGTCAAGCCCACCAAAACGTTCACCTAAAGCAACATGATCTTGTACTGGAAAATCAAATGTTCTTGGCGTACCAAAACGCGATATTTCAACATTATCATTTTCGTCTTTACCGTCAGGTACAGAATCATCCGGTATATTTGGAATATTTGAAGCAATATCTTTAATTTGATTCAGTAAGATTTCGAGCTCAGCTTTAGCACTGTTGAGTCTTTCACCAAGCTTATTGACTTCTTCACGTACGGACGTGATATCTTCACCACGAGCTTTAGCTTCACCAATAGCTTTAGAACGTGCATTACGCTCAGCCTGTAAGCTTTCGGTTTCAACTTGTAGCACTTTACGTTTTTCTTCTAGTTGACGAATACTATCAACATCTAATTTAAATCCACGGCGCGCTAATTTAGTAGCGACAAGATCCAATTCATTTCGGAGTAAATTCGGGTCCAACATAAAAAAGTCCATTATGATTAATTAAAGATATCTATCTACTTTAATGGTTATTTTAATATAGCGACGACCATATTTAAAATAAAAAAGCAGACTGATTATAAATATTTAAAGTTTGAGCTTAGTATACTCGATTTATATCGGGATTCAACCAGAGTGGTATACCCGAAGAAATCTAACTGATATTCGTCAATCAATGTAGTTCAATTGGATAAAAGCAATTATTTTATCATTTATTTTTCTTGCTTATACTGCTGAATATTTTATCTCGACTATTATTCATAAAAGAAAAACAAATACAAGTTATTAACAATCATTTTTTGGTAAATTTTATCATACCGATGTTTCATATTGGTTTTAAATCTATTTTCCTATTTTTATACAGTATTAAATCATTATCTAAATCATTTAGTTATTGTTATATGTCAATTGCTACTGATATCGATCTTATTCGCATCTATCACGAAAATAATTTTAATAGCGGTGATTTATGATTGATAAAGTGAAATATATCTTATATTGATCTGCTAAAACGATAATCTTATGCTTAACTGCTATTTATTTTATTTTTCAAAAGTATCAAGGGGCAAAAGATAAATGGATCAACAACAATATAAAGCAACAAGTGGTTTAGCTATAGCGGGGATGAGTTGCGGAATTTCATCACTGGTTTCTATTTTGGTCATCAATATTTTAAGTATTGTCGCTATAGTATTGAGTGCTGTTGCTATGAGTGATATAAAAAATAATAATAAAAGGGGTTTTGGTTTTGCAACAACAGGGATAATTTGTGGAATCATAACGCTTTTATTATGGTGTTCATTTTTCATTTTAGTATTAACTTAGAATGTGCACTTTGACTTCTAATCTTGCTTAAAACACTTTTTAGGGCTTGGGTAGGAATAGATGACATTAGATGCCTGAGAAACATAAAAAGCGTTGTAGAGCGTTTTATATAAGCATTTTTGGGGTATTGGTAAACATGCTAAAGTGTAGAGTAGAGCAGATGATTAATATATGCGTATAGAATAATTTTTTAGGTGGTTTTACACATTATAACCTTTGATTGATTAGCATAAATCGAAGAATCTTTTGGGATGCTTAAATGGCGCACCCGAAGGGATTCGAACCCCTGACCGCTCGGTTCGAAGCCGAGTGCTCTATCCAGCTGAGCTACGGATGCTTGTAAGTTCGTAAAAATGGTGCATCCGAAGGGATTCGAACCCCTGACCGCCCGGTTCGTAGCCGGGTACTCTATCCAGCTGAGCTACGGATGCATATTTTAAATTTTTAAAAATGGCGGTGAGAGAGGGATTCGAACCCTCGATGCAGCTTTTGACCGCATACTCCCTTAGCAGGGGAGCGCCTTCAGCCTCTCGGCCATCTCACCAAAACAACCATGATTTTATCTGAACAACAAAATCATTATGTGTGGCGCACATATTACGGTTTACAAAAAATAAGTCAAACATTTTTTTGCTTACGCGTTCTAGTTGTTTAATTCGTGCCCAAAATATTGCTATTCTTTAGGCTCAGAAACCTCATCAGCCTTGTTTTGTGCTTGATGGATTCTGTTATAGATTTCTTCACGATGAATAGAAACTTCTTTAGGTGCATTAATACCAATTCTGACCTGATTGCCTTTCACGCCCAAAATGGTAATAACAACATCGTCACCAATAATTAGTGTTTCACCTACTCTCCGAGTTAAAATTAACATTCGATCTCCTACTCTCAGTTATTTATATATCCAAACTGTTATAAAAAGTAGCTTCGTTAGTCCATCAATAAACACAATAATGGATTTAAAAGACAAACTCTGTTGGCTTGTTTTAAGTCAATCGAATCTATCTCACTAACTAGCTTGTAATTTATTACTGATTTCCTTTTTCACAGAAGATAACGCTCCTGGTAACGCTGAAAGATCCATTCCACCTGCTTGGGCGAAATCAGGCCGCCCACCACCTTTACCACCTACCATTAATGCTAATTGAGATACTAATTCGCCAGCTTTAACAATATTAATTAAATCATTTGTTACACCAGCAGCTAAATTAATTTTGTCACCATTAACAGCAGCAAGAACAATTACTCCAGACTTCAATTGATTTTTAAGATCATCAATCATTGTGCGCAATTGTTTCGCTTCGACATTATCAAGTTTAGCGATTAGCAAATTTTTATTACCAATGTTTTCACATTGATTGAGCAGTTGTGCACTTTGTTGGCTAGCTTTTTGTGCATTTAATTGCTCTATGGTTTTCTCTAACTGTTTAGTTTGTTCAAGCAATTGCTCAATACGAACTAAAACTGTAGATTTGTCGCTTTTTACCAATTGTTCAATTTGCGTTAACAAATTGGATTCATGGTGTATGTACTCCATTGCATTTTGCCCTGTTGTAGCTTCAATACGACGAACACCAGAAGCAATGCTGGATTCTGAGGTAATTTTAAATAGACCTATATCACCAGTTCGATCAACATGCGTACCTCCGCACAATTCAATCGAAAAATCTCCCATTGTTAGCACTCTAACAATGTCTTCGTATTTCTCACCAAATAATGCCATAGCGCCTCTATTTTTAGCTTCATCTATTGGCATTAACTCAATATCGACAGGTAAGTTACGACGTATTTGTTGATTCACCAGATTTTCAATTTCAGTAATTTGCTCTGCTGTTATGGCTTGATTATGTGAAAAGTCAAAACGCAGATAGCTATCATTGACTAATGAACCTTTTTGATGAACATGATTGCCTAAAATTTGTTGCAGTGCAGCTTGCAATAAATGTGTAGCAGAGTGATTACGACGAATGCGTTCACGTAGCTCAACATCAATCGCTGCAGTAACATTATCACCAACTTTTAGGGATCCTTTTACGATCTGCCCTAAATGACCAATACTTTTACCATATTTCTGACTATCAAAAACGGTGTATTCAAGGTTAGCATTGGTTAAGACACCTTTATCGCCAATTTGACCACCAGACTCACCATAGAAAGGGGTTTTATCTAATATCACAATAGCGTCTTCACCGGCATGAATACTGTCAACTTTTTGGCCATTTTTAAAAATCGCTATAACTTTTGCGGAAGATTCTGTTGCTTGATAACCTAAAAATTCAGTTACCTCATCAAGTTTAATCACATTGCTATAATCAACACTAAATGAACTTGATTCACGCGCGCGTTTTCGTTGCTCTTCCATACAGTTATTAAAACCGACTTCATCAATCGTGATATTTTTTTCACGGCAGACATCAGCCGTTAAGTCTAATGGGAAACCGTAAGTATCATAAAGCTTAAAGGCAATATCACCCGGTAAAACATGACCTGTAATTTTTGCTAATTCTTGATCAAGTAAGAATAAACCACGTTCTAATGTTTTTAAGAATTGTTCTTCTTCTAGTCTCAGGGTATTTTCAACATGTTCACGATTATTATTTAATTCTACTGCGGCATTTTCCATTACGTTAATTAATGGTTTTACCAGTTTATAGAAGAATATTCCTTTTGCGCCAAGCATATGACCATGTCGTACTGCTCGTCGGATGATTCGACGTAATACATAGCCACGACCTTCATTGGAAGGCATCACACCATCTGAAATTAAAAACGCACAAGATCGAATATGATCGGCAATAACTCGCAAAGATTTATTTTCTAAATCTTTAGTTTGAATAATTTCAGCTGCATCTTTAATTAACTGTTTAAATAAGTCAATATCGTAATTAGAGTTAACATGTTGCAGTACGGCAGCAATACGTTCAAGTCCCATACCTGTATCAACAGAAGGTTTAGGTAAAGGCTCCATGGTACCGTCGGCATGGCGATTAAACTGCATAAAGACGATGTTCCAAATTTCAATGAAACGGTCACCATCTTCTTCAGGGCTACCTGGCGGTCCACCCCATAAATGATCACCATGATCATAAAAAATTTCGGTACACGGTCCACAAGGGCCGGTATCACCCATTTGCCAAAAGTTATCAGATGCATAAGGTGCACCTTTATTATCGCCAATTCGTATAATACGTTCTTTTGGAATACCGATATCTTTTTCCCAAATAGCATAAGCTTCGTCATCTGTTTCATAAACAGTAACAGTAAGCTTATCTTTTGGAAGATTAAACCATTCTTTACTGGTTAATAATTCCCATGCAAAATGAATTGCATCACGTTTGAAGTAATCACCAAAACTAAAATTACCTAGCATTTCAAAGAAAGTATGATGTCTAGCTGTGTAGCCAACATTATCAAGATCGTTATGTTTACCGCCAGCGCGTACGCAACGTTGTGCTGTTGTTGCTCGACTATAAGGACGTTTATCTATACCAAGAAATACATCTTTAAATTGATTCATTCCAGCATTAGTGAATAGTAATGTTGGATCATTATGTGGAACAAGGGAACTACTTGCTACGATTTCGTGTCCTTTGCTATTGAAAAAGTCAAGAAAATTTTGACGAATTTCTGCAGTGCTTTTCATTTAGGCTTCCATATAAAAATGATAGATATTTAAATATAGTAATATACCCGTTACAACTAAAGTTGAATAGTAGATGTTCTTTATACTGCAGTGAATCTAGCTAATATTACAAGTAAATAAGGAAAAAATAAAATGACCTAGTGAGCTTTATTCGTAAAGGGTATCGTTCAAACTTCGATTGAATACATTTTAGATATTTTACCAGTTTAAGTCAACAAACTGTACACATTTTTTACATCATCTTGTGTATAACCTCGGGTTGTTAAGAATTGTATGTTTTTGTACCACAAAGGTTTATTTTTGGGATCAATTTGTTTAAATTTTTTAATTAATTGTTGGTGAGCAATTTCAGACCAATTTATATCTGAATTATTCAGAATTTCACGGCTTAAGTCAGTTGGTAAACCTCGTTGCTTAAGTTCTAATGCAATTCGGTATTTACCATATCCTTTGTTAGCTCGCATAGTAATATATTTTTCAATATATTGGGCATCATTCATCCAATTTTGCTCAATACAATACTCAATAACATCATTAATTTCTGAGCTAAGTTGATGGTATTGTTCGTGATACTCTTCGTCCGAACTTTTGATTTTTTTGGCAAAAAATAGTGTTAGTTTTTGGTTTAATTTATAGGATGAATGGTCACGCTGTGCAAGTAATTGCACAGCTTTATTTAAGATAGATTTATTGAGTTTTTTGCTCATTACTCAAAACTTTCATCTTCTGGTGATGCGTCTTCATCAGAAAAAACCGCAGGACTATTTAATAATAGTTCTCGTAATTTAGTTTCAAGTTCATTGGCAATTTCGGGATGCTCTTGTAAAAATTTAATTGAATTCGCTTTTCCTTGACCCACTTTTTCGCCGTTATAGCTATACCATGCCCCCGCTTTATCAACTAATTTATGTTTGACACCTAAATCAATTAATTCACCATCTTTAGAAATACCACAACCATATAGTATTTGAAATTCAGCTTGTCTAAATGGCGCTGCGACTTTATTTTTAACAACTTTAACTCGTGTGTCACTACCAATCACATCTTCGCCTTCTTTTACTGCACCAGTACGACGGATATCTAAACGAACAGATGCGTAGAATTTAAGTGCATTACCACCAGTTGTGGTTTCTGGGTTACCAAACATCACACCAATTTTCATCCGAATTTGGTTAATAAATACGACTAAACAATTCGCATTTTTAATATTTGCAGTAAGTTTTCGCAGGGCTTGTGACATCAAACGAGCTTGTAACCCCATATGCGAATCACCCATTTCACCTTCAATTTCAGCTTTAGGTGTTAATGCTGCTACCGAGTCGACAATGATCACATCAACTGCGCCAGAACGAACTAATGCATCACAAATTTCAAGTGCTTGTTCACCGGTGTCGGGTTGTGAAACTAATAAGTCATCAACTTGTACGCCTAATTTAGCTGCATAAATTGGATCTAAGGCGTGTTCTGCATCAATAAATGCGCAAGTTTTACCTTCTTTTTGAGCCTGTGCAATAACCGATAATGTTAATGTGGTTTTACCTGATGATTCTGGTCCAAAAATTTCAACTATTCGCCCCATTGGTAAGCCACCAATGCCTAATGCAATATCAAGTCCTAAAGAACCAGTTGAGACGGCATCAACATCTAACGTTTGGGTATCCCCTAAACGCATAATAGAACCTTTACCAAATTGTTTTTCGATTTGACTTAATGCTGCTGAAAGTGCACGTTGTTTGTTTTCGTTCATATAATAAAATTCCACTGAGTTAGCATATTGGGTGGTATTATACTGTATTGTTATACAGTATCAAGTTTTTTTTGCTTTAAATAAAATAGATAATAACTGATACATAATAAAATGTTTTTTTTCATGATGTCGACTAAATTCATGCGCTAATTTAGACTTAAGTGAGGGACTAAAAATAGAGATAGTTTAGTTCAATTCGAGATAAGTGTTAGCCAGCAATACATTGAGACAAATAAAAACCAATGAACTTGTTTATCAAAAAAAATAATTGAAAAAATAGAAAGTAAATAAGGTAAAAATTGGATATTATTTGCTCGTTTTTCCTGCAAAATGGTATTTGTTACTGTGAGTTTAATGCGATTAATAAGTCATATACGGATTAAGTTAATCTTAGTGAAGTCAATTTTTTGTCGATCAAATTGTTTAAAGCTTTAGACTTAAATGTTATGCTAAACTTAACTTTTTTTACATATCTCATTAGCGCTTACATAAAGGAAAATAATGACCATTGATAAACAATGTAATGAATATGAATTGTGCCCAAATTGCGATTTGGTTGTAGAGCTATCTGATATTCTTTTGAAACATAAGGCGGTATGTCCTCGTTGTAATACCACCTTAGCTAAAAATAATGCAGATATGAAGTTTAAAGCGCTAATCTACGCCATATGTGCATTGATAATGGTTATCGCAGCAAGTCATTTTATATTTATTGATATTCGTCTGGTCGGTAATTTTAATGGCGTGAGTGTTATTGATATACCTAAAACACTATTTGATGATAATTACAGTTATATTTCGGCGCTTTTTGTCGTGTTTGTATTGCTTTTTCCCGTTATTAATTTAGCAATTATTGCGCTACTTTGCTCTAAAATAGAGCTTTCAAAATATCGCAAAAGAGATCTGTTAGTTGTATACGAAAGATTTCAACACTGGTGCATGCCAGAAATATTTCTAACAGGGGTACTGGTTAGCTTTGTTAAGTTGATGAGTTACGGTAATATCGGCGTAACCAGTTCTTTTTGGGCTTTTTGTTTATTTGCCTTTTTTTATATAAAAGCGTTAGTTATTTTTTCTCCGGATGCAATTTGGAATGAGATTAAAACAAATAATTTTGCTAAAGGCGAATTAAAAACAGGTAAAACGGCAATCAGTCAAAAATTAAAGTTATGTAGCTGTTGTCAGGCTATTGTTCCTTTTGAGTATGCTAAATGTCCTCGATGCAAACAGAAAAGTCAGATTCGAAACCGTAATAAAATACAATGGACGATTGCATTACTAACAACTTCATTACTAATTTATATTCCAGCAAATTTATATGGCATTATGATAACGGTTGTATTTGGTTCATCATCGACTTCAACCATTATGGATGGGGTCATCTATATGTGGCAAGCGGGTGATGTTCCTGTTGCGTTAATTATTTTTACAGCGAGTGTTGTTATTCCAATTTTGAAAATTATTTCACTTAGCTGGCTTTGTTATTTTGCCTTAGCGGTTAAGCGAAAAAATAAACAAAATTGTTTGAGAATGAAAAAATTATATAGTGCTGTCGAATTTATCGGTAAATGGTCAATGATTGATATCTTTGTGGTTTCTGTCGTGTGTTCTTTAGTTAGAAATCAACAAATGATGGGGGTATATCCAGATATTGGTGTTGTATTTTTTGCCACCGTCGTAATTGTGACAATGATTGCATCGCAAAAATTTGATCCTCGATTAATTTGGGATCGTAGACCAATTAGAAATTAGCGTTATAGGAAACATATGACAAATTCAAATAGATTAGCAAAAATTATCAAAATCAGAGCTATCTCAGCAATATGGATTATCCCTATTGTTACTGTAATTGTTGGGCTTTGGATAATTTACTCTCATTTTGCTGATAGAGGTACATCCTTCACTTTGCTGGCAAAAGATGCTAGTGGTATTGTTGCTGGAAAAACGGTGATTAAAAATCGTAGTGTTGATGTAGGCATAATAGATCAAGTGACGTTATCGGATGATTATAATCAAGTTGTCATCAAAGGACGAATCTATAAAAATATGGAGCCTTTGCTTAAAAATGACTCCATATTTTGGGTGGTTAAACCAGAAATAGGGCGTGATGGAGTTACGGGATTAGGTACGATTTTATCGGGTGTTTATATTGAATTAGTCGCAGGAAATGATAAACATAGCTTTAAAAATGATCCGTTTGAATTGTCCGATTCGCCACCCATATCCGATCCTAGTATTAAGGGTATTCGGTTAAATTTAGAAAGTGATCAAAGCGGAATGATACCGCGTGGTGCTTCAGTGATGTTTAGAGGCTATCGGGTAGGGAATGTAGAAACCTCGTTATTTGATGTTGAAGCGCGTAAAATGAAATATCAAATTTTCATCAAAGAGCCTTATGATGCGCTAGTGACACAAAATGTTAGATTTTGGAAAGAAGGTGGAGTTAATTTAACACTTTCTTCTATGGGGGCAAGTTTGAATTTTCCTTCTTTAGATGTTCTGTTATCTGGGGGAATCAGTTTTGATTTACCCGACGGATCTAAATTGGGGGCTCCAGCACAGCAGTATGCATTATATCAATTATACGATGATAAAAAGTCGATACAAGAATCTCAATACACTCAATATAAAGAGTTCCTGATCATGATTTCAGATTCCATATCGGGGCTAAATGTTGGCGCACCGGTTGAGTATCATGGAATAAGACTCGGTACAGTTAGCAAAGTGCCATTTTATACCATAGACATGTTAAATGAATCGTCAATACTGAATCAAAAAGTACCGGTCTTAATTAAGATTGAGCCTGATCGTTTATCCGACTTAGTGGATGAAAAAATCGATATTGCAAAGCAGATCATGGAAGAACAAAAAAATGGTTTAAGAGCTTCGCTTAAAACATCAAATTTATTTACGGGTGCGCTGTATATTGATTTGGATTTTTACCCTGATTTAAAAAATGAATACAATGAAAAAACAGCTGTGCAATATGGTTATGATACCATCGACACTACTTCAACAGGCATAGCACAAATACAAGCTAAAATTTTACAATTATTAGATAACTTCAATAATTTACCATTAAATAAAACAATGGATCAGTTTAATCAATCATTGGCATCGAGTGAGCGTTTAATGAATTCGTTGAATAAGATCATGGCAAGCAAAGAGATGCAAACGATGCCAAAAGATCTGCAAAAAGCGTTACGCTCATTGAACGATACAATGAAAGAATTACAACCTGGTTCAGAAATGAATAATCAAATAAAAGAGAGTTTGCAAAAAATTCAACAAATGATGGATGAGTTAACGCCATTGTTAAGCACATTGAATGATAAAAGCAATGCTTTAATATTCTCTGCACCTGTTAAACAAGATTTGGAACCCAAAGCAAAAGGTAAAAAATAATGAAAAGCATAATAAATCGCATTTTTACAATTGGGATTATGGCATTATTAACGACATTAGTTGGCTGTTCTTCAGGAACCGCTGAAAAACATTACTTTCAATTAGAGAGTCATTTACAAAATCAACGTTCACAAACCTTGAATTCAGCGCATGGTTTTATATGGATTGAATCCATAGATGTAGCTAGTTTTTTAAACAAACAAGGGATTGTTTTGCAAACGGATAATATTCAGTTTGTTACGGCCTCAAACAATTTATGGGGATCATCGCTTTCACAACAACTTGGTGATCGTTTAGAACAAGATTTAGCGATTTTTCTACCTCATTATTTAGTTTCAACCAAAGCAATTACTACCCCAACATTGACCGTAAAACTATTTATTGATGGATTTCATGGCAGTTACACCGGCGATGCGATAATAAAAGGGCGTTGGGTTGTTAAAGATAGTAAAGAAAATATTGAAACAAAATTTTTTGAACATCGTATAGCGTTAAAAAATAATGGCTATGCCGCATTAGTCAATGCATTATCGAAAGGTTGGCAGGATGAAGAGCGTGACTTTGCCACCTTGATAATACGTTAAGTGATTCGATAACATTTCGCCATTGAGTTGGCGAAATCGTTACCTTTATATCATTGCGTTTTTTAATTGTTGTTTGAAGTGGTTAAAAACTTTATCATCAATTTCCACCCATTTGCGAACACTATTAATGAATGCAATTTTTTCAGCGTATAATACATCTTTTTTAGTCAGTGTTTTTTCAACTAATTGTTTTGATTCCAAATAAAATTGCCGCATTGTCCCCGCCAGTAAGCCAGAGGTGATTTTGGGGGTTACCCATTGATTATCAACCAATAACGCGATATTACCATTAACAAACTCTGTGATTTCGTCATGTTGATTAAAGTTAATATACTCTTTTGCAGGGGTTAGTGCCGGAAAATGATGCCGAATTGATGTTTTGTGGTATAAAAAGAGATTCTGGTTATTAACACAATTTGGAGCAAACTCAATTTCGGCGATTTGCAAAGGCGTGATAATACTATCATGATTAATCTCAAATTGCCCATTTTCTCTAAGTAAAATCCGTATTTTATACAAATTTTTAGAATAGGTGTTTGCCAGATTCATTAGGGCTAACTTAATGATACGGATATTGCACTCAAAATTAAAATAACTTGCAGAATCAGTTAATCTTGTTAAATGCTGATCCAATAAAAAAAACTGACCATTTTCAAGTAACAGTGATTCAATAATGTATTCTGGTATGGTAATTGTACGATTTAAAATTGCTGATTTAATTAAAATTTCGTTATATTCATCTTGCGAAGTGGAATCCCAGGTAATCCCTCCACCCACACCATAATGCATATGTTGCTGATTTATCGTTAATGTGCGAATTGGCACGTTAAATACCATTTTATGTCCAAATGGTTCAATATATCCAATCGTGCCGCAATAGACCCCTCGAGCAGTGTTCTCAATTTGAGCGATAATTTGCATCGTACTAACTTTTGGCGCACCGGTGATTGAACCGCATGGAAATAATGCTCGAAAAATGTCGAATAAATGAATATCTTCAATTAATTGCCCCTCAATAGTTGAGGTTAATTGCCACACGGTTGGATATTTTTCAGCAGAAAAGAGCGTTGGTACAACAACCGTGCCGGGTTTGGAAATTTGGCTTAAATCATTGCGAAGTAAATCAACAATCATCATATTTTCTGCTAGATTTTTTTCTGACATCAGCAAAAGGCGTTGTTGATTATCTTGTTGTGTAGTCAAACCTCGTCCTACCGTGCCTTTCATCGGTTTGGTGGTAATCGTTTTATTTTCAATCCTAAAAAATAACTCGGGTGAAATCGATAAAATATGATAATCATCATGTTCAAGATAAGCGCAATAATCTGCCTGATTATTTTTTTGAAGAAAATAGTAATAATCAATCGGATTTCCGTCAAAAGGCGCTTTAAATTGAATGGTATAATTGGTTTGATAAGTATTTCCTAATTCAATTTGAGAACGGATAAAATCAATTTTTTGATTATATTCTTCAATAGTTGTATCACAGCTTAATACTAATGGTTCTGCCTGATAATGAGGTATTGATTTAGGGGGGTGAGATGAGTATTTATCATAAATACCAAATAATAGTAGAGGTAAATCGGTATCTTGAGGCGGATTGGATTGGGTTTGATTAGCCTGATTAAAGCCCATTGCACTCTCATAGGCTAAATATCCTACTGCATAAAATCCTTGTGCAATAAATGATTCAATCTCTTCTAAGCATTTTTTTATGGATGACACTTTAGTTGTTGCTAATATTTTTATGGGATCGCAAAAATATTTATGTTGACCTTCAAAATCGATATGAACTTTCATGTAAATCCTATTGATGAACAAAATTTTTGATGATTTGCAAACCACAATCTGTTTTGATTGCTTCAGGATGAAATTGTACCGACTCAATAGGTAAATATTTATGGCGTAATCCCATAATCAATCCTTGTTTATTTCGTGCGGTGACAATGAGTGGTGATGATGCAGGTAATAAATTATCCCTTACCATTAAAGAGTGATAACGCACTACCGTCAGTGGATTGTCAATTCCAGTAAAGATTCCTTGACCATCATGATTAATATTATCGAGTTTACCGTGCATTGGTTGCGGAGATTTGACAATCTCATATCCAAAATACTGTGCTATTGCTTGATGTCCTAAACAGATCCCGAATATTGGGCAGCTACGATTGAATTCAGCTAGAACGGAAAGAGTTATTCCTGCATTGCTAGGACTCCCCGGTCCTGGTGAGAGAACAATTTTAGAAAAGTTCAATTTTTTCAATTGGTCAATTGTCATCTCATTATTTTTAATCACTTTAACTTTGGCTTTAGCTCGACAAAGATAATCATAAATATTAAACGTAAAAGAATCATAATTATCAATTAGTATAATCAAAATATTGCCTGCGAGATTTCAAACGATTTATTTCAAATTTTCATGCTGATATATCCTAATATATTTTCTTTTATTTAGAAAAGATTTTAACGATTGAACTGATTATTTTTAACGCATGTCTATTTTTTTATGGACTAAATTCGATTATCGAATTAACATTAGCGCAAACTAAAATACAATAATAGGAAAAATGATGAAAATCAGAGTATTGTTAATTGTAGTAATAAGTTTTATCTTTTCAAATAACGTATTTGCTGAGCAGTTACCGACAGCACAAGAACGAAAGATCAGTGATCAGCAGCTGATCTACCAACAAGAAAGACAAAAAGCAACAGAAGAGGCATTGTCAACTAAAACACCTAATGTAAGTTTAATGTCACCTTTACAAAAAATTCAGACGATCAATTTTCCTGAAGAGGAATTTTGTTTTCCGATTCAACATGTTGAATTGTTAGAACGTGATGCCTTTCCAATTACCATACCGTTAAATACGTTAGCCAAACAAGCGGAAGGTCGTTGCTTGGGTGGCAAAGGTTTAAATTTACTGATGACGGAATTACAAAATCAGCTTATTAGTTATGGCTATATCACAACACGGGTTTTGGCGCCTCAACAAGATCTTAATTCAGGAACATTTACTTTATTGTTGCTGAAAGGAACGGTAAGAAATATTTTTTATTCATCAGATAGTGACACCAGAGCCAATTTAACAAGTAATATGCCATTAAAAAAAGGGGATTTACTTAACTTACGCGCTATCGAACAAGGACTTGAAAATTTTCAGCGAATCCCAACTGCCAGTGCTCAAATCCAATTATTACCAGGAGAAGAGGCCGGTGAAACAGATATTGTTATCCAACGTCAACAATCGAAATATTGGCGAATAGGATTATCGTTAGATAATTCGGGATCAAAAAGTACGGGTCGCTATCAAGGTGGGCTCACACTTTATTTGGATAATCCACTTGGTCTTAGTGACAGTTTTTATGTTTCTGGTGGACATAATTTAGAGGGCGTGGACGATTATGGCTCAAAAAATTATCTATTCGCCTATTCTGTCCCATTTGGTTATTGGCTTTTTGATGCCTCGATGTATGCAAATACCTATAATCAAAAAATTTCGGATGTGGTCGATTATCAATATAAAGGACGGAGTAAATATTATAATTTTCAAATAAGCCGAGTATTGCACCGTAATGAAGCGCAAAAAACAATATTAAGTTATGGCATCAATTTAAGAGAGTCTCACAATTTCATCAATGATACTGAAATCGAAATTCAGCGGCGCAAAACAAGCAATTGGCGAATTGGCTTACAGCATAGTCACTACTTCGATAATATCGTTGTTTATGCAGGTGCATCTTATCAAAAAGGCGTACGTTGGTTTGGCGCACAAAAAGCATTTGAAGAAAAATCTGAAATCGGTAGTGCTTTAACCGATATCATTAATGCTAATTTATCCGTTTATGTGCCTTTTAAACTCGGTAATCAAAATTTTGGATACAGCCTTGATTCACAAGGACAATACACTCGACGTAATAAATTAACTGCACCGGATCGATTTTCGATTGGTAGTCGTTGGACGGTACGAGGATTTGATGGTGAAGAGATGTTAAGTGCCGATAATGGCTGGTTTATTCGCAATGATTTAATATGGTATACGCCACTAAACCAGCAATTATATTTAGGACTGGATGCCGGTGGCGTATTTGGGGGAAATTCCGAAAATCTGACGGGTAAAAAATTAGTCGGTTCGGCTATCGGAATCAGAGGACGTCACTTTGGTCTTTATTATGATATGTTTGCTGGCGTGCCCCTACATAAACCTGACAAATTTAATACTAATCATTTAACACTCGGATTCTATTTAAATTGGACTTATTAGTGTTACCTATCATTTAGCCAACAATAAATTAGTACTTATTATTGTTTTCAATAAACAATAATAAGTACTAAATAAAATCAATTAAATAACTCCATAATAATTAATGCATTAGTTAATGAAGAAAAATTAAAAAAATTTTTTGTAAAGCTAATGAAGATATTTTAAATAAACCTTTGACTGAAAGTTTATTTAAAGATTATTATATATAAGTTATCTTATCTAAACCGCATAATCATGGGTTTTATCATTACTTTGTAAACTGATGATAAAACGATCAAATATTAATAAATTGATTACAGTTTTTTTAAGTGTTTATTAATCGCGGAAAAGTCTTAACTCTTACCACCAAGATAAGATACATAACATTAAAAAGGTCACTATTTTTGTTGATTGTAAGCATTCAGTCAGCCATAAAAGAATAGCCATCTAATTTCGCTATACAGGTTGTTAGATTCTATTAAATTTCCTTTTTATAACTTGAATTAACCTTATTTGAATAGTCCTATTTTATGAAAGTTAACTATCGATAACTTATACAAAACGATGACTAATGGATATGAGCTTAATTTCACATTACATTTTGCAGTAAAAAGTTATATTAACTATTGATATTAATTGGATTTGATTCAATTCAATTAACAGATTGTTAATTACACTGTAGTCATTTTTTCATTGTAGTAACTAATTGATATTAGTCATTTTGTAAAACAGTAATCTTAATTTATGCCTTGATAATAGAATAAATTGATTTTTATAAAATGACTGGTTTTTAAGAAAATTCCGATTCTTTTTGAGTAAAAAAGAGTAGATCTATGAAAGGTGAGACATACTATGAATAAAAATTTTTATCGCATTGTTTTTAATAAAACTCGTGGATTGTTCGTTGTGGTATCTGAAATTGTAAAATCACATCAGGCGATATCACGTTGCAGCCGAAAAGCTAAAAAAACGGATATTAAACAGAATTCAAATAACGATACAAAATATTGCACATTAAAACCACTTGCATTTTTATCCTATATTGCATTAGGTATGGTAAGTATTGTTGGTACAACTTATGCAAAAGGTATTGTGGTTGATCCCTTAGCCAATCAAAATCAACGTCCTGTCGTTAAGGAATTACAAAATGGTACAACACAAATCAATATTGTTGCACCGAGTAGAAACGGTGTGTCTCATAATAAATATACTCAATTTGATGTGTCAAAAAAGGGTGTGATTCTTAATAATGCTACTGGTGGCACGAATACACAACTAGCAGGAAATATCAATGGTAATCCACTATTACAAAACAGCGCAAAAGTCATTTTAAATGAAGTTAATTCTAACAATATCAGCCAATTAAATGGTTATATTGAAGTCGCCGGACAAAAAGCACAGGTGATAATCGCTAATCCAGCTGGGATTACCTGTGATAATTGTGGCTTTATCAATGCAGATAGAGCCACGTTAACAACCGGTAAACCGATTGTAACAAATGGTAACCTAGAAGGCTATTTGGTCGAAAAAGGTCATATTCAAATTACAGGTAATGGTCTAAATGATACCGGACAAGATTATAGTGATCTGATCGCTCGAAGTGTCAATATCAATGCTAAATTATGGGCAAATAAAGAAATCAATGTCATAACGGGTAAAGCAAAAGTTAGCGCGGATTTAAAACATATTGATACACAAGGTTTTGATAATCACGTTGGACAACCCGAGTTTGGCATAGATGTCTCAAGATTAGGGGGCATGTATGCGGATAAAATTAGAATGGTTGGGACAGAACATGGCGTTGGTGTACGAAATAATGGGACGTTATTGGCAAATGCAGGAACATTAACTGTAACCAACGATGGCAAAGTAATTAATGCTGGTTATATCAGTTCAGCGCAAAACCTTGAATTCAAAACGACTTATGGTGGAATTGAAAACCATTCAACAATTGAAAGTTCAAAAAACATTGTATTATCCAGTAAAGCAGAAATAAAAAATGTTGATAGATTAAATGCGCAAGGTGATATCACGCTTAATGCAGAAAGTTGGGTTGGTAACCAAGGATTAATATCTTCGGGTAAACAGATTACAACAACGAGTAAAGAGTTTGATAATAGTTATTCAGCAAATATAAAAGCGCAAAATCTAAAAATTAATGCGAATATGGCAAAAAATACAGGCAATATTAACGTAAATGACACAATTAATCTGCTCGCAAATCAGTTTGAAAATAATAAAAAATTAGCTGCTAAAAAAGAAGTCACTATAAACAGTAGAAAATTCAAAAATGATTGGAAAGGCAAAATTGAATCAAATAATATCAAAATTTTTGGTGACGAATTTGTCAATTATGGTCAACTTGTTGCCGACAATAGATTAACTATGAATGTTAAAAGTATCACGAATCTTAATGAATTAGTGGGAAGAAACGAAATCAGGATTAATAGTATAGAATTTTCTAACAAAAAAGACGGAATAATAAACGCTTATGATGCGGAAGTTATAACACAAAATTTCGATTCTGATGGTACAATTTTAACTGGCGCATTGGATATATCTGCTGAAATAAACTATAACAATGGCATCAATGGCAAAATAATAGCTGATTATTTCAAGTTAATAAATCCACATAAAAGTGTTAACGAAGGTCTTATCGATGTAGGCTATTTTTATGAAGTGGGTAGTGACTTTATTAATACCGCTTTTGGCAAAATAAAAGTCGGTGAATTATATGCCAATAATGATTATTTTGAAAATAAAGGTTCGGTATACTCATCCAGTAAAATAATCGTTGAAAGTAATGATTTTTACAATAATGGTCAATTTGATGCAATAAAAACTCTAAAAGTAAATCAGAATAAGAATTTTAAAAATGATTGGCAAGGAACAATCAACGCTAATTTAATTGATTTCGACCAACAGATCGTCAATGAAAGTTTTTCTAACTTTGGTTCGATACAGTCAAAAGATCAAATTAAAATTAAATCTAAGGATTTTTATAACCAAGGGAAGATATTGGCGAAACATGAATTAAGCATTCAGAGTGACAAAATAAAAAATGAGATGAATGCTTCAATAAGCGCTGACAAAATTGATCTATCCGGTACAACATTAGAAAATAAAGGTTTGATAACTGCTCAAGATTCCCTAAAAATCGATGTTAAACAGTTATATAACAAATTTAAGTTATTATCTGATGAAAATTTAGATATTAATACCTCATATTTTTCAAATGAAGGAAATGAAAGTCTTGTTAAAGCTGATTTAGTGACAATATTTGCTAATAAACTGGACAATCATAGTACCTTTAATGCGACTAATGATCTACAAATCATTGTTAACAACATCTACAATCAAGGTCGGTTCACATCTAATAATCATATTGGTATATATAGTGCAGACTTTAAAAATGATTGGGCAGGTCATGTTGATGCCGATAAACTGGATATCGCCGGTGGAAAAATGAACAACATGAACGAAATAAAAGCTAATCGATATATAACTATCAACGTTAATGATTTCTACAATAACAAGACTTTATTTACATTTGGAGATCTAGAAATAGGCGGCACCAATTTTAAAAATGATTGGTATGGTTTGATTAAAGCTGAAAACCTAGATATTCTTTCGACTCAGTTATCGAATTATGGAAAATTTGAAACAAGTAATTTAATGAATATTGTGACAAAGAATTTTTATAATTACGGACGAGTTGATTCTGATATGCACATCTGGTTATATGCTGATTATTTTAGAAATGATTGGAAAGCTGTGATGAATGCAAAATACATTAAAACGAAAGTGAATCACATTGAGAATTATGGATTAATAACAGGAATTATAAATGATGAAAATCAACTATAACTTATGGATTGCTAATGTTTTTTAACTTGAACAGTTGTTTATAACTTAAGATTCTGGTTTTCTATGTATAAAAAATTAGAAAACCAGGGTCTATTTTTCGAAATTTAAATAATCATATACTGAAAATAGAAACCGATTTAACCTGCTCTTTAATGTTAGCTATCTTAAAAAAATTGTGACCAAATGGAATTCTTCTTTTCTCTAACATTGCTGTTTTTAGATGCTGTTCATATAAATTTTTACCCCTAAAACCACCACTATTCTTTAAAAAGCAATAAATGTCGAAAAAACGTAGTAAAGTAAAAATAATGGTTAATTAGAAACTAATTTTTTCATCTTATTAAAAAAATAAACATTAAAATCGCAAAACATTGATATAAAAATTTACTAAAGTTAAATTTTTTTGATTTAAATTAAAATTGAATTAAATTCTTTCAATAATATATAAAATAATTTAATAAAGTCTTTGACCGAACCTCAAATAAATGTTTATATAGTACACTTTATTTATCCAATGAATGCCTTGTGGTATAGGCACAATTTCACATCAATCAATAAAAGACACACCATTGTGAAATCAATCAGTTCCAGTATTATTTGTTTTTTTGATATTTATTAGTCATGTTAAATAAGATTAACTTACATTTATATATCAAATAAAAACAATATTTAACCAATAGCTATTTGTTAATAAGATCCAATGAGTGATTTGAAATACTGTTCTTTTTACGTCAATTTTTAAATATTGAGTCAGTGGTCAAACTATTCATGTTAACGACATAAAATTGATGATAATCAAAACTAATTAATCTTCTGTTGGTTAATAGAAAATCCCCATAAATACCCGAATGACAGAATTTGTATATTTTTTTCAAGTTGTAGTAACCCATTAATATCTTTGCTTGTTAATAAAAGGATATTAATTTTTTTTATAAATTTAATTAATTTTTAATAACTTAATATGCTTTTGTTTTCATACATCAGCATTAGATACAAGGTGAAAAATACTATGAATAAAAATTTTTATCGCATCGTTTTTAATAAAGTTCGTGGATTATTTGTTGTGGTTTCTGAAATAGTTAAATCTCATCAAGTCATGGCTAGTCATAATCAAACCACAAAAAAAATGGAAGGGTATTATAAGCAAAAAGATCAATCCTGTACGTTAAAACCCTTAGTATTTTTATCCTATATCGCATTAGGTATGGTTAGTATTGTTGAATCTAGTTACGCAAATAATATCGCTGTTGATCAAAATGCCAGCCAAGAACAACGTCCAACCGTTCAAGGTTTACCAAACGGTGTAACACAAATTGATATCGCAGCACCAAGCAATAATGGCGTATCCCATAATAAATATACCCAATTTGACGTATCAAAAAATGGTGTCATTTTAAATAACTCTCGTGATGATAGCCAAACACAATTAGCTGGTAATATTAATGGTAATGCATCACTACAAAATAGCGCCAAGGTAATATTAAACGAAGTGAATTCGCAAAATATCAGCCAATTAAATGGTTATATCGAGGTGGCTGGACAAAAAGCCCAAGTGATTATCGCTAATCCGGCCGGCATAACCTGTAATGGTTGTGGTTTTATTAATGCAGACCGGGCAACCTTAACCACCGGTAAACCGATAATGAATGATGGAAAATTGATTGGTTATCAAGTGGAAAAAGGTGAGATAGCCATTACAGGGGATGGGTTAAAAAATTCAGGGCAAGATTATACCGATTTAATTGCACGCAGTGTAAATGTCAATGCCAAGTTATGGGCTAATAAAGAAATCAATATTGTGACAGGTCAAGTGATTGTGGGGGCAGATCTGAAAAGTATTGAAAAAGTCGCCTCAACCACCAATACTGAACAACCTGAATTTGCACTGGATGTATCAGCGTTAGGTGGAATGTATGCCGGAAAAATTAAGATGGTCGGTACTGAAGCAGGGGTAGGTGTTCGTAATAATGGGGTACTTATGGCCAGTGCAGGAACAATAGATATATTAGCAAATGGCAAAATTTTAAATACCGTAAGTGGTAACCTTAACGCTTTAGAAGACATTTCATTAAACAGTGAACAATTAGAAAATCATGGCACAATTGCCAGTCAAAAAAATGTCGAACTGGTGGGAAAAACAGAGATAAAAAATTATGGTACTGTTGAAGCAAAAGAAGATATCAATCTAAAAGCATTTAAATTGGTTGCCAACGAAAATAAATTATCAGCAGGAAATACTCTTAATTCAGAAAGTAATGAATTTCTTAGTACATGGACTGGGAAAGTGAGTGCCAATACAATTAGCTTATTGGCAAAACACACTAAAAACGTAGGTAAAATCAATGCGGCTGAAAAAATGAACATTCGTGGATCATATGCTGAGAATGCTGGTGATATAACTGCGGGAGAATTTCTTGCGATATTCACTGATCAAATCAAAAATGATTGGTTTGGCGTGATTCAGTCAAAACATATTGAACTTGTAGGAAAAAATCTAGAAAATTATAAAGAAATTAACGCAACTGACAACTTGATCATTGACGTTGTAGATATAAATAATATTAATACGTTAACCTCAGATAATAAATTAATGCTAGCAGGTCAGAACATTCAAAATCATTCAACAGGTCAGATTCGATCGCAAAAAGAATTATCCATAAAGTCCAAAATGTTATCCAATAACGGTGTGTTAGCATCAATAGAAAATATGAATGTTATTAGTGATGATGTCTTTAATCATTGGAATGGTACAATGCAATCGAAAATCGTTGATTTAAAAGGCAATAACTTTAGAAATTATGGTGCTGTTAATGGTGTACAATCCATCGATATCGCCGTAAAAGGAATACTTTATAATCAAGGAATTTTATCATCAATTTCACCCGAACCTTCACCACATTCTGAAAGTTCAGAAACACCAAGTTTCAAAATTAATCTATCTTTTGATTCATTTAAAAATGATTGGAACGGTAAAGTTAATGCTGATCAAATAAATCTTGTGAACATTAAAACCAACAATGATCAAGTTAACGAAACGGGTGAATTTATTAATTATAACGAAATGAATGCCAATGACTTACTCAATATTGATGTTAAGAATGTTTACAATCAAGGTAAATTATTGGCAAAAAATGATTTATCTATAACGAGTGACAACTTCAAAAATGATTGGAAAGGCGAAGTACAAGCTAATAATATTACGTTGCTAGGTGCAAAATTTGACAATTACAATCAAGTTTTTGCTAATTCTGAGCTGAATGTCAATGTCGAAAACGCTTACAATCAAGCTAAGCTCTTAACTGAAGGCAAGTTATTAATTAATAGCAATAATTTCAAAAATGATTGGCTTGGTGAAATAAATTCAAATAACATTGAAATCACAGGTAATAGATTTGATAACCGTAATAAATTAATAGCGAATGATACAATGAATATTAACCTGAATGATTTTAATAACAATGGTGAATTATTGGCTAACCAACAAGTAAAAGTAGTCAGTCACAACCTAAAAAATGATTGGTTTGGTTCAATTAAAGCTGAAAATATTGATCTGAATGTTATAACAAATATGGAAAACTTTGGTGAGGTTGAAGCTGGTGATCAGTTAACTATTAATTCTAATTATACATACAACCAAGGCAATGTGATTTCGAAAAGAGAGATTAAATTAGCGGGTAATCATTTTCTCAATGATTGGCATGGTGTGATTAATGCTGAAATTATTACTGACAATTTATCTGATAAAATCGTTAATCGTGGTCTAATTAATGGAAAGTCCACTAATGCAAAAGATGAATAGATTAATTTGATCAATTAATTCTGTTTTGTTGTAAAGATGAGATCCTAGTTTACTGAAATATATCATCAATAGGTAAGCTAGGATCTTAAAAATTAATTTTTTCAATCTTTGTCAACTTATGAGCTTTCTACTCATTCACTTTAATCCCCAAAAAACATAAAAATTTCTATAACTTACCTAATTAATATCAATAAAATTACTGGTAATAGAAATATCTAGACCGAATAAAATTAAAACATCATCAAGTGCCCAAATATTAAAACCGATTTGATCACACCAACTATCTGCTTAATAGAAATACTTTTTTAACAAAACAGAAAATAAATTAAGTGATAAATTAATAAATTAGAAAAATCTTGTTATCAAAAGTCTTAGCTAACCCTAAAAATTGTTTGGATTAACAAAGAAATGTAAATTACGGATGCACAAATAAAACTTTGACTAAATATAAATTTAATGTTTATTATACATGAATCAAATTATCTAAATGATGTTAATTTGGTGTGTCTGTTTCTTTCTGTTCTACCAAGGATGATGGTTAATTAGTGGATAACTAGCTAATGTTAACGTAATTTATCATCCTATCGATTTCCTTTTGTTGCATCAAATTCAAAATATTATTTGTATTGCCGTATTTAACTATTTTTGTAGATTTATTGAAATAATCATTTGTTTAATATGATGATTTTATTTTTTACGTTTTAACAAAATAATAGGTGAAAGGTGTAAATACTATGAATAAGAATTTTTATCGCATTATTTTCAATAAAGTCCGTGGATTGTTTGTTGTGGTATCTGAAATGACTAAATCGCATCAAGTCGTAACCAATAATGCTAAACAAATCAAAACAGTTCATGTTAACCCTAATCCAATCCAGCATGTTCAGTTTTGCAGATTAAAACCTTTAGTCTTTATGTCATATATTGCATTGGGTTTGGTTAGTGTGGTTAATGTCAGTTATGCCAATAATATCGTTGTCGATCCAACGGCTAACCAAGCACAACGCCCTAATGTGCACAACTTGCAAAATGGCGTAACACAAATTGATATTGCAGCGCCAAGTAATAGCGGTGTCTCTCACAACAAATATAACCAATTTGATGTATCCAAAAATGGTGTCATACTCAATAATGCGACAGGAAGAACTAATACCCAATTAGCTGGCGACATTAATGGTAATAGATTATTACAAAATCGTGCAAAAGTGATTTTAAATGAAGTTAACTCTCCAAATATTAGTCAGTTAAATGGTTATGTTGAAGTTGCAGGTCAAAAAGCGCAGGTCATTATCGCCAATCCTGCCGGTATAACTTGTAATGGTTGCGGTTTTATTAATGCTGATAGAGTCACGTTAACGACGGGTAAACCCATTATGGATAATGGTAAATTGCAAAGTTACCAAGTTGATGGCGGACGTATTGAAATTAATGGCTATGGTTTAAAAAACTCAGGTCAAGACTACACCGATTTAATTGCACGTAGTGTCAATGTTAATGCGGAATTATGGGCAAATAATGAAATTAATGTTATCACAGGACAAGCTAAAGTAAGTGCTGATTTGAATACCATTGAAAAGCAAGGATTTAATAATCAAGTTGATCAGCCTGAGTTTGGATTGGACGTTTCTGCGCTAGGCGGAATGTATGCAGGTAAAATTAAAATGGTCGGTACCGAAAATGGTGTAGGGGTACGAAATGAAGGAAAACTGATGGCGAGTGCCGGTTCATTGAATCTTTCTGCTGATGGCAAAATTATTAATAAAGGAACGATGCAATCCTCTGAAGGAACTGTCTTAAAAAGTCAATCTGAAATTAAAAATTTAGGCACAATCACAGCCAAAAATGACCTTAAACTTCAATCCCATACGTTAATTACCAATGAAGGAAAACTGTCTGCAAAAAATTCTCTTTCAACAACCAGTGATGAGTTTATTAGTATTTGGTCAGGGGATGTAAAAGCGAATAACATTGTGATTAATGCTAAGCAAGCTAAAAATGTGGGTAAAATGAAAGCCTATGAAACTGTCACCATTAATGCTTCAACTGCAGAAAATAATGGGAACTTAACGGCAGGAAAACAAATTACCTTAACAAGCGACAATATCAAAAATGATTGGCAAGGGATTATTAACGCTAAAAATATTAACTTGAATGGGAAAAATTTTGAAAATTATGGCGAAGTTAATTCTGCTGAAAACTTAGTGATATCGATAGAAAATATAAATAATATCAATAAATTACTATCAGATGAGCAATTATTGTTAAAAGGAACCAACATTACAAATAGTGATACAGGATTGATCAAAGCTGAGGACAAAGTTTCAATAGTTGCAAATAACATCATCAATGATGGCACAATCAATAGTGACTCAGTATTTTTAGGGGAAGGAGAGGTTGGGAAAGTTGTGAATACTTGGCGAGCAAAAATCAATGCTAAGCAATTATTTGATATTCATGCTAATCAATTTGAGAATTCTGGACAGATAAATGCGGATAATGGATCAATGGAATTACAAGATTATATGTATAACCAAGGTCAAATTACGCTAAATAACAATTTGAATTTATACATTAAAGATTTTAAAAATGATTGGAATGGCAAATTAGCCAGTAATTATATGCATATCAACAAAACGAAATCGGATGCTACTATCACTAATTATGGCGTCATCAATGCTGATAATTTAAATATTTTGAATAATAATGTTTATAATTATGGTCAACTTTTAGTTAATCATACTTTATCTGTAGTAAACAATGCATTTGTAAATAGTTGGCAAGGTATTATCAAATCTGATGAGGTGGATATAAATACGCGTAATTTTGAAAATCATAATGAACTCAAGGCGGGTCAATTACTGTCAGTTAATGGGGGTAACCAGTTTTATAATCAAGGAAAATTATTTGCCAATAAACAAATCATTTTAAAAGGCAATGAAGTTAAAAATGACTGGAAAGGTGAAATCAAAGCCGATTTAATTACAATGGATACCAATAAGTTGGATAATTATAATGAAATTAGTGCATTAAATTCATCGGTGATCAAAGTGAAAGACGGCTATAACCAAGGGAAGATTTTTGCATCCGATAAATTGGCAATAAAAACTGATAACTTTAAAAATGATTGGAAAGGCGAAATCAATGCTAACCAAATCGAAATCAAAGGCGGAAATTTTGATAACCGAAATTTTGCAAAAGCCAATGATGATTTCAAATTAAACGTAAGTAGTTTATACAATAATGGTCAGTTACTGGCTAAAAATAAAATACAGTTACACGGTAGAAATTTTCATAATGATTGGTTTGGTTGGATAGCATCAGACACTATTGATTTAGATATTGACTATAATTTTAATAATTATGGAACGCTATCTGTCAATAAATCAATTAGTATACTCGCTAACCTCATCTATAACGAAGGAAAAATAACTTCAGATGATTATATTAAGTTAACAGCTAGGACATTGACCAACGACAGCCATGGAATAATTAATGCAAAATATATTGAATCTAAAATAGCCTATATTAACAACATTGGCGTGATCAATGGTATTTTCGTTAATCAATAAAATGCATGACAGTAAGCTTTAATTGATAAAATTACTCACCTGGTTTACCAAACGTTATTTCTCGTTTGCTAAATCAGGTTGTTAAGATTCTATTATGTTAAATGTTATCTACATTTATCTCTCACCTTTAATCATTATCAAAAAAAGATATCAATACAAGTCTTCGTTTTTAACCATTTTGAAATTTGAAAATAAAATTTTGCTTACAATTCATTAGGTAAAATTCTTTGACTAAATGAAAATTTAAAGTTTAATATATAAACATTAAGTTATCTAAACAATATAAAAATTTTATTTGCACCGTTAGCTTAATAAAAGTCATTAAGTGTTCTGTAAGTCATTTGCGTGCTTTTTAAAGCATTAATCATAACGCAGCCGTTTTAGTTGAATTCGTATTAAATTTTTTAATAGTCTTATCTGATTCTGAAGTCATTTTAGAAAATTTGCTGTCCATAATTTAATATTAATATGATTTATTACGGCTATTAACAAAAAGATGAAAGGTAAAATATTATGAATAAACGTTTTTATCGTATTGTTTTTAATCGGATTCGTGGATTATTTGTTGTTGTGTCTGATATTGCACAATCACATCACGTTGTGGTTAGTAAAGGTCAGCAAGGCAAGCGTATTCACGTCAACAATAACTCGATCGATAATCCCCGATCTTATTTATTAAAGCCGTTAGTTTTTTTATCCTATGTTGCGTTAGGACTGGTCAGTATGACTGGCGTCAGTTACGCAAATAATATCGTTGTCGATCAAAGTGCCAATCAAGCGCAACGCCCAACGATTCAAGGTTTACCAAACGGTGTAACGCAAATTGATATCACAGCACCAAACAATGATGGCGTATCCCATAATAAATATACCCAATTTGACGTATCAAAAAATGGTGTCATTTTAAATAATTCTTCAAACGGTAGTAAAACGCAATTAGCCGGTAATATCAATGGTAATGCATCACTACAAAATAGCGCCAAGGTAATATTGAACGAAGTAAATTCGCAAAATATCAGTCAATTAAATGGTTATATCGAGGTGGCCGGTCAAAAAGCCCAAGTAGTTATCGCCAATCCGGCAGGCATAACCTGTAACGGTTGTGGTTTTATTAATGCAGACAGGGCAACTTTAACCACCGGTAAACCGCTAGTGGAAAATGGAAAATTGGCGGGTTATCACGTGGAACAGGGTCAAATAGCCATAACAGGGGATGGATTAAAAAATTCAGGGCAAGATTATACCGATTTAATTGCACGTAGTGTAAAGGTTAATGCGGAATTGTGGGCGAATAAAGAAATCATTATTCTGACAGGTCAAAACAAAGTGAGTGCAGATCTGGCAACAATTAAAAATGTGGTATCAGACACGAATACTGTAAAACCTGAGTTTGCTCTAGATGTATCAGCGTTAGGCGGAATGTATGCCGGAAAAATTCAGATGGTGGGTACTGACGCAGGGGTAGGTGTTCGTAATAATGGGACACTCATGGCAAGTGCGGGAATGTTGAATCTATTGGTTAGTGGTAAAATTTTAAATAATGTGGGGGGTAATATTAAGGCAACACAAGATATCTTGCTAGACAGTCAACAATTAGAAAATCATGGCACAATTGCCAGTCAAAAAAATGTCGACGTGTTGGGTAGAACAGAGATAAAAAATTATGGGATTATTGAAGCGAAAGAAGATATCAAAATCAAAACTAATACATTGATTGCCAACGAAAATAGATTGTCTGCAGGCAATAATCTTAGCGCAGAAAGTGAGGGCTTTCTTAGTACATGGACAGGGAATGTGAGCGCCAACACAATTGTATTAAAATCAGGGCACACTAAAAATGTGGGCAAAATGAATGCGGTTGAAAAGGTGGAAATTAAAGCATCATATGCCGAAAATGCGGGTGATTTATCAGCAGGAGAAAGCGTTACTGTATCGAGTGATAAAATCAAAAATGATTGGTTTGGTGTAATTCAGTCGAAAAATATTACCTTAGAAGGGAAAGATTTTGAGAATTATAGCGAAGTAAATGCCAAGGCTAAATTAAGCATTGTTGCTGATGTTATGAACGTAAATAAACTAACATCTGGAAAGGAAATATCGGTCGTTAGTGAAAAAAATATTATCAATAAAGATACAGGTTTAATTCAAGCTGGAGAAGTTGTTTCATTATCTGGAACAAATATAGTTAATGAAGGTAATATTAAAAGTTCATTTGTAGTTTTAAGTGCCGGACATGTTGGAACCGTGGTTAATACTTGGCGTGGAAAAATAGAAGCCGATAAAGCTGTTTCCATAACGATGAAACATTTTGATAATTGGGGATTGGTAAGTGGTGATGCTGGAGATATTGAATCGATGGGAAAAGTGTATAATCAAGGTCAAATTGCGATAAAATCAAATTTACATTTTAACTATCATGAATTTAAAAATGATTGGAACGGTAAACTATCTTCCAATTACGCTATGATTGAGCCTAGTTCTGTTAATTTTGATAATGATATTACCAACTATGGTCTAATAGAGGTTGGTTCGATGAATGTGATTACTAATAATTTATATAATTATGGGAAAATTTTAGCGACTTATTTTTATTTATCAGGCAGTAATTTTGTAAATAATTGGCAAAGCCTAATAAAGGCTAATGAAATATTTACTCAGTTTGAAAATTTTAGAAATTACAATGAAATCACTGCTGCTAAAAAGTTAACGATTAAAGTTACAGATGGCTATAACCAAGGAAAAATTCATTCATCAAAAGAATTAGATATAGTCAGTAACAACTTTAAAAATGATTGGCAAGGTGAAATCAGTGCCAACACGATTAAAATAGAAGGACAAATAAATGAAGAAGGAATAATTGAAGGACGATTTGATAATCGAAAATCAATCCGTGCTAATGATACATTGAAGATTAACGTAACAGAGTTTTACAATAATGGAGAGTTATTTGCCCAAAATAAAATAGACGGTGTCAGTAAACATTTCAAAAATGATTGGTTTGGCGTTATCGATACTAATCTTCTTGTATTAAAAGTTGAAAATGGGATAGAAAATTTTGGACAGATAAATGCAAAAGAATTACAAGAAATCAGTGATTAGTATTTATCCAACATTTAAAAGTTTTAATCATGATAAATAAAATTTTATCTCGGTAAAATATCATATTGGTTTATCAGTTGTGTTTAAATGACTGATAAGCCAATAATGCCACATTTCGTTCCTTTGATAATCCTTTCTTTCAATTTCCTTCCCTTTGTTGACAGATTATTTTGCAATAACATTTTGTTTTTTTTATCGATAATTTTGTGCTAAAGATTTATTAACAACATTGATCATTTAACTGTTCAAAAAACATCAATGATTTGTTAATCGGATTAATAATGCATCTGATTTGACATGAACTCCTTAATACGTGGACTATCAAACCAAATATTAAGATTTTATTGTGTGGCATAAACTTCAAAAGAATTAAAGTCTAACTTAGTTAAACTCGAAAATTGACAAAAAAATAAATAAAATCTTTGACTAAATATAAAGTTAAAGTTTATTATAAAAAAATTAAGTTATCTAAATCATATAAAATTTTCCGTTGCTATTTGCCTGTTTATTTTAGGGGCAATCAAATTGTGGTAATGGTTCCAAATATATAAATCTTATCGTTGTCATTTTTAGTTGTATCAATTTCAATAATTATTTGTTTGGTTAATTATAAAAAAATATGGATTTATTGAGCATGACCCATTGTTTAATAGATAAATATGATTTGTCTTAGCATGTTAGAAAATAGATGAAAGGTGAGAAATACTATGAACAAGAATTTTTTTCGTATTGTTTTTAATAAGACTCGTGGATTGTATGTTGTGGTATCCGAAATGGTTAGTTCCCATCAAGTCATGACAAGTCATAATCAGACTACAAAAAAAATTGAAGTGATTTCTAAACATAAAAATCAATCCTTTATGTTAAAACCCTTAGTATTTTTATCCTATATCGCTTTAGGTATGGTTGGCATTGTTGAATCTAGTTACGCAAATAATATCGTTGTCGATCAAAATGCCAATCAAGCGCAACGTCCAGCCATTCAAGGCTTACCAAACGGCGTAACACAAATTGATATCGCAACGCCAACAAAAGGGGGCGTTTCACATAATAAATATACGCAATTTGATGTTTCAAAAAATGGCGTCATTTTAAATAACTCTCGTGACGGTAGTAAAACACAATTAGCCGGTGATATTAATGGTAATGCATCACTGCAAAATAGCGCCAAAGTCATACTAAACGAAGTGAATTCGCAAAATATCAGCCAATTAAATGGTTATATCGAGGTGGCCGGTCAAAAAGCCCAAGTGATCATCGCCAATCCGGCCGGTATAACCTGTAATGGTTGTGGTTTTATTAATGCAGATAGGGCAACCTTGACGACCGGTAAACCATTAATGAAAGATGGACAATTGATTGGTTATCATATTGAAAAAGGGCAAATAGCCATTACAGGGGATGGATTAAAAAATTCAGGGCAAGATTACACCGATTTAATCGCACGTAGTGTGAATGTCAATGCCAAGTTATGGGCAAATAAAGAAATCACTATTGTGACCGGTCAAGGCAAAGTGAAAGCAGATCTGACAAAGATTGAAAAAATTGTATCAGACACCAATACTGCACAACCAGAATTTGCGCTGGATGTTTCAGCGTTAGGTGGAATGTATGCTGGAAAAATTAAGATGATAGGTACCGAAACAGGGGTAGGTGTACGTAATAATGGAATACTTATGGCTAATGCGGGGACGTTAAATTTATCGGTGGATGGTAAAATTTTAAATAATGTCGGTGGTAATCTTAAAGCAACAAAAGACATCTTATTAAACAGTCAACAAATAGAAAATCATGGCACAATTGCCGCTCAAAAAAATGTCAGTTTAATGGCAAAAACAGAAGTAAAAAATTATGGAACCGTTGAAGCGAAAGAAGATATCAATCTAAAAGCATCTAAATTGGTTGCGAATGAGGGTAAATTGTCAGCAGGAAAAAATATTACTTCATTTAGTCAAGAATTTATTAGTACATGGACAGGTAATATAAATGCTGTAGCTATTACAATAACAGCCAAACGTACCAAAAATATTGGAAGATTAAGAGCACAAATGATAAAAATTTCTGCTAATTATACTGAAAATGCGGGAAATGTATCAACCACCGATAAAATTAGTGTATCGGGTGATAATATAAAAAATGATTGGGAAGGGAAAATTGAATCAGCAGATGTAGATTTAGAGGGTAAAAACGTTGAAAATTACGGTGAAGTTGAAGCTAAGGATAAATTAAACATAGTTGCAGATGACGTGACAAATGAGAACAAATTAACCTCAGAAAAAGATTTAATCGTACATAGTGATAATATCACCAATAAGGATAAAGGCTCAATTCAAGCTGGAGAAAATGTTTCATTAGAAGGAAATAATATCGTTAATGAAGGTGAAGTAAAATCACCAACGGTAAACTTAGGAAACACATCTGAATCGAAAATAACCAATACATCGCAAGGTAAAATCATTGCAGAGGATCGAATCAATGTAAACGGTATGCAATTTGATAACCATGGTTGGATTACCGGTAATTGGGCTAATATAAGATTAACTAACGGAATGTACAATAATGGTAATATCGCATTTAAAGATAAGATGGAATTAAATATCAAAAACTTAAAAAATGATTGGCAAGGTATTTTAAAAAGTTCAAAAATACGTATCAAAAATGATGACTTAGGGACAGATTTAACTAACTTTGGTGTTATTGATGCAGATAACATGAATTTACAACTTGAAGAAGTATCCAACTTTGGTCAATTGTTAGCAAAGGAGTCGCTATCTTTAAACGCCAGCAAATTGGAAAATGGTAGGGAAGGCATCATAAAATCGAATAAAGTTAAATTATCTTCATCAAAAATCTATAATTACAATCAAATTATTGCTAAAGAACAACTTGAAATCAATTCTACTGAAATATTATATAATCAAGGAAAATTATTGGCTCAGGATAAAATAGCAATATCCAGTAATTATTTTAAAAATGATTGGTTAGGAGAGGTGAATGCCGATGAAATAAGTCTAAATGGTATTACTGTTAATGATTTGGTTTCATTTGAAGATAGTAGGTTTGATAACTACAATAAAGTTACTGCCAATAAAAATTTAAAACTTGATACAGCTGATATTTATAATCAAGCGAAATTAATAGCTGTTGAGCGATTAACGACTAAAAGCACTAATTTTAAAAACGATTGGCAAGCGGAAATCAGCGCTAATAAAATTGAAATAAACAGTGAAAATTTTGACAATCGAAAAATCGTAAACGCAAAGGATAAACTCGTTATTAAAGCTGGACAAATTTATAATAATGGCGAGATATTTGCCAAAAATGAGATATATACAGAAACTAAGCAATTTAAGAATGATTGGTTAGGAATTATCAAAACTAATAATATCAATGTAGCAGGTGGAAATAATATCAACAATTTAGGTACAATTAATGTTGATAAATTAGATAACACTCAACATAATCAGCGATATAAAATCGAAAATTCGGCTTCAGAGATATTTTTCACTTTAGATAATAATACTTTTTCCAATGACAAACAAAATACAATAAAAACGGAAACTATCATATCTAATATTACGGATATGATTATTTTCCATATAATGCATCGCGATTATAACAATCAGAAAAATCAATAAAATCTTATCTTTATACTAAGGTTTGATGAGGTATCCTATTGTTATTATTCAATAAAAAAATCGATATCACAGGGAATTTATCATAATTCCCTCAATGAGTTGTAATTAACTTAAATTGTTTCGCTGATCCTCCTTATCTAATTTAAATGTTCTTGATGTAACATTAGACTAAAAAAATTAATAGATCTTATTGATGATATTAATAAACGATAAAAATTCTTAAGTTTTAATTACTGTGTCAAATTTTTCCAATATTCACTGAACTTTTATTTATCTAAAAATTAGCTGTATATAACTTAATGCATTAACAATTGATGAAAGGTGGAAATAATATGAATAGAAATTTATATCGAATTATTTTTAATAAAGCTCGAAATGTATTTATTGTTGTATCCGAACTGGTTAAATCGCATCAAATGGTGGCAAGTAATAAAAATAAAGTTGGAATAATTTATCAAAAACACGGTTCAATTTACCCAGCAAAACCCTTCAAAATAAAACCTTTAATATTTATATCGTATATCGCATTGGGAATGGTTAGTCTGATTGATAGCTGTTATGCTACCAATATTGTCGCAGACAAAACAGCCGATCGTAGTCAACGCCCCGATATTTATCAACATTCTGACGGCATCAAAATAATTAATATTACTAATCCATCGAGTAGTGGGGTTTCACATAATAAATATACTCAATTTGATGTATCCAAAAAAGGAGTGATATTAAATAATGGAACAGATCGATATGCAACGCAATTAGTGGAGTTTGTTAACGGTAATATATCACTCACACAAAGCGCTAAAGTCATTTTGAATGAAGTCAATTCACCTAATATTAGTCAGTTGAATGGATACATTGAAGTGGCCGGTCCAAAAGCACAAGTGATCATTGCCAACCCAGCGGGTATAACCTGTAATGGATGTGGTTTTATCAATGCTGACCGAGCAACTTTAACAACCGGTAAACCGCTAGTAGAAAACGGAAAATTGACTGGGTATCAAGTTGAACGTGGACATATTTATGTTACGGGTCAAGGCTTAAAAAATACCGGGCAAGATTATACGGATATCATTGCTCGAAGTGTGAAAATTAATGCTGAATTATGGGCTAATAAAGAAATTAATGTGATAGCAGGTCAAAATAATGTCGGTACAGATTTAAGCTTTACTGAGAATAAAAAAGATGAAATCTATCAAGATAGATTTAATTATGGTATTGATGTATCTGCTTTAGGTGGCATGTACGCAGGTAAAATTACATTGAGTGCAAATGAACAAGGTGTCGGTGTGCGTAATTCAGGAACGTTGGGCGTAAGTGCTGGAGACCTTAACATCAATGCCAATGGTATCATTATTAATAACAATTATATGATGGCAAAGGACTCAATCAATTTTAATAGTTCTGAAATAAGAAACAATACGACTATAGAAAGTGGAAAAAATCTTAATATACAAAGTCAATATGTAGAAAATTTCGGTAAGATTTCCGCTGGAGAACAATTTACTGCTGATAGCGGTTATATATTAAATACAAATGATATCAAATCAAAAAATGTTCAACTTAAAGCTCAATATGTTAAAAATTATGGTGTTATTGAAGCAAGTAATGATATAACTATGAAAGCTAACAACACGTATAATGCAAACAAAATATTGGCGGAAAATAATATTGCCCTATCTGGTTACACTATTTTTAACGACAAACAAAGTTTGATTCAATCACAGAACCAAAACATCCAACTAAATTCTAGTATTTTTGAAAATCAAGGCACGATAAAATCATATCATCTTTATGTAAATAGTGATGACTTTATAAATAACAGCACTGGAAATATTGAAATTGGTAAATATATTAATATAAAGGGGTCGTCATTTAAAAATTATGGTTTAGTTAAGTCTTCAGTTGATTTAGATAGTTCGGTAATTCATTTGAATAACTATGGAAAACTTTTATCCGATCGCATTAATATAAACGCTTTTTACTTTATAAATGCAGGGAAAGGTGAGTTAACAGCTAATTCAATATCTTTAACTGGTTCAAATTTAGAAAACTACAATGTAATATATGGAGGTGAAAATTTATCTATTTCTGAAAAAGAATATCTTTACAATCAAGGAGAACTGAATTCAAAAGGGGATCTGTCCATTTACGGCAAAATTTTCAAAAATGACTGGAATGGTAGGATTACTTCTTACAATATATCACTATCAAGTGAAAAACTTGAAAATCATAATTTAATTGAAGGGTATAATAACTTAACAATTAACGCTACTGATTTATATAACCAAGGCGAATTATCATCTTTTAAATCAGCGTTGATAAGTCAAGGCTATTTCAAAAATGATTGGAATGGATTCGTTAAAGGTAGCAATATCACGATTACTGGAAAAAATTTTGAAAACCATAACCAAGTTACTGCAGAAAAGTTATTAAGTATAGATTCAACAAAAGTTTATAATCAAGGAACATTAGCTTCTGAACAAACCTTAAATACCAATTCAGATTATTTAATAAATGATTGGAAAGGTCAAATGCAAGGATATGATATCAATATTTCAGGAGAAAAGTTTGAAAATAATAATATTGTTGATGTATACAAAACAATGTCTATAAAATCTAAGGATGTTTATAATCAAGGAAAACTTATTTCTGAACATACGATAGATTTAACACCAACTAAACTGTTCAATGATTGGAACGGTGTAATTATTGCTGGATTAGGATTATCAATATCAGGTAACGAATTTGAAAATCACAATCTAGTTAGATCTAACACTGTACAGAAAATTGATGTTGATAAAGTTTATAATCAAGGTCAACTAATTGGGGATAAAGAGCTTTATATAAAAGCAAAAAAAGTTAATAATGATTGGCACGGTAAAATTTATGGTATTAATATTTATGTTGATGTTCCTGAACTAATCAATAATGGATTGATTATTGGAGATATCAAAAGTAAAGAGTTATAAGTAAATTATTGAACTGCTTTTTTACAAGAAACAATAACGATCCTAGTTTATTGATGGAAAAAACTGGGATCGTAATTAACTATTTATATAAATTATAAATAGTTTTTAAATTTATATTCTCTTAATAATGATTAATTTAACATTAATTTTTACGCAGATAGCCTAAAACCCGAAATGAATCAATCTTCCATAGACCGTCTTTATAAATTAAAGGAATCGTTTCACGAGAGCTAGCATTAGGACCAGGGTTTTGCTGGACAATTTCTATCTCATTATCGCTGACTTTACTGATAATAGCGACATGACCATATCTGCTCCATCCCATGACAATGATATCCTCAACTTGAGGTTTTGACCCTAAACCATTGTGATATTGCAGTAGATTACGTTTGGGATTGATTTTTCCGTCGGCGATAGAATCATCAAAAAAATCTTTCGCATGACCATAACTATCTGGCATCTTATGATCAAAGCGCTCATAGTAATAACGCTTAATAAATTCGACGCATTGGTATTTCAAACCGAGATTATATCCATCTTTAGACGTATTGCGTCCACTCACATTACCTACATGACCATTATAGTAAACTTTGACACCATTAAATTCATCGACAACAACGCCTACTTTATCTGTATCAACCAGAAAATACGCATAAATTTGTTGACAAAAAAGGTAGCTACTTAATGACAAAATCAACATAATTAAAAACAAACTTTTTTTATATTTGAAGAGTCGTTTCATTGTTATTCCTTATTTAATCATTTGAGTATTTAGGTTTTGTTTTTTATTCATCATAGCTTTTTATCAATAAAAGTAAAATATATAAAATATGAATATATTGATTCAAATATCAATATAACTTCATTATTATGGACTAAGAAAATAGTCGTATAAGGTTGTGACATGATAAGACTAATTAAAATTATAGTAAGTGGTTCGGTGCAAGGTGTCGGTTTTCGTTTTTTTACTTATCAACAAGCAGTAAAAATAGGCTTAGTGGGTTATGTTAAGAATTTAGAAAATGGTGCCGTTGAAATAATTGCACAAGGTAATAATCAACAGATTTCACAGCTAATACTGTGGTTTGAGCATGGTGGACCGCGATCTGCTCGCATTACCCAAATTAATATGAGTGAATTACCACTCCAAGAAAATTTAACTTCTTTTAATGTCAGATATTAATTTAATGAAAAATGCAGTAAAATATCTTAAATTTCTGGCTTAATTAAATAATATTTTTTCCTAACTTGTGATTAACTTTATGAGCGTAATTGACTTCTGTTATGAATAAAAAAAACTTAATCTGTATTTTACTTCTCATTATTGTGATTGGCGTTTACTATAATTATCAGAAAGATAATGATGTTGTCACTCAACCTATTACAGATTTATCTAATACGCCTATTTATCAAAGTGATGAAATGATAACTAAAATTTATGATTTATCAGGAGAAATTATTTATAAAATTGAATCAGCACATGTCCGTTATTTTGATGATACGGATAATACCGAATTTGATTTACCTAATTTTACCCTTTATGATGCCGATCATGTTGCCACTTGGCATATTAAAGCAAAAAAAGCAACCTTGACTGATGATAAATTGATTTATCTTTATCAGGATGTTCAGTTAGATAATCTTGTGCCAGATGCTCAATTGCAACAAGTAAAAACGGATAAAGCGGTGGTTGATTTAAATACACAACATGTCACATCTAAAGACCCTGTAATACTCAAAGGCATTGGATTTTACTCTACAGGCATTGGGTTAGATGGTGATTTACAAGCCAAAACGGCTAATATCCTTGAAAATATAAAAACGTATTATAATACTGAGGCAAAATAAAAAATGAGTTCGCAAAAAAAAGTTATTCTTCCATTATTTTTACTATTATCTGTGTCATTTTGTTGTTTTGCGGATCAATCCAATATTCAAATTTCAAATGAAAATCAAGAACAAACGCCAAAAACAACAATTAACAATAAACCGATTGCTATTGATGCCGATAATCAACAAATTGATATTGAAAAAAATACCATTACTTTTAGTGGTAATGTGAATATTGTTCAAGATGAATTAACTATTATTGCAGATAAAGTTGTTATTACAGATATGCAAGATTCATCAAAACAAAAAATCACTGCTTATGGCAAACCAGTAAAGTTTAAGCAAATCTTACCTGAAAAAAATAAAATTGTAACAGGTCACGCTTCACAAGTAATCTACAGCGTTAAAGACAATAAGGTAACATTGCAAGGTAATGCCCACATGTATCAACAAGATAATCATGTTAGCAGTGAACTCATTACTTATGATGTCAAAAAACAATACATTACTGCACATTCAAATAATAACGCACGAGTTAAGAGCACTATCTTACCTAATCAAGTTAAAGAGATGAATAAATAAAATGTCAATATTAAAGGCAGAAAATTTAGCCAAAGTTTATAAAAAACGGCGCGTTGTGGAAGATGTGAGCTTAACAGTCAATTCGGGCGAAATAGTCGGATTGCTAGGGCCTAATGGCGCAGGTAAAACAACCACATTTTATATGGTCGTTGGTATAGTGGCGTTAGATGCGGGTAAAATCTATCTGGATGACGATGATATTAGTATTTTACCATTACATGAACGTGCTCAAAAAGGAATAGGTTACTTACCTCAAGAAGCCTCAATTTTCAGAAAACTATCTGTTATTGATAATATCATGTCGATTTTAGAAACTCGCCGAGACATAGATAAAAATGAAAAATTAGAAAGAGCAGAAGAACTGCTTGAAGAATTTCATATTACGCATATTCGGGATAGTATTGGTCAATCTTTATCGGGTGGTGAACGGCGACGAGTTGAAATTGCCAGAGCTTTAGCGGCTAATCCAAAATTTATTTTGTTGGATGAACCTTTTGCTGGCGTTGACCCGATTTCAGTAATTGATATTAAAAATATAATAAAACATCTACGTGATCGTGGACTTGGTGTTTTAATCACTGATCACAATGTACGTGAAACTTTAGATGTCTGCGAAAGAGCTTATATCGTCAATAAAGGTCATTTGATTGCCGATGGAACACCAAGTAGTATCTTAAGTAACGAATATGTCAAACGCGTTTACTTAGGAAATGAATTTAGACTATGATAAAACCTAGTTTTCAGCTGAAAGTATCCCAACAATTATCGATGACACCACAATTACAACTTGCTATTCGATTACTTCAGTTGTCAACTTTGGAATTACAACAAGAAATTCAAACCGCACTTGAAAATAATCCTTTATTAGAAATTGCTGAACACTATGACGAAATTAACGTTGACGAAAGTGCGGTGACTGAAAATTTAGATACCCGTGACGCATTAGATAGCCCAGAAATACCTGAGGATATACCATTAGATGCATCCTTAGATGATATTTATTCAGCTGGGACGCCGTCTGGTACTTATTCGGATTATTGTAACGATGAATTACCTATCTATCAGGGTGAAACTCATGAAACGCTATACGATTATTTGAAATGGCAACTTGATCTTACCCCTTTTAGCGAGACTGATCGCGCCATTGCAATTTCAATCATTCAAGCCATTGATGATCGCGGTTATTTAACGGCGACAACTCAAGAACTGCTTGAAGCGCAAGGTAATGCTGAAATAGAGCTTGATGAAATTGAGGCTGTTTTAAAGCGGATTTGGCATTTTGACCCAATTGGCGTGGGAGCCAGAACGCTACAAGAGTGTCTGTCAATTCAAATTCAATATTTAGATGCCCCAAAATTAGTTAAACAGATAATTGATAATCATTTGGAATTATTGGCAAGCCGTGATTATCGAACATTGAAAAAATTACTCAATGTGAGTGAGGAACAACTTAAAGCATCGATTGAATTTATCAAGCATTTACATCCTTATCCTGGTGACCTGCTGAATACGACGCAACCTGATTATGTTGTTCCCGATGTACTAGTTAAAAAAGTGGCTGGTAAATGGCAGGTTGAGTTGAATACTGATACCATACCCAACCTACGCATTAATCAACACTATGCGAAAATGGCAAAATCGGCTAATGATAGCGATAGTCAATATATTCGTGCAAATTTGCAAGAAGCGAATTGGTTTATAAAAAGTATTGAAAGTCGCAATGAAACTTTATTCAAAGTGAGTCAATTTATTGTTGAACATCAACAAGCTTTTTTTGAGCATGGAACAGAGCAGATGAAACCGTTGATTTTATCTGATGTTGCCACGGCAATTGATATGCATGAATCCACTGTTTCGAGAGTAACATCGCAAAAATATTTGCAATGTCCGAGGGGAATATTTGAACTCAAGTTCTTTTTCTCCAGCCATGTTAATACGGAATCAGGTGGTGAAGCCTCATCTACTGCAATTCGAGCTTTAATCAAAAAATATATTTCAGCAGAAGACCGAAAAAAACCGTTAAGTGATAGTAAGTTAGTCTCAATATTTGAAGATCAGGGTATTATTATTGCACGCCGTACCGTCGCCAAATATCGAGAAGCGTTATCTATTCCACCGTCAAATCAACGCAAACAACTTTAGTTATACCGTTAATTTTATTCAATCATCATTTATGGGTGATAACTTTACTGACTGGTGATGAAGCACAATCTATCAACCATTGAAAATGATCGCTAGATTGTTTAATTGAATTCACTCATCTTGATGATTTATTGTCGTATTCTTTGTTACTTTTTATTCCTTATGAACAATTTATAGTCATAATTTTCTGATGTAAAAATAAGTTGCGGAAGTATATATTATATTGGTCATCTAAGTGAAATGTTCTTGGGTAACTTATTTTAAAAAAAGGTGATATATCATCGCTTAAATAGTAATAAGCGATGATATCTTCATTAAGAGTTTATGCTAAAAAAGAAGGGATTTTATGTTCAAATGCACTGATTGCATCTTCATGTTGTAGCGTTAAACCAATATTATCTAATCCATTTAATAAACAATGGCGTTTAAAAGCATCAATTTTAAAAGGATATTGCTTATCGCCTGCAATCACGACTTCGTTAACCAGATCGATAGTAAATTCGATTCCTTCATTGGCTTCAACAATTTTGAAAAGTTCATCAATGTCTTCTTCTGACAGATTCACTAACAATAGTTGATTGTTAAACGAGTTGTTATAAAAAATATCGGCAAAACTCGAACCGATAATCGTTTTAAACCCATAATCTGCTAATGCCCATGGTGCATGCTCACGGGATGAACCGCAGCCAAAATTTTCACGTGTTAATAAAATACTGGCGCCTTTATAACGAGGTTTATTTAACACAAATTCTGGATTTGGTTGTTCGCCAATATCATCTAAAAAACGCCATTCATGAAAAGCATGTTTACCAAATCCAGTACGAGTTACTTTTTGTAAAAATTGTTTTGGAATAATCGCATCGGTATCAACATTAGCCGCATCTAAAGGAACGACTAGTCCTGTGTGTGTTGTAAATTTTGCCATGACCGTCTCCTTAAAATGGTTTGCGAATATCTGTAAAATAGCCAGTGATTGCTGCTGCGGCAGCCATAGCAGGACTGACTAAATGCGTTCTGGCGTCTCGACCTTGTCGCCCTTCAAAATTACGATTACTGGTCGATGCACAGCGATCCCCTGGCGCTAATTTATCATCATTCATGGCTAAACACATTGAACACCCAGGTAGACGCCATTCAAAACCCGCATCGATAAAAATCTTATCTAAACCTTCGGCTTCAGCTTGTTGCTTCACAGGCCCCGAACCAGGCACCACCAAAGCTTGCACGCCGTTAGCGACTTTACGTCCTTGAGCAATTTTTGCTGCGGCACGGAGATCTTCAATTCGAGAATTAGTACAGGATCCAATAAAGACTTTATTAATCTTGATATCACTTATTTTTGTCCCTGCGGTTAATCCCATATAGGTTAATGCACGCTGAGCAGACTGTTTTTCAATGGGATCGGCAAAATCATTTGGATTTGGCACAGCGGCATCAATGGATGTGACCTGTCCGGGATTGGTTCCCCAAGTGACTTGTGGGGCAATATCTTTGGCTTCAAGAGTAACAACACGATCAAAATGTGCACCGTCATCGGTTTTTAAGGTTTTCCAATAATCTACCGCTTTGTCAAAATCGTCCCCTTTTGGTGAAAATTGGCGACCTTTTAAGTATGCAAAGGTGACTTCATCGGGTGCTACCAGACCAGCCTTAGCTCCCATTTCAATTGCCATATTACATAGTGTCATACGGCCTTCCATTGATAAGGCTTTAATGGCCTCACCACAAAACTCAACGACATGCCCTGTGCCACCAGCACTGGTTGTCTTACCGATAATGGCTAAAATAATATCTTTAGCGGTAATGCCGTCGGCCACTTGACCTTTCACTTCGATTCTCATGGTTTTAGCACGACCTTGTTTTAAGGTTTGCGTTGCTAATACATGTTCAACTTCTGATGTGCCAATACCAAAAGCGAGTGCGCCAAATGCGCCATGTGTTGCGGTATGTGAATCCCCACAAACTATTGTCATACCGGGTAATGTCATCCCTTGTTCTGGGCCGACAACATGGACGATACCTCGCAATGGACTGTGTAGCCCATAAAGTGAAACACCAAATTCTTCAGCATTTTTGGCAAGTTCAGTTAATTGAATTTGAGCCATTTCGCTACATGCATTTAAATCATTACTTTTGGTTGAGGTATTATGATCCATGGTTGCAAAGGTTTTATGGGGTTGTCTCACTTTTCGATTCATCGCCCGTAAACCATCAAAAGCTTGAGGTGAGGTCACTTCATGAACTAAGTGACGGTCGATATATAAAATAGGTGTTTCATTTGGCGCTTCATACACAACATGCGCATCATATAATTTTTGATACAATGTTTTTGGGTTTGTTGACATTGCTTTATTCCTTTATTGTTATCCTGAAGATTAACCGAATTTTTTCAACTTAAGCATATTAAATTTTGTTAGATAAAACGGCAGATAGCATCGCCCATTTCATCGGTTGAAACATACTGACCGCCTCGAGCTAAATCAATTGTTCTGATGCCTTGTTCCAGCGCTTGATTAACTGCATTTTCAATTGCTTTAGCAATATCATCACGTTTTAAGCTATAACGGACTAATAATGCTAAAGAGAGTATTTGGGCGGCTGGATTGGCAATATTTTTTCCTGCTATATCGGGCGCACTACCACCAGCGGGTTCATATAACCCAAAACCTTGCTCATTTAGACTCGCAGAAGGTAGCATTCCCATTGAACCGGTTATCATGGCACATTCATCCGATAAAATGTCGCCAAATAGGTTTGAACATAAAATCACGTCAAATTGTGAAGGGTCTTTCACCAGTTGCATAGTGGCATTATCAATATACATATGTTCAAGCGTGACATCGGGATAATCTTTAGCAATTTCAGTGACAACTTCTCGCCATAATATTGATGTTTGTAAAACGTTGGCTTTATCTACCGAGGTGACTTTTTTACGTCTAATTTTGGCTGCTTCAAAAGCCATTTTTGCGATACGTTCAATTTCAAATCGATGATAGACTTCGGTATCATAAGCTCTTTCTTGGGCACCTGTGCCTTCACGTCCTTTGGGTAAACCAAAATAGATTCCGCCAGTTAATTCCCGCATACATAAAATATCAAAGCCACGTTTAGCAATGTCTTCACGTAAAGGACAAAGTTCTTCTAAACCTTGATAAAGACTTGCTGGTCGCATATTAGCAAATAATTTGAAATGTTTACGTAGTGGTAATAATGCACCACGTTCTGGCTGTTGATCAGGGGGTAAATGTGTCCATTTAGGCCCGCCAACAGATCCAAACAATATGGCATCGGCTTTTTCACAACCTTCAAGTGTGTCATTAGGTAGTGGACAGCCATGAATATCAATCGCTGCGCCACCCACATCGTATTCACTTGTGGTAATAGAAAGTTGATATTTTTGACGGATAATATCAAGCACTTTATAGGCTTGTTTCATGACTTCTGGCCCAATTCCATCCCCGGGTAATACTGCAATATGGTAATTTTGTGACATGTTTTTATTCCTTAACAATCTCATTAAAATTGGTTATTTTGTTCCTGATGAACAAAACAAGATTCGTTCTCAATCATGATGTAATTTTTGTTTTTCCTCGGCAACTTGGTTTGCTCGATAAACATTATTCAAGACATTTATCAATGCTAAAGCTGACGAATGCACAATATCGGTAGCTAGCCCAACGCCGTGAAATTTTCGACCTTTATATTCAGCAACAATATCAACCTGACCTAGCGCATTTTCGCCTTGACCTTTTGATGCCAATTGATATTTAACAATTGAAATAGGTTCGCCAGTAATACGATTTATTGCTTGATAAACGGCATCGACGGGGCCATTACCAGTTGCTGCATCAGAGAATTTTTGATCACCAATATTTAAGCTTACTGATGCAGTCGATACGACCGTGGAACCTGATTGAACATTAAAGTAATCTAATTTGTAATGATCTTGTTCATCTTTCAATTGATTAATGAATATTAATGCTTCAAGATCATAATCAAAAACTTGTCCTTTTTTGTCTGCCAATTCAAGAAAAGCTTCATAAACTTGATCTAAATTATAGTCTGTATCATGGTAGCCTAATTCTTCTAATCGATGTTTAACGGCTGCACGCCCTGATCGTGAGGTAAGATTTAATTGAACTTGATTTAACCCAATTGATTCTGGGGTCATGATTTCGTAGGTTTCTCGGTTTTTTAGAATACCATCTTGATGAATACCGGATGAGTGCGCAAAAGCATTACTGCCAATAACGGCTTTATTCGCCGGTATTGGCATATTGGTAATTTGACTGACAATTTGACTGGTACGATAAATTTCTTGATGATTGATATTAGTATGAACATTTAGGATATTTTGACGAACTTTGATCGCCATAATCACTTCTTCCAAAGCGGTGTTTCCTGCTCGTTCACCTAAACCATTCATCGCCCCTTCAATTTGCCGAGCACCTTCTTGAATCGCGCTAATCGAGTTAGCCACCGACATACCCAAGTCATCATGACAATGAACAGAGATAATCGCTTTATCAATGTTCGGGACACGTTCAAATAAGGTACGAATAATGCCACCAAATTGATAAGGAACAGTATAACCGACAGTATCTGGGATATTGATCGTCGTTGCCCCGGCTTTAATTGCCGCTTCAACGATCCGACATAAGTTATCAATTGGGGTACGACCTGCATCTTCACAAGAAAACTCCACATCATTAGTATAATTACGTGCACGCTTAATGCAGTGCACAGCCCTGTCAACGACATCATCAAATGTCATTTTTAATTTATCTTGTACATGTAACGTCGATGTTGCCATAAAGGTATGAATGCGAAACTGATCCGCAACTTTCAATGCTTCAGCTGCAACATCAATATCCTTATCAATACAGCGTGATAGCGCACAAACCCGACTATCTTTGATGGTTTTTGCAATGGTTTGTACCGATTCAAAATCACCGGGAGATGAAACAGGAAAACCAACCTCCATAACATCAACTCGCATTCGTTCTAAAGCTAATGCAATTTGCAATTTTTCTTTTACACTTAGACTTGCTTGTAATGCCTGTTCGCCATCACGTAATGTTGTATCAAAAATAATGACTTGGTTGCTCATTGTTTTTTCCTTTTCTTATTTAGCGCTATCTCGGTGTTTAGCGTTATAAAACAAAAAACCCGCACTTTAGCGCGGGTTCTTGTTAATTTGTCGAGTATTTTATATTTAAAACTTTTACTCCAAACACAAGCTATCCGCGCAAGATAATGCGAGGAGGAGGCTGAGGTTGTGAGTTAAAAAGTTAATAAACATAAAAATCTCTAAATTCAACAGTTATACAAAATAAATTGGTGTTATTTTTATCAAATGCTGATGAATGTGTCAACGATTATTTGTCAATGAATAAAAAATATTCTAAACTAAAATTGTCTATGCCTTATTCTAACTATTATTCTCGACTAATTTTCAAAGTTCGTCCTATCAAAATAATATATTGAGCGTCTTATCATTCTGGTTATACTATTTCTTATGGTATTAATTATTTAAATCATTAATTAAGGACATTAAAATGAACATAGTTGAAATTTCAGAAAAACGTTATACCACAAAACATTATGATCCAACTAAAAAAATTCCGGCTGAGGTGATTGAACAACTTTTAACAGTATTAAGAAACAGTCCATCTTCGGTTAACTCTCAACCGTGGCATTTTTATATTATTGACAACGAAGCCGCTAAAAATAAAATTTTGCCAGCAATAGCTGATTTTAATCAACCACGTGTCACCGGCTCATCACATACTATTGTTTTTTGCATTAAAACCCCGTTGGATGAAGCCCATTTAGTCAATCTCCTTAATCAAGAAGAGAAAGACGGACGTTTGCCTTCGGCGGAATTAAAGGCGTCTCAAGATCAGGGCCGACGTTATTTTGTAAATTTAAATAGCAAAACACCTGAATCGCAACAGTGTTGGGAAGGTAAACAAGCCTATATTGCATTAGGGCAATTGCTTTTTGCCGCTGCGGCAATTGGTGTGGATTCTACTGCAATAGAGGGTTACGATTCTGCAAAAATGGATGAAATTTTAGATCTTAAAAACAAAGGATTGAAAAGCATTGTGGTTGCAACATTAGGTTATCGTGCTCAAGATGATGGTAATGCGCATCGTCCTAAATCACGTCTGCCGAAAGATCAAATCTTCACCTTCTTATAATCTGATTAACATCCCACCTCGTATTAGGTGGGATGAGTAAAAAGGGTATGGTATTACTTCTCTGAATAATTGCTATAGTGGTTCAGTTTCTCTTCCAGCACTTGTTGTTGTTTAAAAGAAAACTCTTCATAAAAAAAGAAATAACCCATATCTTGCTGTATAAAAAACGCATAACCTTTTGGTGTTTTCTCGATTTTGAAAAATTCAGCATAGTTAATATTAAAATAATTTTCTACTCTTTTTTGGTAATTGAATGCTATATGATCATTATAAAAAATACAGGTCATACTGCGAAAGCGTTCATTTAATGTTAAAACCTGTTTTCTTGCTTGCTGTTTAAGACTAAAATTAAGTATCGTAGGTAATAAAATAATAGCTAATATGAAAGCTAATACAGACAGTGGCAAATTTTTTATAATTGCCGCCAACAAACCTAAAACGGAAAAGAAAATAGATAAAGTCAACGTAGTTTTGTAATGATTGCGAGATATATGACGAAATAAAACATATAATCGTTGATAGTCAAATTGATAATTTATCGTTGCTATTTCGGGTTGTTGATTTTTGCTTAAATAAGGAGCCAGATAATCTTTTAGCAGCAGTAACTCATCCTGTTGAAACAGATCATAACGAACAAATTCAAAAATTATCTTATTATAAAAAAAAAATAACCCAGTTGTGGTTTCTTTTATTTGATATAGATCAGAGTAATAGAAAGTACTGACTTCGTTTTTATCGTTATTTAGCTTCACTATTTTTTCATTATCGAAGGTGAAGGTAAAATTACGCATATTATCAGCAATTGAATCATCTATTTTTTGTGTAAACTCATCATCCAAACAATCTTGCAGCGCGTAATAAGTATCGACAATATATTGTCGATCAATATGGCAATTAACTGTGATGTTACTCATTCTTGCTCCTAAAATGGTCTTTATCACTCATACTGTCAATTTAATAGGTTATTAATTATATATAAAACCAATTATATTGCATGTTAAACATAAAAGAGAGTGAATAAATCTAATCAATTCGACAAATAACCCTAGACCCCATTGACAGAATCGTTACAATATACGGCATGACTTTTATAGTAAGTAAAATTAACTTGGCTATGATTAATTTAACAAACGGATGATGTTTTATGGCGCAATATGTTTATACCATGAATCGTGTTGGGAAGATTGTTCCTCCTAAACGTTATATTTTAAAAGATATCTCTTTAAGTTTTTTCCCTGGTGCTAAAATTGGTGTTCTTGGCTTAAATGGGGCAGGTAAATCGACATTACTACGAATTATGGCAGGAGTGGATACCGAAATTGAAGGTGAAGCTCGTCCACAGCCGGACATAAAAATAGGTTATTTACCGCAAGAACCTAAACTTGATCCTAAGCAAACTGTACGTGAAGCAATTGAACAAGCTGTTGGTGATGCCAAAAAAGCATTGGCTCGTTTAGATGAAGTTTATGCGGCTTATGCTGATCCAGATGCTGATTTTGACAAATTAGCCAAAGAACAAGCTGAACTTGAAGCAATTATTCAATCGCAAGATGCGCATAATCTGGATAATCAATTAGAACGAGCTGCCGATGCGCTACGCCTGCCTGATTGGGATGCAAAAATCGAAAATTTATCGGGTGGTGAGCGTCGCCGTGTTGCTATTTGCCAGTTATTGCTGGAAAAACCGGACATGTTATTAATTGACGAACCGACTAACCATTTAGATGCTGAATCTGTGGCATGGTTAGAACGCTTTTTACATGACTATGAAGGCACTGTAGTCGCTGTAACCCATGACCGTTACTTCTTAGACAATGTTGCTGGTTGGATTTTAGAGCTAGACCGTGGCGAAGGTATTCCATGGGAAGGTAATTACTCATCTTGGCTTGAACAGAAAGATCAGCGATTAGCGCAAGAAGCGGCAACCGAATCTGCTCGCCGTAAATCGATTGAAAAAGAGCTTGAATGGGTACGCCAAAATCCAAAAGGTCGCCAAGCAAAAAGCAAAGCCCGTCTAGCCCGTTTTGAAGAGCTTAATAGCAACGATTACCAAAAACGTAATGAAACTAATGAACTCTTTATTCCGCCTGGGCAACGTTTAGGTGATAAAGTTATCGAAGTGCAAAACTTAACTAAATCCTATGGTGATCGAGTATTAATCGATAATCTGTCATTTAGTATTCCTAAAGGGGCGATTGTTGGGATCATTGGTCCAAATGGTGCGGGTAAATCGACGCTATTTAGAATGCTATCGGGTAAAGAACAACCAGATTCAGGAACTATCACATTAGGTGATACCGTACAACTTGCCTCTGTCGATCAATTCCGTGACAGTATGGATGATAATAAGACTGTTTGGGATGAAATTTCAAATGGGCAAGATATTATGCGTATTGGTAACTTCGAAATTCCAAGCCGTGCCTATGTTGGTCGCTTTAATTTTAAAGGCGTTGATCAGCAAAAAAGAGTTGGTGAGTTGTCTGGTGGTGAACGTGGTCGGGTGCATTTAGCTAAGTTATTACAAGTTGGTGGTAATGTACTATTACTGGATGAACCAACCAATGACTTAGATGTCGAAACACTGCGAGCACTGGAAAATGCGTTATTAGAGTTTCCGGGCTGTGCATTAGTTATTTCGCATGACCGTTGGTTCTTAGATCGTATTGCAACCCATATTTTAGACTACCAAGATGAAGGGCATGTGGAGTTCTTTGAAGGTAACTTTACCGAATATGAAGAGTGGAAAAAACGGACTTTAGGGGCAGAAGCCTTAGAGCCGAAACGTGCCAAATACAAACGTATAGCAAAATAGGTTGTATCGACTTCCGCCGATAACTACGGCGGAATATGACAGGGACTTAACTGGCTATAATGTTGGATCGAGCTTATTTGAGGCTTTATTTATTTTCGAAAAAGCGTCAATTAAAAGAGGAGGAATCGATTTTACTCCTCTTGATTTTGCATCATCACAAACTGCAATCGCTAAATCAGGTTTTGAGCTATTATGGATCGCTTTTTGAATAATTTTATGGACGGGCAAATCAATATATTCAACAGTATGATAGGCCGCTAATTTATACACATGGCTAAAACCATTTTTAAAAAGAAAATTCTCGATGTCCCGAGCGGGCAAAATAGTTAAATACTCATTCGGGTCTTTATCCGAAGGACACAAAGATTTTAACGTTTCAGCATATTTTTTACCTGCCATATCGCCGTCGGTAATGACATACCAGTGAATCCCCATTTTATTGGCATACTTAATTAATGGTTTTAAACCACATTGAGCAAATTCCAGTAACTGCACGCCTTCAGAACTAAGATGATATCCGCTTTGTTCTGCGAGTTCTCGTAGTAACCAGACTTCCGTTTCACCCTCCACTAATAGCCAGCAACGTGCAAAGATAGCACTTGCCCGTCGATAGAGAACGTGAAATAAGATTCGACGGTTATCATCAACACTCAATGAATTCGGTGCAATATATTTTGTCACTATCTGATCAGGTAGACGAATCAACCGATAAATATTTTCTAATGGAAAGAGAGAAACGAGATCACTTGAATTGGAGGTGATGATTTTTTGTGTAGGTAGATTTTTAAGTAATCGGAAACCAATTGATAGAATAATTGGATGAAGTTGGCTTTCTGGCTCTTCTAAAATTAAAATTGGTACTGCGTTTTGCGTTAAAGGATTATCACTTTTGGCAATCATAATAGAGCCGAAAATATCTAACAAAGCTGTCCGTAAATAGCGATTATCAAGCTCATCTAAAATATTATTAATGCGTTCAAGTGAATTCCAATCTTCACTACGAGGGCTATTTTTCTTTGCGACATTTTGATAACGTTGTTCAGGATTGCCAAAATAGTATTCTAATAAAGCACGTCCAGCTTTTAAGCCTTGTTGCAATTCATTTTGACTTAACTGTGCTGAGTGTTCGTGTAACTGTTTAGAAAGTTGATCTATAAAATATTCTGATAAAGGTTGATTGGTGACAGGTAGGTTAGGCGTATTCGTTGCATTTTTAAGGGCGACTACTGGATTAAGTTCAATAAGGGTTGCAATGAATGAATCTGGATCGGAAAGCGTATAGCGCTTGTTGTGATAATCAACTAAATTATGTTGGCTAATAATATTTGTATTGTGTTTATTAGCCGTGAGTTGATAAGTAATTCGTCTAAAATTATCTTGTTCTATTTGATAAGCAACAGCTTGTAAAGTTTGATGACTTTGGTTATTCAGCTCATTTTCATAAGATTCGCAATAAGTTGCAGTAATACTAATTTTATTGCCATAATTTTCATGTTTATCGTGATAAAAATCGGAATCAACAAATTGATAAAATTTTTTATCCAGTGATAAAAGGGTTAGTGCACGGATTAAGCTTGAACGTCCCCAACGGTTTTCACCAATCAGAACACTGGCTTGTGAATTTAATTTTAATGATAATCGGCTTATTCCTTGAAATCCTTCAATATCGATTTGTTCAATAAACATAGTATCTCCTTATTGCTAAAGATGATATTTTTCCGTACGTTTACGAATTCTTTCTGCTTTTTGTTGAGTGTGACTAATCAACTTGTGTTCATCTCGTAAAATTGTTTTTAACGGCTTATTAAAATAAACTTTTAAAAATAGCCAAATATCTCGCGTTGTTAAGCCAATATTGCGGGATGAAAAATAGAGTCCAATCAGATCTTTATCACGCCAGCGGGTGGGTACTTGCTGACGAATTTGTGCTCGATGTAAGTCAATAACCGACAATTTTATTTGTTGATGATTTTCAAACAGTGGTAAATCAAGTAAAAAATGGCACAGATAACAATCACGATGATTAACACCTGCTGCATGCATATTGGCGATCATTTTTGCCAGATAAATAATTAATAAACGCTTTAAGTGATAACTAGGCGGTGTTGTCGCCCATGATTGTGTGAAATCTTCTAAACTAATAGCAGGATTAAGATCATGGGTAATAATAAAGGAATGACGGGTAAGAGGATTGAAACCTTTACGCCCAAAAGCGCGTCCATCCATCGTATTGACACCCACTTGCTCTAAACGATGTATTGCATCCCATTCTTGTTTGGCATCTAAAACGGGCAATCTGAATGATAACAGATTTTTTAAGATCTCTTTTATTGTTGTACCACGATGAATTTTAATAAAATATGATTGTCCATCTTGTTCAAAATTTAATGTTTTTCGTTGATTAACTGCTCGATAGATAGTGCCCGAAATCAATTCAACTTCAGTAAACGGATCTTTATTTTTCCATATCTGATCGAACGGTGATTTAAGTTTGATTTCATTCATAATGTCTACAACCTAAAATAATGTCTGTGGCACGTTCAGCCAAATGATATAAATCCGCTGTTTCGCCATAGTGGATGGCATTATTATGCCAAGTTAACAATTGTTGTTTATCCGTGATGGCATGATAGACGGCTTGATTGAGTTCAGATTGAACAAACGGTTCGTTAAGTACAACGCCAGCATTAGCATCGTGGATATGATAGGCATAACCTGAAATACCAGATACAATGACCGGTACACCTGCTGCTAATGCTTCAACTAATACCATACCTGCGGCTTCTTGTCTTGCCGGATGCAGCAGTAAATCGGCTGAAAATAGAAAATCAGGAATATCATCACGACCCGAAAAAAAGTGAACTCGCGGTAAAATACCAAGCTGTTTAGCTAATTTTTGATAATCATCAGCTTTGTCTTGTCCTACAACTAAGTAAACCAATTTTTGTTTTAAGTCTTCAGGCAATGCAGCAATTGCATATAATGTACGGTCAACCCCTTTACGTTTAAAGTCTGAACCAATTTGTACTATGACAAAATCATCCTGATTTATCTGATTGGTTTGTCTAAATAGTTGACGTTTTATTGGTGAATCAGAATTATATTGACGATTTTGTGCAATACCAGGTGGTAGTAATGAAAAACGTGAAGGTTGGGTGTGATAATACTTTTCAAAGTCATGTATTTGCTGTTTAGTAAGAGCCATTATTTGTGTGTGGTGATGTGGATTAAATACCGCATCTTCAAATGCCAAATAATGCTTACAGCGTGGTAATAATTGATAAAAAAAGCCCTTATGTGACACTTTTTCTGCAAAACAAGTATCGCCTGCAAAATAGACATCCAAATTAGGCATTTTATTAAAACCAACAACACAATCAGCAGGATGCGTTTGTAAATGTGTTTTTACCCAATAATAATAATTTTGGTTTCGATGATGGTTTGAAAGCCCTTTTTTGGGTACTAAGATGATATCAAAATTGACAGGTTTATCGCCTTGCCAGTCCATCACATAGACACGAACTTTATGTCCACGAGCTAAGCAAGCATTAGCAATCTGCAAAAAATCACGTTGCAGACCACCAAAAGGAAAATATTTATAGATACAAAAAGCGAGTTGCATGCACATTGCCTCAAGTGTGAAAGGCATATTATATACTTGTTGCTAGACAAGGTACAAAAAATAGATTTTATCGTTAGTTTTTAGCGAAAAAATAGGTCGTTTTTTGCTTGCGCTTTTAATTTAAAAATATGATGAATTTTATTGTTTGAATGATTTTTAAATGATAATATTCTGCGCCCATAAAGTTAACTCTTTATTTTTATCTAAAAATTATAACAAGGAAAAAAATGGTCGTACATCAATTCAAACAATCACTGCTAACGCCTTGGCAGAAAACTAAAATTGAAATTAATGATGATGTTGTCAACATTGATGAATTAACTAATTCTTTTAGCAAGAATCCTTTATCCAATCTTGCCGGTAAAAAAAGAGAAATTCCAATAAAAAGTATTCATTCTCTTTCCATTACTCGTACATATAATCTTAAAGGCGGATTGATCGGCGCAATAATAGTCTGTTTAGGAATAAAAGAAATTATCGATTTGTTTTCACATTTTGGGGATATTGGGCAAATCATTCTATCTATTTTACTACTGCCATTAGGATTATTAGTATTATTTTGTAGTGTTAATGAAACATTATGCATTAAGTATGATAACAAAGAGTGTGAAATTGATATTTCTCTTTTAGAGCGTGAAACATTATCTAAAATTGTCAGCGATATAAATGAACGTTTAGACAATCATTCAAAAGTTTAGATTTGAATCATTTTTATTGAAAATCCCCCTAAATCTTAATGAACCAAAGCGATGTTAAATGATTTTAAATCGGTAATTTCGCTTTGGTTATTCTTTATTTCGGTTCCACAATCTAGCGATCTTTACACTTTTATTTTAATTCATACTAATACGTTAACATGCATTGTTGTGGGCAATTCTATCAACGTTGATATTGATTCTTAATGCCGTTTTAGATCCTTTTTAATAGCATAAAGGATCTAATTTTCACAAAATTGTACTCCAAAGCTTTATTAGCAAAATTAAACCTTAATGGGGCTGTTAAAAACAAATTATCTAAACAGACTTTTTAATTTTACCTTTAGCACCAATTGAAACGCAAATAAAAAGACCACAAAAGATAGATAAGCACAATTAACATATATGTGTATCGGATCATTTTATTTTTGAGTAAAAATAAAATAAGAAAGCAGGGAATTAAAACAATGATGGGTTCAGTTGTTAATCGTCCACCTACTGGTAATTGACATAGATTATTGAACACGCCTGAATCGACCAACCATTCATATTTATCTGCTGAAAAAATCTTTATTAAAAAAAATAAAAAAATACAGTATATAAATGGAAGAATATTAACTTTAACAACGCTTGCAAATCTTTTAGATGCAATGTTAACTCTTGATGTTTTCATCCTTAAAAAATAGAATCCTTAAATTATGTTGTTTTTTTAAAATCTTTGTTAGGAATTAAACCGCTAACTGCCTAAATTGTCAATTGAATCTTTAGATTGTTTACAATGATATGTGTCGTTAATCGCGCTACCTTGAGCACCAAATTGCCTTAAATTTTGGTCTACAGCATTCATTGATTGCCAGTGATTTTCGCACCAATCAGGGGCAAGTAAGGTAGGTTTACGAGCATTGGCAGAGATGCGGTGATACAAAATATGGGCTGGTGTTTGCCTAATAATATCGCCAGCAATATCGACATACTGCTCTAAAGAGAGTATGTCGAGCCGACCTGCACGCCACACTTTAGCCATAATACTGCCTTCTACGATATGTAACGGATGCAGTTTTAAACCATCTACACCACTATTTAACACTTTATCAAGCGTCATTAAATTATCCTGCTTGGTTTCTTTAGGCAGACCAATGATTAAGTGAGTACAAACTTTTATACCAAGACAACGAGCCTTTTGCACCGTTTGATGATAGACATCAAATGTATGTCCACGATTAATATTGTGTAACGTTTTATCGTGAGCCGTTTGTAAGCCAAGCTCAAGCCAAACTTCGAAGCCTTTTGCTTGATAACTGGCAAGTAAATTCAGCGCTTCATCTGGCACACAATCTGGGCGAGTACCGACACAAAGCCCGATAATATCCGCACTATTGAGTGCTTCTTCATACATATTTTTGAGTATTTCAACTTCGGCATAAGTGCTGGTATAGGCTTGAAAATAGGCAAGATAGCGCTTGGATTTTTTCATCTGACGCGCTTGTTGGGCAAGCTGCTGTGAAATCGTTTTTACTTGAATGGACTCATCAATGATCGAAGCGACATTACAAAAGGTACAACCACCAACACCGATAGTTCCGTCACGATTAGGACAACTAAAACCACCATGTAAAGTCAGTTTATAAATTTTTTCGCCGTAACGGCGTTGCAGGTCAGAACCAAATGTATTAACGACTAAATGAAGTTGCATAATCAGCCAAAAATAAAATTTTGGCTATTTTACGAAGCAAATGAATTAAATTCAACTTGTGGCAAATTTTTTCTATTCTTGTACGCATTTGCTAATAAAAATCTACCTTCCAAAAGGACTTTTATCAATGTCCCTATCCTGCAAACAAAGATTTCGAGAAGAAGCATTTAATTTTGAATTAAAAATTGTGTTAATGATAACAAAGTGTCTATAACATTTCAGTAATAAATAAGATAAAAGTTAGTTATAAAAAAATTTAAGTAAAGGTAATTTAATCGGATTAAAGGTATTAACGTTTTTTAAAAAATAGGTGATTACAAATCAATACGTTAAAAAATTATCACTAATTTTCTTATTACTTTAATGATAAAAATGATAGTTTGTATTGATAATTGGAATTATTAGCAATAAGATAGCAACTCCATTAGATTACAAAAATGTCAGAGGTAATTATGCAGTATATTGTGCGAAAAATAGTTGTCATTTTATTCTCATCATTATTTTCTATCTCTCTATGTTATGCCGATATTACTTTACCTGCTCCTCAAACAAAAGATGGCATGAGTTTATTTGAAAGTTTAACAAAACGGTCATCAACACCTGGTCCTGGTTTTCCTAATGGACAAATTTCGGATGAAGAACTTTCTACTGTGCTTTGGGCTGCAAGTGGTTTGAATCGAGGAACAACCGGATGGACTGTTCCAATGGGTACGGGTAAACAACCTTATGTAAGAATCTATGTTGCAAGTGAAAAGGGAACCTTTTTGTATGAGTGGGAAGGGCACTATCTAAAAGAAATAAACAATAAAGATATTCGTGCCGATGTTGGTTTACAAAATTTTGTAAAACGAGCTAATTATGTGCTGATTTTCGTTACTGATTCAGCCGCTTTTAATAATATCAAAGAAGAAAAAGCTAATAATTTTGGCAATATTGCTGTAGGTGCGATGAGTCAAAACGTCTACTTGGCTTCAGCGGCTTTGGATTTAAGTGCACGTTATATTCATGCCATCAAACCAGACGTTATTAGTCAAGAATTGCAGTTACCTTCAGACAATAAACCAATAGGTTTAATGTTATTAGGAAAATAAGAGATTATGGCTGTGAAAAAATATTTAACGCTAACATTGCTATTTTTTGTTAGCGTAGTTGCTTTTGCTTCTTCATCTTATGCAGCTGAAAAAAAATATGAAACATGGAATGCGATTATTGACGAAATGGATGTCATTCTTAATGATGCCTATGATCTCTATTTTATGAAAGATCCTGAAAAGGCTAAAGCTCGCGTTAATAATGCTTATTTTGGTTTTTATGAAAAACACGGTGTTGAACGCGCAGTTATGTCTTATATTTCGGGTAAGCGTGGAACCGATACTGAATATCAATTCGCAAAAATTAAGCGTTTAATGTCAGATGGTGCTTCAAATAAAACTGTTCGTGCCGAGATCGATGTCATTTTGAAAATGCTTCATGAAGATGCTAACGAATTAGACGGCAAAAAAGAGAGCGGTTGGAGTGTGTTGTTAGCTTCATTTATCATTATCTTCCGGGAAGGTTTAGAAGCAATATTAGTGATAGCTGCTATCTCGGCCTACTTAGTGCGTTCAGGAAATGTTCAAATGGTGAAAGTTGTCTATATGAGTTCACTTTTCGCCGTTTTTGCTAGTGTCCTTGCTGCAATTGCACTTAATTCCATTGTCAATCTTAGCGGGGCAAATCAAGAGATTATTGAAGGTGTCGCAATGTTATTAGCGACAGTGGTCTTATTTTTCATAAGTAATTGGATGTTTTCAAAAGCTGAAGCAGAAGCTTGGAAAAATTATGTAGAAGGTAAGGTTAAAAGTGCTATATCTTCAGGCAGTAGTATTGCATTAGGATTTGCTGCCTTTTTAGCGGTTTTCCGCGAAGGTGCAGAAACAATCTTATTCTATCAAGCTATGTTGAGTGAAAGTAGAGAACACATGGACATGGTTTGGTATGGGCTAGCAATCGGAACGCTAGTATTAGCCATAATCTTTATTATCATTCGTTTTGGAACAATGAGACTGCCTCTTAAACCATTTTTTATTGGCACGAGTATATTAATGTATATCATGGCTATTGCTTTTGCCGGTGGTGGTGTCAAAGAGTTACAAGAAGCTGATATTATCCATGTAACCCCCGTTGATTTTGTACGCTCAATTGAAGTGCTTGGAATATATCCAACTGTTGAAACATTACTCCCACAAATATTCATGGTGATAGTCGTTGCATTTTCCATTTCGTACTATAAAACAAAGTATCTCAAAAGACGGAAAAAATAGAAAAAAAGCAAGTATTGGTAGCGATAGCAATTTAGTTATTTCGTAATAAAGAGTAGTTAAAATTAGAGGAGTTTGAAATGAAAAAAATATTATTAACCGCAGGAATTTCGTCAATACTTGCAATATCTTCGTTTGCGTATGCTGCATCAGCGCCAGCACCTGGTGAAGAAAAAGGGTTTGAAGAGTTTCCTATTGGTGATGAAGTGACGGTAGGGCCTTTGCATATCGGTGCCGTATATTTCCAACCAGTGGATATGGAACCCGCTGGAATGGGAGGACTACCTGCATCAAAATCGGATATGCACCTTGAAGCTGACATTTCAGCTACAGCTGATAATAATTTAGGATATGGTGTCGGTGATTTTGTTCCTTACTTAACCGTAAAATATAAAATTCAAAAACAAGGTAGTGATAAAACAATCGAAGGTAATTTCATGCCGATGAATGCTTCTGACGGTCCTCACTATGGTAATAACGTTAAACTTGATGGAGCTGGAAAATATAAAGTTACCTTCACTATTGAAAATCCAGAAAAACAAGGTTACTTATTACATGTAGATCAAGAAACTGGCGTAGAAGGTCGTTTCTGGAGCAAACCTATTGAAGTATCTTGGGACTTTGATTATATCCCACGAGCTTGGTAACTTTTGTTTTGTAACAATAAGAAAATTTTAAAAAAGTACTCTATTATTGACGAGATTTAAACTCGTCAATAATAAATTGTAATGGCTAGGCAATTATTATGCTTCAATACCTTATCAACGTCACTGATAATACTTTTGTTCCCGCAATTATGATAGCGTTGCTTTGTGCGCTACTGACTAAATTCAATCCCCGTCCTATCAAAACATTTATCGTTGTCGGTTTTATTTTAGGCTCTATTGTTGCATTAACTTATACCATTTTAAAACGTAACACAGCATTTGCAGTGCGTGAATATTATGATCTTGGTGTCATTATTTGTTGGTTAGTTATTACTATTCCGTTGTTAATTATTATACTTATTCAAGTCCGCTCGTCGGCGTTATTTTTTAACTGCATATTTAATGGTTTATTCATATTGGCAATTGGTTTAATAATGGCACAGTGCTTACCTAATCTAATGCTTTATCCTTTCCAATTTGATGTAGGAATGGAGTCGATTTTTAATAATGATTATTTGTTTAAATGGATTGGTTATGGTTTTGCGTTGCTATTAGCGGTATTAATTGGTCAATTGACTTGTCGAATATGTGAACGGTTATCAACTAAATGGGTTATTACCATTTCTGTTTTATCCTTGCTGATATACACGATTGCAAACAGCATTAATTTACTTCAAATTTTAATTGTCCGACGTCTTATCTCCACACAAAAATGGATGATGGATTTAGTTATTTTTATTCTGGCACATGTCAATTTATTTACATTTATTTTTATGGCAATTGTGCTGTTATTCACGGTTATTTTATATATAAAATCTAAAACGGCTTCGTTAGTAGGAAGTAATCCGGCTCAGATTCGTAAACTTAAAGCACAGCTACGCACAGATAGAAGAACCTCGTTATTACTCATGGCTGGCATGGCAATGACCGCTTATACCGTTACACGTGCGCGTTATATATTTGAAAAAGGGGTAGAGTTAACGCCAGCTGAACCGGTTTCAGCAAATAAAGAGGGTTTAGTTGTTATCCCACTTACTCAAGTCAATGACGGCAATTTGCATCGGTATGGTTTTCAAGCAAGCGATGGAACGCTAGTACGTTTTATCGTTATCAAGAAGAGTGAAAATGCTTATGGAGTAGGCTTTGATGCTTGTGATATTTGTGGTGCAAGTGGTTATTATCAGCGTGGCAATCAAGTCGTTTGTATTTTATGTGATGTCGTTATGAATATTGCCACTATCGGATTTTCAGGTGGTTGTAATCCGGTTCCACTTAAATATGAAATTATTGACGGAAACATGGTAATTCGTACAGCTCACCTTGAAGCAGAAAAAAGCCGCTTTAAGTAAATGGTTTCCCAAAGGAAGAAGATATGTTTTGCACAATGTTACTAAGCGTATTAGTTCGTCAAAAAAAGAAGCTGTTTTTGATAGCATTAACCGTTGCTTTAGGAGTATCGTTAGCAACCGCCATGTTGAATGTCATGTTTGATGTAGGTGATAAAGTGAATCAAGAACTTAAAGCCTATGGCGCTAATTTAAACATTGTGCCACGTGGAACGGCTTTGGTTAGTGAACTGTATCAAATTGATAATGATGAAAATCAAGCCACTATTCAATATATCAAGCAAGATGATTTAGTCAAAATTAAAATGATTTTCTGGGCATATAATATTGTTGATTTTGCCCCATATTTCACCACACAAGCAACCTTTAATGATAAACCAATTACTCTGGTCGGAACATGGTTTAATAAGCATCTTAATATTCCAACGGGCGATGAAGTGGATACGGGGATGTTAGCGATGAAGTCATGGTGGACGATTGAAGGAAGCGCCATGCAAGATGATAACTTGCAAGGAGTGATGGTTGGCGAGACAGTCGCTAAACAGTGGAATTTAAAAATCGGCGATACTATTGAACTGATTTCGCCACACACTAAAAATACGATTACATTGACCATCAATAATATTTTTCATAGTGGCGGAATTGAGGATTCTCAACTGTATGTTTCTCTCCCTGTTGCGCAACACTTAGCCAATAAAGAAGGGCTTGTTGAACGGGTCGAAGTGAGTGCATTAACAACGCCAGAGAATGAATTGGCTCGTAAAGCAGCGCAAGATCCTAATAGCTTATCAAGAACAGAATGGGATACTTGGTATTGTACAGCATATATCAGTTCGATCGCCTATCAAATAGAAGAGTTGATGCCAGATGTGCGAGTAAAAGCCATTATGCAAGTCGCCGAATCAGAGGGATCTATTTTACAAAAAACGCAGTTATTAATGCTTTTATTAACGGTTCTATCGTTAATTTGTTCAGCACTTGCTATTTCTAATTTAGTGACTGCTAATGTCATTGAGCGGAGTACTGAAATCGGACTTTTAAAGGCACTTGGCGCAACCAATAAAGCTGTTGCAATGCTAGTATTAACCGAGATTTTTATTATTGCATTATTAGGCGGAATTTTCGGCTATTTTATCGGTCTTGGCTTTGCACAGATTATTGGTCACACGGTATTTGGTTCATTTATTGAGCCTAAAATGCTCATCATCCCATTGGTATTGATTATGGTGAGTTTTATTACGTTTATGGGAAGTTTACCGGCATTGCGTTTTATGATGTTTTTACGCCCAACTGATGTTTTACATGGACGGTAATTGAAAGGTCAAAATCATGATTAATAAAAATCAGCGCTTTATCATTAAAACAGTATTTAGCTCTCTTATTCGTCGCCGTTCACGTATTCTTATTGCTTTACTTGGTGTGGCAATAGGGGCAACAGTTTTACTTGGTATGATAACACTTTGTTATGATATTCCTCGCCAAATGGGAAAAGAGTTTCGCTCCTATGGCGCCAATATGTTGTTCTTGCCTGCTGATAATCAATCAATGATGACAATGGCAGATGTCTCACAAGCGGTAAGTTTATTACCCAAAGAAAAACTACTTGGCGTAACCCCGTTTCGTTATGAATCTATTCGCAGTAACCAACAGCCTTATATTATGGTCGGTACGGATTTTGAACAAGTGATTAAAACAAGTCCTTACTGGAAAATTGAAGGCGAACTACCTAAACATTCTCATGAAATTTTAATCGGTACCGATATTGCAAACTTTGCCAAATTAACCATTGGTAGCACAATGCCGGTTTTAGGAAAAACCAAACAAAATTCTCGCTATAACGAGGAGTTAACAATTACGGGTATTGTTAAAACAGGACGCACTGAAGACGGTTATATTTTTATTGGTTTACATGATTTAGATGAATTTTTGAAAGATAGCGATAAAGCCGAAGTGGTAGAAGTGAGTATTACAGCCACACAAGATGAGTTAAAACACTATATTGATAAAATAAAAGCAAACTCTTTAACGGTCGATCCTCATTTAATTAAATGGGTAACTCAATCTGAATCCTCCGTATTGGGTAAACTGTCTTCCTTACTTTATTTAGTCACTTTGGTGGTGCTAATACTGACCATGATCTGTGTTGCGACGACTATGATGACGGTTGTCATGGAGCGTCGAAAAGAAATTGGACTGAAAAAAGCCATTGGTGCAAATAACAAAAGTATCGCTAAAGAGTTTTTGGCCGAAGGGTTAATCTTAGGCATAACCGGTGGAGTGATAGGCGTGGTGTGTGGACTGATTTTTGCACAGGTGATAAGCACTAATGTATTTGGTCGATCTATTGTAATTGAGTTTTATCTTATCCCAATAACAATTGTTATTTCAGCTATTGTGACAGTCATTGCGTGTTTAATTCCCGTAAAACGTGCGCTTGAAGTCGAGCCAGCGCTTGTGTTACGTGGCGAATAGGAAATAAGTATGAATATACTCGAAGTTAATAATGTCTCTAAAATTTATGGTTCACTGCATGCATTATCGGAAGTGAATTTAACCGTGGAAGAAGGAAAATGGTTGTCTATAATGGGACCGTCGGGGAGTGGTAAAACCACGTTGATGAATATTATTGGTTGCATGGATAAACCTTCACTTGGGTCAGTAATTCTTGATGGTCAGGATATTACTCAACTCTCATTACCACAATTAACCGAAATTCGCCGAGATAAAATTGGATTAATATTTCAGCAGTTTCATTTAGTCTCTTATTTAACGGCACTCGAAAACGTGATGGTAGCGCAATATTATCATAGTATGGTTGACGAAAACGAAGCTTTGCAGGCATTAGAACGAGTAGGGTTGGCTGCAAGAGCTAAACATTTACCGCGTCAGTTGTCTGGTGGTGAACAACAACGTGTATGTATCGCGCGAGCCTTAATTAACTATCCAAAATTAATATTAGCTGACGAACCTACTGGCAATTTAGATGAAAGTAATGAAGCAATGGTAATGAACTTACTTCATCAACTACATGAAGAGGGCAGCACTATTATTGTTGTAACACATTCGGTTGAAGTTTCAAAACATGCACAAACCACGGTTGTTTTAGAGCATGGCAAAGTTGCCCGTGTGATTAATAATTAATAAGGCTTCAATGATATGAAAAATCGAATAATTTTATCACTATTTATTATGTTTCTTGGATTGATGATTATCCTATTTCCGTTGTATATTTTACCTGTCTGTCCACATCCCGATACCCTAATAAATACGGCTAACGACATACATAATCAGGTTGCTAATACCGGACATAGTCATACAGGAGCTGGTAAAATTATGAAGTGCTTTTGGACAGCCCGAGCCGAATTAGGTATCGGTGCTTTGATTATCGCCATTGGCACATTAATGTTACTAAGTCGGACAATGTTTGTTCGTCTTGGTTTAAGTATGGCGTTAGCTTGTATCTCACTTTTGGCCATCGCCATTCCGACTGTTTTAATTGGGGTATGCTCAAACGAGATGATGCGTTGTAATATGGGCGCTAAACCAGCTTTAGTTTTACTATCTGGTGTTTTATTTTTGGTGTCTTTAATTAATGTATTCTATTTGAATAAAATCGTTAAAAAAATTTGAGTGTGAATTATAAGAATATTAAAAAATAGTAGATAGATGGATTTAAAACATGCAAGAAACCCCAATAATTATTGCTAATTTAGCATGGCGAAATATACAGCGTAGACCTTTTCGTAGTTGTAGTTTAATTATCATTATCATGCTATTTTCGGCGACGTTGTTTGGTGGTAGTGTCTTAATGAAAAACCTGAGTTTAGGGATTTCGGGTATGGCCGATCGTCTAGGTGCGGATATCCTGATTGTCCCTTATGGCTATGAAAAAAATCTTGAAGTTGCATTATTGCGTGGAGAACCGAGTAGCTTTTATTTGAAAGTTGATTTAATGGAAAAAATCAAAAATATTAAAGGAATACAGTCCATTTCACCGCAACTTTTTATTGCTTCGCTAAACGCTGGATGTTGCAGTTCTAAAGTGCAATTAATTGGTTTTGATCAACATAGCGATTTTGTTATAAAACCTTGGTTGCAAACCCAGCTAACTAAACCATTAAACGATAATGAAGTCGTGGTCGGCGCAAAAATTACATCAAATATTGGGGATGAAATTATGTTTTATAATCATCCCTATAAAGTGGCAGCAAAAATGGATTCAACAGGTATGGGGTTTGACACCTCGGTATTTATGACCATGTCAGCGGCACAGTCTTTAATGAAAGAAGCAAAATTAATTGAAGGTGATGTCGATCATTTTGCCAATTATGCCTCGTCGATTTTTATCAAGGTTGATCCCGATTCTCAACCTAAAGATGTCGTCAATCAAATCATGCCCAAATATGCTATAGATTATAATATTGACTTTGTTATGACTAAAGGTATGTTAAGCAATATAGCTAAATATTTAAACAGCTTTTCGACCATTGTGTATAGTCTGTCTGCTACTTTCTGGATACTGGCTATTGCGGTGATCTTTATCATTTTTTCTTCGACATTAAATGAGCGTAAACGAGAAATTGGACTACTGCGTATTTTAGGCGCCTCACGTCGTGATATTGTCAGCATGTTACTACGTGAATCATTAATTATTAGTGCATTAGGCGCTATTGCTGGAATTGTCATTGCTGCGGTGTTGTTATATGCGTTTAGCTTATTGATTTGCCAGTCTATTGGTTTGCCATGTATGAGCATTTCACTGTTAGATGCATTAATCTATGCCACAATAGTGTTTATTCTTACTTTAATTATAGGGCCATTTTCATGTATCTACTCTGCGTTATCCATAACTAAATTTGATACTTATCGCACATTAAGAGAGGGTGAGTAATGTTGTTGGAGATTAAAAATTTACGCAAGGATTATCAACGAGGTAAGCAAACTTTTTCGGCAGTAAATAACGTAAGTTTTACAATGAATAAAGATGAGTTTGTTTGCATAATGGGGAAATCAGGCAGTGGTAAGACAACTTTACTTAACATGATTGCCGGTTTACTTACGCCAACTCAAGGTAAAATCATACTTAATAAGACCAATTTATTTGAACTGGATGATCAGCAAGTGTCTGCGTTCCGTAATCAACAGATTGGTTACATTCCACAAGGTAGCAGTTTATTGCCAAATTTAACAGTATTAGAAAATATTCGCTTACCTTTTTATTTAACCAAACGCAAAAATCAACAGTGTTTAAGTTATGCACAAAGCCTACTTGAAAAGGCGAAGGTCAGTTATCTGCAAGATGCTTATCCTGCTAATATGTCAGGCGGTGAAATGCGACGTGTTGCTATTTTACGCTCACTGATTTGCCAGCCTCAAATCATTATCGCAGACGAACCAACAAGTGATTTGGATGACGAAAGCGCCGCCGATATTATGCAACTTTTATCCGATATACATCATCAAGGTACTGCGTTATTAATTGTCACTCATGATAATGATGTGGCAAGTTATAGCCAAAAAATCATGAAAATGTCAGCGGGTCGATTGACCGATGAATAAAGATAAGTCAGTGTGTTACTTAGTGAACACTGACTTATGAGATCAAAAGCGGATTATATCCCATTGTTATCATAATTTTATTCAATTTTAACAAGGGTAAACCCACTAACGAATTGATATCCTCACCCTCTAATTTATCAAATAAAGTAATGCCGAGCTCATCACATTTGAAACTACCAGCACACTGTAATGGCATCTCTTTTAAAATATATGCGTCAATTTCAGCATCGGTTAACTGGCGAAAAGTAACTTTAAAAGGTTCACAAATTGTGGTGGATTGTCCATTGACGGTATTGATAACAGTCATACCAGTATAAAAATAAAACGCTTTACCACTGCTATTTCTTAATTGCATACGGGCGTTTTCGACAGTATGGGGTTTACAAACAATGTGATCATCTAAAACGCCTACTTGATCAGAACCAATAATTAAGCTATTTGGGTATTGAGCTACTAATGATTGGGCTTTAAGCTTTGCTAAACGCTCAACTAATTGTTTTGCAGATTCTCCTGAGAGTGGAGTTTCGTCACAAATAGGGGCAACACACTCAAATGGAATGGCTAATTTTTCCAGTACTTTTTTTCGTGAAAGTGATGTGGATGCTAATATGATTTTCATGTTAAGTTATCTTCTAAAATCCAAGCTGAAGGAAGAGTATTAAAACCGATATGCTCTTTATAATCAATAGTCTTAGGGGTTGCGAATAATGTAATAAATTAATATTCATTGACATTTTGGGGATCTTCTTCTATTAATTGTTTACCTCTACGCTTTTTTTGATTGTTTACTTCAATTGTAACATCGGCTGAATTGGTCTGGACAATAGATGATCTCAATTAGTCTCTTTTCCCCGATAAAGTAATCATAAAATTAACATTATCAAACATTGATTGAAAGTGTAAAGTATCATCAATGATTCAGCGTTGACCTAAATTACATTTTTGAAATAACTCTATTGCTTACGATAAGTTGATTTAGATCACCACGGTAAACTATTTTAACGATTAGGAACAAGCTTGATACCATAGTACCTAACATTTAGTTTTATCGAAAACAAGTTAAAACAGTAGCAAGTATCTACAAGCTTATTTATCGAAAAAACATTAGCGAATAAATTTAAAACTAGTATGATGATTTTCACTAACTCTATTTTTTAACATAAAAGATATGTTATCAGATGTTATTTGCGAGGTACTTATTATGTATAAAAAAATTCTAGTTCCGATTGATATTCTTGAAGATAATCTAACCAAAAAAGTGATTCCACATTTGGAATGTTTAGCCAAATTATCAAATGCAGACGTTATTTTTTTCCACGTTTTACCTATTGCATCCGCTATAGTAAATGCTTATTCATTTGGTTTTGATGAATTTAAAGATAAGGCAACGGTGCAAACAGAACTAGCATTTCACCGGTTACTCGATACCATCAATCTTCCGCGCGAAAATTTATCCTTTTCGATTGCATTTGGTAATCCACGTGACGAAATTTTATCAATAGCAAACGAAATCATGCCAGACTTAATTATTTTAGGATCCAGACGTCCTAATATCACGACTCACCTGCTTGGATCGAATGCGTCAGGTGTTGTTCGTGGCGCACAAACCTCGGTTTTAGTGGTGCGCTAAAAAATCCAAAAAACAGTTAATTTAAGCAAATAGCAAAACAGACACTAAGGGATTAAGCAAACCCTCGTAAGAGGGTTTGTAATTATAGATGTTTGACAATAAAACAACAATGAATCTGTTTATTGCGTTTAAAGTCTAATGAGAGTGTTTTATTAGTGATTTCTTGAAAGGTTAAGCCCAATTTTTGCATACCGTGCGCATCCATTTTAAAACCTCGTTTATTATTTGAAAAGACAATAACGCCATTTGGTCTTAATAATCGTTTTAGATCGCTCATTAACTTAAGATGATCACGTTGAACATCAAATGTCTCATTCATGCGTTTAGAATTTGAAAATGTCGGGGGATCGATAAAAATGAGATCAAACTGTTCATTGCATTGTGCAAGATAGAGCAAACAATCAGCTTGAATTAAGCGATGTTTTTTACCCGTTAAACCATTTTGTTTTAAATTGCGATCTGCCCATTCCAGATAGGTACGTGACATATCCACGGTGGTAGTTGATTTTGCATTGCCCAACCCTGCGTAAACGGTGGCAGTTCCTGTGTAAGCAAACAGATTAAGAAAATCTTTATTATCACTCATTTCACCTATCATTTTACGTGCCAAGCGATGATCTAAAAATAGGCCTGTATCTAAATAATCAGTCACATTTACCCAAAATTGGGTTTTACGGTGATTGATGGGGTATTCATGCACTAAAAAATAATCCTGCTTTTGAGCAAGTTTTTGATATTGTTGTTTACCTTTTTGCTTTTCCCGTGTTTTTAAGATCAGTTGATCAGCTGTTAATTCTAATACAGACATAGTCGCATTAATGATATCAAATAGCCGTTGCCGTGTTTTTTGAGGATCAATATTTTTTGGCGCTGCATATTCTTGCACGACAACTTTGTCTTTGTAACGGTCAATGGCAACATTATATTCAGGCAGGTCAGCATCATAAAGACGATAACATTCCAATTGCTCTTGAGTAGCCCATTTTTCCAGTTTTTGCTTATTTTTACGTAATCGATTCGCAAAATCCGCTGCCGGTAAATTAGGATTAGAAACCGCTAGCGTGTTATCGCGTTTGGCAATGACATAATTTTTTTGCACACAATCCAGTGGGCCATTTTTTGCCTTAAATTGCTTATCTGCACGCATTTGTAAACAATCTAATAGTTGTGGGGCACCACTAAACAGTGAAAGGCGCCAACCACCAAAATGTTGTTTAATAAGTTGACCTAACGCAGTATGTAGGGCAATGAGTGCAGGTTCACTTTCTAAACGCTCACCGTAAGGCGGATTGCTGATAATCATGCCTGATGATTCGGATGAAAGTGGATTGATTAATTGAGTTACATCTTGTTTGGCAAAACTAATATAATCGCTCACGCCTGCATAACGTGCATTTTGTTGTGCACGTTCCAACACTGTTGCATTATTATCATAACCAATAAAAACGCCTTTGGGTTGGCAAATGTTCTGTTTTGCTCTCAATAGCAGATCATTCCAAAGTGTAGGATTAAACCCTTTCCATGCTAAAAAGCCCCATTGTTTTCGATGAAATCCTGGTGGGATTTTAGCTGCAATCATGGCTGCTTCAATTAACAATGTACCCGAACCACACATAGGATCAAGTAGCGGTTCACCAATTTGCCAGCCTGATCGTAAAATGATTGCTGTCGCTAAACTCTCTTTTAGTGGTGCTTGACCTATTTGTTGACGATAACCACGTTGATGCAGGCTCTCTCCACTTAAATCGAGGGATAGCGTAACACGATTTTTATGAAGATAAGCATGAATTCGAATATCGGGATCGTGTTTTACAACATTAGGACGCCTATTTGTTTGTCGGACAAAATGATCGACAATTGCATCCTTGATTTTCAATGCGCCATATTGACTATTACGGATAAAATCATTTACCCCGACAAAATTGATGACAAATGAATTATCGACGGCAAAAATATCAGTCCATTTTAGATTAAAAACGCAAGAATAGAGATCTAAATCACTATATATATCAAATTCAGCAAGCGGTAATAGAATGCGTGATGCTAAACGAGACCATAATAAAGACTGATATAACGTTGTTTCATCGGCATCATAATAGACACCACCTTGAGTAATTTTACAATTGATCGAGCCTAACTCTTCTAACTCTTTCTTAAGTAACTCCTCAAGTCCGCGCGAGGTGCTGGCAAATAACGTTTTCATGAATAACCCAATTTACAATAAAATGGTGGCATTATACCGACTAAATGAAAGAGTGGGAAATAAAGCCGATCATTACTGCTAACTTTACCCACTTAAAATAATTTTTACGTTAAAAAGTCGGTAATAGACAGTTAATCATGATCTTTATGTTTGGGTTTATTACTTATTCGAAGTATAAGAGCGGTGATCGCAATAATCAGCGCTGAACGGATCATTTGCTGATAACGATTTTGTAAAATGGATGATTTAAAATTATCGACAATCCCGAGTTCGGCAACTTGATCTTGTTGTAACACCCAATTTTGCGGTAACACCATATCATGTAATAAGCTTATCGGTCCAAGAATCTCGTCATCACTATAATGATAGTGTTTATCACTAAGATCCAGCTCATCTAAAATGGCAATAAGTAATTCGATATCTTCATAATCTGCACGGCTTAAAATGCCCAAAGCAAAAAGCAATTTTAAACAAACAGATGTATCATTTAAAGGCCCATTTTTACCAATAAGTGAAGGAATTACAAATTTAATGGCATGGGGTTCCTTACAAAAAATGTTGAGAATCAACCGATTCACACTTTTGTTGATCAGTTTAATGGCGACAGTCAGCAAACTGTGAATATCAGTTTGCTGATTGAGTTTTTCTAGGATTCTATCTTCTTGTAGCCTTTTATCCGACATCTTTTAATAAAAATTGATGATTTTGCATTGCAGTATAAAGTTCTTCGATTGGTTGAACAACTGGATTATGACTATCAATGCCCGAAATTTGACAAAAAGTGGGTATCACTCCATGATTAACAATCTGTTTTGCTAATTGCACTGCTTGTTCATCATCATTATTCCGATAGTTAAGGGCAGCAGCAATACCAATCAATAAATTACAATTGTTAATCTGATATTCAAATGTGCCAAGTAGCGGTTTTATGAGACGATCACTTGCTCCTAATTTTCGTATGGGTTGACGTCCAACTCTGGCGGTATCATCGTGTAAATAGGGATTTTCAAAACGGGATAAAATCTTTTCGATATATGCCATGTGTTTTTGATCATCAAAATTATAGCGATGAATCAATACTTGCCCACTTTCTTCCATTGCTCCACGAACAATGAAACGAATTTGCTCATTCAATATTGCATCACGAATAGTTGCGAAATTGTAGTAAAAGCCTAAATAGGCCGTAATGGCATGCCCGGTATTGAGCGTAAATAATTTACGTTCAACAAAAGCCATAAGATTATCGACAGGCTCCATACCGGCTATATTCGGAATAGTACCAATAAATTGTTTTTTATCGACAATCCATTCTGAAAAGGTTTCAACCGTTACGGCTAATATATCACCTGATGGTGATAGGGTCGGTGGCACAATGCGATCGACTGCAGAATCAACAAAACCAATATGTGTTTCTAGCCATTGATGTAAGCTTTCAGGTAATTGTGCAAAGATTGCTTGCTTAAATTGAGTAGTACCACGAACCATATTTTCACAGGCAATAATATTTAGCGGCGCTTGATTATCGTGTTGATATCTTTTCAAAATACCTTGAGCAACAATTGGGGCAATCTTATTCAATACTTGTGGACCAACAGCGGTAGTGATTAAATCAACCGTTGCAATGTGGTGGCAAATGTTAGGTGATGTACTGTTAATGGCATCGACGTGATAGACTATCTCAGTACTTGCTTCTTCTCCAACTATATTGACCGAATATTGATGACGATGTGCCAATTCATCAATAATTTGCTGATTGACATCAGCAAAAGTGACGTGAAATCCTGCATCAGATAATAATTTACCAATAAAACCGCGTCCAATATTACCCGCGCCAAAGTGTAATGCTTTCATAATTTATACCTTATATCTTGTGAGTTTCAATAATGTTCGAGTTTTCTTACTTAAACGTAAGGCGTACAAAAACAGCATTAGCCTAATAAGGCTAAAACCTCTTTCACGCTGTGAGTTGTTGTGAGTTTTGTAATGGTATTGGGGTTATCGAGAGCGTTGGTCAGCTTTGCAATCACGTCCAAATGTTCGTTGTTACGTGCAGCTATCCCAATAACAATTTTGGCGTAATCCTCATCCTCTTTGTTATCACCGAACTGAACACCTGAGGGGTATTGGCAAAATACGATACCTGTATTAATTACACTGTTTTTAGATTCAATGGTGCCATGAGGGACAGCGATAAATTCACCTAAATAGGTTGAAGTCAATTTTTCACGTTCTAGCATCGATTCAATGTAGGCAGGGTCAACATAGCCATTTTCTACTAATTTTTGACCGGCAAAACGGATGGCTTCTTCTTTTGTTTTGGCGGTTAAATTTAAAAAAATATTTTTGTCGGTTAATTGGAAGAGAGGGGAATTATCGGAAGTTTGGGGGGCATTTTTTGTCGTTATCTTTTGTTCAATTCCTAATGCCTGGTTAAGTTGGTCGACTAATTGACTGTATAACTCACTATCTAAAAAGTTAGTTAACGAAATATGCCAAGCATTGGGGGCATACTGTCTGGCTCGGTGCGTTAAATCTTGATGCGTAATGACGATATCTACATCATCGGGCAGATCATTAATGGCTAGATTGCTAACATTGATTGCCAAGTTGGCATTTTCAATCTTCTTGCGTAAAACACCGGCACCCATTGCACTTGAGCCCATGCCTGCATCGCAAGCCACGATTATTTTTTTGACTTTAGTTATATCAAACGTTTCATTTTTTCTTCCTTTAGCCTCATCTTTCATGCTTGAGAGACTTAATTTGGCATCATCAAGACTTTTAGACGATGTTTTGGTTGTTTTTAATAAAATCGCTGACATAACAAAAGAGACAGCCGTCGCCGCCATGACCGAAAGCATTACGCCAAGATAGGAACCTTTTGCCATACTCATTACAGCAAAAATCGAACCGGGCGAAGCTGGAGCTGTTAAACCAGCATGAAAAACTGTTAACGTGAATATTCCGGTCATTCCGCCCATAATAACGGCAATAATCAAGCGGGGATTCATTAACACATAGGGAAAGTAGATCTCATGAATTCCGCCAAAAAAATGAATGATCGCAGCACCACTAGCCGATCCTTTTGCGGCACCCTTACCAAAAAACATATAGGCTAATAAAAGCCCTAAACCGGGACCAGGATTGGCTTCAATTAAAAAGAAAATCGATTTACCGGTTTCTGCTACTTGTGTAACACCCAATGAGGTAAAGACACCATGATTAATGGCATTGTTGAGGAACAAAACTTTAGCCGGTTCGACCAAAATAGAGGTGAGTGGCAATAATCTATGATCAACCATAAATTGGACGGCGATAATCAATATATTGGTTAACCAAGCCACGGCTGGACCAATAGCAAAATAAGCAATTAGTGCAAGCATCATACCAAGAATGCCAGCTGAAAAGTTATTGACTAACATCTCAAAACCACTTTTAACTTTACCATCTATTAAGCGATCAAATTGCTTGATCATAAAGCCGCCTAAAGGACCAGCTATCATTGCGCCTAAAAACATTGGTATAGATGACCCGACAATTACGCCAATAGTCGTAATCGCACCAACAACGGCGCCACGGTCGTTATACATGAGTTTACCGCCGGTATAACCAATTAATAGTGGCAGTAAATAAGTGATCATCGGCCCAATAAACGATGTTGATACACGTTCATTTGGAAACCAACCCCCAGCACTGGGATCTCTTGCATTGTATAAAAAAATAGCGGTGATCAACCCCCATGCGATAAATGCGCCAATATTTGGCATAACCATGTTGCTTAAAAAACGCCCAAAATTTTGGACTTTCACTTTTATGTTTGAACGACTCATTTTCGTTACCTTCCTTATTGATTGATGTCATTGAATTAACACTATTTTAGATACGTTCATGGCGTGCATTCATTAGAAAATGTCAGTAAACGTGATCAAGATCACGTTGCAAAAGGAGGGGTATTTTTAAAATTTGTGATATAAATCACATTTTAAGAGTGATGAATTAAAAATATTCAAAAGCAGCAGGAAAATAATCTGAAAAATTTCGAAAAAACAGTATGTAATATTTTTAATTGATAATTTAAAACGATAACAAAAATGATTTTCAAAAAGACTGATTATAGTTGATCATGGTTATATTTAATCGGTTTAAAATATAACCAATAATAAAAAAAGAAATTTTAAATCATAAAGTTAATTAAATTATTTGCCTTGATAATATCGTTTAATATTTATAAAATCATCACGATCAAAATTTGCTCAAGCGCTGGGTATGTCTAAATATGTTGGTTCGCTTGCTTATGATTTCGTCGATTTGGGCATTTCAGTTCATGGTAAACTAAAATTAGAACCTAAATTAGATAAAACATTAAAAATCAATGAATTTAATCCAGTAAATAAAGAAGTTTTTAAATTATATTATTATGGTGTTCAGGATTTGCAAAGAGCATTCAAAAGGATGAGTGGAAAATGGCTAACGGTTGAGATAGTGAGTGATGCTATATCTCTAACTGACATTGTAGATGAAGCTAAAAATATTTTCTTTAAAAATAAAGAGACTGATGAACCTGCATTATATATTCCTCAACCAGAAAATATTAATAATGTAGGTGAAATAATCCATTCATGTAATTTTGTTATGGCAGACAATTCGGATCCTAATAAAAGTTCGGGTTATTACAAATGTATCACACCAGACGGTTCAACATATCCTATATATTCCGATGAAAATAATGAAGAGGTTAATGAATAAACGTGGTGTTTTTAAATTATTTTTTATTTTATTTGTATTCTTTTCTCGGAATTATTATTTCTTTTCAATTTAGAAAACATACCGTTAATGATTATCGATATAATGCTAAGTTAATATGGAAGAGGCGTATCAGTCTAATTTATAGCTATATTGTCACTATTTCTCATGGTGTTTTATTATCTAAAGGGGGAGATATTTCCAAGTATAATTCAGATTATAATTTTTTAATATGGTCAACATTTGTATTGTTTTTTATTGATTTTTTTGCGATATGGTGGGTTGAATATCCTAAAGAATTTAACAAAAAGAAAAAATGGAAATAAAGTATTTGATTTTTTCATGTTTGATGAAGATAAATTTACATATACTTAAGTAGTTATTGTAGCATAATTAGTCAACTAAAATGGTTAACAGTAACAAATTAACAAATAATAATTGGGCTATTAATATTGAGTTTAATGAGAGCGAATTATTTTGACTTTGCAAGTTCAATTAATGTTTTTGATATAGCATAAGAAAATAAAATTTTAGAAAAAAGAATGTAATAAATCATACATTCTTTTTTGTTTGGAAATATTAATTAAAATTCATTAATATTTTTTTCAGAACCAGAAATCTCTTCCTCGACGTTTTCTTCTGTCTCGTGCTTTTGGGTCGTATATACAACCTGATTTGACCCCACCATTAATTAGATTTATTTCTGTTTCCTTAAGCTCTCTCATTTGAAATGCTTTAGATGCAGAAAAATCTATACTTTCATTTTTTTTAATAAACATAATAACTCCTTGCTGATTGTAAATTTATTGTAATAACATAGTTAACTATTAAATTAATTGTAAAGCAAATGATTGTAATCTGTCAATATATAATAAATTATTTGTAATTTAAATGTTATTTGCAAATTATTTTTATAGAAGTATTTTATTAAGAATTGTGGATAATTGGATTAATTTAAGGTTTAAATAAATCAAAATAATAAATGTTATTTATAATATTTGTTCAATAAGTTAGCTAGTTATTAAAATAATAGGTTATAATTTAAATATAATATTATTTTCTTAATGCTTGAATTGTAGATATTAATTAACTTAGCAATTAGCTCGAACTTTTACCTAAATTTAGTTTTTATCACATCTATGGTAATTTCTTTAAAATTTTTTGATATTTAATAACAAATTCTTTTTGTATAGAAGAAAAATGAAATCTTCATTATAAATATGTTTAAATTTATATGGGTGCTAAAATAATCATTGCTTATAATTATTATTTTTTAAAAATAATACTAAATTAAGAATAGAAAATTGACTTTATATCATTTATCTTTTCAAAATTAAATTTGGCTGAAATTTTTTAATGAATTTATAATTATGTATACATAAATTAATATCAATTTCAATTTTATTCAAAACCCAAAAAATACTAATAAATAAAAAAAGATAAAATAATCAATTCAAAAAACTATCTGAAATTATATAACCGTCTTTTAACATAATAATTCTTTCTGATGAATTAATGGTTTCCTGACGATGTGCAATAATTAATTTAGTAAAATTATATTTCACCATTGACTTATTTATCTTAACTTCATTTGATATGTCTAGATGACTTGTAGCTTCATCAAGCGCTAATATTTGAGGTCTGCGATATAAAGCTCTTGCCAATAAAATTCGTTGTTTTTGCCCACCTGACAATCCTGTACCTATATCCCCAATGAGGGTATTATAATTCATTGGCATATTAATGATTTCATTGTGAATAGCTGAATCAATAGCACATCTTTCTATTTCTTCTAAATCTGGTGTTGCTTCAAAAAAGCAGATATTTTCAGCGATTGTTCCCGTAAATAAATTATCTTCTTGCATTACGGTTGCTATCAAGTTTCTATAAGCTTTTTTATCGATAAGAGAAAGTGGAATATCACCAATGAAAACCTCTCCTTCGGTGGGAGAAAGTAAACCTAATATTATTTTCATTAATGTTGTCTTTCCACATCCTGATGCTCCAGTAATTGCAATACATTGACCCATAGGAATTGTCAAATTTATTTTATTTAAAATATAAGGCTCATTTTGTGAATAGCGAAAAGAAACATTTTCTAATTTAATAGTTAAATCAGATATCATATTTTTGGTAGAAATTAAATTATTGTTTGATGAACTTTCAGTTTTTGATAATACAATGTCAGCTAAGCGTTCTACATGTATCCTTAGCATTAGAATGTCACTAATTTTATCAATTAATGAAATTATTCTATCTGTAAATTGATCTTTATAGCTTACGAAAGCAAATAGCATACCAATTGAAAAAGAAGTATTCAAAATTAAAACTGTAGCAAACCAAACTATAAAAATTCTATCTAAACTAAAAATTAATTTATTAGAAAAATTAATTAGTAAAGAACATTTTTCATATCTTAGATGGGCATTAAATTCTTTTGCTGATAAATTCATCCATTTTATGGCGCGTTCTTTTTCATAATTATATAATCTAATAGTTTGCATTCCTTTTATTGTCTCTAAAAAATGACTTTCTTGGGTTGCTTGATTAATTATATATTCTGATGAAAGATTTTTTTGCAAATCAAAAGCTATTCTTCTTAAAATAGCGTAAATAAATATACTTATAAAAGAAATTATGGCTAATGTAGTATTATATAAAAACATCATGATGAATGTTGTTATAACTAAAATACCATCAACTAGACTCGCCACTACTTTTGTTGTTATACCATTTTGTATTTCTTGAATAGAATGAAATTTAGATAAAATATCAGCTAAAGAGCGTTTTTGAAACCACTCTATTGGTAGTCCTAATATATGGTTAAATACATTTCCTCTCCATTGATAGTTTAATTGAGTTGAGAAAATTGTTATAAACCAATCCCTTATAAATTCTATTGAAACGCGTAATAAAGCTAATAATATAAACCCAAAGCCTAAAACTATTAATAAGTTTTTATCATTTACAGCAATTACATCATCAACAATCCATTGTAAATATAATGGTGAAATAAGCATACATATTTGAATGAGGATGCCTAACATAAATAACTGTAGCAACCCTTTTTTTAATCCAATAACTTTCCCCATTACAGATTTAAAAGTTATTTTAGAAGTTGCTTTATAGGGAGAAAATGATGATGAAGGTGTGATTTCAATTGCAATTCCAGTAAAATGTTTTGAAACCTGTTGAATATTTAATTTTATTTTACCTATAGCAGGATCATGAATATAAGCATTATTTCCTTTTACTTTTTTTAATACCACAAAATGATTTAAATCCCAGTGTAAAATACAAGGGCATGCTAAATTTTTTAAGTTATCGATATCTAATTTTATTGGACGACAATTAAATTTTAAATCTACCGCAATATCTATAATATTTTTAAGTGAAGCTCCTCGTAAAGTAAAAGGGTATTTTTGTCTTAGATCATTTAAACTAAATTCTTTTCCCCAATAATGAGCAATCATACCAATACATGCTAAACCACATTCAGATAATTCACTTTGTAAAAATAAAGGTAACTTTCTTTTACTAATAAATGATAAATTTAATTGATGTTGCATTATTTATTACCTTTAATACTAAATATAGGTTCAAATATCCATTCATAAATCTTTCTTTTTTCCAGAATAATATTTGATTCTAAAGTCATACCAACTTTCAAAGGATAGTTCTTACCATAAGCTTTCATAGTTTGATCATCTAATTTTACTTTGACGCGATAAAATGCATCCTTTTCATCGTTAAATTTTTGGGAATAGATACCAATTGATTTTAATTCATTTAAATATAGGGTGTTATTAGAAATTTCATTAATAATACCGTTATGTTGACCAAATTTTTGGTATGGAAAAGCATCATATCTAATTGATACAGGCAATCCAACTTTTAAGAAACCAATTGCACTAGATGGAATAAATAAATTAGCTTCAAGATTTTGATTTTCAGGCAAAAGTGTAGCTATGATGGCATCATCTCCAATGCTTTGTCCTTTCGAAATCATAATAGTACTAATAACTCCATCTTTAGGAGCAACAATATTCATCAACATAAGCCCCTCGTTTTCAATCAGCTCTTTTTCTATTAAACTTAATTCTTGTTCAAATTTTGATATCTCTTGCTTTTCTTGTAAGGGTATTTGAAGAAGTTCAGTTTCAAGATCTGAAATATTACGATCTGTTGATGTAAGTTTTTGTTGAAGATCAAATAATATAGATTTTTGATCAAGTAATTCTGATTGCTTGTTATTGTAATCAATTATTGAAACTGATTCTGCTTTTATGAGTTTTTTAAATTTTTCTGATATTTCATTTGCGATTTCTACTCGTTCTGATTGTACTAAAATCTGTGTTTGTAAAATATTTTTTTCTTCTTCTAAATTTTTTAAAGTTTTTTCTAATGATATTTTTTTAATATTATTTTGATTAAGAAAAATATTATGCTGATGGGTTAAGCTATTTTTTTTGTTAACTAAGAATTTTTGTACTGCATCATGTGTGGAGCTATATTTCAAATTTCTTAAAACAAATAACGTTTGACCCATTTTTATCTTTTGATTTTCTTTCACTAGTATTTGGTCAACGATACTAGGTTCAGCTGACAAAATTGTTACAACTCCCTCAACTGGTAACAAAGTGCCAGTTACATGTATTTTTCTTCCATAATCAAAAAAAATAAAAAGGTAAATTATTGCTATAAATATTATAAGAAAAAAAATATTGATTAATGTTATACTAAACGGAGTAACAAGCATTATTTGACCAACTATCGTAACTTTATTGTTTTCAATACATTCGCTTCTAAATAAAGATTCATTCGATTCATTCATATTTTTAATTTAATTTTTGACTTATTAAATTTTCCCATTATTACTATAAATTTAGTTATGATGGAGTTTTTATATTTAATGCCAATTTTATTGTTTTAAATTGGTTCTTGTTTTATATATTGCATATGTTGATAGGGTATAAGTTTAAATACCGCAAATTTACGATATATTATTCTTCCGGTTGAGGTTTTATCCACATTTTCTGATTTTTAAAATCAATCTTTACGATATAACTATATAAAAAATCATTGCCAAGTATGCCATCAGCAGGCAAATCATCAGTTAACCCATCAAGTACTATAAAATCATCTTTGAAATTAGGAATATTGACAAAAGATAGTTCCGTAATATAAAAAGGAAACTCCTTTAATTTTATTAATTCTTTGTTATTAGAAAGTTTTTTAGAACTAATTATATTTTTTCCTGCACCAGTATCGAATATTAATGCATAACTTTTGACATCATCAGTAGCATTTAATATTAAATGTCCTTTTGAACCTTTAGTGAAAGGTATTTCTAACCAATCGTTTTCAATTTGTTTTGTAAAATTATCAGATAAAATGAGTTTGTTACTTATGATATCAAAAGTAACGACTTTATTTACAAAAAAGCCTAAACCAGCTACTGCAACATGTTGATAATCAAAATTTTGCTCTTTTTTTGCTTTTTTCTCTCCAGTATTTATATCTAAAATAGCTCCCCAAGGTTTATACTCTTCAATTTCTAATTTTTCATAAAATAAATTATTAATTTTAACGTTTCGTAACATAAATTGACGAGAATATTGGATGTTGCCTAGTATATCAGTACGCTTTCGTTTATCATCTTTTTCAACTTTATCTTCAATTTTATTAATAGTATCTATTGGTAAATTTAAGACCTCTGTAGTTCCTGTATCTAGTATACATGTAAGTTCTTCATCAAGATCATTAATTTTTAATGCTATAAATAGTAGACCTTGCTCATCTTCATCTAAGAACCATTCTAATTCTTGGGATTGTGATAAAAATGGAATTATTGAAAAAAAAGCTACACTTAATAATATTTTTTTCATTTTAACTGTTCTATAATTTGTATGACAAAAAATTATGCAGTAAAAGTTTATATTACTGCATAAATATTAGTGAAACTCAGTTAGAATTTACCATGACGTGCCGACAGTAACACCACAATGCCATTTATTTTTACCATTTCCTCTTGAAATTTGACAACCGCCTTCAATGGTTCCACGACGACGACCACCGTTAACTAAATTAATCTCATTTTCGTTAAGGTCGATTATTTGAGACCCGTTGAGTTTTGATGTCTCTAAAGATTTGTTTGTTTTAATAAACATAATAGCTCCTTGTAATTTAAATGTAAAAATGACGTTAACAACGTCAAATAAATGTTAATTTATTATTTTTTTAATGTCAATAAAATTTAAATAATTCGTAAATTTTTTAGATAAGTAAAAATTTAATTATTTAATTGCAGGAAATAATATTTGATATTAATAATTAATTTAAATAACATTTATTGTTTTGAGTTAAGTTTGATTAACTTCGTTATAAGCTCTGATGATACTTAAGGTTTTGTTTTGAAGTTGGTCAATATGAATTTTTAAATAAATTTTTATATATATTTATGAATAACTCCGTTTATCGGTTGTTGATTGTCATTGAATTACAATTCAAACAAGCTTTGCAGTGGGTCTTTAGCGAAATATTTTAGATAACCATTTGATTCTTTTAACTTGATGTAAAGTTAATTTCTGTTATCATTACTACCTGCCTTTACAAGGCAGTTTTAATATTTATAATTTCGAAAATGAAATATTCATTTTAGGATTAGTTTTTTACATTGAGGTATACATGAAAGCATTATCTATTATTGCATTAATCTTTGCAGCATTATCTATTTTTATTCCAGTTGGTGGTTTATGGATTGCTATGGGTTGTAGCATTTTAGCTTTGATCACTTTTGTCCAATTCCCTACACTTTCAGGCGTTACATTCGGAATCAATATTATTAGTACTGCGTTTTTATCGCCTTCATTATTACTAGCAAGTGCAGCTAATAATGGCGGAAATAGCGGTGTTTATTTTTTCTATGTAGGTTTCCATGTCATTTTAATGCTAATCGCATTCATTCTATTCTTTATATTCAAAAAGAAAAAAGCTACAGCTTAAACTTAAATAATTTTTGAATTAATCCATTTTTACTTAACCCAATCAGTCTAAGGATAATATTGGGTTATTTGAACTCGTTAAAAAAGAGGCTTGTCTGATAGGTCAATTTAAAATTTAAGACTGTTAGATAATATATTTAAAAAGCTATTCAACAGTCACCGATTTTGCCAAATTACGAGGTTGATCAACGTCTGTGCCTTTGATTAAAGCTACATGGTAAGCAAGCAATTGGGTTGGTACCGTGTAGTAGATAGGTGCCGTTAACTCTTCAATATAAGGCAGGTTAAGGATATGCATTGTATCATCGCTTACAAATCCTGCATCTTGTTCGGCAAAAACATAAAGTTGACCGCCCCGAGCCCGAACTTCTTCAATATTTGATTTTAGCTTTTCTAGCATGTCGTTTGTGGGTGCCATCACTATAACGGGCATATCGGCATCAATAAGGGCTAAAGGCCCATGTTTTAGTTCACCTGCGGCATAGGCTTCTGCATGGATATACGAGATCTCCTTTAATTTTAATGATGCTTCCATGGCAATCGGGTATTGCTCGCCACGTCCTAAAAAGAGTGCATGATGTTTATTAACAAATTGTTCGGCCAGTTTTTTGATTTTCGGTTCCGCCATGAGTACTTGTTCAATACGATTGGGCAAGGTTTGGAGAGCATGGACAATTGCTTGTTCCGTACTTTGAGCCATCTGATTTAATCGACCTAATTTGGCAACAAGTAGTAGTAATACAGTCAATTGAGTGGTAAATGCTTTCGTTGAAGCTACACCAATTTCAACCCCTGCTTTGGTTAATAATACCAGTTCGGCTTCACGTACTAACGTTGAAGCAGCGACATTACATATGGCTAAGGTGCTTAAATAGTGATTTTCTTTTGCTAACCTTAATGCGGCAAGTGTATCAGCGGTTTCACCCGATTGAGATAGTGAAATAAATAAACTATTTTTACGCTTAGCAGGTTTACGATAGCGAAATTCTGAGGCTATTTCAACATCACAAGGAATCCCTGTTAATGCTTCAAACCAATAGCGAGCAACCATACCAGCATTATACGCGGTACCGCAAGCAACAATTTGGATGTGCTCAACTTGCTTAAGTATCGTGTTAGATTGTTCGCCTAATTCGGATAAATTGACTTTGCCATGCTGTATACGACCTTCCAATGTATTTTTAATTGCATTAGGTTGTTCGTATATCTCTTTTTGCATGTAATGGTTATAGCCTGTTTTACTTCCTGCATCATATTTAACATCAGAGGTGACAAATGGGCGCTTAACTTGATTGTTATTTTTATCAAATATAGAAACGGTTTTGTGTGTAATCAGTGCAATATCACCTTCTTCTAAATAGATAAACTGATTGGTCACGGGTAATAAAGCAAGTTGATCTGAGGCAATAAAATGCTCAGCGATACCACAACCAATTACTAACGGGCTACCGGAACGAGCCGCCACAAGTTGGTCAGGATTTCGTATGTCCATAATTACGGTACCATAAGCTCCTCGTAGTAATGGTATGGCTTTTTTTACCGCATTAATTAATGAACAATTATCAGTTGAAATAATATCGTGAACTAAGACGGAGTGGTTCATAGTTTTCAATAATACCATTATGAACAACGGCAATATAATCGGAAATATGGGGATGCGCATTGAGTTCTGTCGGTTCACCATGTGTAGCCCAACGTGTATGCGCAATGCCTATCGAGCCTTTTAATGGTTTGCTATCAAGTGCTTCTTTCAGTTTATTGACTTTTCCAACTCGCCTTACTCTTTGTAATTCACCTTGAGGCGATATAATGGCAAGACCAGCCGAATCATAACCCCGATACTCTAATCGTTTTAAGCCTTCTAACAGAATTTCTGCTACATCACGGTTAGCAATGGCACCGACAATTCCACACACAGTTTACTCCTCGCTATTTTGATTTTGTAGGTCGCTTCCAGCCACTAATTTGTCTTTGTTTAACACGGCTTACCACAAGTTCATTGTCCCCCACGTTGTTAGTAACCGTTGTTCCTGCTGCAATGGTTGCGCCTTTTCCAATTTTCACTGGAGCAATTAACTGTGTATCAGAGCCAACAAAGACATCGTCTTCAATAATGGTTTCAAATTTGTTTGCACCATCATAATTACAAGTGATAGTGCCTGCACCGATATTAACGTTACTCCCTATTTCACTATCTCCAAGGTAACTTAAATGACCCGCTTTACTGGCTTTGCCTAAATGGGCTTTTTTAAGTTCAACAAAGTTGCCGACATGTGCCTTTTCATCGAGTTTTGAGCCTGGACGTAATCGAGCAAAAGGCCCTATCGTACATTGTTCAGCAATGATTGAATCTTCAATTATGCTATAAGGACTAATTTCACTATTATCGCCAATGATACAGTCTTTTAAGATACATCCAGCACCGATAAAGACGTTATTCCCTAATTTGACATTGCCATTGATGATGACGTTACAATCAATGGTGACATCCATACCATGTGAAAGTGTACCTCGTAAGTCAAATCGCTCGGGATCAAGTAGAGTCACGCCAGCGGTAAGTAAACGTTTTGCTTGTCGCTGTTGATAGTGGCGCTCTAGTGTGGCCAATTGTAGACGATTATTGACTCCCTCAACTTCAAATTGTTCAATAGGGTGAGCAGTAATAATGTCATATCCATCTTGATAAGCAAAATTGATAATATCAGTAAGATAGTACTCTTTTTGTGCATTATGATTTGTTAAACGAGATAACCAGTTTTTCAATAGTTTTCCTGTTACGATCATAATACCCGTATTAATTTCATTAATTTTTTGCTGTTCTGGCGTGGCATCTTTTTGTTCAACAATGGCGGTCACTTTGCCATCTTTACGCTCAATACGTCCATAGCCAGTTGGATCATCCAGTTTAACGGTTAACAGTGCAATACCTTGTTTGGGTTTATTGTCAATTAAAGTTTGCAATGTTTGAACCGATATAAGTGGCGTATCACCATATAAAATCAAAATATCTTCTTCATCTTGAATATAAGGTATGGCTTGCTGGACTGCGTGTCCTGTTCCGAGTTGCTCAGCTTGAAAAACAAGATTTACGGATTGATTTTCCAGTGCCTTTTCAAGCTGATCTTTGCCATGTCCATAAATAATATTGATATAATGGGGATTAAGTTGTTGAACAGTATCAATAACATGTTGTAACATCGGTTTATCGCCGATTTTGTGTAAAACTTTAGGAAGGTTGGAATACATCCGTGTGCCTTTTCCTGCCGCCAAAATAATTGCACTCAGTTTTGGAGGTGAAATCGTCATATTCAGTTCCGGTCTGGTTAAATTAGCTTAATACTATAATCAAAGTTTTGCATGAAATCATCCCGAATTTGTTAATTTTTATCATAAAAAAAGTAATATTGATAATTAGTCGATATTTAAAATAAAGAGGCAATGTTATGACTACTGCTATTAAAGTCTTGTTACTTTATACAACGCACGAAAAACAAACACTCAAAATCATGGAGCGAATAAAAAATCGTTTGGGTCACAAGTGTGATTGTGACGTGATTGAGTTATTACCGGATACCAAAATCGATTTAACACCCTATCAAGCTGTGCTACTTGGAAGTTCAATTCGTTATGGTTTTTACAGTAAAATAATGAAAAAATTTATTGATGCTCATTATCAGCAATTAAATCAAATAAAGTCTGGATTTTTTGGGGTGAATATGGTGGCAAGAAAGCCCAATAAAAATACCCCTGAAACCAATTTATATACCAGAAAGTTTTTAGCTAAAATATTATGGAAACCGACCATCAAAGCTGTCTTTGCTGGGGCACTTTATTATCCACAATATAATTGGTTTGACCGTAATATGATCCGTTTTATTATGTGGCTTGGAAAAGGTGATACCGATGTAAGTAAACCCATGATTGAATATACAGATTGGTCAAAAGTAGAAGAGTTTGCTGATCAGTTTTATGCCGAAGTGTGTTAATAATCTAATTTTTTGTAATATAATTTAAAAATTCTAAATGGTTATCAATTTATTGCACTCTTTTAAAGAAACTTTATGATATAGATCAACATTTGGATCAAAAAGGTGTACAATATTGCGCCTAAAGAATCTGTCTCCTAATTGGGATTTTAATTGTGATTGAAAATTTAAGAAACATAGCCATTATTGCTCACGTTGACCATGGTAAAACAACTTTGGTTGATAAATTGTTGAAACAGTCAGGTACGCTTGATAATTTGCGTGGTGACGATAACGAGCGAATAATGGATTCAAATGCGCTTGAAAAAGAGCGTGGTATTACCATTTTAGCTAAAAACACAGCGATTGACTGGAATGGTTACCGTATAAATATTGTTGACACCCCAGGACATGCTGATTTTGGTGGTGAAGTTGAACGTGTTATGTCTATGGTGGATTCTGTGCTATTGCTGGTTGATGCAATGGACGGCCCAATGCCACAAACACGTTTTGTGACACAAAAAGCGTTTGCTCATGGTTTAAAGCCAATCGTTGTTATTAATAAAGTTGACCGTCCGGGTGCTCGTCCTGATTGGGTTGTCGATCAAGTGTTTGACTTGTTTGTCAATTTAGGTGCGACTGATGAACAATTAGATTTTCCGATTGTTTATGCTTCAGCTTTAATGGGAATCGCAGGGCTTGACCATGAAAATATGGCTGAAGATATGACGCCATTATTCGAAGCGATTGTAAAATATGTTGAGCCACCGAAAGTTGATTTAGACGGCCCATTCCAAATGCAAATTTCACAACTTGATTATAATAATTATGTTGGCGTTATAGGCATTGGTCGCATTAAACGAGGTCGTGTAAAACCAAATCAACAAGTCACTATTATTGATAGTGAAGGGAATAAACGAACGGGTAAAGTAGGGCAAGTTTTAGGTCATTTAGGCTTGCAACGTTATGAAGCAGAAGTTGCTGAAGCTGGTGATATTATTGCTTTAACCGGATTAGGTGAGTTAGGTATTTCTGATACGATTTGTGATAATAGTTGTGTTGAAGCTTTACCTGCTTTAAGTGTTGATGAACCAACTGTAACGATGTTCTTTAATGTCAACAGTTCACCTTTTGCCGGTAAAGAAGGTAAATATGTCACTTCACGTCAAATTTTGGAACGTTTAAGAAAAGAACTCGTGCATAATGTTGCGCTTCGTGTAGAAGAAACGCCAGATCCGGATGCATTTAGAGTATCTGGTCGAGGTGAATTGCATTTATCAGTATTAATCGAAAATATGCGTCGTGAAGGTTATGAATTAGGGGTATCACGCCCGAAAGTTATTTATCGTGACATTGACGGTAAAAAACAAGAACCATTTGAACAAGTGACGCTTGATATCGAAGAGCAACATCAAGGTTCAGTGATGGAAGCACTTGGTTTACGTAAAGGTGATTTAACCAATATGTTACCTGATGGTAAAGGACGTGTACGTTTAGATTATGTGATTCCAAGCCGTGGTCTTATCGGTTTTAGAACTGAATTTATGACAATGACCTCGGGTACCGGTTTACTTTATTCTACATTCAGTCATTATGATGATGTGCGTCCGGGTGAAATTGGACAACGTAATAACGGGGTAATGATTTCGAACGGTACGGGTAAAGCATTAGCGTATGCGCTTTATAGCTTGCAAGATCGTGGTAAATTATTCTTAGGTCATGGTGCTGAAGTTTATGAAGGTCAAATTATTGGTATTCATACTCGATCAAATGATTTAACGGTTAACTGTTTAACAGGTAAAAAATTAACCAATATGCGTGCGTCAGGTACTGATGAAGCGACAACGCTTTCACCACCTGTTAAGATGTCATTAGAACAAGCATTAGAGTTTATTGATGATGATGAATTAGTCGAAGTTACACCATTATCGATTCGTATTCGTAAACGTCATTTAACTGAAAATGATCGTAAACGAGCATTCAGAAGTGGCAATAAAGACTAATACATGTTTGATGTTAACCGAATGAATAATTGGTTGGCATTGAGTCTTAAATAAAAACCTCGCTACTTAGCGAGGTTTTTTTTGGCTTTTACTCTGGCAATCGCGTCAGCAATCGACTGTTTTCGATCGGTTTGGTTTACTACATTTTGAGTATTACTTGCTGGCACAGTGCGAGGAAATAATATTGTCGGTGGAACTAACTGATTGTGATTGAGCCGTTGCTGCTTTTTCTGCGTTAACTGTAACTCTTCTGCGTCACTTAGTCTCACGCCTAATGTGCTTAAAGTAATACAGTCCGTTGGGCAGGTATTAATACAATTACTACATGCGGTACATAATTGTGGCAAAATGGTATGTAAAACTTGTTTACTGCCAACAATTGCATCGGTTGGACAAACGCGAATACATTTGCCACAGCCAATACAGTTTTGTTCATCTATAAATGCTTTATATTGTTGTTTGGTTTGCATAATCACTTCTTGCATTAGCTTAAACCTATTATATTACTATCTTTGTCAATATCAATTTGCCTATAAGCTGGATTGGTACCAAGTCCTGGCATGGTCATGACGTTTCCTGCATAAACTCGGATAAAACCAGCACCAGCGGATATGGCTAAATGACTGATATCGACATTAAAGTTCGTAGGGACATTTTTTAAGTTGGCATCAGCACTAATTGACATAGGAGTTTTAGCAATACAAAGTGGCAGATGATCCAGTTTCAATGCTTCGATCTCTTTAATGTTTTCCAATGCTTTAGCGGATAAATTTGCTTTATTAGCACCATATTTTTTTACCATAGTTTGAATCTTATCAATCAATGGCATGTTATCTGGGTAGGGCAATTGAATTTTACTCGGCATAGCGCAAGCTTTGATAACATGCTCAGCCAGTTTTTCAGCACCTTTACCACCTTGTGTAAAGACTTCACTAATTTCACACGCCAATGCGCCATGTTCAACCGCGTATTTTTGTAAGAAAGCAAGTTCTTCTTCGCTATCATGTGGAAAGCGATTTATAGCTACAATGACTTGTAAACCGTAACTTTTGGCATTATTGATATGCCATGCCAAGTTAGCTGCGCCAATTTCAAGTAATTCAACATTAGATTCCGATATCTCTTTTGGAATGGGTTGACCCGGCTTAATGTTATATTTACCACTGTTAGATTTTAAACTTCGTACAGTTGCTACCAATACAACACAATCAGCTTTGATTCCTGCTTGGCGATATTTGATATTGAAGAATTTTTCCATCCCCATATCCGATCCAAATCCTGCTTCAGTCACCACATAGTCAGCAAGTTTTAATGCAATGCGATCCGCAATAACAGAAGAGTTACCATGCGCAATATTGGCAAAAGGGCCGGCATGAATTAAAACCGGTGTATTTTCGACAGTTTGCATCAGATTTGGGTTAATGGCATTTTTAAGTAGGACTGTCATTGCACCTGCAACTTCAAGTTGTTCAGCCGTTATTGGTTCACCATTAGTATTATAAGCTAAAATAATACGTCCAATGCGTTCACGCATATCTTGTAAATCCGAAGCTAAAGCTAAAATTGCCATAAGCTCCGAAGCTGCGGTAATTTCGAATCCATCTTGTCGTTCAACGCCATTTACACCACCACCGACGCCAACAGTGATTTTACGTAATGCTCGATCGTTATGATCAATGACGCGTTTCCAAACAATGCGATTAATATCAATATTTAAACGAGGTAATCCCGTTTCGTTTGTGAATTCATCACCAAGACGATCTTCGTGATAAAGTCGTGAATCTAATGCTGCCGATGCTAAATCATGCGCTGCTGTTATCGCATGGATATCACCTGTTAAATGTAAATTTAATGTCTCCATCGGTAATACTTCGGCTTGCCCACCACCGGCTGCGCCACCTTTTACGCCAAATACCGGTCCAAGACTGGGTTGACGAATGCAAGCAATCGCTTTTTTGCCTAAGTAATTCAATCCTTCACTTAGCCCAATGGTATTGACCGTTTTACCTTCTCCAAGGGGAGTTGGCGTAATAGCAGTAACAAGTACCAATTTGCCTGTTGTTTTGTTTTGATTTTCTTTGATAATGGATAAATCGATCTTGGCTACATGTTTACCATAAGGAAGGACAAATTCTTCAGGTATATTACATTGATTGGCAATTTCGGTAATTGGGCGTAAAGACATATTCGTTCTCATATAACAATAAATTGGGCTAACAGTATAAATAATTTGAATTGCCGAATAAAGCGACAATTTTTATCTTTGTTGATTTTCGGCACAATCCTCAATTATATTGTTATAATAAATAAAATATTCAATCAAAGGATAATTATTAAATGAATTGGTTTTCAGTATATTCTCTTTTCTTAGCTGAAACAGCTACTGTTGTTGTTGCAATTTTAGCCGTGCTGATCTTCATATTAAGTCAGCGTCGCAAATCGGCAACGATTGCTGGTCGCTTATCGGTAAAAGATGTCAGTCAAGAGTATGAACAAGTTAAAGATGAAATGTTAATGTCGAGCATGGACGAGCTCGAAGCTAAGCAGTTTATGAAAGATCTCAAAAAACAGAAAAAGCTTGAGAAGAAACAGGCAAAATTAGCCGCTAAGCAAAAAAAGAAACAGGAAAAAGCGGGCGAACAGCCTAAAGCTGGGCTCACCGAAGATTCGCCAGATTCACAGACCATTAACCAAACGGACGAAAAGACCAAACCCAAACTATTTGTGTTATCTTTTAATGGTAGTATGGATGCGCACGAAGTTGAAGAATTACGTCAAGAAATTACGGCGGTATTAGCGATTATTAAACCTGAAGATGAAGTCGTGATTAAACTTGAAAGTCCTGGTGGTGTTGTACATGGTTATGGATTAGCTGCGTCACAATTATTACGTTTCAGAACTCGTAATATTCCTTTTACTGCTGTCGTTGATAAAGTGGCAGCAAGTGGTGGATATATGATGGCATGTACTGCCAATAAAATTGTTGCAGCACCTTTTGCTATCGTTGGTTCGATTGGTGTGGTTGCTCAGATTCCTAACTTTAATCGCTTACTTAAAAAGCATGATGTGGATATTGAATTACAAACAGCAGGGGAGTATAAACGAACGTTAACCATGTTTGGTGAAAACACTGATGAAGGTCGCCAAAAATTCAAACAAGAACTTGAAGAAACTCATCTGTTATTTAAAGATTTTGTTAAAGAGTATCGTCCCAATATCGATATCGATCAAGTGGCAACGGGTGAACACTGGTTTGCAACACAAGCGAAAGATAAAGGCTTGGTGGATGAAATCAGTACCAGTGATGATTTTATTTTATCTCATTTAGATTCGCATAAGATTATTTCTGTCAGTTATCAACGTAGACAAAAACTTTCTGAGAAAATCTCAAAAAATGTGGTAAAAAGCGTTGAAAGATTGTTTTTCAGGCAAGGAAATGGCCTGTAATGCCCTTTTTATTCGCCTGAAACTGAGTATTAATTACTTCCCCTAGAAAATAACAACTGTAATTAAGTTATACAGTTGTTATTTTTAAAAAAACTAGATACGTTTAATAATAATTGAAGTGTTGATACCGCCAAAAGCAAAATTATTGGTTTGCATATATTCAATATCCAAATTTCGACCTGAACCGACAATATAATCCATGTCACCACAAGCAGGATCGACATTTTCAAGGTTAATAGTTGGGTTGAACCAACCACTATGCATCATTTCGACAGATAACCAAGCTTCAATTGCACCACAAGCCCCAAGTGTATGTCCAAAATAGCTTTTTAATGACGATATTGGGGTTTGGCTACCATAGATATTGGCAACAGCATTACTTTCGGCTATATCACCTCTGGCGGTAGCTGTACCGTGAGCACTAATGTAACCAATTTGTTTAGGATCTAATCTTGCTTGTTGTAAAGCTTGTTCCATACAGATTTGAATGGTTTCTTGGCGTGGTTGTGTGATATGACTAGCATCGCAATTGGTTTTAAAACTGATAATTTCACCATATATTTTAGCACCTCGGGCTTTGGCATGTTCATACTCTTCCAGTATAAGTACACCGGCTCCTTCACCAATAACCAGTCCGTCTCTATCCCGATCATAAGGTCGTGGTGATTTTTCTGGTTGATCGTTTAATTGGCTTGTTGCGAATAAAGTATCAAATACAGCAGCTTCGGAAGGGCATAACTCTTCAGCGCCTCCAGCAACCATAATAGTTTGCATCCCGTATTTAATGGCTTCATAAGCATATCCAATAGCTTGGCTTCCAGAAGTACAAGCACTCGAGGTTGTTATCAATCTACCTTTTAATCCAAAAAATAAGCCAGTGTTTACCGCTGTTGTATGTGGCATCATTTGTATATAGGTGGTCGCCGTTATGTTGTTAGTATGTTTTTCGTTTAACATAGTTGCAAATTCAGCAACCGGCTGAGTGCTTCCTGTTGAAGAACCAAAAGCGATACCTGTTTCACCATTCGTTAGGATTGGATCATCTAATAATCCTGCTTTTTCTAACGCTAGTTCTGTTGCTTTAGTAGACAGTAATGACACTCTACCCATAGAGCGAGTTTTTTTACGGGTATAATGTTCTGGCAAGGTAAAATTGTCGATAGGGGCACCCAATTTTGTGTGCAGTCCGTCATAAATTTCCCATTCAGGCATATATCTGACGGCATTATTTAATTGCTTTAAATTTGTTTGTACACTTAACCAGTCATTGCCAAATGCCGTGACACCACCCATACCTGTTATAACGACTCTTTTGGTCATATCATTCCTCCATTGATTGAAATGACTTGGCGTGTGATATATCCTGCTAAATCTGACATTAAATAGCTGGCAAGCCCCGCAACTTCTTCAACCTGTCCCATTCGTTTTAATGGAATCATTTTCATTGCTTCTTGCAGTGCAATGGGCTCCATATCTAATATGCCAGTATCAATTAATCCCGGAGCAATACAATTAACAGTGATTTTTCGTTTAGCCAGTTCAAGTGCTAATGCTTTACTTGCGCCGATTACCCCCGCTTTTGCTGCGCTATAATTAACTTGCCCTCGATTGCCTGCTATGCCAGAGACAGATGAGATAACAATAATACGCCCGCCACGGCGTAGTCCAATCATTGGCATAATACAAGGATGAAGAACATTATAAAAACTGTCGAGATCTGTATGAATAACATCTTTCCAATCATTTTCTGTTAGTGCAGGGAAGGCGCCATCTCGTATGATTCCTGCATTGTTCACAACACCATAATAGGCGCCGTTAAGTGCAATATCTTGCTCAATCGTTTGTTGACATTGCGAATGGTTACTGACATCAAATTGTATTAAACGTGCTTTACCACCCAATTTTTCAATGGTAGCTTGAGTATCAAGTGCGCCTTGCTTATCACTGTGGTAATGAACAGCGATAGTGAAACCATCTTGTGAAAGTTTGTAAGCAATCGCTTGACCAATTCCTTTACTTGCCCCAGTGACAAGTACTGTTCTTTCCATTATTGTTCTTCTCCTATCCAAATCGCTGTTGACCAAATAAATTGTCTAATTCGCATTCATCTGGTTCATAAACATTTAATTTTCCGGTTGTAACGATTTCTTGATTGATCATAATTTTGCATTCAAAATTAGCCAATTTGGCATCATTAAGTACCAAATTTGCATGAATCATTAAATGACTATTGCATGGAAAGGCGTCTAACGTACTTTTAATTGCGCGTCCGCCTAATAACATACCAAGTGTGGGTTTTTTATCACTCACCATGCCATGATAACCATTCCATACACCTATAGTTTGAGCCATTAACTCAATGGCATAAAAATTTGGTAACGTATCATCTTCATTTAAAAAAGGGGATAGTATGCCTTGTTTATTCACCTCAATACTGCAAATGCATTGCTGTGCATCAACAAAGTGAACCTTTTCAATCATGACCATTGGTTTTTCGTGTGGTAAATAATAACTTGCTAAATGATATTGCATTAAACTTTTCCAATTATAAGTGATGTATTATTGCCTCCAAATGCAAAAGAATTTGACATTATAATAGGTTTTTTTAACATCATTTCTTGAGTAACTATGTTGATTTTATCCAGATTTTCATCATATTGCGATATTGAAAAATCTTGTTTAGGTAGATAAATATTTTGTTCAAGTAATAAATAACTAATAGCTAATTCGGTGGCAGCCGCACTACCTAAAGTATGCCCGGTCAGATGTTTTGTTGAGCTACAGGGTGGTAATGTTTGATTAAATAATCGGTAGACTGCTTTACTTTCAGAGATATCATTCAATATGGTTGCTGTACCATGTAAATTAATATAACCAATTTGGCTTGGTTGTAATTTGGCATCATCCAGCGCTAATTGCATCGCTTGTTCAGCGCCAATGCCCTCGGGATGAGGTGAAGATATATGATAAGCATCCGAGGATTCGCCAGTACCTAAAACAGCAATGTCACTGGTTTCAGTTTTCGTTAATAAAAATATTGCGCCTGCTTCACCAATATTTATTCCATTACGATTTTGGGCAAAAGGCATACAAGGATTTTCTGATAGGGCTTCTAGGGCATTAAAACCATTGATAGGCATTCTACCAAGACTATCTGCACCGCCCACTATTGCAGCATCAACAATACCTGCTTCAATAAGTCGCTTACCACTGATAATTGCTCTTGCGCTCGACGTACAAGCAGTTGATATGGTATAGCTTGGGCCTTGTAATTTTAGTAAAGCCTTAAGGAACGAAGACGGATCCCCCAATTCTTGCTGATTGTAGGTAAATAAGTTTTGTTGATTATTATTGGTTAAACAATGTTTAATATAAATATCACCTTCATGAATTCCTGATGTGCTGGTTCCCATTATGATAGCAACACGTTGAGTACCGTATTTTTCGATAGTTTGATGAATTTCATGCTGAATTTGTAAATAAGCTGCATACAATAATTGATTATTGCGTGTTCCATATTGGGATAAATGTTCTGGAATATCAGGCAAGTTGTCTTTCACTTTGCCTAACCAGGTTTTTTTACCATTTAATAACCAGTGATTTTCTTCAACCAGACAGTGTCTGGCGCCAGATTTTTCTGTTAAATTTTGTTTTATCTCTGTAAGGTTATTACCTAAAGCATTAATTGCACCAAGTGCCGCTATATATATCATTTAGCTGTATCCATACTTTGTATAATAATTTGATATCCAAATATTTGATGTTCAATTCGGATCGGTTTGCGGATCTGATCAGACAGTTTTTCTTGATAAGTTATGGTCAGTATAGGTTCATTTTTATCATCTGATAAGATTCGGTTAAATTCATTATCAACCAGAATCCAACCTTTCGGTAATGAAGATTGCCACTCTTTGGTTGGTAAAATGCTAAACAAAATATCTGATAGAACTTGCTCTGGAGGAGGCAGTTCTTTAACAAAAATGTTCTGTTTAGTTTTAACATTTTTTCCGTCATATTCAAGTTCAAATAGCCGCACTCCTAATGCAGATAATGCCACAACTTTCAATTGATTTTGATTCGCATCCACTAACGTAATAATTGAATTTTCGTGATTGTGGTATTTAAATTTAAGAAGTTGTTGGTCGTGATAAGGTTGATTAAATTTGGGCGATGGCAATTTGATATTAATTTGCTTAGTTAACCAAGCTTTTGGTTGTTCAGATTGATGTGCGCATGCTGAAATGAGTGTTGTTAGTGCTAAAATCAGTAAAACTAAATATTTCTTCATCCAAAAATTCCTGATATTTCTATTTATTTGTGTTTTATGTTTTATTTCTTATAACAAGTGGAGCAAATAAAAAAGCGCCAAATATGCCACTTGTTAAAACTAAACCAAATCCCATAATTGCACTAGTATGGCTAATAATGAGTAGACCAAACGATAATAATGTTGTTAAGGCAGCCAAAATCACTGCCAATAGTGCACTTTGAGTTTGGCTTTTATCATTACTTAAAAATAGACTATAGTCGATACCGATGCCAATGACAAGAATCAGTGCTAACATTGAGAATAAATTTATTGTTTGCCCTATTATACCATGTACCGATAGCGCGATACCAATTGATAACAGTGTAGGTAATGTGCTTTTTAACGCAAATTTTAAACCTTGTTTGATATTATAAAAAATAAAGCACAAACAAATAATTAATACGGCTCCAACCATTAATTGTGATAAATGGATTCGATAATGGGTAAACATGGTATTAAATTCTGAACGGCGATCTAACCAATAAATACCTTGATCTGGTTTGGATAACGCTTTAAGTTCAGTTAATTGCTCAATCCCACTAATGGGAATTAATGTTGCACTTTTCCCATCTTTCAATGATAACCAGAGTAACTTTCTACCTTGACTAATTACACTTTGTTGCCATTGTTCGGGAGTGATAACATCAATAGGTTGCACAATGTTTGGTGGATTTGCATTAATACCTAATTGTTGCAATGAAGCTAGGATTTCAGGGGCATATTGCTGAATCAGCGCAACATTTTTTTGCTGTTTTTTAATAGAAGGTAAATTAATTATTTGATATTGTGCAAATACGCCTTGTTGTTTTGCATGTTCTAATTGTGGGATAAAATTTTCAAGCCGCTGTAATGTTTGCTGAGCATTATCGCCAAAAACAATAAACCACTTTTGTTCGTTTGATTGGTGTGTAATACTGACTATCTGTTTTTCCTGTTGTTGTAGTTCGGCTGGCAAAGTTTGTAATTTACTAATATCATCATCAACTTTTAAATGTATTAATCCATAAGCAATAAAGATTAATGCAAAGATCACCATGCCCCATTGCATCACGCTCGATTGCCAAAGCTGAAGCCAAAAAGTTAATAAATGTTGACCAACTTGTTCACGAACAGGTAATTTTTTAACTAAAAAAGGATACCAACATACGACTGTTAAAAATGCACCAGTTAAACCAAATACAGCAAAAACAGAAAGTTGTTTTAAACCAGGAAATGGGGCAATTAATAAAATTAGATAGGCTATAAAGCTGGTGCATAATGCAATGAACAATGTAGAAATTAATTTTTTCAAACTGCTCATTGCTGATTCACGATTGCCATGAAGCAAACGTTCGGTTAGATAGTGCAATGAATAATCAATTGTGATGCCGATGATACTGGTACTCATGACAAGTGTCATAATATGAATTTCACCAAATATTGAGAGAACCGCAACTAATCCACAAATCATACCAATAAAAATTGATAACAATGAAAGAAAAACAGGTCTGACAGAGCGGAATACCGTAATCATTAATATAATAATGCCAATAATGGATAAACTGCCAATCGTGGTAATATCTGCTTTTGCCTCAGTACTTGCGTGATCACTATAGAACAGTACGCCCCGTTTTAAAATTTGAGTATCAGGCCACTTTGTTTTTAACTGTTCAGCTAACAAATTAAGTTGTGTCACCATTTGATGTGAAGCGTTCATATTAAACGATGAACCGTTTAATTCAGCATAAATCATATACCAGATATCACCTTGTGCATCTTGGGCTGCTAGCCAATTATTTTTTATTGTTAAATGATGCGTGTCACTTAGTTGATTTAGTTGAGATGAACGGGTAAGTAATAAGGGATCGTGGTTAAGTTCAGCTGCACTAACACCACTAAATGGCGAATAAAGTTGGCTTTGAATCCAACTAAATTGAGTGCCAGTTTTAAGTCGTTCAATGGTTTTTGCATCCAATAATTGATAACGATATTGATAAGTAAAAGTCCCCCAATTTTGCTGAAAATTTTCATCAATTAGCCCATTAACTTGAGCGATGAAAGACTGTTGTTTTAGATTTTGGTACCACCATGTTATGGGGGCTAAATTATGGGGATCTGTCGGTTTGATTAACCAAACCAGTTGTTTATCAAGCCTGTCTTGAAATCCATTAATAAGTTCTGTCGGCACATCGTGAGTTTGTTCTTTCGGTAACAGTGATAAGACACTACTGTTAAGTTTGCTATTCAAAATAAGATAACCGAGCGCAAGCATCAAACCCATAACGACTAACAGCCACCAAAAAGCTCGTTTTTTTGATTTCATTGAATTATTTGAATAATGATAGTTCATGTTCTGTCAAATTAGCCGTTTGATGTTTTGAAAAAGTGATCACTGTTTTATCATGTTGCATATCATTGAGTGTTATCGTATTTAAATGTTTATGACCAGTCAGAATTATCTCTTTAAATATTTTGTTCAATGGCGCAAGTTTGGGGGTAAGGATAAGTGTCCATTGATGCTCTTGTTCTGACAAATTTATCATGAAGTTATTTTCTAACTTTTGTTTATCAGCAGTGAAAATAGCTGTTAGCAGATGGTTAAATTCGAATAATTGAGGTTGATTTTCAGCGGTAATAATTTGAGGCGTTTGATCATCGATGCGTTGCTCCATTCTTTGATTATTCATTTTCAAAGTCATCGTAAAAGGCGTTTGTTGTTGCCACCATAATCCCCATTTTTGGGATAAAATCATCTTTCCGGTTGAATGAAGCGGATTGGATAATCCATTTATATAACGATTTTGCGTAAAATTCGCTCGAATCACTTCATTTTTACTGAATTGGTGTTGCAGTTCATCAAGTGTGATAGCGTAAGTTAGGCTTGAAAAAAATATTGCAAGGGTAGTCAATAGGAGCGCAATAAATTTATTCATTTTTATAATCCAAATTGATTTAAGAAAATTTGAGGGGTGATAAAGCTCATTTCTTGTGTTGAAGCAGAGACGGCAACTTGTATGGTATAGCCCGATGTCATTTTTTTTTCGGTTTTAGCATCTAAAATGAGATAATTAATTTTTATCCGATGTTCGTATTCTACCAAGGTAGCAACAATTTTTAATGTTTGTTCTGCTATCGTCGGCGATATGTATTTTATTCGCGTATCAACAATCGGCCACAAATAGCCAGAGTCGATCATTTCTTGATAACCGTAATTAAATTTTTGGAATAGGGCTTCTCTTGCTTTTTCAAAAAATTTTAGATAATTACCATGCCATACCACTCCCATTGCATCTGTATCATGGAATGAAGTGGTATATTCAATTGTTACGCTGTGTTTCAAATCATTTTTCATTACTTTTATTTCTTATATTTAATTTATTGGGATCGGGTTGACTGAATTGCCAAAAATCAAAGAAATTAAACCAGTCTAAAGGGGATAAAAGACAGTAATATTCTAATCTTTTTGCATAATTTTGAATGATCATTTCAAGTTCAGCTTGGCGATTTTTTCTTGATGTAATCAGTTTATCAGCAAAATGCTCTAAATAGACTTGATAACGCCCATTGGGTTTCAGCCCCCAAACTAAATAGACAGGGTAACCTAAAGCTGATGCCAAAACAAAACTACCTTTAGGAAATGGCGCTGGTTTACCCAAAAAATCAGCCCAGATTACGCTGTTTTCTTGAATTCTTTGGTGAGGATTGCTTGATGTTCTATCACCCACAATAGCGACCCATTCACCGGCTTCAAGCTTTTGTTTAAGTAAGATTGCTGTATCTGGCCCTAAGCTATCAACTTCAATTAAATTAAAGGTTGAGGCTTGATTGACTTCTTTTAATACTTGGTTAAATCGTGCGGCATTTTTTTTAAACACTAATGCATTAATTTTTACATCATGTGAATACTCTGCAATGGCTCGGCACATTTCTATGTCACCGAGATGTGAGCAGATTAATACTATGCCTTGTTTTTTATTTATTAAATCGAAAAATATTTGTTTGCTGGATGAATAAATATCTTGAATGTTAATATCCCCTTGCCAGCTGGCTAATTTATCTAAGAGTGAATCGCCAAAACGCTGAAAATGCCGAAAAGAAGTCAGTTGTTTTTTATCAACTAACGGGACATTTTCATAAAATTGTTTAACTTGTTGCAAATAGTTTTTTGATGCTTGACGTTGTTTTTTTCCGGTTAACCAAAAATAACTTATAACCGGAAACATGATCGTTTTTGCCACTTTTTTACCAAAAATTTGGTAAAGTTTGAGGATCAATTTGATTCCCCAAAGACCTTTTCTTTCTTCTATCTGTGACCAATGTGACGGTGAAGCCTTTTGGAATGTGTTTCGTTTAATTAATGTTGGGATACGTGGCAACATACCAAAAAATAATCGGGTATGCATCCATGTGATGAGTAAATTATCTTTTAATGGTTTAAAGTGTGAAATGCCATCTTTAGGATAAGTGACTTGAGTAGGAACAAAAATTGTTGGCATACCTTGCCAGTACAACCTCACCATAATATCTGTATCAAAATCCATTCTTTTGCCAATTTGATAATGCGCAATTAAATTACATGTTTGTTGCAAAGGATAGATACGTAATCCGCACATGCTATCTTTAATTGAAAATGATAAGGTTTCAACCCAGACCCAAAAATGAGTAATATATCGGGCAATGAGCCGATGTTTAGGAACAGAGCTATCATAAACAGGGCAACCCGAGATAAGTGCATACGGATTTGATTGTGACTGAAGAATCAATTCGGCAATAATGTCGGTATCATGTTGTCCGTCTGCATCGATTTGTATCGCATAGGTATAGCCTTGATTTAAAGCATAATTGAGCCCCGCCATCACCGCCGCTCCTTTACCTTGATTAATCGGTAAATGAATTAAGGTTACCCACGTAAATTGGCTCGTGATTTGTTTAAGTTGCTGCGCTGCATCGGGGTCGCTACCATCATCGACTAAAATACAAGTTAATTGATAAGATTCAATGCGTTTAAGTACGTCTGATAGCGTTTGGCTATGATTATAACAAGGAATAACAAAGCAATAATCTGTTGCTGAATGTAATGACGCTACTGACATAAGGTTAGCTTTCCTGAACTAGCAACTTTATGACTATCATTGTTGGTAATAGTATATTTAAATTCAAGTTTATTGGATTGTTTATGCCAAACTAAATTTAAAATAATAGGATCATTAGGCAAAACAGGGCATTGAAATTTGACAAGATCGATTGATATTAGATTAAATTTTCTGCCAAAGATTTGATTAGCATAATAAATCGCCCAGTTTAGTTGAACAACGCCCGGTAATAATGGTTGAGACGGAAAGTGTCCTTTAAACCAGAAAAGATCATCTGGAACAGTAAATTCAATGCTTGCTTCAGTTTTAGTCAAATGATCTATTTCGCTAACATTGGTTATTATTTCATTTACATATTTTTTATTCATTATTCTTCTTTAACGCATTAAACAATGCTTTTAATTCAATGTAACTGGATTTTCCTTGAGAATTCTTAGGAAGAAACTCAACAAATCGCCATCTTTTGGGCATTTCAATTAATGATAATGTATCTTTCAATAAAAGTCGAAAATATTGTGTTAATTTTAAATGATTGTAGGTTTGCAAAAGTTTTTTATGTCTTGGCGTTAATTGAATAACGGCACCAAGTATTGTTCGATTATTTTGTTCTAATGGAATAATTATTACCTGTTCAACTTCGTTAAGTTGATTAATTTTATTTTCTATATGGGTAAGTGAAACTCGATTTTCAGAGATCTTAATTATTTTGTCTTTCCGTCCCGATAGATGAAAGTACTTATTACTGACTATTTTCATTTTATCATTCAGAACTTCAGGTTGATCTAATAATGGCGTGTATAAAATGGCTTGTTGCCAACGTTGATCATACTCAATTCGCATAGAAGAAAAAAGCGTCCATGGCGTATTCGGCTGGGTTTGTTGTCGAGTAGCGATAATACCGGTTTCACTTGAACCATAGATTTCATTTGGTAAAACGCCTAAATTTTCGAAACAAAATTGTGATTCTTGATAACTTAATTTACCTGCTGATGAAATCACTTTATCACAATTTATTACGGGTAAATGATTATCTAACGTTTTAATAATCGATGGGGTTGTGATGTAAATAATACGTTTATTCTTGAATGTTGCCAAATGTTCTTGATAAAGCACGGGTTCACAAACAAAAGGTATTTTACAGCACAGTGATAACATGATTTTAAACGTTAATCCGTACATGTGTTCATGTGACACAGATGCAATGACAAGATCATAAGTTGTTTTTCCCCAATCCTTATTAAGTATTTCAATTTCATGTTGTAACTGATAAACCGATTTTTCAATTGGTTTTGGCAGACCCGTTGAGCCAGAGGTAAAGAGCGTTAATGTCTGTTGTTTAAAATCATAAGTTAATTGTTTTTTTTCATTGCAAAAATTTGCTAATGGTAATTGATTAATATTGATGATCTTCTTATCGATAAATTGACTGCTATTTAGCTCGTTATCGGTTAAAAGAGCGGTGTAGTATTGGCGCATCTCTTGATGAGATGGATTAAGGAGTAGAGGCTGTTTTCCTGAATAAAATAATGCCAATAATCCCGCTACGAAATTAAAACTATCATGCATTGATAATGCCCATAATTGGTTATTATCGTGTTTTAATGCATGGCAAATTTCGAATACTTTGGTTTTAAGATCCGCAACGGTTAAAGGTTGTTTGTGTCTAAATGCGATAACTTCTTGTTCTGATCGCAGTAACTGCTGTGATAATAGATTTAACGTTGAAATTTTTGACGGATTAGCCATTCCATTCCCATACAAATTCCGATTAAAAGGTAGCTAATTAAGCCATTATAAATTGTCCACCAATACATGTTTTCAAGTAAGCATGTTATTAAGGCGACAGAGCCATTAAAAATAAAAAATAGACTCCAAAAAATAGTCACATTACGTTTATAACGTATAGCCTGATCGGGTAATTGTGGATTGTTCATTCTGGCAAATTTTTCAATTATTGTTTGTGGTTGAGTTAATGAGTAACTAAATACAATAAAAAATATCAAATTAACGGCTACCGGATAAAACAGTAGGAGTTGATATTTTGAAAATAGCCAGCTAATTACGGTCAACAATAACCCAAAACATGTTACAACTATGCTTAGCCATTTAATATTTGAAAATAGTTTTGGTAATGTGATTAACCTAAAAACAAATAAAAATATCAAATAAAAAATAGCTAATTCAACATGTTGGTAGTGTAGTGATAAGTAAATAATAAATGGATAAAAGACAAATAAAATATTGGTTATCTTGTTTATTATTGACTTAACTTTGTTCATATTATTATTTTATTATTGATTATTAACTAGTTTGTTTACTGCTTCAACAACATCTTGGACTGTTCTTACCGATTTGAATGTCTCAGGATCAACTTTTTTACCAATCTTTTTTTGTAGATGAACGACTAAATCAACAGCATCAATACTATCAAGATCTAACTCTTCAAAAAGTTTTGATTCGGGTTTAATATCGTCTGGCGATAATTCGAAAAGTTGTACAAGTGCAGATTGAACTTGTTCAAAAATTTGTTGCTTGTCCATATATTTAGGCTCCTTGTTGTTGAGACACGATAAAATCAGCTAATGTTTTAACAGAATAAAACATTTTTTTGGTATCATCACTTTCAGCGGATAATACAATACCAAATTGGTTTTTGATTGCTAAACCCAGTTCTAACGCATCAATAGAGTCTAAGCCTAAGCCTTCACCAAATAGGGGGGCTTCAGTATCTATATCCTCAGGAGTGATGTCTTCTAAATTTAATACATTAATTATTAACGTTTTAATTTCATTGTGTAGTTGTTCCATTAAAGTACCTTTATCTTTGCTATAACTTAAATATTCTCAGCCTTAATCAGGACAGAGGTTAAATATCGTGTTAATTTTCTTGCTGCGACAGTTGTATTTGGCTCGACAAAATCATCAATCGAAATTTTTTCACCAATCGTAACGTTGAATGATGTTTTTTTGATAGGGATGTCATACCATTTTTGTTGTTTTATCAAAAAAGGAGGATCGCATTGAATATGAATAAGCCGAATATCGGCATGGCAACGTAATGCAATATTTGCTGCACCTCGTTGTAATTTCATCGGTTGATCTGGAACGGTTCGAGTTCCTTCTGGGAATATGAGTATTCGCCCATTATTGGATAATATTTGTTGGCATTGTGGTAATATCTTTTCCGATTCCGCATTTAATATATATCCGGCTGTTTTGATAATACGACTAATAAAAACGTTATTTAATAATGCGCCTTTGACTAAACAATCGCAACGTGGCATAACAGAAACTAACAGTACCACATCAAGCAAAGAAGGGTGGTTAGCCACAATCAGACAATTTTTATCTTGTTTCAGTTTTTCAAGTCCATCAAATTGATATTGAATAATCCCTAATGATTTTATAATGCCGATAAAAATTTTAAAGCAAATACTTATACTATACTGAGCAACTGTTATTCGGTCGTTTTTATTCCAAATGGCTAGTCTTAATAAACTAAACCAAAAAATTGATAAGACAACAAAACCAAAAACGCCAAACAATAGGAAACCAAATGCTATTGCGAATAATCGCCAACATTGATTTAAAGTATAGATTTTTTTTGAGGTTACTGATTTAATGTCCATTGCCAATCTTGAGAATGTCCTTGAATAATAAAATGTTTTTGTTTACACAAATAAGCGTGTAAAAAAGCGATTGATTGAGGATAAATAGGTTGGTAGACCTGTGATGATTTATCGATGCTTTGACAACTTAATTGATCACCGCTTGTTAATATATAGCCAACGGCATAAGCAGGAACATGATAATTAATCTGTTTTTGATAGGTTTCTGGAACAAAACCATCAAAATCGACAAGCAAGACCTTTTTGTTACCATGATGTAAGATTGAAAATGCTTCAATTAACCCCTGTTGAAAGCTGTCATTGTGTGCAGAAATTGAGCTAATAGGTATACTTCTATTACTGATGATAGTGACTAATCCCGATGCCGTATTATGCACAGAAAGTGCGAAATCGGTCGGTGAAATATCATGATTTTGATTCATCGAAGTTAGGATTTTATGGGTTCTTTCCAATTCACCATGTTGGCTGGTGAAAATCGCTAAATCCAAATGATGATTGTCAATCAGTTCAAGTCCAACATCCACAGCTAATCGAGAGCCCATACTCATTCTACGGGCTTGCATCATCGGTATTTTTTTCGTTTTTGGTAAGGGCATATCCCAATTATGATTAAAAGATGTTGACCATAATTCCCAGTCAGATTTTGTTGAGAGACCAGAAGATAAAGCAAACCAATTTTCAATGGTAAAAGAAAAATTCATTTTTATTTCAATTTTTTAGCATTTTAATTATTTAATTCTTTACTTAACACTATTTTGTAATATTATTACAAAAAAATATCCTTTAACGGATAATTTACTAATACAATACATTAAATCAACAAAAAGGCAATAGATTGACTGGACAAGAAAACATTAGATATGGATATAACGAAGATAAATACTCTGCGTTAGAGGCGATAACGGAAGCACAAAAAATCGCATTTTCGCCTATTTTATTTCAAGCTGTCCTTTGTATGAGAGATAAAGGAATATTAGCAAGTATAGACCGAGCAAGTACTGACGGAATAACGGTTGATGAAATCATTAAAGAGATTGATTTATCTGAATATGCAATTCAATTATTACTCGATATTGGTTTAAGTATGCATGTCATTTATCAACAGCATTCCCGTTATTTTTTGGCAAAAATTGGTCATTATTTATTGCATGACAAAATGACGAAAGTTAATCTTAATTTTACTCAAGATATTTGTTATGAAAGCATGCGCTATCTTCAATCTGCTCTTGAATCGGGAAAACCAGAAGGTTTAAAAGTTTTTGGTGATTGGTCAACCATATATCCTGCCTTACAAGTGTTACCTGAAAAAGCCAAAAAAAGCTGGTTTGAATTTGACCATTTCTATTCTGATCATTCCTTTCCTGCCGCTTTTTCACATATTGAACAATTAAATCCAAAGCATATTTATGATGTGGGAGGCAATACAGGTAAATGGGCACTTTTTTGTGCTAAACAAAATCCGAATATTAGAATAACGCTTTTGGATTTACCGCAGCAAATTCATGTTGCCAAGCAAAATATTCAACAAGCTGGTTTATCTGATCGGATTGAGGGCTTTGAAGTTGATTTATTGAAAGATGAGATTTTACCCAATCAAGCTGATGTTTGGTGGATGAGTCAGTTTCTTGACTGTTTTAGTCGTGAACAAATTACTCGCATTTTAACACTAATTCATCGCAGTATGAAAGATGATGCAACGGTTTGCATTATGGATTTGTTTTGGGATAGGCAGACATTTGAGGCCGGTGCATTAAGTCTGAATGCCTCGTCTTTATATTTCACCTGTTTAGCAAATGGCAATAGTCGTTTTTACCATTCTAAAATATTTTATCAATGTTTAAATGAAGCAGGGTTTCATGTTGAAAAAGATATTGATGGCTTAGGTTATGGACATACGTTGTTAATTTGTAAAAAACGTTAAATCAAAAATTAATCACTTTTATTCAAGGAGTAAACAAATGAAGTTTTTTAAGTTGATAATAGCCACTTTTTTTATCTGTCTATTATTTGGTTGTGCCAATAAATATGAGGCACCAAGAACAGTTGAGTCATCATCGCAAGGTTTGAGTAAAGAGCAGGTTAAAAATGCTATTTTAGCGGTGAATAAAAAACGTGATACTCGATATGGTATTTGGAAACTAGATTTAATTGATAACAACAATATTCGTGCATCGTTATTAAATCTAAAATATGAAGCTACCATGAATATCAATTTCTCTTCAGAAGGCTATAAAATTCAATATAAATCAGTCAGCCCAAATTTAATTAATAAGAAGGGTGAAGTTCATCGTAACTATAATCGTTGGGTCAATGATCTAGATTATAGAATTCGCCAAAATATTTTCAAAGTCCAGTAAATAAAATCAATTTGGAATGGAATTTAATCTCTACATAAATTTGTCCAAAATTGATAAAAATTAAGCTCACTTTATTGTGTACTTAATAATTACCTATTTTAGTGCGTTATCATTTTTTAATGATAACGCACTAATCTTCTAAAGTATTCTCTAATTAGTTTAAATAAGTTATTACAGTAAAAATTCCTTATTTTCAAAAAGGAACAAAAAAAAATTTTTACCATTTTTCTAACGATGATATCAATTGTTAAAATTAACTTTCTATTCTTTAAATAGCAGTTTAATATATTAATGTATTCATAAAAATTAGTGAATATTCTTCAAATTCCTTTTTATATCTTTTCATATATTCTTAATTCATCATTTTAGCACTTGAGGACAATGATTATGTTTCAATGGCTTTCAAATTGGATTTTAGATGGACTCAAACACTCACCAGAAATATTATTATTTCTCTCATTGAGTTTAGGTTATTTAATTGGTGGGATTCGTATCGGTAAATTTCAGCTGGGTGGCGTAGCCGGTTCATTGCTTGTCGCTGTAGCACTGAGTGTATTTGGTGTAACTGTTGATGCTGGCGTTAAAGCGGTACTTTTCGCACTATTTATTTATGCTGTTGGGTTTGAAAGTGGCCCCCAGTTTTTCCGATCTTTAGGTATTAAAACATTACGAGAAATCTTTTTAGCACTTTTCATTGCGGTTGCAGGTTTTGTGACTGTCGTTGTTTTAGCAAAAATATTCCATTTAGATAAAGGGTTGGCAGCCGGTCTTGCCGCAGGGGGATTGACACAATCTGCTATTATGGGTACTGCTTCTGATGCGTTAACTCAGCTTGGTTTAAGCGCAGAAGAGCTAAGTCGTTTACAAGGTAATGTTACGATTGGCTATGCTGTAACTTATATCTTTGGTTCCCTTGGTGCCATTATTGTTTGTGTTAATATTTTACCTAAAATCATGGGTAGAGATATCAGCGATGATGCAATTAAGGCGCAAGCTGAACAACTTCATGGCTCGATGTTATTAGGTGCTAATCAAAATTTTGCCTTATCTGATATTAGTGGTCGTTTGTATCGGGTGACAAATAAGATTAATCAAAGTGTTTCAGATATAGAAAAAACGGTAAATGGCATTAGCATTGAACGAATAAAACGAGGCAATAAAATTCTTGAGGCGACACCTGAAACAGTGATTAAAGCTAAAGATATTATTTTAGTTGTTGGTCACCGTGATGCTATGATCCAAGCGAATGATCTTTTGGGTACAGAAATTAATTCTGCATCAGGAATGGATGTGGTGATGAATACTCAAGATGTTGAAATGCGTAATTCTCGTTATGTTGGAGAGAATTTAACACAAGTACTTTCATCTGACGAAGTAATCAGTTTAAAACATGGTATCTATTTAGTTGCGATTCATCGCGATGGTCAAAGCCTTCCATTAAACAATGATATTGTTTTAAAACTAGGTGATGTGATAACCATTTATGGGGCGGATAGTGATCTTCGACGTGTTATAGATCGAATTGGTGCACCGATTACCAAAAGCGAAAAAACAGATTGGATATTTCATGGTTTAGGTCTTGTCGTTGGGCTGATTATTGGATTAATTGTGATTCGGGTTAGCGATATTCCAATTACCCTAGGCGCAGGTGGCGGTGCATTACTTTCTGGTCTCTTATTTGGTTGGTATCGATCTTTCCATCAAACCGTAGGCAATATTCCAACTGGCGCTTTGCAACTTTTAAAAGATTTTGGTTTAGCAGGCTTTGTCGCTGTCGTGGGTTTAAGTTCTGGTCTTCAAGCAATCGATACCATTAAAGAACAAGGTTTATCACTGTTTTTAATCGGAGTTGTGGTCACTCTGTTACCGATGTTACTGGCGATTTATTTTGGTAAATATGTACTTGGTTATAAAAACTCTGCCGTATTTGCCGGTGCTTTAGCGGGTTCACGAAGTGCTAATCCAGCCTTTGGTGAAGTGCTAAATAAAGCAGGCAATTCAACACCGACTAATTCTTTTGCTATTACCTACGCACTGGCGAATGTATTCCTAACTTTATTAGGTCCATTGGTTGTGGCTTTTGTTTAAGCAAAAACTCAAATTAAAGGTAAAAGATTATGAAGAACAAATCAGATTATGCAAAATATGCTAATTTAAGTCCTTTTGAATTAAAAGATAACTTAATTAAACTTGCCCAAAGCCATCCTGATCATGCTATGTTAAATGCAGGACGTGGTAATCCTAATTTTTTAGCAACTTGGCCGCGTCAAGCTTTTTTCCAGCTTGGTGTTTTTGCGATTCAAGAATCCGAAATGTCTTATTCTTATCTCAATGAAGGGGTAGGTGGTTTTCCAATTAAAGATGGATTAACAGGGCGCTTTGAGCATTTTATTCGTCAAAATTACAATACTCCTGGTGTTCCATTCTTAGGTAAAGCATTTTCGTATATTCGTGATCAACTTGGTCTTGATGAAAATGCATTTTTACAAGAAATGGTAGAAGGAATTTTAGGTTGTAACTATCCTGTTCCTGATCGAATGCTACGGTTCAGCGAAAAAGTCGTCAAATCCTATGTGTTAAGACAAATGGGGGCAAGCTATCTAAATATCGATGATATCGACCTTTTTGCAACCGAAGGTGGTACAGCCGCCATGGCTTATGTTTTCAATTCGATGAAAGAAAATGGTTTGATTCATAATGGCGATAAAATTGCAATTGGTGCACCAATTTTTACCCCTTATCTTGAAATTCCAGCCTTAAATGATTATCAATTAGTTGAAGTATTAATTAATTCGGATCCTAATTTAAATTGGCAGTATCCTGAATCTGAATTACGCAAATTAGAAGATCCTGCTATTAAAGCTTTCTTCCTTGTTAACCCTTCCAATCCACCATCCGTAAAAATTGATGATAAAAGCTTAAAAATTATAGCTGATATTGTTAAAAAACGTCCTGATCTCATTATTTTAACGGATGATGTGTACGGTACATTTGCCGATGATTTCCAATCTTTGTTTGCTATTTGCCCTAAAAATACCATTTTAGTTTACTCATTCTCTAAATATTTTGGGGCAACCGGTTGGCGTTTAGGGGTAATTGCAACAGCACAAGATAATGTCATTGATAAAACAATTCGATCATTGCCAAGTAAAGCAAAACAAGTTTTAAATAAACGTTATAGCTCAATTGTTACCGATCCTGAAAATCTTAAATTTATTGATCGTTTAGTTGCTGACAGTCGTGCAGTTGCATTAAACCATACAGCAGGACTTTCAACACCTCAACAAGTGCAAATGGTATTATTTGCACTTTGTGAAATGATGGACACGGATGAGAGCTATAAAACAACGTTGAAAACATTAATACGTCGTCGTGCGGCTTCGCTATATCAGCATGTGGGTCTGAAACATAAAACAGATGGAAACAGTGTTGATTATTATACGCTAATCGACCTTGAACACATTTGTCGTGAACTTTATGATGATAAGTTTGCCAAATGGATTCTTAAAAATAAAAATCCTTCTGAATTGCTATTTAGAATTGCTGATGAAGCGGGTGTGGTGCTATTACCGGGTAAAGGGTTTGCTGTACAACATCCTTCAGCTCGTGCCTCATTAGCTAACTTAAATGAGTATCAATATGCGGCAATTGGCTTATCGATGCGTAAACTGGCTCAAGAGTATTATGATGAATACAAAGGCAAGAAAAAATAGAAAACGAACTTAATCGTTATAATAAATCACATAAAAAGCCCTAATTATTCGGGCTTTTTTTTTATTTAATATCTAATATCAAAATTTTAATAATGAACAAAATAAAATAGCGTTTATGGATATTCCAAACTGATTATTTTTTAATGATTTTTATTATCTCTATGCGGTATAAAAATAATATTTAAGCAATAATTGTGTATCACCTGTTACTTATATTGCTGATTGATTGTTTCAATAAAGCAACATTAGGCTCTCATTGTTCAATGCTCAGTCAGAGTATTTTTAAAAGATACCTTTCATACCTTCTGGTGTATAGCGGTCTCCTTTAATATCAATACGATTTTTTAAATCATTGAGAATGGTAAGATCTTCTTTTTCAAGCGTAACAAAACAGGCATTAACATTTTCGAACAAATATTTTTCTTGTTTTGTACCAGGAATAGGAACAACACCTTCCCATTGCGCAAGCAACCACGCTAAAGCAATTTGACCACTTGTACAATCATATTTAATTGTCATCGGTTTTAGTGCATTTAATAGTAGTTTGTTGTGCTCTATGTTCGCATCTAAAAATCTTGGGTTAGTTTTACGAAAATCACCGTCTGCAAAATCTTTTCCTGACTGATATTTTCCTGTCAAAAAACCACGCCCAAGCGGAGAATAGGGAACCAGTCCAATATTTAACTCTTTTAATAGCGGTAATAGATTATCTTCAATATCCCGAGTCCAAAGTGAATATTCAGTTTGAACAACATCGACTGGAAAGACTGAATGTGCGCGGATTAATAAATCTTTAGGTACTTCACAAAGACCAACATGCTTAATTTTTCCCTCTTTTACTAATGTTGCCATCGTCTCCATTGTTTCCTCAATGGGGTTTTCGGGATTGATTCGATGAATATAAAAGAGGTCGATTTGTTCAATACCTAATCGTTTTAAAGATGCTTCACAGCATGATTTTATGTATTGAGGAGCATTATTTATTTTTCTTTCATAGCCAATAGTATTGTTTCTATCTATTCCACATTTAGTTGCAATACATAATTGTTCTCGTTGTGATGAAGTTAATTCTTTTAGCAATGTTCCAATGAGTAATTCGTTTTGCCCACGACCATACATATCAGCTGTATCAATCAAGGTTATGCCACTATCCACAACGGAATGTAGCAACCTAATTGAGTGCTGATCATCAGTAGGGCCATAGAACTCACTCAGTCCCATAGCTCCATAACCTATTGCACTGACACTAATATCTGAGCCTAACGTTCTTTGTGGTAATTTATGCATTTAAAAGTTCTCCAATTTGTCCGTCATAATTAATCATTATTAAACCTATATACCGCTCCATCTCCCCATGTTCCTATATAATAATGATTATTGTATAAAGCTAATGCTACAGCACCTGATAACGATGAAACTAATGTATCTAATTTTTTAGTTTTTACATCAATCTGACGTACCATATTGGCTCCATTATCAATTACCGCAACCACACTAGGCGAAACAGTGACAATACCAACACCTGGTCGAGTAAATCCACTACCTAACTCAGTTTTATTGCCATTCGGGTCAATCATTGTTAAACGACCGCTATATTGAGAAACCACTAAACTATTATCTGGAAGTTGTGTGACGCCGACTGGAGTAGATAATCCTCGTACGATAATTTCTTTCTGACCACTGTTCAAATTGAGTGATACGATTTCACCCGTCGAACGATTGGTAATAAGCAAATTTCCAGAATTTGAAAATGCAATGCCTGTCGGAGTATGATAACCGTCAGAAATTTTTTGAGCTTCTCCATTTGCGGTAATTTTTAAAATATAATCACCACTATAAGAAGATACATAGATATTATCTTGTTTATCTATGACAATTCCAGCGGGTGAGGAAATATTCGAATATACGGTTTGTTTGTTGCCTTTAGTATCTATTTTAACCACTGAATTACCAGACCAATTGGTCACATACATCGCCCCAGAACTGTCAAAGGCAATCCCAGTTGGAGCATTAAATGACTTAGAAACAGTTTTTAATTCGGCCATACTCATCGCTCCATAAAAAGTGGAAAAGATAAAAATGAGGGTAGATAGTAAAAATTTTTTCATAATAGGTATTCTCCTTAAAATTGTTTTAATAACCGATTGATGCCCCACCATCAAGATTGATTGAAGCACCGTTGATATAACCAGCTTTTTTACTGAATAAAAATACAATGGCATTGCCTATATCATTGACATCAGTAAATTTGTTTAATGGATTCATTTTTCTGAAATTATCATTTAATGATTCCGCAGTTGTTGAGAAAGATTGTGCGAGTCTGGTTGAGGTTTTGTACCAAGATTCAGATTCGGTAATCCAAGGATTAATGACGTTGATGCGAATTCCATGCTTTCCTAAATACTTTGAAGCAGCTTTAGTAAAGCCTGCTAGGGCTGCATTGACGGTACTATTTATAATGAAATCGGGGTTTGGATCGTAACAAAATGTTCCATTAATAATGACAACTTTTCCTTCACGCTTATTGGTTGCCATTAATTTTGTGACCTGTTTGGTCATATTGATTGAGCCCCAAAGTTTACTTTGAAGAGATTCGTCCCAATCATTTTTGGCGGATAAAAAATAATCAATCGGTTCCCCTAGACCTGCAGCATTGACTAATCCGTCAATTGGCGTGTTTGCCCAAATAGACGATAATTTTTCGGCAACTTGATCTTCTTGAGTAATATCGATGATCTGAGTAAGAATATGCTTATTGTTTGTTAACAACTCTAATTCTTGATGCGTAGCGGATAATTTATCTGAATTTCTTCCGACAAGGATAACCTTATAATGATTTTCTAGAAGAACTTTTGCAATCCCTTTGCCAATTGACCCAGTTCCACCCGTTACCATGATAGTTTCCATTTTATTTTTTCCTATTATTTTGTTAATTTGAGACCGAATAGCGCTATCACTATATTGATGATCGTCAGACTAATACTGGTAATCATTACCCCATTCCAATTAAAGTTCTCATAGAAAATACCTAATACGTAAGTACCAATACTTCCTCCAGCCAAACAAGATAAAAGATATAAAGAAGAAATAGCGCCTCTTGAATTAATCGGTACAATTTGATTAAGTATTGAAATGACTATAGGTTGCAGTCCAAACACAAAAAGAAATAAACAAAAAATACCTAAGGCGATAAAAAATAAATTGGTACTAAATCCGATAGTGATAACTGATATGCTGACAAATACAAGGCAAATAATTAATAATCTACCTTTAGTCATAAATTGAGATAATTTGCCTGTGATGATAGTACCAATGACGGCGCTGATTCCTGCAAAGTTTAACCATCCTAATACCGTTGATGAAAGATAAAAAGGCGAGCCTTTTAAATAGAAGGTTAATAATGATGATAATCCAAGGTAAACAAAAAACAGAAGAAAACCAACAAACAGAAAAATAAGTACCGTTTTATTTAGCAGTAACTTAGCCGCGGTGAGATAAGTACTTGCGATACTCATGTTGGAAGTATTGTTGTTCGTGTTTTTTATACCCATTGGAATAAAAAGACAAGCAAAAACAATTAACAATGCATAAATAAAGAAGGCAATTTGCCAAGACCAATAATCAGTCATCATGGCTACTACACTACGGCTAAAAATAATACCGACAATAGAGGCGGAAATCATCACTCCCATTGCTTGAGGCAATTTTTCATTAGGTGTATTCTTAGCCGTATAGGCAAATAAAGCAGCCGGAACTGATGCTGCGAAAAAACCGATTAATGACATAATGATTAAATAGAGACTGAATGATTCGACTATACCAGATAAACCAAGACAAATAATGGTTCCAATACTCCCAAATACCACTAAAAATCTTGTTGATACTTTATCTGATAATGGACCATAAATAAAAAAGGAAATAGCGTAGAAAAAACAAGATAAGCTAAATATACTTCTTGCATCTAAAATATCAATGTTAAAACTTTTTGAAATTTCCTGAAAAATGAGTTGGCTGATATAAACTGAACCGACCAAAAGCACAATAAGTACGGCAGAAACAAGAATACTTGTAGTTGATTGTTCTTGTTTCTGTATTGATTTCATGCCTGATTCCATAATCTAATTCCTCTTTAATTTCGATGAATACTCATTGCCACCCCTTCACCTCCACCGACACATAATGCAGCAATACCGACATTGAGATTCTGTGATATTAGTTGATGTATAAGTGTAACCAAGACACGACAACCTGATGCACCAATCGGATGTCCTAATGCAATTGCACCACCGTTAACATTAAGTTTATCGTTAGTTAACGCTAATACTTTTTGGACAGCTAAAGATTGTGAAGCAAATGCTTCATTACACTCAAACAGATCGACATCATCAATAGACATACCTGTTTTCTTCAAACAAGCTTCGATGGCACTAATCGGACCCAGCCCCATAACAGAAGGATTGATACCAGTATTGGCAAAAGCAGATATCGTGACCATAGGTGTTAATCCTAAAGATATTGCTTTTTGTTTACTGCATACTATTACCGCTGCTGCACCATCATTAAGGGATGATGCATTACCGGCAGTGACAACTCCCTCCTTTTTGAAGACAGGTTTTAATGTTGATAATTTTTCCAGTGTTGTTTCTCTCGGTCCTTCATCTTTATCAATCACGACTTCACCTTTTTTGGTGGCTAAAGTTATTGGAATGATTTCATTGGCAAAACAATTATTCTGTATTGCATTTAAGGCTTTCTGATGCGAGGACAGTGCAAAAATATCTTGTTCTTCACGAGTAATATGATGACTTTCGGCAACATTTTCAGCTGTTACCCCCATGTGATACTGATGAAAGGCATCGGTTAATCCGTCATTAACGAGTGTGTCAATTAATGCCGAATTCCCTAAACGGTTACCTTTACGAATTCCTTTAACAGCATGCGCTGCGGTTGACATGCTTTCTTGTCCTCCTGCGATGATCATTTGCGCATCGCCATTTCTAATTGCTTGAACAGCTAAATTGATAGCCACCAAACCCGAACCACAGACTTTATTCACCGTTAATCCCGTTACTTTTTCGGGTAAACCTGCTTTGATCGCTGTTTGTCTTGCTGGATTTTGTCCACAACCAGCGGTTAAAACTTGTCCCATAATGACTTGATCGATTTCGTTAGCAGGAATATTCGATTCTTTTAGCATATTTTTAATGAGCATTGCGCCTAATTCTGTTGCTGGTATGTCAGCAAAACTACCAAGAAATGCTCCAATAGCGGTTCTTTTGGCCGCTACAATTACAATTTCTTCCATATTAAAATTTCTCCAATCTAAATGTTAATTATCTTTAACATTGCTTTTTTTAAATCATAAAACTTGCCAGTTATTTTGTTTGGCAAGTTGTAACATCGTAGGATGATCGCCGACGTAAACAGAATGACCGACACAAGACAACATATTTAAATCAGAAATATCATCTCCATACCCGTAGCTACTGCTTAAATCGATTCCTTGTTCTAAGGCAAATTTTTCGATTGCGGTGGCTTTACCCGCTCCAATAGTTTGTATCCCTGTAATTTCACCTGTCAAAATTCGCTGTTGGTCAACAACCGGATTAACACACAAAATGTCATCTACTTTTAAATATTCAGCAATCGGTTTTAAAAGCGGTAGCATTGACCCAGAAACAAATACTGTTCGTTCGCCTCTAGTTTGATGTTGATGTAAGCGATCAACTGTTTTTTGAATAAAGGCATTCTTGTTGACAACATTTTGCTCAAACCAAATCTTACCGATTGAAAATAGTTCATCCATGCTCATACCCGAAAGTAATTGGTAGTACATGGAATTGAGTTCTTCTCTTGGTCGATTGTTAGCTCTTGCTTGTTTGAATGCGTCATCAAATTGAACTTTGAGATCATGAAGTTTTTTTACTTCAGACAGATATTCAAAAAAATTAAACATACTTTTGATCGTTATAAGTGTTTCATCCACATCAAAAAATGCAGCTATAGCTTGATTTGTATTACTTTTTGTTTGCATCATGCTCAGCGTCCTTACTTATATAAGCCCTGCTTTTGGTTAGAAAGTTAGGATCAGTTCCTATCACGCCTGCATCTGACCACCTTGAAGGGGAAACTTCTTGAAGGCTAATCGAGATTTTATCGATAGGGCAACCTAAAATTTTATGCGTCGCAACTGTTATTTCTTCGAGTAATTTTTTAGCTTTTTCATCATCAGATATCGGCCAGCTGATAATATTGATATGTGGCATGTTATTTCTCCTTAATTGGGGTTGTAATTAAATGGTCAAATAAATCTATTTGACTCAATTTGAGTTGGGCATGGACATCGCCTCCTAGTCCAAAATATCCAATTGCACCGCCATAAGACTGTTGTGAACTCATGAACAGCACAATGACGTTGATAATTCGATTACTGTCTTTTTCATGTTTTGGAAAAGGATTGTTCAAAATGGCATAATAGTTAGCAAAACCGTTATTATCAGTCACAAAAACATTAGGAATTCCTAAAGGCCCAGGGCGGGTTAATTCTTGCGGATTAAGATCTTTTTCTCTTAAGCTCATTACGGTGTAAAGGCTATTTGGTATTAAGTTTTTAAAACAAAAATCAAATCGAGCAACGGAACCATCAATGGTTACATCAAGTGTTCCTTGCGCTTTTAACCAATCACTCAGTACAATTTTATTGAGTTTTCGAAGTCCGTCATTTTCCCGATAGTCATAGATATAACCATTACTTAATGGAAGACTAGGGCGTTGGATTTGTGAAGCATTAGGGCATTGTTCCGGTGCAAAGACCATTGGATAATTATTTAAAGGTAGCGGAAGCGGTAATGTAAAAAGCTCTATTTCTGCGAGTCTTTTTTCATTTTTTATATCTAATTCTTCAGTAATTGTATAAGCACATGTTTCACCAAATTTGGGTAATTGGCTTTTTGGGGAAACTAACGCCATCCCCCACGAGATGGCATTATTCTCCTTGATTAAATTTCCTACAACGACAAAGTTACCGTGCTTATCAACCACTTCAGAAGGTGGATATAAAGGGCCTTGTGTTGTTGGAATTAATTGGAATTTTGACATAACGCTTTCCTTTTTTATGCCATAAAACTTTTATATTCAGTCAAATATAAAGCCACTGCATCTTTAGCTAACTTTGATTCTTTTTCTAAAAGTTCTTTCGCCGGATATACCACGTAACTGGTCAACATCGTGGCACAAATTTTATTTGCCTGTTTGATTGTTATTTTGGCTTTCAACTTTGACCGATAATTATTTTGGTCTATGTCGAGAAGTTCAAAATGAATGATGGCTGGTAAAGGAAATAAAAAGTTTTCAAAATTGACATTCATTTCATTGATGACAAAATAGGTGTCTTTTTTATTTTCTTTTGCGAGAAAAAATTCTTCTGTTATTGCAATAAAAGTTTGTCTGAAAGCTTCAGTAATAATCATTCCCTGTACATGACTACCAGTTTGATGATCACCCATAAGCATATTTCTTTCATCAAGAATAAAAGGTAATTCAAAATTAGATTGATCCAATTTTTTTGCTTGACCGATTAGCACGTTATAAGTGTTGTGTTGATGAGTATAAATATTCGGTGCAAAATTATTACCATAAAATGAAAATAATGAACTCAAATCCAAATGTTCAGGGCTATTGTTGCTAATGTTAAATTTACTTATTTCATCATTTTTACACCCCAATCCAGGAAATAAATGATTTTTAATGTTAAAAACTTTTGCAGGCATTTGTGCCATTATGGCAAGTTGGCTTAACGTAATCGTTCCATCAAGTTTTGCAAATTCATTGAATTTATCGCCAACAACAACTAATTTATTCAAAATGATTCTCCTTATAATTAATAGTGGAAATCTATTAACCACCTAATTTTCTATAGATTTTTGTATAAAGTCCTTCTTTACCACCGGTGATGTAGCTGTCTCCTGCTTGTGCAACAATCGTTTTGTAATGCTCATCTGTAAATGGTTTTATGTAATCTTCAATAGCTCCGTTAAAGCATGAGATAAACATTACGCCAGGAATTTGGCTAATGAGTGAATGATAAGCATCAAAAGAAGTGATTTTGTCAGCGTTACTTTTAACAACATTGAAAATAGTTTCGTTGCGCCATTTTAAATAAGCGTTATAGGCTGTAGGTAATACTTCGACATGACGAAGTTGAACAAAATTTGTTTGAGGAATGACAGTAACGGAACGGATAGGACTTTCAACATAAAAAAGTAATTCACGCTTAATATCGCCGCACAGATAGTTAGCATATTCGGTAAAACCCTGTGCAAAACTTTTTTCGTAATCTGCTAATTCATTTAACGAGCCTAACGCGATAAATTCAATCAATTCTTCTTTATCATCCGAAATATAAAAACTATGTTTGTTGATAAGATCTTTAGATTTGGTTAAAGCGAATGTTTCAATTTCCTGTCCTTTTTCTTTTTTTACAGGATATCGGTTTATTAATAAATATTGTGATGGCATTTTTTATTTCCTCTTTCTGATATACAAAAGTGATCATTAGTTGTACAACTGTTGAAAGACTAAACGGAAATAACAAAATACAAAAATACTTATTTTGTGATATGAAATTGATATCAAAGAGAATATTTTCTGTGTTAAGTCGATTGAATTTGATTGGAATTATTAAACTTTAACTTGATGATTTAATTGACAATTAAATGTTTTTCTTAATATGATTTCGTGATGATGGTTAGAAATTTAGAATGAAAGGCAGAGTGCTATACACAAATCATTCAAGAGAGTGTGTTTTGATATTGACGCAAGGATTTGAATAACTAAATTCCATTTGTCTGATCTAAAAAGATGGGTATTGAGTTTTATTATGATTAATCTGTTATCGCCATATTATTGTATTGTGATACTCTGAATTGCCATGACAAAACTCGCTAATAAAGATATTTGTTCAATAATGTGGTCAGTTGCCACACTATTAAATCAGTTTGTGAATATATTTATTACATCGTTTTGATTAATCCTTTTTCATAACAGTTTTATACGCACCTGTTGCACCTATAACGCCACCAATCACCATGAAAGCACCGATTAACTGTAAAGCAGTTGGTATCAAGCCATTTATAAAAGCCAATAATAGAGTAAAAACGGGGACTAAATTGAAAAATACAGACGTTTTTGCCGCACCAAGATTTTTTATACCGACGTTCCAAAATAAATAAGCCAGTACTGAACCAATTATTCCCATGTAAATAAGTATTAAGTGATGACACAATGAAATATTAATGATTGCATTCACTAAATTACCCTGAAATATTGTAAATAGAACAATGCCTACTGTACCTATTAACATGGTAAAACTTGTGGTTTGTAGTGGTGTTGAGTTGCTGATAAATTTACGACATCCGACAGTATAGATTGCCCAGGCTAAATTACCCAATAAAATGATTAAATCACCACGGTTAAAATGCAACTTGATAATATTATTAATATCGCCATTACTGATAACAAAAATCACACCAACCAAACTTATTAACATGCCAATTACTTGTGACCATAACACTCGATATTTATCAACAATTGACGCAATTAACGTTGTTGTGATAGGTGACGTTGCCATGATAAGTGCACCATTAATCGGAGATGTTGTTTGTAATCCTATAAAGAAAGCCAAATTGAATCCGGTGATACCACATAAACCAAGAAGAGTATACGGTTTCCAATTTGATTTAAATGCAATGATATTATTTTTATCTTTAATAAGCATAAAAATAAAAATGGCAATAGCGGCGATAATAAAACGTTCAGATGCAGCTGTAAGAGGGGTGACAGATGCCACAACAATCGAGCCCGCATTAAAATTAGAACCCCAAAAAAAGGCAGATAAAGTGACAAGTAAAAAAGCTAATTTATTGTTTTTCATTTTAATCTTCCTCATTTCCATAAAAAAGCATCTAACGTTATTGATGACACTAATAACTCTTTCGGCGTATTAATTAAAAACATGATTATTTCAGCAACATTACTTGGTTTAAGCATGCGAGATTTTTGTTCATCGTTAAAACTTATATATTTTTCCATATGTTCTCTAAAATCAGTGTCAACTTTATCCAAAACAAGATTGGAAACTTTAATACCTATAGGCTTGCAATATTCTTTTAATCCTTCACTAAGACCTTGTACTGCATGTTTAGACACTGAATAAGAATACATATCTTTACTTCCTTTTAATCCCCATATTGATGAAATATTAATTATGTGAGGATTTTGACTTTTTTTCAAAAAAGGAAGTATTCCACGGGTTAAGAAAAAATATCCACTTACATTGACGTTAAGTGTATTTACCCACTCTGTATCTGTTGTTGTAAAAGGATCGTTAAAATATGATACTCCAGCGACATTTATTAAAACATCTATGGTTCCCAAATGTATTCCAGCTTCTAAAATTGCATTCTTAATTAGTAGTGGATCTGTCAAATCAAGTTTGTAAGTAAATAAACTATCTGAATTAAGCTCGTTTATTTTTTTCTCTGACAGATAAGTAGCAAAAACTTTGTGCCCTTGTGATAAAGCAATGCTTACCACTTGATGACCAATTCCACTTTCTGTACCAGTAACAAATATATTCATGAATATTTTTCCTCTTAAAATAAAAAATTATAAATAAACTATTTTTCATTCTATTTAGAATTCATTTATAGTACTATGATCAAAATAACAACATTAAATTCCAAAAATGAAATTATCAATCGATGACTTACTCATATTTGTTAATGTAATTAAAGAAGGTAGTATCGTTAAAGCGTCAACTAAGCTTTCAATACCATCTCCGACAATCAGTAGGCGCTTAACTCAGTTAGAAGAAGCTATTGGTGGTCTTTTGATGTTCAGAAGCAGTAGAAAAATAACGCTGACGACATTGGGACAAATGTATATTGCTAAATTTACCAATTTAGTAGAGGAGTTTGTCGAAACAGCTGAAAATTTAAATGATTATTATAAAAAATTATCGGGCACAATTAAAATAACAGCACCAATAAGCCTGACACATCAATGGTTTGGTAAGTGTATTTTTTCTTTTATGAAAAAATACCCGGATATAAAAATAGATTTGATGGCAACTAATAAAGTTGTCGATTTGGCTGATTTGAATATTGATATTGCTATCCGAGTAGGAGATCTAACCGATAGCAGTTGGGTAGCTAAAAGAATCTTATTATCCAAAAATATATTGTGTACCTCTAAAGAATATTTAGAACGAATTGGTGGTTGTGCTCATCCAATTGATTTATTGGATAAAAATTTAATCAATATTAATCATAATTTAACTTGGTCACTGACCAATAAAACCCAAAATGAGTATTATGAAGTGAGGTCAATCCCATGTTTAGTCATGGATGATACGGAACTGATCATTGAGGCTGCAAAAGAAGGAATGGGAATTTGCTTTGTCCCATCTCAATTTGTCAAAAATAGTATATTAAAGGGGGAGTTGATACAAATATTACCAGATTGGATTGGCAGCACTAGACCTATTTATTTAATATTTAAGGATAGAAATTACATGCCTAATAGAGTAAGAATTTTCAAAGAACATATTGAAAATTATGTGGATTTAAATGTATAGAGGTTTAAGGCATAGTGGATATTTATAGTAAAAGATTACCTACTATAAAGCAGTTGCAGTATTTCGTAGCAGTTTGTGAAGAACGTAGTTTTAGAGGAGCGGCTGAAAAGTTAGGCGTAAGCCAACCACCGCTTTCAATTCAAATCAGGGATTTAGAAGAAAAGTTAAAGGTCACCCTTTTTTTGAGAAATTCCCATAATGTGGTTTTAACTAAAGAAGGAGAAGATCTTAAATCAAAAGCAACACGATTATTAAATGATCTTTGTTCCATAACCAAATCGATCAAATCGAGAGAAGTGAAAAAAGTAGTGCTAGGGACAACTAAAACACTCTGTTTTGACTTTATTCCTTACTTTAGATTATTTTTGTCGGATTTTAGCGAAGAAACCGAAATTTATAAACACAACTACACATCCAAAGAGCTGTTGTTAGAGCTACAAAAAGAAAATATTGATTTTGCTTTTGTTTCTGATTATCAAATGAGAGATATCAACGAAAATTCGCTATTAGTCTATAAAGAACCGATGATTTTAGTTTTACCTACTAGTCACCCCTGTAGTAAGCAAGAAAGAGTAGATCTTGATGATGTGACCGATTTACCACTCTTTTGGTTTAAACAATACTTAAATCCTGTTTTTTATGAACAGTGTGAACGAGTATTTAAAACGCTCAAACTTCCAATTGTACGGCGTGCAGAACTACAAGATAATTTATCTATGTTACTTGAAGTATCGTTAGGTAAAGGAATGATGCTATTGCCTCAGTCAATGACACAAGCAAAAGTTGAGGGAGTTGCATATAAAAAATTAATTAGGAGTCAAGATTTAAAATTAAAAATCGATATTTTTCTAATTTGGCGAAAAAACTTAAGAAAAAATTCCACCACTGACGCAATAATTAATTATTTTAAAAAATCAGAATAAAAGTACATAAAAAAATAAAAAGATCTGATTTTAATTGAAAAAATGATGTAAGTGCTGGATTAAATAAAAGTGCTAACTTTATATCTTTATATTTATTTCATTAAATTTTTATCTGAATTTTTAGCATTAAATTTTCTCCTGCGATTTTTATCTAAACCCCAGAGACGACATCAGTTCAATTTTTTAGTGGAAACAATCATATTGTCCACGACTAGTAATAAATGGAGTTGATAAAAACAAGTAAAAAAAACAGGATTGTAAAACTTATGTTATGGCGTAAATATCTTCAATAATGTATTAATAGTTAGATGGAAATAGGAATCATCTTGCAATCCTTTTGCAGAAATATACGCACCTTGCAAAGCAGACATTAAGAGCGTTGCTGCTTCTAATGGTGCAAGAATATTAGAAATGCTACCCTCAGCAATCCCAATTTTTATAAGACTTTCTAGCGTTTTTTTCATAGACTCAAATCCACGATTAACCTCTGACGCTAACTTTTTGTTTTCCATAATAGCTCTATCTCGAGCCATTTGACCAACTACACATCCTCTATCTATGTTACGAGCTCTTAATAGCAGATCTGAAAGTTTATTATATGCATTTTTATCTGTATTTAGCACTGAAGCATTAAAACTTATTAGTTGATCTACATTATATTTTATTGCATATAGGGACAGATCCTCTTTACCATTAAAATAATGGTAAAGGCTACCTTGACCGACTTCAGCACGAGTTAAAATATCTCTTGGGCTAGTAGCAGCTAGACCTTTTTCTAATAGAAGATCAGCCATAGCTTTAATTAGTTTATCTTTGGAATTTTGTTTATTATTCATTTTCACCATAAAAATCATACCATCAGTCGATAGTATGATTTTAATTAATTATTTATTTAATCTGTAAAATAGTATCCACTAAACGGTTTGAAAACCCCCATTCATTGTCATACCAACTAACAACTTTGAGTAGTTTTCCATCAATAACCTTAGTGAGTTTAGAGTCAAAAATAGATGAAGCTGAATTTTTAATAACATCTGATGATACAATTTCATCTTCTGTATAAACGAGAATACCATCTATTTTTTTAGAGCTGGTTGCTTGTTTAATGGTATCATTTACTAGTTGTTCTGTCACTTCTTTCTCTAGATTTAGAGTTAGATCTATCATTGATCCTGTAATTACCGGAACCCGTACAGAACTACCATCTAATTTTCCATTCAACTCAGGGATGACAATGCCAATTGATTGCGCAGCACCTGTTGATGTAGGAACAATATTTTGAGCAGCACTACGCGCTCGCCTCATATCACGGTGTGGAGCATCCTGTAGATTTTGATCTTGTGTATAAGCATGAATAGTTGTCATAAATCCCGATTTAATACCAAAATGCTCATGTAATACTTTAACTAACGGAGCTAAACAGTTTGTAGTACATGAGGCATTTGAAATAATGTGATGTTCATCTTTATTATACATGTGGTTGTTAACACCTTGAACAATAGTCAAATCAACATTTGATGCAGGCGCAGAGATGAGAACTTTTTTAGCCCCGGCTTTGATATGGGCTTGAGCTTTTTTTCCATCGTTAAAGACACCTGTTGATTCTAGTACTATATCGATCTTGTGTTCCGCCCATGGGAGATTTTCAGGATTACGCTCTTGATATACCACAATCTCATGACCATCAATCACCAAGCAACCTTTTTTTACTTCGACACTTTTAGCAAAACGTCCAAAAGCCGTATCATATTTTAAAAGATGTGCTAGTTGTTCAATCGAACCTAAATCATTGATCGCAACAATTTTGATATTATGCGAACTCTCATACAACGCACGCATAAAACTACGCCCAATACGACCAAAACCATTAATAGCTACATTTATCATAATTATCTCCGTTTATGTTTATATTACTTTTAATAAATACATATTAGTATGTATGTTATGTAATAATACACCACGACATTTTAAAAGCAACAATTAGTTAAATTATTGTAAATATTAAAATATATTATTTTGTTTTATTTGTGTACAAGTTATTGTTTGTGTGATTTAATACATACCAGTATGTATGTTATTTTAAAAAAGAGGGTAAAATGAGAAAAATATCTATACTGGATACAACGTTAAGAGATGGGGAACAAGCGCCACAAAATGCGATGAATCCAAAACAAAAACTTAATTTAGCTTTAGAGTTAGAGGCCTTGGGAGTTAATCATATTGAAACGGGGTTTCCTGCTTCATCTAAATTTGATTTTGAAGCTACAAAGTTGATTAGTCAGGAATTAACTTTATCAGGGATTGCAACATTTTCTCGAACGTTGGAAAAAGATGTACAACTTGCGTTTGATGCAGCTGGTAGAAGTAAAAACCATACTATTCAGATCGTGGCTACAGGTAGTGATATTCACTTAAGGAATAAACGTAATATTACTCGCGCACAATCTATTGATGAAATGATGAATACCGTTCGTTTTGTTTATCAAAATAGTGATTGTCGTATTTCTGTTGGTATTGAAGATGCTAGTCGTGCTAATTATGATTTTATGAAAGAAATGGCTCATGCCGCAGTAGATGCTGGTGCTAATCAGATTATTTTAGCTGATACCACTGGATTCTCTTCCCCCTTCGAATTTGGAAATCTTATCCGGTTTATTAAATCAGAAGTGGGGGAAAATATCAGTGTTTCAACTCATTGTCATAATGACTTGGGTCTTGCATTAGCGAATACTCTTGCTGGTATTGAAGCTGGTGCTGATGAAGTGCAGGTAACGCTAGGCGGTATCGGAGAACGAGCTGGAAACGCATCTTTAGAAACCGTTGCCTCAACGTTATTTTTTAAACGCGATATTTATCATGTTTATACCGATATCATATTAAGTAAACTATATAATGTATACCAATTGCTTTGTAGCACTATTTTTATGGATACAGCTCGAAATCAACCCATTTTTGGACCTTATGTATTTGGTACTGCTGCGGGAATACACCAACATGGTATTCTCGCTGATCCAAACACCTATGAGTTTGTTAAACCAAATATTTTTAATCGCCAACGTGAATTATTTGTTTCACGCCATTCAGGTAAGTCGATAATAAAACATTTACTCGATAAAAAGGGTATTGCAGCTAAGCCTAAGTTACTTGATGATCTTTATGAGAACTGTATTAATAATCGATTCGAAAATACTTGTTTAACGCTTTCTGAATTAGAAATAAAAGTTGAGAGCTTTGTTTCTCAATACAGCAGGGACTAAATGATGACTAAAAAAGCTGTATTGGTTCTGGATGTTATTAATGAACTTGTTCATCCAGAAGGTAGTGTTGGACATGATGGGTTTTATGAGCAATCAAAAGAACGCAATATCATTAAAAATATTACAAGAGTATTAGATTTAGCAAGAAAATATAACATGATGATCATTTACGTAGTTTTTGGTTTTAGTAAAAATTATGCTGAGTGGTTATCTAACTCTAAACTATTTAAACATGTTAAAGGGCAAGAACAAGCAATCTTAGGCAGTTGGGCAACACAAATTTGTGATGAACTTTTGCCAAAAGAAGGAGAGTCAGTTATTACCAAGCATCAAATTGATCCATTTTTAAATACCAATTTAGATATGTTGCTTCGCCTGAATAATATTGAGGAAGTTATTTTAACAGGTGTTTCATCAGAGTTTGTAGTCCTTTCAACAGCGCTTTCTGCGCATGACAGAAATTATAATGTGCAAGTCCTTGAAGATTGTATTGCTTCATCGGATAAACATAGCCATGAATGTGCCGTCCACATTATTAGCAAAATTGCAAATATTGTTACCATTAATGAATTAACTTTTAAATAGGGAAATATGCATGAAATTAAATTTTACATTTGCACAGAGTGAAAAAGAACAGCTTGATCAACTTTTAACATTAAATACAAATAATCCCTATAGTGATTATCCTGCATTTAAGAAATATATTTCCACAATTATTGCTAAAGGTGTTGTGCCAGAAAGCTTGATATATGCCTGCAATGCAATCATAACTGATCGTACAGAGAAAGGTAATCATGTTTCATATCTTGGGTAATTGCCCAATAGAGCATGAATTACCTGAGCTTAATTTAGATAATCCAACAGAACATAAATATCTAGCCAAAAATACATTCATTAGTGAAGGTTTCATGGAACTCATATCCCAACTTCTAAGCGCCCCTTTATTTTCATATCAAAGCCGTAATAATGGTGATTATTTTACCGATCTAGTTACTTTCAATAAATTCAAAGGTAAAAAAACAGGTTTTACCGATGGTGACTTAATTTATCACTGCGATCGTTCTTATCATATGGTAAGAGCTGATTATGTATCTTTGTTAGGTTTACGTGTTAACGAATCTGAGCTTATTTATACTAACTACATCGATGCTAAAGAGTTAAAAAAACATTTGAGCGAAAAAACCATCTCAATATTATCTCAAAAAATATTTCAAACGGATGTCGATGACCGTTCTCGAGAAAGTAACAAAAATTGGCATAGTTCCACTATACATGCAATTTTACTTGAAAAAGATCAAATTCGTTATCAAGACACATTCACACGCCCTCAAGATCCTAATGATATTAGAGCAATTAAAGCTCTGCTGGAACTAAAAGATGCAATGAGTCAATCTGAAAAATTACGTCATATGATTAAAAAAGGAGAAATGTTAATTTTTGGTAATCAAACAGGCATCCATAATCGAGAGTGGATAGATGTCAACGATCCAGAACAAGGACGTAAACGTTGGTTACTAAAAACTTATAGTTTTTCTGATACGTCCAAAGTTCATGAATATTCAAACTGGGCAACAGTGAACGATCCAACTTGCTTTATCGATAATTGAGGTAAGGATAAATTATGACCTTACCATTCAAAATTGATCAGTTACCTGAAATTTTACCAAGGCTCCTAATTGGAACGCTCCGTGAAAGACTACGCAAAGAAGACATTAAGTTCGAACCTATTGTTACTAATGGGCGTGCAAATGCAGAAGTCCATTGGTTGTTTAAAGGTGAAGAATCTAATGGAGCCTCAGGAGCAATTATTCGTTATAACAAAGGTGGATATAGCCCTCTGCATTTACATACAGGGTTTGAGTTAATGTATATATTGGAGGGTGAAATGCATACATCAATGGGTACAGTGAAAAAAAATGATCTGATATTACTTAGACCTGGTTCTGTGCATGAGTCATGGGCATCAGATATTGGATGTATCAGCTTGATTATTTGGTTAGAACCCGTAAAAAAAATTGATTGAACTATATATTTAGGGGATATAAGCCCTAAATATAACCAACTATTTTTAATTGCAATTGACTATATTTAATTGAGGAAAAAATGAATAAAAAAGATAATTATCGTTGGTTTGTGCTTGGCGTTGGTGTGCTCGCACAAGCAACATTTGCAATGGGATTTGCTGGTATTCCTATAACAGGAATTTTAATGCGAGATGCTTATAATTTTTCATTATATGAACTTGGTTTTGTTTTAGGTGCTATGGGGCTGGGTGTTGCGGCTTCAGAGATAATTTGGGGAATCCTCACAGATAAGTTAGGGGACAAGACAGTTCTAACTCTAGGTTTATGGTCATCAGCAGGAGTATTTGTTGTAATAGCTGTATCACTTACTCCGGAGGCTTCGTATGATGGTGTTAAATATTTACACTTGGCAGGAACTTTAGCAATAGCAGGAATCTTTGGTGGTAGCATTAACTCATCATCAGGTAGAACGATAATGTCGTGGTTTGATGATAGTGAGCGTGGCTTTGCTATGAGTATACGCCAAACTGCAATCCCTGTTGGAGGCGCAATTGGAACAGGTTTGTTTCCTTGGTTAGCCTATACATATGGTTTTGAAGTGACTTTTATTGTATTAGCCACTATAGGTTTTATTGTCGGCCTTGTTGTTGTATTCTTTATCAACTCTAAGCATACCGAATTAAAATATACAGACAAATCAACTCTCTCAGTATCTTCACCATTAAAAAGTTTTGAAGTATGGAAAATTGTTATGTCTGCTGGTTTTCTAACTGTACCTCAAATGGCAGTACTTACATTCGGGGGAGTCTATATGCGAGATGTTCTAAATATAGATTTAGCATCGATTTCTATTATTCTCATTGGTGTTCAGATAGGTGGAGGAATACTTAGGATTTGGTCTGGTTACTACACGGACAGAAAAAAGAATCGTATTCCTTTGTTAAAGTATTTCGCTATCCTTGGTGGAATTACTTCTTTGGTGCTTTGTTTAATGGTAAGTAACACGTATATGGGAGTTGTATTTCTTGTGTTAACCGGCTTGTTTGGCCACGCCTGGCATGGTATTGCTTACACCGAAGCGGCTGTTAGAGCAGGCGTTAATCGTGCAGGTACTGCATTAGGTATGGTAGGCACCACTGTATTTATCTCATCGTTTCTAACCCCTATTCTAGTTTCCCGTGTCGCATATGTCTACGGATGGAGAGCTGTATGGGCAACTGTAGCTATTTTAACATTTTCGGCTTTATTATGTTTTATTTTATTTCCTAGAAATAAAGAGCCTTTAGCATCTATTGGTGAAGTCGATGAATCCTAAGACAATTGTTCAGAAAATTTGGCAATCACATATTGTTGACTCTTTAGGAGCGGGAGAAGTTCTTATCTATATAGATTTGCATCTTCTTCATGAAATTAATACTCCACCTGCGTTTGAGGGATTAAAAGAAAAAGGTATAAAGGTCCATAGACCCGATAGAACATTATCAACTGAAGATCATAATACACCTACAACGTCTGTTATTGATATGAATAAAGATTCTTTAACATGGACTCAAATTGACCTCTTACGAAGAAATTGTGAATTACACGGCATCAAGCATAATAAACTGGGTTCATACGAGCAAGGGATAACCCATGTTATTGCACCTGAGCAAGGCAGAGTGATACCTGGAATAACATTAGTCTGCTGTGATTCTCATACAACAACACACGGTGCATTTGGTGCTTTAGCATATGGTATTGGAACTAGCCAAGTAGAACATGTTTTAGCTACCCAAACGTTACGAGCAATCCCTTTTAAAACAATGTGTATACAAGTTGATGGCAAATTATAAGTGAATGTTGATGCTAAAGACTTAGCACTTTCGATCATTCGAAAAATAGGAACTGGAGGTGGGCAGGGTTATATTATTGAATATACAGGTAGTACAATCTCATCACTTTCGATGGAACAACGCATGACACTTTGTAATATGACCGTTGAGGCTGGTGCAAGTGCAGGAATTATCTCTCCTGACGACACTACTATTAGCTATCTTCAAAAAGCTTTAGCAAAGCGTCAAATAAAAGTTTCTCAAGAAATGATTCAAGAATGGATGTCTTATGCCACTGATCGAGAAGCAAAATTCGATAAATATGTCCAAATTGATGCCGAACAAATTCAACCTATGATTACATGGGGGACAAATCCCTCTCAAGTAATATCACTAGGAGAAAAGATCCCTTTTATTGAAAAAATTGATGATCCAAGCGAGTGTCTAGCTGCTAGACAGGCTATTGAATACATGGGATTACATGAAGGAGAAACTGTTTCCATGTTACCAATCACTAATGTATTTATTGGGTCTTGTACCAATGGACGTATTGAGGATCTTAGAGTTGTAGCATCTCTTCTTAAATATCACGAAGTTCATTCTAATGTAAATATGTTGATTGTACCTGGTTCAATGGCTGTTTATAGACAAGCAGTGAAGGAAGGATTGGATAAAATTTTTGAAAGAGCAGGCGCCGACTTTCGCCGCCTTTCTGGATGCTCTCTTTGTGTAGGTTTGAATAGTGATAAATTAAAATCAGGTAAACGAGTTGTTTCAACCAGTAATAGAAATTTTGAGGGAAGACAAGGAATTGGAGTTAGGACACATATTACTTCCCCACGAATCGTAACACTTTCGGCAATCAAAGGCCACATTCCAACAGTAGATGATCTAGAGTTACTAAATAATGAATAGACAATTTTATCGCGGCAGAGGGATGCCACTGCTTAAAAACAATATTGATACAGACCAAATTATGCCTGCCAGATTTTGCTACAAACCTACTAGATTTGGGCATGAAAATTCGTTGTTTGCTGATTGGCGAGAAGATCCTAACTTCATTATGAATAATCCTAAATATCAACGTGCTACGATTTTAGTTGCAGGTCGTGAGTTTGCGACTGGTTCTTCGCGTGAGTTTGCTGTTTGGGGACTGAAAGATTGGGGATTTAAAATCATTATAGCCCCAAGCTTTGGCGATATATTTTATAAAAATGCTTCGATTAATGATCTATTACCTTTAATTTTAAAAGAAGATGATATTGAAAGACTTTGGTCACAATTACTTAATGATCATTACATGGAAATCGGAATAGATCTAGTCAAAGAACAGGTCTCTACCAAAAACGAAATATTTCAATTAAAAATTGAGCCAATCGTTAAGAAACGTTATATAGATAATCTTGATGATGTAAAAGAAACCATGAAATCATTAAATAAAATAAAATTATTTGAATATAGGAATAAAAAATGACAATAAATACTATTACTATTATCGGGCTTGGTCCGCGTGGAATGTCTGTTCTTGAAAGACTAGTTGCTCGTCTTAATAAAATTAAATTAACAGAACAATTGAATATCATTGTAGTCGATGATCGGTGTATTGGACAGGGGCGAATTTGGGATAGTTCGCAAAGTAAAAGTTACATTATGAACACACTATCTACGGAAATTTCTGCATTTTCTGGCCATGGGCCTATTGAAGGAGCAGCACCCGGATGTGGTCCTTCTTTTGCCGAATGGTGGAAAAATGAATATAGTGACTTTGATGATTATCAGGGATTTGCCCCAAGAAAGTATTATGGTGAGTACTTATATTTTTTATATAAAACAATATTATCTAACCTTCCTAAAAATGTACAACTAATTGAATACAAGGATACTATTATTGATATTGAAAAGCAGAATGAAAGCTATCTTGTTGTATCAAAGCAACATGGTTCTTGGATTAACAGAGCGGTAGTAATAACTACTGGTCACTCTACTAACAAATATCAAGGATATTTTAAAAAGCTGGAAGACTTTGCAAAAACTGATAATAAAGTAACATTTTATGCCAGCGATTCAGCAAATGAAATGGATTTTACATCTATATATCCCCAAGAGAAGGTGGGTGTTATTGGTATAGGTCTTTCATTCTTTGATATTATCGCTGAATTAACAGAAGGGCGTGGTGGTAAATATATAGAATCTGATAATAATCAAATAATTTATTTTCCTTCAGGAAAAGAACCGATTTTATATTGTGGTTCGCGAAGTGGTTTACCCATTTTAGCTAGAGGACGCAATCAGAAACCAGCTGATTATAAATTCAGTGGTATCATTTTCACAATTGAGAAGATTGCGGTTTTACGTCAGAAAATGGCAGATAACTTAGATTTCAATTATGATGTTTGGCCTTTATTAGAAGCTGAAGTTAACTTAATTTATTTTCGACAACTTATTTTTAATCAACTCGGTCGGATAGCTGCAGATCAATTTATTACAATGATCCAAGAACAGCAAGTTGAAGATAGTGTTTTATTAGCATCAATTGCCTCGGAGATATTAAGTAAAAAAATTACACCGCTTGATCTCAAACGGCTAGCAAGACCTTTTGATGAGCAAATTTTCAATAGTGTTGAGGAATGGGAAAAAAACTTAATCGATTTATTATTGTCTGATTTATCAGAAGCTATCGATGGAAACGTAAATTCACCTTTAAAAAGTGCATTAGATGTATTGCGTTATTCTCGTGATAGTCTACGTGAGGCTATTGATTTTGGGGGATTGACTCCAGACACACATCAATCGTTCCTCCATGATTATGTTCCTATCATCACATTGCTTTCAGCTGGTCCACCTTTGTTTCGCATAAAACAACTTTTGGCACTGATTAAAGTTGGGATAGTTTCGATAGCACCGCCTAAAGCACGATTTGAAATAGGTGAACACTGCTATATTCTATTATCAGATATGCTTGAGCAGTATGAACAAAAAGTCACAACATTAATCGATGCTCGAGTTCCTATTGCTAATCTCCAGCAGGACAAAAACCCGCTAACTATTAAATTATATGAACGTGGAATTTACACTCCCTTCATAAATAGAGATGAAGAAGGCAATGTATTCGAAACGGGTGGCGTTAATGTAACTCCCTCCCCTTTTAATCCAATTGGTGCAGATGGGACAATTCATAACCATCTGTTTGTATTAGGTATTCCCACAGAGCATGTACGTTGGTTTATGCAATCAGGAAGTAGTCGTCCATCACACTGGATTGATTTTATGATTGATGCTGACTCGATTGCAAAGGCTGTGCTATCAATTTGCGTGAAAAATAAATAACGTATTGAAATAATCTAGGAACAATTAGTATGTTTTATATTGAAAATAAGATCACACTTGATCCCATAGCAGAGATTGCATCCCTAATCGCTAAAGATAATCGAGAGAATATAATGAATTTATGTCTTGGGTATTTTGAAAGTGAAATTAATAAAACAACGGGATTTACCGTCTTAAACAGTCCTAATGCTTCAATCATAGATGAAGAAAACATTGATTTCTCTATACTTGGCGAAAATACATTTCGTAGAGAAATTGCTTCTTTGTTGAGCATTCAAACATCCAACCAGTATTATCAATCTGTTGTTCAAACAATAGGAGCATCAGGAGGAATATGGTTAATTTTCTCTATTCTCAAACGATTTGAGCAGTGCCGTAGAGTATGGTTTAGCAGTCCTACTTGGGGTAACCATATTGAAATTGCCAAAAATACTAACTTAGATTTTTCCTATTATCACTATTCTCTGAATGAGAATGGGGAACTGGATTTCGAGCTAATGTTAAAATCTATTTCTCGAATGGAAAGTGGGGATATACTTCTCATTCAAGGTTGTTGTCATAACCCTTTAGGCGTTGATTTAAGCTTAGAACAATGGGAAATTGTAGCAATTTTAGCAAAAGACAAAAAAGTGTCGGTTGTTGTGGATTTTGCCTATATGGGATTGGCTAATGGTATAGAACAAGATAAAAATGTTCTGTTGCCGTTGTATAAGCACTTAGATTATTTTTTTGTTGTTAATTCATTCTCGAAAAGCTTGGGACTTTATGGTGAGAGGCTGGGCACATTGACTTGTTTTGCTAAGGATAACAAAATTGTAGAGGGTTTTGAAATATATGCTAAACAGATTGTGCGTTCATCATACTCAATGCCTCCTCAGAATATCGCTAAGAAAGTTGCAAAAGTCATTGGAAGTAAAGCATTAGCAACTATATGGTATGAAGAATTAACTCAATTATCTAATAGTTTACATTTACGTAAGAGAGCATTACTCGAAGCTCTTTTTGAAGTGGGATTAGATAAATTAGTGACAAATCAGAACAGTAATGGGATGTTTATCAATCTTAACCTTACAACTTTAGAAATTTCTGAATTAGCAAAAAAATACGCTATTTATATTCTTACTAATGGAAGGTTGAGCTTAGCTTGTCTTCAATTGGTTGATATCTCAAGGCTTGTTGAAGCATTGAAAATGATAAAATATTACCAAGAATAATTTTTTATGGATTCAAATATTGCTGATTGTAAAATGACTTCCATTTTTCCTTTAATTAGGTATTTATAGATAATAACAAGCGTTTAAAATGGATTTTGGCGTTGGTATTTTACAAGATAAAAAATGTAAAACATCAGACATGAAAGCGGTTAAACTTGCTGAGCATTAGATTAAAGCTTAAGAAAACTTAAAAGTTTATAAAGATTTTGTCGGAAATGGAGAATACAAAAATAGCGAAGGCATAGGCATGCAATGAATGTTTGTTTCTTTGTAGCCATGCTGAGCTCGGAATAGGACTAAGTCGTAGAATGCAAGTTTAAACGAATTTCGTAGGAGAGCTGATCCCATTCGTTTCAGTGGGTTTACCCTAACACATCACTGAGGTGTTCAAGAAATTTAGGGCTTGGGATTGTGCATTACATTAGCTAAGATGTGAAAGCTACCGCGAAGGCCATAAGGCTTAGTTATCCGTAATATAATACAACCTGAAGATTGGCTATCATGGTACATATTAATCATCATTTTTTGTTTTTCTGCAATTTTCTGTAAAATATAGTAAAGAATTTGCTACTAGATCAGGAAAAATAGTAAGGTTGTTATCGAAATAATATCAACTGTGATGTTATTTAGTTCATCCCCCTTTAGGCTTTCAGGCAATGTTAATTTAAATTTTATTGTTCTACTTGCTTGCTCAACAATTTTTTCTTTATAAATGAATCTTGTTTATTCTATTTTTTCTTTCAAGATCAGACTCATTAAAAATTCAATAAAATACTGGTCTTTATATGCTTATAGTTTTCTCAAAATAAATAGTTTAATTAATTTTGGTAGTATTTGATGGGATTAATAAAAATCACTTAAATATTAATAGTACCTACCAATTATGTGCCCTCATTTTAATGGACGTTTTAAGTAATATAACTTCGACTAATTTAAGTGCAATTTTGCAAAGGTAGTTTATATGCCAGATTAATATTTTTGACGCAATAATTGCGTACTGTTTATTGCATTTAAATTGGGGAATTTTTCCTGAGTTTTATCCTAAGGTGATTCTGGGTAAGAATGAATTTGTTATTATTAATATAACATAATTTTATGGATTAAAAGTCATTGATGTTATAAGTTTATATAAAGAAATGGTACAGGTCTAACGTCCAATTAAAAAGAATTGAGGTAAATTCGATGTTGTTAAAAAAATTTACTATATACAGATTCTAAAATTATTATAACTATTTAATAATTATTAACGATTTTAGCAGGGATAGAAAAATGGGGAAATACTCGATGTTACTAAAAACTTCACCTTTTTCAATATATTGAATTGAAAAATGGCGGAAGCGCAGAGATTCGAACTCTGGGAGGGTCGCCCCTCGCCGGTTTTCAAGACCGGTGCTTTCAACCGCTCAGCCACACTTCCGCAATGGCTGTGAATATTAAAGGAGTCGGACTTATTTGTAAATAGCTATTTTTGAAAAAAAGCTTGTTTGCTTTAATTTTCGTCAATTTTAAGCATTATTGGCTCCATACTGTGACTTTAAACATCAAAATTAGTGTTGGATTGCATATAATTGAGTATAATATCCAGAAAATAAAACAGCGTACTAAAAAAATGTTAGAACAGATAAAAACAGATGATAACGGTTATTTAAAAAATTGGCAGGATTGGTCTGTTGAACTTGTGCCAGAACTGGCGTTACAAGAATCGATCGAATTAACTCAGGCGCACTGGGATGTTATCTTGTTTGTTCGTGATTTCTATTTGGAATATAAAACGTCACCTGCGATTCGAGCATTAGTCAAAGCATTAGAAAAAAAATTTGGACCAGAAAAAAGCAATAGCCGTTACTTATATAAATTATTCCCAGAAGGACCAGCAAAACAAGCAACGAAATTGGCTGGATTACCTAAACCAGTAAAATGTATCTAGATTAAAGGTAAAATTAAACGTATGAGGCAATGGAAAATAGTATTAATATTGCTGGTGTTACTTGGTTATCTGCAATACTCTTTATGGTTTGGAAAAAATAATGTCTATGATTATCAAGAAAATGTGCAAATGCTTGCAAGCTTGCATGAACAAAACAATAAACTTAAAGTCCGTAATGAACAGATGTTTGCCGAGATTAATGATTTGCAACGTGGTTCAGAAGCGATAGAAGAGCGAGCACGTAGCCATTTAGGCATGGTTAAGCCTAATGAATATTTTTACCGAATCATTATCGACTCAAATTCTCATCAATAATAAGGCATTATGTGAACAACACGAGTAATATTATTGCAATCGTTCCGGCAGCTGGGATTGGTAGCCGAATGAATAGCCAAACGCCTAAACAGTATCTTAAAATTGGTTCAATGACCATTTTAGAACATACATTACAAAAGTTACTATCTCATCCACGAATAGGCAAGATTATTGTTGCTATCCATGCTAAAGATCATCTTTTTGCAACTCTACCTATTGCAACTCATCCTCGAATTCATGTTGTCAAAGGTGGTTCAACTCGTGCTGATTCAGTCTTAGCTGGGCTACAGGTTTTAAATGATGAACAATGGGCTTTAGTGCATGATGCAGCCAGACCTTGTGTTGATCATAATGATATAAATCGTTTGATAAACACCGTGGTTGAAACACAACAAGGTGCTATTTTAGCAACGCGTATCAGTGATACTGTCAAACGAGCTTACCAGACCAATGACAACGTTATCGAATCTTCAGAAGATCGTACGTATTTGTGGGGGGCTGCAACGCCTCAACTATTTAAGGTTGGTGAGTTGAAGTCTTGTTTACAACTTGCTTTAAATAATCATGTGCCAATTACTGATGAAGCCTCAGCGATTGAATATGCTGGTGGACATCCTCTATTAGTTGAGTGCCGTCGGGATAATATAAAAATTACACATCCAGAAGATTTAGCTCTGGCCTCATTTTTTTTAACTAACCAAATGCAAAAAGGTGATTTATGCGAATAGGGCACGGATTTGATGTTCATAAATTTGGAGGGGAAGGACCCATCACCTTAGCTGGTGTAAAAATACCCTATCAATATGGTTTGGTTGCACACTCTGATGGTGATGTTGTGTTACATGCGATTACTGATGCGCTAATTGGCGCATTAGCACTAGGTGATATTGGAAAACTTTTTCCAGATACTGATCCTAAATATAAAGGTATTGATAGTCGAATATTACTTAAAGAGGTCTATGGCATTGTTCAAGCAAAAGGTTACCAGTTGGTCAATTTAGATACCACTATTATTGCACAAGAACCGAAAATGCGTCCTCATGTTGATCAGATGCGAGTTAATATAGCCGAAGATCTCAATGTTCATTTTGATCAAATCAGTGTTAAAGCCACCACGACTGAACAACTAGGCTTTACTGGGCGCAAAGAAGGTATTGCATGTGAAGCGGTAGTATTACTCTCTCAAAAACGTTAAATTGATTCATTTACTTAATAGGCATTACACGTGTTAGCAGAACTTAATTTTTTATATGGAAAGCCGAAAACAACGGGACAATACAAGCAACAATATGAAGACTTTGTGGTAACAGAAGATCTTGGTTTTGAATTAACCGGCGAAGGTGAACATGTTTTAGTTTATCTTGAAAAAAAAGATTGTAATACTATTTTTGTTGCTGAACAGTTAGCTAAATATGTCGGTATTTCGCCAAAATTGGTGAGCTATGCAGGGCTTAAAGATCGACATGCAGTGACTCGGCAATGGTTCAGTTTACATATGCCAGGAAAGGAATCACCTGATTTTACTGATTTTGATTTGGCAGGCTGTCAAATTCTAAAGGTTACAAGGCATAATAAAAAATTAAAAATAGGTGCGTTAAAAGGTAATTATTTTAATATAAAACTCACTAACTTAAGTGATACTATTGAACTTGAATCAAAATTAGCTTCCATTAAGCAACATGGCGTACCCAATTATTTTGGCGAACAGCGCTTTGGTCGAGATGATAATAATATAATTCAAGCATTAAAATGGGCTAATGGTGAAATTACCGTTAAAGATCGTAAAAAAAGAAGTTTTTATCTTTCGGCAGCACGAAGTGCGATTTTTAATGATGTTGTCAGTAAACGTATCGAACAAGGTCTGCATCAAACCGTTTTAGAAGGTGATATTTTGCAATTAGCCCAACGAGGAAGTTGGTTTGTTGCGCAATCAAATGACCTTTCATTGTTACAATCTCGGTTGTTAAACGGGGAAGTTAATATTACTGCGCCAATGATAGGGGATTCTCAACTTGGTACTCAATCTTGCTCACTTGAATTTGAGCAAAAATGTTTAGCCAACTGGTCACTATTTACTGAATTATTTAAAAAAGAGCGTCTTGAAACGGCAAGACGTTCGATATTATTGCGTCCTCAGCAACTTAATTGGCAATGGATAAATGATAACAGTATTGAGATTACCTTCTATTTAACATCAGGTTGTTATGCAACAAGTGTAATACGAGAATTGATTACAGGAAATGAGTAACTAATATGCAAAGTTTAAAAATGCAGTCTCTAATTCAATTATTGCGTCAGCAAGGAATCAAAGATGAACGTGTATTAGCCGCGATAGCCTCAACACCACGAGAACATTTTATTGATGAAGCCCTTTCTCATCAAGCTTATGATGATCGTTCTTTGCCCATTGGTAGTGGACAGACTATATCACAACCTTATATCGTTGCCCGTATGACTGAATTGTTAAAGCTTGAACCCGATTCAAAAGTTCTTGAAATAGGGACAGGTTCAGGTTATCAAACGGCAATTTTGGCAAAATTAGTTGATCATGTCTGTTCGATCGAGAGAATCAAAAGTTTACAATGGAATACTAAACGTCGTTTAAAACAACTCGACATTCACAATATTGCCACTCGACATAGTAATGGTTGGTTAGGGTGGCCAGAGCGTGGTCCCTTTGATGGTATTATTGTTACCGCAGCCGCTTCTGAAGTACCAATTAATCTTGTTAAACAATTAGCAGATAAAGGTCGATTAGTGATACCCGTAGGGGTAAACCATCAGGTTTTACAATTAATTGAGCGTAATGGCGATAGTTATATAACGAAAAATATGGGCGAAGTAAAATTTGTACCTTTGGTGAAAGGTGAAATTGAATAATAGCTGTTTATTTATGTTAATGCCAATATCTTGATACGGTAACTTCAAAAATTAAAATATCAATTTAGGTTTATCTCATTGCTAGTCAAAAAATAGAAAATAAGTTTATTATTTTCTATTTTTTGCTTATTAAATTATCCATTTAACAACAATCTGCTAATGATAAACAATATGTTAGGTCGTTTGTTTTGATTCAGATTGTTTCCATTCACAAATCCCGTAAATGGCATTGAACAGGTAGATTAAGTATTGCGTTGCGATTACGATATTATTTGTATAAATATTTAACCCAATCACTAACACATTTAATATCACCCATAAATACCAATTGAATGAATAACGCATCATTAATAGTAGTTGAGCTACAACGCCTAATCCGAAGATAAAACAGTTTGTAATTAATTGATAAACGGTATTTTCAACACCAATTGCGTTGGTTAAGTAGACGTTGAAAAATACTGCTGCGATTAAAAAAATCAGGGTATATAGAAAAGCATTTTCACTCAACGAACGCACTTTAACATTTTTATGTGAGTCTTGATTTTTTTCCCAAGTGATTAACCCAATAATATGCGATCCAAAATAGTAGAAAGTTGGCAAGCCTGCACCAATATTGTTACCCAAGTAGTTGGCATAACATTCAGCAACCACTGCCAGCATACCGATAACATTTCCCATATTTTTGCGTTTAGCCAATAAAATAACACATAGTAGCCCACAAAAAGCACCAACATAAGAGACAAAATAACGTAAATTCAAATGGGTAAAAGGATCAGTATATAAAAAGGCTAACGTAACACAAAGTACACAAAATAGAGGGTAAAATTTATTACGTCCAATAAATATAGCAAGATGACTTAATTTATTCATAATTAATACTCTTTATCATTAATAAGTTGATTAACCAATTCAATACAACGTAAATAGCGTTCTTCGTAATCAGGCGAATCAATTGGAATATATTTGATATTATTTTTTTCAAGAATTGAGATAAGTAATTGTTGAAAATCTTTACGTTGTTTTGGACTGCCTAGTGAACGTAGTCCGTCAGCAACCCATGGTGTGTTATTACCTAACAATATCACTAAATCAAAACGATAGTTGTTGATCATCGCCTGTAGGAAAGGGTGTTCTTTACCTTCATATTTTTTACAAAAAGCTTGAGTGGTGACAAAATCAGTGTCAATAAAAGAGACCTTATTGGCATGCTTTATTGCGAAATCAATATATTGTGCATGACCTAATGCGATTTTATCGTAATCAGCATATTGTAAGGCACGTTCATCCCCCCCAAGCTGTGAAAATACATAATCACGGCCATATTCCCATGCACTAGTCGTATTGAATACATTGGCGAGTTTATTAACCAGTGTTGATTTTCCACTGGATTCTCCGCCTAAAATAGCAACAGTTCTAACAAAAAATGGTCTTACTTCAGTCGGAATATATTGCCAATTTTGCAGCGGAGCTTGACGGATTTGAGTCCCACTGACTTGCATAAATTTTCGTTCTGGATCGATAAGTACTGTTTCTAAATCGAATAAATCTTTATACATAGCGACATCTTGAGGTTCACTCGAGTAGACACAATTGGGTTTTATGCCTTTTTCTCTAAATAGTTTTTTGACACGATCACTCCACTCAAGCCAACCGTTTGGATACGCAGGAATTCCATCTTCTTTTAATAATTCAATATGGATATTTTTTTGATATTTAAACGTTTGCAGTAACCAACGAATACGATCATTAATTGTTGGTTGGCGAGACATTGCACTTTGTTCAAACAGTGCCATATCACGGATAGTATCTGAACAGAGCACAACATAAAGTTCATCGACTTGACTAATGGCTCGTTGAATTAAATGAATATGACCAGTATGTAAAGGGTAGAATTTACCAAATATGACGCCGACTTTTTTATTTATCGTCGATTCCTCTATTTGTAAATAGTGATGAAGGGATTGTAATTTTTGTGCGCTAGGATTTTTAACCTTATCATTGATAAGTTGACTTAAATAACCTTTGGTCATTTTACAAGCATCGGCAACGGTTTGTAGGGATAAATTTTTTCGCTTAATTGCCTGTTTTAGATAGCTAAAATTACTCATAGCAACACCTCTCTTTTTGTGTTTTATATCTGTAACATAATTTATATTAATTTTATGAAATGTTCAATATATTAAACAAAAAAATAATATCAAAAAATATTAGATTTTTTTATTAATTAAGACAAAATAGTCATGTCCTCGGGAATAGTTCAATTAAATGAAAAAATCTAAATTTATTATAAACAAAGGAAAAACAATGAAAAAATTATTATTATTAAGTGCGTTAATATCAAGCAACGTATTAGCCGCTAATGACGTGATACTCAATAAAGTAACGTTGTTTCTAAAAGGTGCTGAATTACAAGGTCAGTCGACAGTTTCATTAAAAAAGGGTGAAAATGCAATTGTTTTAACAGGTATTGCCAATGGGGCAAAAGCAAATTCGATAAGTATTGGATTTAATAATAACAACGTAAAAGTATTGTCGACTTCATTAAATAAGAACTATGTTGATAGTGATGAACAAAATAATGATACCAAGCCATTACTTGAAAAGTTACAGCAATTGCAGGAAAAATATGATATTACTGCAATTCAATTAAAAGCTGTATCTGAGCAAATCAACCTTTTACAAGGAAACCATTTAGATCAACTCACTAAAGTGACTAATGATAATGTAAACGGAATGAAAAATATATTGGATTTTATTAAAGCCAATTTAGTGTCTGCATTGAGCGAACAATACACATTAGAAAAAGAAGCCCAACAACTTGAACAACAAATCGAACAATGTCAGGAAGAATTTGAAAAGTTAGCAAGAACAACAAAAAACTTAACGAATGCAATTGATGTTAAAGTGTACTCAGATCAAGATATCACGTTACCGATTACTTTATCTTATGTTACCAATGAAGCAAGTTGGAATCCCACTTATGACGTACGTGTTGATGATATTAATTCCCCAGTACAATTAACTTATAAAGCTGAAATTCATCAAAACAGCGGTTTAGATTGGAAAAACATTGATTTTAAATTATCCACCTCGAATCCTAGCGAAGGAATAACAGCCCCTAATTTATCTCCTTGGTATATAAAAACCAGTAATCCCGATATAAGTGATTACAGGCTAGGTATTGGTTATCCATTGTTAGAAGATAGAGATGATATGATGTCATTGAGTCATACAAATACTGTAAATAATGCAACGATTAACACTTTAGGTATAAGTACTATCTTTGAAGTTATCTTACCCTATACTATCAAATCAAATACTAATGATAATATCCTGATCTTACAAAACAGAGAGGTTGTAGCAAATTATCATTACGTTGCAACACCAAAAATCAATAACTATGTCTATTTACAGGCACAAATAACAGATTGGGATAGACTCAATCTTTTACCAGGAAAATTGACAGTTTTTTTCAATGGTAGTTATATTGGCGAAAGTTTTATCGATACCAAATATATTAAAGATACTCTCGACATCGCTTTAGGACGTGATAAAAATATTTTGATCAATCGTAATCGCAATGTGAATGAAACATCTAAACCTTCTTTCTTTGGTAATAATATTTCACAAAAATATGCTTATACAATTGATGTAAAAAACAGTAAATCATTACCGATAGATATTATTGTTTATGATCAGTTACCAGTAATCTTAAATAAAGCCATATCACTGGATGATGTTAAATATGGTAATGCGGACTATGACAAAGATACAGGTAAGCTTACGTGGAAATTTAAGTTAAATCCAAACGAAAGTAAAAATCTTAATTTAAGTTTTAAATTATCTTATTCAAAAGATGATGTTGACGATATAATTGGATTATAAATCAGTTAAAACAGAAACTACGCATGGTAAACGAGTGGTTAAACCAATTTAAACAAGACAGTCAAATTAGTTTACTTGACATTCATTTGGCTGCATTTTTAAGTCATAAAGCAAAATTAAATGATGATCTCACACTTAAACGCTTTAGTTATATAGTGCTATCACTAAGTAAAGAGGTAAGATTAGGGCATGTTTGCCTTGATCTTACTTTATTAAATCAGTCATCCATTGATCCAAAATTATGGTTAGATTTAGAATCCCCTCAAGATGTTGATTGGAAACATACACTCAAACAAGCTCAAAATAATCAGGTTGTGAGTGATGGTCTTACGCTAACGCCACTAATCTTTATTAACAACAAACTCTATTTTCAACGAATGTGGTTAGATGAAAAAAATGTTGCATACTATTTTAATCATACAACATTTAATGAAAAAACAGATAGCAGCGTTAATTTCAACACCATACTTGATCAATTGTTTACCGAACATCACACCGAAATAGATTGGCAAAAAGTCGCTGTTGCGGTGGCATTAACACGTAAAGTTGCGATTATTTCAGGGGGGCCTGGGACAGGGAAAACCACAACAGTTGCCAAAATTTTAGCCGCCATTTTACAAACACAACCTACCGCTCGAATTGTCACGACAGCACCCACAGGTAAAGCGGCCTCAAGACTGACTGAATCACTAAGCCAAGCCTTAAATAAGCTTCCTTTTGAATCTTTAAATAATAAAACAGAAGCAATAACCTTACATCGATTATTAGGTGCAAAAGCGGATAACCGATCATTTACCTATCATAAAAAAAATCCACTTAATTTAGATGTATTAGTCATTGATGAAGCATCTATGGTTGATTTAAATATGATGGCGAGAGTGATCGAGGCATTATCGCCATCAGCGCGTTTAATATTATTAGGTGATAAAGATCAGCTCTCATCAGTTGAAGCGGGAGCTGTATTTGGTGATCTTTGTCATTTTATTGAGAATGGATATAGTGAGTCAAGAGCATCAGAACTGAGCCAATTAACCGGATATGTCGTTCCTTCTATACCCAGTGTCGCTTCTATTACCGATAGTATTTGTCTGTTAAAAAAGAGTTACCGATTTAATGAATCTTCTGGGATTGGACTATTAGCTAATGCAGTAAAAGAAGGATATGACAGTAAAGTTAGCCAGTTATTAGGCGATGAAATATTGGATGACATTAATTATCATCCTTTGTCATCAAAATCATCTTATCAAGCTTTATTACACGATAGTGTAAAACATTATCAGCATTATTTAGATGCGATAGTGCACCATGGCAATAATGATATAGCTTTAATTCTAGAAAAATTTGCACAATATCGTTTATTGTGTGCTGTCAGGGATGGTTTATTTGGTGTACAAGGTTTAAATAAGCAAATTGAAGCGTTATTAATTAAGAAGAAATTAATACAGCCAAAGCATAAGGACGGCTGGTACATCGGTCGACCGATTATGATTTTACGAAACAGTACCGCTTTGGGATTGTATAATGGTGATATTGGTATTACGCTCACCGCTGAACATGATAAGTCAAAATTACGGGTCTATTTTCCTTTTTCGGATGGATCAATTAAAGGTTTTTCACCTTATCGATTGCCAGAACACGAAACCGCCTATGCAATGACGATTCATAAATCGCAAGGATCGGAGTTCGATCATGTAAATATTATTTTACCTACTGATTATTCACCATTGTTGAATCGTTCTTTACTTTATACGGCGATTACTCGAGCGAAAAGAACGGTAGCGATTTATGCTGAAAGTAAAATTTTAGCGTTATCGGTAAAAAACCAAATACATCGTGAAAGTGGTTTAGCGCAGCAAATTAAAGGAAGTAATAAAAAATAACACCAAGTATATTATTTGTTTGAAATGATCTAATGTAATAACTTTGAGCCATTTACAATCTTCTTAATGGAAATCAAAAAGATAAATAGCATAACGCGTTAAAAGGATCAGTCATTGTTTGTTTGAAAATTTAAGACTGTATTGCTCAGCTTAAAAAGAGAGAAATTAAAAAAGCACTTGATGAAATAGCAAGTGCTTTTTTGTTTTTAAATATTAATGAATAATCTTTGCTAAAAAGTCTTTAGCACGATCTGATTCTGGGTTACTAAAGAATTGCTCTTTAGATGTATCTTCAATAATCTCGCCAGCATCCATAAAGATAACACGATGTGCCACTTTTCGAGCAAAGCCCATTTCATGGGTCACCACCATCATGGTCATGCCTTCATAAGCTAGTTCGACCATGACATCTAACACTTCATTAACCATTTCAGGATCAAGTGCTGAAGTCGGTTCGTCAAACAACATGACAATTGGATCCATACAGAGTGCACGTGCAATGGCAACACGCTGTTGTTGACCGCCAGAAAGTTGCGCAGGATATTTGTTGGCATGTGCAAGTAAACCAACACGATCTAACAATGATAATGCTTTTTCACGCGCTTCTTTTTCAGATCGTTTTAACACTTTGATTTGAGCTAACGTCAAATTCTTTAAAATCGTTAAATGTGGGAACAGTTCAAAATGCTGAAACACCATCCCGACTTTAGAGCGTAATTTTGCTAGATTAGTTGATTTGCTGGTCACTTCAGTGCCATCAATAATAATTTTACCCTTTTGTACGGGCTCTAAACCATTAACCGTTTTAATCAGCGTTGACTTACCTGATCCAGAAGGACCACAAACCACGACAACTTCACCTTTACCAACTCGTGTAGTACAGTTTTTTAATACCTGAAATTGTCCATACCATTTTGATACATTTTCTAAGGAGATCATCGACTTATCCCTTTTTTGAAATAATTAACTAAACATGAAGCAGTAAAACAAATTATAAAATAAATTGCTGCTGCAAAAATAATCATAGAATATTTGACTGTGCCGCCTTGCACACTACCAATTTGAGTGACACTTGCACCAAACAGGTCAATTAAGCTCATTACATAAACCAAAGACGTATCCTGGAATAAAATAATTCCTTGAGTTAACAGTAATGGAATCATTGATCTGAATGCTTGAGGTAAAATAATCAAACGCATGGATTGGCTTTTTGTCATTCCTAAAGCATAAGCAGCATGATATTGACCTTTAGCAACAGCGCTAATTCCTGCTCGAATAATTTCAGAATAATAAGCGGCTTCAAAAAGCGCAAAAGCAATCATAGCCGAAGCAATACGCACATCTGCATAAGGGGGAAGATTAAACAAATGTTTAATAACCTGTGGTAGTGCCAAATAGAACCATAACAGCACTAATAAAAGTGGAATGGAACGGAATAAATTGACATAGCACTTGGCAAAAACATTCAATATTTTAATATTTGATAGACGCATTAACGCCAGTACCGTTCCCCAAACTATACCAAAAACAACGGCAATAAAAGTAATTTTGGTTGTTAACCATAATCCACTTAATAATAATGGATAATTTTCAATGACCAATGAAGGGATATCGGCAATCCAATTAATTAACTGCATATTATCCTCCTTGACTCATATTTGGTAAACGCATGTGTTTTTCAACATTTCGCATAATGAAAAGAACCGCATAGTTTATCAACACGAAAGCAAGCGTTACGCCACATAACACTTCAATAATACAGTTTGTTGCATCATTGATACGTTCGATTTGTCCAATTAAGTCGATCAACCCAATTGTAGAAGCAACGGATGAATTTTTAATAATATTGGTCATCTCGGAAGTTAATGGCGGAATGATGCGCCGATAAGCATTCGGTAATAAAATATAACAATACGCTTGTCTGTTTGTTAAACCAAGAGCAATTGCCGCATATCGTTGACCTTTTGGCAATGTTTGAATACCTGTTCTTACCTGCTCAGCGATACGTGCAGAGGTAAATAATCCCAACGCAATTGCAGCGGTAATAAACGCACTGATATTTGGGGACAGTTCAGACATAAACCATGTTTTGAAACTTCCGCTTAATAATTCAGGAAATAACATATACCATAAAAACATTTGTACCAATAAAGGAATATTACGGAATAGCTGGACATAGCAAGCAGCAAACTTGTTTAACAGCTTGTTGTCTAATGTTCGGCAAATACCAACCAATGATCCTAGTATAAATGCAATGATCCATGCGGTGATTGCTAACGAAACTGTCACAAAAACGCCATCGAGTAGCCAGTTTAAGTAAATACCGTCTCCATAAGGTGTCGGTTCAAAAAATAGCATCCAATTAAAGCTCATTATGGAATCACAAAGATGTTTCCAAAAGGCTGTAAAAGGTTCCAAAGCTAGTATTCGATTAAAACTCATAATATATTTAATTCACATAAATTAGATTATGTACTAAATGTTTTCACATTTAGTACATGGGATTAGAAAGAGAAGAAAAGTGTTAATCTAATGCTTTATCATTAGGATTTGCAAATAACTCAACCATTTTTGGTGAAATTTCAAGTTCCATATTGGCCCCTTTTGGTGGCACAGGTTGAGTGAACCATTTGTTATATGATTCTAATGCTTTTCCGGATGTTTGAGCATCAGCAATTGCTTTATCCATTAATTGCTTAAATTGGACATCACCTTTTCTTAACATACAACCATAAGATTCATAAGAAAGTGGTTCGCCAATAATTTTCCATTCACTTGGATTAATGGCACGAGAACGCTCTCCTGCTAATAATGCATCATCCATTAAAAATGCTGCTGCTCGACCGGTTTCAAGCGCATTAAATGCATCACCATGATCTTTTGGTGTAATAATACGAATATTTAATTTTTCCTTATTGTTGATTTGATTTAAACGAATTTCTGACGTTGTTCCTGCCGTAGTTACAACGTTCTTACCTTTAAGGTCTTCAATACTATTGATATTGCTATCCGCTTTAACTAAAAAACGTGTACCAACAATAAAGATGCTATTTGAAAAACCAACCGTTTTTTGACGCTCAAGATTATTGGTTGTTGAACCACATTCAAAATCATATGTGTAGTTATTCAGTAATTGTATACGTGTCTTAGAGGTAACCGGTAAATATTTTACTTTAAGATCAGGCATATTTAACTCTTTTTTGACGGCGTCAACAATCAAGTTAGAGTAATCTTGTGAATAGCCAATCACTTCTTGGTTTTTACCATAGTAGGAAAATGGAATAGAAGATTCACGATGACCAACAACAATCACACCACTATCTTTAATTTTGGCTAATGTGCCAGTCAGTTCTTCAGCAACTGCTGAACCACTTATTAGACCTAACATTGCAAATGATAACACTAATTTGGTTAATTTTGTTTTTATGTTCATACTCATCTCCTACTGTTTAATTTGTATCATATTAAATATATTTAATATTTTTACAAAGGGCGTATATTATAACTTATTTTTTACTATAAAAGTACTTTTTACTGTTTATTTATATATCATTGGAGCTAGATGCGAACAATTGTGACCAAAATTTTGTCACAACTGAACGAAGTAATTTTAATCAGAATTAGTTAGATTTAAGCAATAATTATGCCAGTCTCAACATCACTTCCTTTTTTTTATAAAAAAAGGAAGTGTCATAAGAAGCATGATAATTAAATAAGGTCTGTTTCCCCATCTTGCATAAGGTGTTAAACCGATTGTAGGGGATAAGGTTTGAGATAACACTGATGTTTCAAATTGGGGTAATTGTTGGATGATTTTACCATGATGATCGATAATGGCTGTGATGCCATTATTGGTACTCCTTATCAAAGGACGACCAAACTCTAATGCTCTGGCTTGTGCCATTTGAAGATGTTGCTTAGGCCCAATACTGTTACCAAACCAAGCATCATTAGAAACGGTCAGTAAAAAGTCAGTATTAGCTGAAAAATTTTGCCACATTAAATCAGACAAAATCACTTCATAACAAATCACAGTAGTAAATTTAAACCCTTTCATTATTAATGGTGCTTGCTTTATGTCACCTGATTGCATCGATGACATGGGAATACCCAATAGATTCGTAATCGGTTTAAGTACGGCTTCCAATGGAGTGAATTCACCAAATGGCACTAAGTGGTGTTTTTGATACCGATTATTGGTTGGATATTCATAAGGTGTTTTATCACCTAATACCAGTAGCGTATTATACACATTACCGTCATCATCATATCTTCCTCCATTGAAACGATAATCGATGATACCAACGGCGATTTCTGTCTCATTTGCTCTGGCTTGATTATCAAGATACTGCAATAATGACTGTTGATTTATTTCAAAATCTGTAATACTGGCTTCTGACCAGATAATGATTTTATCTTTTCCAAAGTTTGCTTTGGTCAATTTGGTATAGGTATCAATAGTTTGATTTAGTTGTTGATGAGACCACCGTAATGATTGTGCTATATTACCTTGTATCAACGCAAAATTAGCTACTCGGTGATTATCTACCTTAGTCCAATTGATCTGATTGAATAAAAATGGTGCAATCGAGATCGTAAAAAGTGCAATTAATGCACCAAAAAAGTGCTTTGTGAAAGCTTTTTGTTTAAGTCTATACAAACAATATGTTATTAAACCACATAAAATGGTGGTTAATAGTGTCACACCATTTATACCAATAAGGGGAAAATAAGCTCGTAATGGGCTGTCAAGTTGACTGTAACCTAACTCAAGCCATGAAAAACCAGTTAAAATATAACCACGTAAAAATTCAGTTAATTGCCAAAAAATAGGAGCAGCAAAGACTAGCTGTTTCAATGAAAACGGCGGTGCAAATCGTTTTAAGCAGCTAAGTAATAGCGCAAAAAGCATTGGATAAAGTGACAGGTAAAGGATCAAAAATCCTAAAATGATTAATGCCACAGATGATGGCAATTCGCCGTACTGTTTAATACTAATATAAATCCAATGCACACCGGCTGTAAAATAGCCGATTCCCCAGCAAAGCCCTATCAGCATCGCTTGCTTTTTAGACTTATTAGCTATGAGCCATAACAGTCCTGCAAAGGATATAAATGCTAAAGGCCAAATATGAAAAGGAGCATAGCTGAAAACAGCGATACTCCCGAAAATTATAGCTAATGCCAGATGTTTAAGCATTTTCAGGTAACTCTAGATTAGGAACGGTTGCCCCTTCAGGAATAGTGACATGAAGCTGAATGATCCGTCGACGATCGGCAATGGTCACTTTAAATTGATAACCTTCAATAGTGATACTTTCGCCTCGTAAGGGTAAACGTCCAAAATGTTGCATGACTAACCCCCCAATGGTATCCATTTCTTCATCACTAAAATCGGTTTTAAAAACATCGTTGAAGTCTTCAACAGGTGTCAGTGCTCGAACAGTATAGACTTGAGGGGATAAGCGACGAATATCACGATCTTCAATCTCATCAAATTCATCTTCGATATCACCAACAATCAACTCTAAAATATCTTCAATGGTGACTAAGCCCGAAACACCACCAAATTCATCGATAGCTATAGCCATATGATAGCGTTCCATTCGAAACTCTTTCAACATATGATCAACACGTTTGCTTTCTGGCACAACAACAGTAGGGCGTAAAATTTTTTTCAGATCAAAATTATCCACACCTTGACGAATAAACATAAGAAGATCTTTAGCTAACAAAATACCTTCAATGTGATCTCTATCTTCACTTATGACAGGATAACGAGAGTGTCCATGTTCAGAAATAATATTCAAACACTCATCAAGCGTGTAATTATCTTTAATTGTTACAATTTGAGAACGAGGAATCATAATATCGCGAACACGCTGTTCTGCAATATCCATTACTCCTTCGATCATGTCGAGAGTATCAGGATCAATCAGTTCGTTTTCTTCGGCTTCACGAATTACTTCAATCAGTTCTTCTTTATCTTTGGGCTCTGAATTGAATAACTGACTTAACCATAAAGTAAACCCTTTTTTAGGGCTCCGGTGATTATCATCACTCATTTGCTTGATTCCTTAGTTATTTTGCATGATGTAAATGATTCTTATACTCAGCTTAGTTAATGTGAATTATAAATTGAATGAGAATAGTGTAATGATTTGTTTTAATTAGTCAATGGGTTGATAAGGATCATCAAATCCTAACTGTTTCATAATATCAATTTCGATACTTTCCATTTCTTCCGCTTCTTCGTCAACAATATGATCATAACCGAGTAAATGCAAACAGCCGTGCACTATCATGTGAGCCCAATGCGAAATTAATAATTTATGTTGTTCTTGTGCTTCTTTTTCGACGACTTGTTTACAAATAATGAGATCACCTAAAAGTGGCACTTCAATATCAATTGGTGACTCAAAAGGAAAAGATAATACATTGGTCGGTTTATTTTTTTGTCGATAGGTATGATTTAATTGTTGGCTTTCTGCTTCATCAACAATACGAATCGTAATTTCTGCTTGATCCATAAATTGAGGCAAAATAACGTTTAACCACTGCATGATTTGTTGTTCAGTGGGCAAGTGATCAGGCTGCGTTGTCGCAATTTGCAGATCTAAGATAATTTCACTCATGATAAACTCTGTCATTATTCTCGATGATAAGGATGATTAGTCGTTAAACTCCATGCTCGATAAAGGCTTTCAGCCACAATTACCCGAACGAGAGGATGAGGTAAAGTAAGGGGTGATAATGACCAGCTTTGTTCTGCTGCTGCTTTGCAAGCAGGTGAAAGTCCTTCAGGCCCACCAATTAATAAACTGACATCACGTCCGTCTATCTTCCAACGTTCCAATTGTTCAGCTAAATTGTGAGTGGTATAAGGTTTACCTGGAATATCAAGTGTCACAATACGGTTACCTTTACCACAAGCACTAAGCATTGATTCACCTTCTTTATCTAAAATGCGAACGATATCGGCATTTTTAGTACGTTTTCCTGCCGGTATTTCGATTAATTCTAAAGGCATATCTTTCGGAAAACGAAAGCGATAATCATCAAAAGCAGTTGTGACCCAATTAGGCATTTTAGTGCCTACAGCAATGAGCTGTATTTTCACCTAATTAACCCCAAAGTTTTTCAAGTTCGTAAAGTTGACGACTTTCTTCTTGCATGATGTGCACAATCACAGAATCCATATCGACAACAACCCAGTCAGCATCACTTTGTCCTTCACTACCTAAAACAAGAAACCCATGCTTTTTAGCTTCATCAATTAAATGCCCTGCAATTGAAGACACGTGACGATTTGATGTACCGGTGCAAATGACCATATAATCAGTAATACTTGATTTACCTTTCACATCAAGAATGACAATATCCTTGCCTTTTAAATCATCAATTTTATCTGTAATGAAATCTTGTAATGACTGTTGCAAAATAAACTCTCTATCAATCTAAATAAAGCACTAGTATAACATATTTTAAAAATTGCAGTGTAGATAACCATTAGGCAAAAGTTATCTTACAAAAAATTTAAACATCTTAACTGGTTTGTCATGTATTCAAGTTTGACTGTTTAAAATGTTAAACAGTCACAAAATGTACGTTCTCTAAAAATTTATCCTAAAAAACATATAAATAATAACACTATGTTACACGCTAAGTTAGAGCGAAATTACTCGATCAAATAACGGATTATCAATTAAACGATGTGTTACCATAAGTAAAGTTTTACCTTTACAGGATTGTTGGATAAGTTTAATGATCTGCTGTTCCGTTTGTTGATCCAAGCTTTCGGTCGGTTCATCCATTAAAATCAAGGGTGAATGATGCAGTAATGCTCGAGCAATCCCAATACGGCGAATTTCACCACCCGATAACGCACGCCCACCTTGCCCAATAAGTAAATCGAGACCTTTTTCCGTGATAAGTAATTTATCCAGCTCAACTTGATGTAAAACATCTATCAATTGCTGATCGGTAGCCTGCTCATTACCAATCAGCAAATTTTGCCGTAACGTATCGCTAAAAATGGTAATAACTTGCGGAACGACAGCAATAGCTTGGCGAAGTGTTTTTTCATCCAACTGGTTAATAGGGGTATCATTCAAATAGATTGACCCCGAATTGAGTTCCCAAATGCGATTAATCAGATTGAGCAGTGTTGATTTACCAGAGCCGGTTTTACCAATCAACCCAATATGCTCACCAGATTCAACCGTTAACGAAAAATCCTTTAATATGATAAAAGGTTGATTTGGATAACTAAAATTAACTTTATCAAAGTGTAATTTAGCCATTGTCAAATCAAGTGTTTTACCTTCTTTCACAAAGGTAATTTCAGGAGTTTGACTAAAAATAGCCGTTATACGGGATGCCGATGCGATGACTTGCCCTAAAAATATAAAGGCATTAGGAATGGGCATTAAAATTTCTGCACTGGCAAGACAAACAAATACAAATAAGGCAACTAATGGCGAAAGTGTATATTGAGTGATCAGCCATAATACCAGCAGTGTTAAAAAACCTGAGATTAATAAAATTAATGCACTCGATAGCGCCATTAACGTTGATTGACGTTGTTGATTACTAAGCCACTGTGATTCAAGTTCATCAAGTTTATCACGATACTTTGCTTGGGCATTAAATAAAGTGAGTTCAGCTTGTCCTTGTAAATAGCTAATCAGTTGTGAACGATAATCGCTTTGCTGTTTTGCCAATGTCTCGCCTAATTGTTTACCGGCATAATAAAAAATTACAGGTACAGTAAGCAAAGTCAGCGTGAGAATAATGGTAATGATGAGCGCAATAGGTAGATTAATGTAACTTAATCCGATAAATAAAATTGCGATCATTATCAATGCAGTTACAATGGGTGAAAAAAGTTTTAAATAAAGGTGATCAAGCGCATCAATATCGACAATAAATCGATTAAGCAGATCCGCTTTTTGATATTGTGCTAATTGATTGGCACTTAATGGTAATAGTTTGCGAAAAGCTAATGTCCTTAAGTAAGCAAGAATTTTGAAGGTTGTATTATGATCAACTAAACGCTCCATATAGCGTGCTGCCGTTCGGGTAATCGCTGCTGCCCGAACCCCAGCAGCAGGAAGCATATAATTGAAAGAATACAAACCAGCTACCCCCACAAAAGCGGTTGACGCTAAAAACCAGCCAGATAAAGAGAGCAAAAACACACTTGCAAACAGGGTGAGAATCGATAAAGATAATCCAATTAAGATTTGCCAAAAATAGTGTTTATACAGAGCAATGTATGGACGCAAAATTGCTAGCATGTGATCTCCTTAACGTTACAATTTAATTGACCATGAGCCAGTTGCCAAACTTGATCTGCGTACTGCATATCGTCCGACTGATGGGTAATTGTAATCGTATTAGGGGCAATATTATGTCGCTCTAAATGATTAATTGTTTCTTGATCTAAGCTTGCTGTAGGTTCATCTAAAATCAATAATTGGCAAGGCTTTAGCATCGCTCTGGCTAAAGCCACGCGCTGTGCTTGTCCAATCGATAACCGGATAGCATCTTCGCCAATAAGGGTATCTAATCCTTCAGGCAGTTTAGCTACAACGTCAATAAGCTGTGCTTTACAAATGACAGCTTGAAGTTCTTCATTACTGGCAAGCGGATTACCAAGTAAAATATTATCTCGTACAGAACTATTTAAAAGATAGGGATGTTGACCAATCCAACTGACTTGTTTTTGCCAATCAGTGATATTTAACTGATTAAACTCAATCCCATTGATTTTTAATGAACCTTGATAAGGCAAAAAACCAAGTAAAACTTGCATTAACGAACTTTTCCCCTCGCCACTGGTTCCTATTAATGCTAATTTAAAAGGCGCCTTTAGCGAAAATGATAAAGGGCCAACAATAGGATGTCGCTCATTGGATAACACGATTAAGTTATCTGCTTCAATAGATTTTAATGGTTCATTAAAGGGAATCGATTTTACTTGATGTTCAGCATTTATTGATGAATTTTCATCATTTAAAAAAGATTCAATATTATCAGCGGCAGCAATAGCTTCGGCTTTCGCATGATAGTAAGTGCCTAAATCACGTAAAGGCTGAAAAAATTCTGGCGCCAAAATTAACGCAAAAAAACCAGCGAAAAGCGTGACTGTGCCATTATAAGAACCAAAATCAAACTCGCCTAAATAAGAAAATCCAAAATATACCGCCACAATGGCGATTGAAATCGAGGTGAAAAACTCTAAAACGGCAGAAGACAAAAAAGCGACTTTTAAAACTTGCATCGTTTTAACGCGAAAATCTTCGGATGCACGCTTAATCTCTTGAGCTTGTTTTTCGCCTTGATTAAACAGCCGAATGGTATTTAGACCTTTTAATCGATCTAAAAAATGACCGCTTAGATAACTCAATGCTTTAAAGTGGCGACGATTAATATCCGCAGCACCCATACCCACTAAAATCATAAAAATCGGAATTAATGGGGCTGTAGCGAGTAAAATAAGTGCTGCTGCCCAATTAAAAGGGAAAATTGCGATACAAATTAAAATAGGTACCATACTCACTAAACGCATTTGCGGTAAATAGCGGGCAAAAAAATCTTGGAGATTATCAACTTGTTCAATAATTAATGTACTCCATGCACCGGTGGTGCTTCGATTTAGATAGGCAGGGCCCAATTTTTCAAGCTGATTGATTAATTGATGACGAATCTGTTTTCTAACTTTTTTGCCTAAAATAAAATTAATTTTCTCTCGTAAATAAAGTAAACCAGCGCGGACAAGAAACACAATAACCAAACAACCAAAATAAGGCAAAATGTCAAAAAATCTGTGTTGCTCAATAATTAACTTTTGTAAGATCGTCGCTAACAAAGCCGCTTGAAAGATCACAAAAATGGTTAACAAAAAGCCGGTTAAAGTCGAGGCACGCAAGTCAGATTGATATCCTTTTGCATGCTGCTTTAGCCAATTTAATAAATAAGTTTGACGTTGTTTATCTAATGACATGAATATCAATATTTTTCTATTTTAAATTGTCTAAATAGTGTTCTGCATCCAATGCCGCCATACAACCCGTACCTGCCGAAGTAATGGCTTGCCGATAAATGTGATCCATCACATCGCCTGCTGCAAAAATTCCTTCGACACTGGTTTGTGTTGCTCGCCCTTCAGTACCGGATTTGACTTTGATATAACCATTTTTTAACTCAAGTTGTCCTTCGAAAATCTCGGTATTTGGTTTATGACCTATGGCGATAAAAACGCCCATAACAGCGACTTCTTCACTGATATTCGGATCTTGTGTACTGAGTAGTCTTACACTCGTTACGCCCATATTGTCGCCCAAAATTTCATCAACAATGCGATGAGTATGTAAAATCACTTTTCCCTGTTGTACCTTTTCGTGCAATCTATTCATTAATATTTTTTCTGCTCTAAAGGTATCACGACGATGAATTAAGTGAACTTCACTTGCAATGTTAGCTAAGTAAAGTGCTTCTTCGACAGCTGTATTACCGCCACCGACGACAGCCACTTTCTGATTACGATAGAAAAATCCATCACAAGTCGCACAAGCTGATACCCCTTTACTTTTAAAAGCTTCTTCAGAAGGCAAGCCTAGATATTGGGCAGACGCACCCGTTGCAATAATCAATGCATCACAATGATATTCTGTTTCACTGCCATAAAGCTTATAAGGCTTACTGCTAAAATCGACACGATCAATTTGATCGAAAATAATCTCTGTATTAAATCGTTCGGCATGTTCTCGCATTTTGACCATTAATTCAGGGCCTGTTAAATCAGGTGCACCTGCTGGCCAATTTTCGAGTTCTGTTGTAGTGGTAAGCTGTCCGCCTTGCTGTAATCCGGTAATTAAGGTAGGGGAAAGGTTAGCACGTGCGGCATACACCGCTGCGGTATATCCAGCTGGACCAGAACCCAGTATTAACAAACGTACATGTTTAGTCTTCATCTTTAAAATCCTTACTCATTTTTGTTCTGGCATCTTATTGTCAATTTTCGTGCAGAAAATTTTTTAATTACTGACAGCCAACAAACAGTCTACCAATTGATATTAACGATATTTCTGGCTCACAAGTCTATCATTATCAATCTCATTCTGGCAAAAAAATTGATTATTGTAGCGATAGGTAGACACAATATATTTATTTAATTGGTTAAAATGCGATTATCTTTTTCTTTTCGGTTTTTTTAATTGAATTTAAGTTTTTTAAAACAACATTTGTTTTATTTTTATCTTTTTTGCCTTTAAAATGTGTTTTTTTCTTATTCAAAACCTGTTACTTATTTTGATAACTATTATTCATTATTTTTAAAGATGAAATCCTAGCAAGATGGAGGGAAATGAAAGTGAATAATCCTTCAAAAGAAAACGTAGAAGCCGTACTACGAAAAATCAATTGGGCGCAAGAAATATTAACGTCATTACAACAAAATATTACCGATCCACAAATTGGCAATATTTTATCTGGCGTGGTGTTTATTATGGATTCGGCATCAACAGATGCCGAAACCTTATACCAATCGGTTAAATAAATTCGGTGTTGTTTTTTTCATTTTGTTCCTTCCGTCGCCATTAGGCACGGAAGTTTTTTTTAATTTTATAAATACGTTGTAAGATCTTTTAGAGGCCAGCGAATTTTTGCTGTTGGCTCTTTTAATCGATAACCAAACGCTAAACCAAGTCCAATACCATAAGATTCAGCACTAAATTGCGGCATATATTTTTCAAGTATTTGCACAATTTTGTCGTATTCAAATCCCCCAATAGCACACGAATCAATACTTCGATACGCTGCCGCTGTTAGCATATTGGCACAAGCAAGATAATCTTGCATTTCTGACCAATGATTAACGGTTAATCCATTTGCTAAACCATGCTCATAAAAATTGATGAAATATTGACTTGCCGTATCGATTGCAGTTTGATCATTAGCATTCGGTAATCCACGGGCGACGGTACGACGCAAATACTCACTTTGTAATGTAAAATTATTGGCTTTACGATAAAGCACAATGACAAAATGTGAACAACTAGTTACCTGTTCTTGATTGTAACAAGCAGCACGTAATTCCGTTTTGATTTTATCATTATCCACAACGACAAAATGCCAAGGCTCAATACCAAAAGAAGACGGTGATAATCGACCCGCTTCTAAAATGTATTCCATATCAGCCTGAGCGATTTTTTTCGTGTCATCAAACTTTTTACATGCATGCCGAAAATTTAATGCTTGAGTTAATTGATCCATATTCTCTCCTAAGTTTTTTTATTCCATGGCGCAACTACAAAAAGTAATAACATTCCTGGTATAGCAAGAAAAAAGCACAACCAAAAAAAATTAGTCCAGCCTAAATAAGAGGTTAAAAAGCCAGACATAGAATTGATTAATGTTCTCGGTATAGCTGAAAAACCTGTTAATAAAGCAAATTGGGTTGCTGTGAATAGTGGGCTTGTATTTTTAGAAATATAGGTAACCAATGCTGTTGCACCCATACCCACTCCTATTGATTCGCAACTGATTACAATCCCCAACATAATTAATTGTTTATAGGTTATTGATTGAAAGGGGCCTTCACAAGATAAATAAACAAAACCTAAAATTGAAAACATCTGAACAAAACCAGATATCCATAACGAACGATTCAATCCAAATTTTGATATAAATACACCACCAATTAATGCCCCCAAAAGGCTAGGCCATACGACAGCATTTTTAGCTATAGTACCAATATGCCTCATTTCAAACTTCATATCCAAATAGAAAGGTGTCGCTAAAGATGTTGCAAGACTGTCCCCGAGTTTGTACAGAGCCACAAAAGATAATACAAATAAAACTTTTGGGAACGATATACGCTTAATAAATTCAATTATGGATTGCACGAAAACGGATTTATCCGATGGAATGTAATTATTATGCATTGGTTCCTTTAACATCATTGTAATAACTAGCATTGGAACAATGAAAGCTGCAGTGAAAGCAAAAACTTCAATCCAAGATAAATAATCAGCAAGAATTAGAGATAAACCACCAGGAATAAATCCAGCAATTCGATAAACGTTAATATGTATGCTATTTCCGTTACCAAGTTCATTATCACTTAAAATTTCTCTTCGATATGCATCGATAGCAACATCTTGTGTTGCTGAAATAAATGCAGTCAGTAAACTAAGGAACACAATGATATCAATATTGTTTTTCGGTGTCAGAAAACCATATATAGGTATGATGAACAATAAGCTTAATTGTGTTAAAAGCAACCATCCTTTGCGATATCCAAGCGAAAAAGGTGAAATACGATCTAATAATGGTGCCCAAAGAAATTTTAATAAATACGGTATTTGTGTTAGTGTAAAAGCGCCAATTGTTTTAATATCGACACCACCAACTTTTAACCAAGCCGGAATTAATTGAATTATAAAGAAAAATGGTAATCCAGAACAAAAGCCTGTATAAACACAAAGCAACATTTTTCTATTTAAAAATGTACCAGTTAATTTCTTATTCATTATTTAACATTATTGGTTAGTTTTTTAGCAAAGTGCTATCATAACATATCATTGTCAAAATAATCACTAAGGTCAAAGCAAACAATTCATTCATTTTGGTATTTGGCTGAAATTATTTTATTTAGGTTTACAATGTCTGTATAGTTTCAATAAAACTATAAAAAACAGAGACAACCAAACATGCGTTAATCACCATGAACAGAGGTGCAAAAAAATGAAACATTCAATCAAAATTGCGGTTTTCAGTAGTAAACACTATGACAAAGAACATTTAGAGATTGCCAATAAAAAATTTGGTTTTAATATCGAATATTATGATCATAAACTCAGTCATAAAACAGCAGTCACAGCACAAGGTTATGATGCCGTTTGTGTATTTGTTAATGATGAAGTTGATAAAACCGTTTTACAAAAACTTGCGCATTGTGGGGTAAAAATCTTAGCGTTACGGTGTGCCGGATTTGATAATGTTGACATTGCTGAAGCCAAAAAATTAGGCATTACGGTTGTTCGTGTACCAGCTTACTCACCTGAAGCAGTAGCCGAACATGCCGTTGCACTCATGATGACGCTTAATCGACGTACTCACAAAGCCTACCAACGGACTCGCGATGCGAATTTTGCCCTTGATGGCTTAACTGGATTTAACATGCATAATCGTACCGCAGGCGTGATTGGTACTGGTAAAATTGGACAAGCAGTGATCCGAATCCTAAAAGGTTTTGGTATGAATATTTTAGCTTATGATCCTTTTCCAAATGATATTGCAGTCGAATTAGGTGCGCAATATGTCCAACTTGATGAACTCTATGCAAAATCCGATGTGATTACGCTTCACTGTCCAATGAGCCCTGAAAACTATCATCTACTTAATAAAGATTCATTTAAAAAAATGAAAAATGGCGTCATGATTATTAACACCAGTCGTGGTGGATTACTTGATGCGACAGCCGCAATCGATGCCTTAAAGCAAACCAAAATTGGCGCATTAGGAATGGATGTTTATGAAAATGAACGAGACCTCTTTTTTGAAGATAAATCGAATGATGTTATTTTAGATGACGTGTTCCGTCGATTATCATCGTGTCATAATGTGATTTTTACAGGGCATCAAGCTTTTCTAACGCAAGAAGCCTTATTGAATATCTCCGAAACCACATTAACCAATATCAAGCAGATTTCTCAAGGGCAACCTTGTCAAAACATTGTTGAATAGCATGAAATACATTATTATGCTGTTTATTATTTAACTCTTTAAATGTGGATGGGTTATGCAACGTATTGTCATTTTATTCAGTATGGTATGGTTACTTGTTGCTTGCCAAAGTAACAACTCGACGACATCGCCGATGCAACAACATCGAGGTCAATCAAATGTATCGGGTGGTGTTTATCTTGAAAAAGAGCATGATCTTGTCATTGTCAACGATGCGCCATTGGCTATTGAACAAGAAAAGTTTATCGATAAAATGGTCAATAAACATGGCTTTGATCGGGAACAACTTCGAGAAGTACTAGCACAAACCACAAAACTTGATTGGGTTATAAATTTAATGGACAAACAAGCACCACAGTCGGGACCTTCGACTGGCCCTAATGGTGCTTGGATCCGCTATAAAAATAAATTTATCACGCCTAGCAATCTGCCAAGAGGAGTAGAGTTCTGGCATAAATATGAAAAAGAGTTAGCGCGAGCTTATAAAGAGTATGGTGTTCCACCTGAAATTATTGTCGGTATTATTGGTGTTGAAACAGGGTGGGGTAGAGTCATGGGAAAAACAAAAATTATTGACGCACTCTCGACACTTGCTTTTTATTACCCAAGACGCTCGGCCTATTTTGCTAAAGAGTTAGAAGATTACTTAATTATGTGTCGAGATGAAGGTGTTGATCCTTTTGATTTAAATGGATCATTTGCTGGGGCAATGGGGTACGGTCAATTTATGCCATCAGCATTTAGAAATCATGCGGTGGATTTTAATCATGACGGTCATGTTGATTTGTGGGATCCCGTAGATGCAATTGGCAGCGTTGCCAACTATTTTAAAGCCTATGGTTGGCAAAAAGGGAAAAAAGTGGCTGTAAAAGCCGATGGACAGGCATTATCGCTTGAAACAGGGTTTAGTACCAAATATTCGATCGAAAGATTGGCCAAAGCAGGATTGAAACCACAAAGCACATTAGATGGCAATAAACAGGTTAGCTTGTTAAGGCTTGATATGGGGAATCGTTATCAATACTGGTATGGATTACCTAATTTTTATGTCATTACCCGTTATAATCACAGTAGCTATTATGCAATGGCAGTATGGCAGTTAGGCTTAGCCGTAAAAGCGGCAAAATAAGATTACAACATAAAATGTTTTCTATGTTCAGGTCACCAAAGGGTGACCTTTTTAATTGGTAAAGAAAGCCAAGAATGAAAATATGATTAGACTTATCAAGAATTATTTAAGAATTTGCGTGAAGTATTCCTTAAATTTATTGTTATCAAACAATTATCATCAGTATTAGTCTGGCACAAAAATTTATTAAACTTAACATATTCATTTGTCAATTATGGTCAGTTGATATATAATGCCCCGTCGATTTCAACCGCCAAATTTTCATGTTCCTTGCTTTCAATGGGTTGCGGTTGCCCCGACAGAAAGCTGATTAATCCGTAGGGAGCGATAATGCGTCATTACGAAATTGTTTTTATGGTTCACCCAGATCAAAGTGAACAAGTACCGGGTATGATCGAACGTTATACTGGTACATTAACGACTGACGGTGGAAAAATTCATCGTTTAGAAGATTGGGGTCGTCGTCAATTAGCCTATCCTATCGAAAAACTGCACAAAGCACATTATGTGTTAATGAATGTTGAAGCGACTCAAGAAGCTGTTAACGAGCTTGAAGATAACTTCCGTTTCAATGATGCAGTCATTCGCAGTTTAATTATGCGTACTAAACATGCTGTAACTGAAACTTCACCAATGTTAAAAGCTAAAGATGAGCGTCGTAACGCTGAAGAAGATTTTAGCGAAGTAAACATGGACGATGATTCCGAAGAATAATCGTTTGGTGTTATCGGGTATTGTTACCAAGACCCCGATAAGAAAAATCAGTCCAAGTGGAGTGTCACACTGCCAATTTTATCTAGAACATGTTTCTGAACAAATTGAAGCAGAACTCACAAGGCAAGCATGGTGTATAATGCCCGTTATTGCCAGCGGACAACAAGAGTTAAGTTACATAAAAAAAGGCAGCAAAGTATTAGTGAGTGGCTTTATTAGTACACACACTAAACGTAATCAAACAAGTCAACTTGTGTTACATGCTGACCAAATTAAACTATTAGGAGAATAGCCAAATGGCACGTTATTTCCGTCGTCGCAAATTCTGCCGTTTTACTGCAGAAGGCGTTAAAGAAATTGATTATAAAGATGTTTCTTTATTAAAAAGCTATATCACTGAAAGTGGTAAAATCGTACCAAGTCGTATTACTGGTACTAGCGCAAAATATCAACGTCAATTAGCTCGCGCTATCAAACGCGCTCGTTACTTGGCATTATTACCATATACTGACAACCATCAGTAATTAGCAACAGAGGGAACATATAATGCAAATTATTCTACTCGATAAAGTTGCTAATTTAGGCAGCTTAGGTGATCAAGTTAATGTTAAAGCGGGTTATGCGCGTAACTTTTTGATTCCACAAGGTAAAGCAGTACCTGCGACTAAAAAGAATATCGAATTCTTTGAAGCGCGTCGTGCTGAATTAGAAGCAAAACTTGCTGAGACATTAAAAGCCGCTGAAGAGCGCGTTGCTGAAATTAATGCACTTGGTAAAGTGACTATTACTTCTAAAGCTGGTGATGAAGGTCGTTTATTTGGTTCTATCGGTACACGTGATATCGCTGATGCGGTTAAAGCTCGTGGTATTGAAGTATCAAAAAGCGAAGTTCGCTTACCAAATGGTGTATTACGTAACACAGGTGAGTTTGAAGTGTTATTCCAAGTACACAGCGAAGTTTTTGCTAAAGTTATTGTTGAAATTATTGCAGAATAATTATCTTCAAATCGCGATAAAAAGCCCGTCAATGAGACGGGTTTTTTATTTACTGTTTACCATACTTATCTAGAAAAAATCTAGGTGTAATCCTAATTATTGATAGCACAATTTACCCAACACATTGATTCTTTATGTAATCTTAAATTTATCCTTTAATTGACGATAATCGCTTGACCTCTACCACGAATATCTGACACGGCTTCTGGTTTATTATTATGAATTTTAATCACTTGAATATCTCCGCTAAAATCTTGTTGCACGAAGCGATACCCCATGTTTTCTAACTCTTTTTTAAACAAATTCGGTACAGTTGTTTGAAACCGCTCAACAAAAATCACATTGTTCGGCAATAATTGGTGGTGATAACGTACCGCATCCACTGCATCTTTTAATGACATCTTATTATCATAAACATTAGCCACGACTTGAAAAATAGATGTGAAGATGCGCGAACCACCAGGGGTACCTATCACCATTTCTACATTATTATTTTTGATAAATAGGGTTGGAGACATTGATGACAATGGACGTTTATTGGGTTCGATGGCATTTGCATCATTACCGACCACACCGAATTGATTGGCAATACCGGGCTTGCTACTAAAATCATCCATTTCATTATTAAGTAAAATACCTGTACCCTTGACAACAATAGCCGAACCAAACCAACCATTTAACGTATAAGTATTTGATACTGCATTTCCCCACTTATCAACAATTGAAAAATGAGTTGTTTGTAACTTTTCATGTTGCCAGTCTAAACCCGGTTTCACTTGCTCAGTTTTCGAAATCGCAATAGGATTAACTTGTTTGGCACGTTCAACTAAATATTGTTGATCGATAAGTTTTGCAACGGGGACACTGATAAAATCAGGATCGCCCATGTATTCGGCGCGATCAGCAAAAACACGTTTTTCAATTTCTGCTAATAAATGGATATATTGCGCAGAATTGGGTTTCACATCTTTAAACTTGTCTGCTAATGTTTGCTTCATTAATAATAGTTGGATTAATCCAATACCACCTGAACTTGGTGGAGGAGCGGTTATGATTTGCATATCATGCCAATTGGCAATCAAAGGATCACGCCATTTAATCTGATAATTTGCTAAATCACATTCAGTAATAAAACCATTATTGTTTTTCATTTGTTGGGCGATCAGTTTGGCTGTTTCCCCTTTATAAAATCCGTCACGACCAAACTGCGCTATTTTATTTAAGACGTTACCTAATTCAGGTTGTTTAAATAGTTTATTGGTTTTCATATTACCAAAATATTGCTTAAAATAACCGTTGTTTGGCGCAGTCACAACCGCTTCTTGATAACGTTCAATAAGTTGCGGTGGGACAATAAAACCCTCATTAGCAAGGCGGATTGCTGGCGCCATCACTTCTTGCCAGGTTAATTGACCAAAGCGTTGATGAACAGCCCACATACCGGCAACCGTACCCGGTACACCAGAAGCTTGATGAGAATAAAGACTTAAACCAGGGCTCACTTCATTATTACTATCTAAAAACATGGTTTTATAGGCATTATGGGGGGCAACTTCACGATAATCGATAAAATAAGGTTTTCCATCCATCCAAAGTGTCATAAATCCACCACCGCCAATATTGCCAGCCTCAGGATAGGTCACGGCAAGGGTAAATGCAGTAGCCACGGCGGCATCGGCTGCATTTCCACCTTTTTCAAGTATTTCCTTCGCTGCCATAGCACCATAATTATCCGGTGAAGCAACTGCACCTGCTTCTAATTTTAGTTGATGAGTTTCAACAGCAAGCACTTGCTGAGATACCAATAAAAACAAAGCAAAACAGCAATACTTAATGAACAGATTTTTCAAATAGGACATACAACACCTCCTGCTAAATACATGATAACTTCCCCCACTTTTGTCGCTAGGCATCGTTATTATTAATGTGAAAAGCGAGTCAAAAATTGAAGTGGAGGAATAGATGAATATAGCATAGAAGATTCATGCATTGAGTAAATTATGTTCAGTGATTGTTAATGGACGTATTGATAATTCAACACAATTTTTAGTTTGCAAAAACTCATCAAAAAAAATCACGATTAATGAATGATTGATCGTGACTTAAATTAACACTTATAAATTGATAAAACGGTTATACTTGTTTATTTTTAATCGGCTTCGCCAACTTCTTGAACATCATCAACTGGTTTGCCTTGCTCTTCTTTAAATAATTTATTGTCATAAAGTTTAACAAACGGAAGATAAATAAACAGAGCTAAAATAGCAGACAGTATCGCAACAATGGCCGCCTTATAATCTCCACCTGTCCCGATAAAGGCGCCTAATCCCATTGGTGACGGCCAAGGAACTAAAGCAATGATTGGATTCATAATACCCGAACTAATAGCAAAGTAACCTAATGTTCCACATGCCATTGGCGCTAAAAAGAAAGGTAAAGCTAAATAGGGATTATAAACAATCGGCATACCAAAAATAATCGGCTCATTAATATTAAATATGGCAGGAACAGCGGACGCACGACCTAAAATTTTTAACTGGCTTGATTTAGCAAAAAAAGCAATAAAAAACGTCATTAACAGTGTCGAACCTGAGCCACCTAAAATGACTAATGAATTATTAAATTCACCCGCGAATGGAATATGTGCACCTGCGGTATTTTCGGTCATATTGGCTAACATAATTGGCGTAATAAATGCCCCAATAATGCTTGCCCCGTGAATACCTACAACCCATAATGCATGGATTAAAAAAAGAATAACCATAATCCCTAACCAACTTTTGGTTAAGTTAGTCACAAACGTAAACGGAATACTGACAATATCAAAGATATCTGTCCCCATAAACACTAAAAAGCCATTTAAAATAATGATACAAAAAGCAATAACAAACGTTGGAATCAACGCCGTAAAGGAGCGTGAAACACCTAATGGTACGGTTTCGGGCATTTTAACAACCCAATTTCGTCTGACACATAAAAAATAAAGATGCGTGGCGACTATTGCCATGACAATAGCAATAAAGATCCCCGATGTGCCTAAGCGAAACACAAAAGGCGTTAAACGTAGACCATTAAACACAAGGTTACTTTGATCACTGAATAATGTAATCACCCCATTTTGCATGACTAATTCCGGTAAAGTCATAAAAAATGCAAAAGTCGATAACATTGCACCGTTAAGGGCATTCACTTTCAAACCTGTCTCTTCCGCTTCAATTTTGGTTAATTCATAGCCCACAACAAAATTAAAATAGAGCGCTAAAATACCGATTGTAGCGGTATTGGCAATCATGTACAGATCACTGACCCGAAAAAACGTATTTTCAAAAAAACCTTCTAAACCCGTGAATGTCATTGGCAAGGTATTAAAAACTAAAAACATAGAGCCAACAATTGAGAAAGGTACTGATGCCATACCGGCAGCCATTACCGCGCGCACAATTTTAAATTGTGATATTTTTGCCATTGGTGTCATTAAATACTTTTGTAAAAACACAAATCCGGTATTCATTTTGTTTTCCTCATCTAATTAATAATTTCTTCATAAGCTTGGATTCGTTTAAAATGTTTATCCTCGTTACGTTGAATTTTTGCCAATCTTTTAAGCATTAAAAAAGCCATTACACCGCTCCCAATTAGTAGCCCCATGATCGTATTTAAAACAGATTGCGAATCTTTTAAAAATGGAAAAAAGATATGAAATAAAGATGTATAAAGGGTGATAACTAACACGCCACACATTAAAAGCATCATTTGAAAAAATAACTTAGCAAAAGGTAGAAAGTTATCATGATTGCGATAAAGCTTTACTTGTTCAAAAGCGGTTAATGCACCCAAAATAAAAAGCGTAATAGGCAAAATAGCGGTGTAGGACTTTGAGCCAAGCAAAAAAACAGCCCAGTAAAGATTCAAAAATAGCAAAAAAGCAGTCGAGTAGCGAATCGCTAAAAAACGATTAAAATAAAGATTAGTTAAACTCAATTTTTTAGACTTATCAAATTGGGCGTTTATCATCATTGCTTAACCTCTTTAGTTAGTCGATAGCTGATCACATTTTTGATATAAAAATGACATCTCAATTGCAATTTCACGCATTGTCATGGTTGTCATTAAATGGTCTTGAGCATGCACCATAATAATTTCCATTTCGATTTGCATACCATTGGCATAAGATTGCAGTAATTCGGTTTGAGATTGATGGGCTGCTAAAATTTCATGATTAGCCTCTTCAAGAAGTTGATTAGCCAGGTCAAACTTGGCTGCTCGCATTGCCTGAAAGGCTTCATGGATTTTGGTTTTGGCATTGCCACTATGCAAAATAATATTAAAAGCGACTAGTTGAATATCTTCTGAGCTCATTTTTGAAATCATTGTTACGCTCCCTTTTCTATAAGTTTAATAAACAGTGATTTGAATTCGGAAAAAGTTTGGCATTGTAATAACTGGTGTTGCATCGCTGAATCATCAATCAAATTGACGATTGCTTTCGTCATCATTGCTAAAGAAGGATTTTGATAAACAGACGGTGAAATAAGAAAAATAAAGCGAATATCAGGGTAGTTTTTATCCCAATAGACACCATGAGGAATCAGCGCAATCCCCATTTTAGATAATCTTCCGACAGGAACAGCAGGATGCGGTACTACAATGTTAGGACTAAAAAAGATATCTCCTAACGCCATTCGTTTAGCCATTTGCTTAATCATCTTTGATTTATAACAACAGGCTTCATTGACCGCTAAACGCTCCAATAAAAGATCTAAAATATCTTCTTTCGTTAATGGACATTGGCAATAATAAAAGTAATCAGCGGTCACCTCTTCAACGACTTGCTCAAGATAGGACAAATGACTTTTTTCATTGACGATATGAGTCGATGACATCGTGTTCAGATTGGATGAAGTTATGACATGACGTGAAGAAAGATAACGCCGAATTTTTTGCACATCTTCTTCAGTAAAAAAAACAGAAACATGAAAAACCGGAATTTTAAAGACTTTGGCAGAAAGATCGACTGAAGAGATAATAAAATCCACTTCGTTTAACATGTCGGGTTCAATTTCATAATAGCCTCGGGTATCAATAATTTTAATACGCTCATCAAATTCACACTCGACCCGATTTTTTAAAAGCTGAGCGCTACCCAATCCGGTTGCACAGATAATTAATACTCTCATTTTTTGCGCATTTTTCAGTTTTTCAACGGAAGCCAAAAAGTGCAAGGCTAAATAACCCCATTCATCATCAGAAACAGTTAACTTAGTTAGATTAGGGAGTTGTTTAAAATAGTGCTTAACTAAGTCAAATAATTCGGGCGAGCAGGTTTTGATCTCATTCAGTAATGGATTTTCAAGTTTGATATTTTGCGCTAACCTTACTAACATCGGTTTTAAATGTTGAACCAAGCCATTTTTTAATTGCTCATCTTTCAAAAATTGATAGCCTGTTTCAAGCTGAATCTTAAGTAATAAATCGGTTAACATTAAGCTGAGTTGCGCATCTAAATCTTGTTGGATAAAGTTAGATTTACTCATCAAATGCAAGGTTAAATACATCTGTTCTTCTTTCGGAAAAGCAAAACCAATTACTGTCTCAATGCGATCAATTATGTTTTTCGCAACGTGAAATTCCAATGAACTTTTAGTTGTTTCTGGCATATCCAGATTTTGAATGGTCAGACCAGATTGTAAACGTTTAATGCTTAAAGAAAGATGCAACACAATATTTTGCATCATCACATCGGACAATTTTATGTTTGCTTCACGACACTCATCTAAAATAATAATGGTTAACGTGTCAAAACTGATTGCATCACTAAACTTATTTAAATAAGTTAAACGCTGCAAAAAGTTGATGGATTCTTCATGAAAAAAATAGCTCATAATAAAATGACGTTTGGCTTTTTCTGCACCGTCCACATAAAACAGCTGTTTATTTTTCTTTAAAGTCAGTTCGAAGGGGTGAAGCTGATTTTTTATTTCCAGCATATCTTTATTGAGTTGTGATGAACTAATAAATAACTGTTCGGATAATGCTTCAATATCGATTTTTTGACATTCCAGTAATAGCAGATTAAGAATGTAGTGTTTGCGGTGACAGACTTCTCGTATATTGGCTTGTTCTTCATGCCGATCTAATAAATGATGTTCAATCAAAAACGAATTAAACGCCGTTCTATCCAAGATTTGCAATTGATAACCATAGCCTTGTTTACTGACAATTTTGGCGCCATTACATTCAATCAATGCTTTCAAATCGTTAAGATAAGTACGAACAGTCCTATCGGATAATGATAACTCAGTTGCTAGCAACACACTGCTTTTAAACTGATTTTTTGAGCCGACTAATAGGCTAATAAGATCGCGTTGTTTATTTTTAATCATTATCATCCACACCTATAACAGCTAAAAAGATAAAGAATAGTGTGGTTGCTTTAGTTGGCTAATCAGACACACTCTAAGCAACATCGCTGGGCGCCGACCCTAAAACGGTCAAAAAACGGCGCCCAATACTGAAAACAGCAATGATCTAAAATTATTGGATATTTTCCTCAATCAATTTCGCTAATTGTTCAATACCCGAAGGGGTAGGGATATAAGCTTGAAAAGGAATACTGACAACAGGCTTACCGACTTCATCGCCCAATTTTTTGAATTTATCTAACATCATCGTCGTTTGTGGACTAATTAAAAACAGGGAAAAATCACTATTTTTAATCATACTACTGCCTTCGGTTGCTGAAACAGCATCAACTGAAATCGCCTTATTTTTATTGGTAAAATATTCGGTTGCTTTTTTTGCCATTAACGATGAAGACATACCCGCAGCACAAATAATTAACGCTTTTTTCATAGCTTCTCCTAAAAAGTTGTTATCCATAAAATGGGTTATAAATCAAAATTTTTATAAAACTTCACCATTTGACTCAATCACTTTTTTGTACCATGCAAATGAATCTTTGCGACTACGTTTTAACGTGCCATTCCCTTTGTTGTCCTTATCGACATAAATAAAACCATAACGTTTTTCCATTTCGCCCGTGCCTGCCGAAACTAAATCGATACAGCCCCAAGGGGTATAGCCCATTAAGTCAACACCGTCTTGCAAAACAGCCAACTTCATTTGCTTGATGTGTTCACGCAAATATTCAATACGATAATGATCATGTACTGCACCATTAGCCTCGACTTTGTCATAAGCACCAAAACCATTTTCCACGATAAATAACGGTAAATGATACATATCCGTAAACCAATTTAATGAGTATCGCAATCCTTCAGGATCGATTTGCCAACCCCAATCCGATTTTTTGACGTATTGATTACCGATCAAATCGGTTTTTTCATTAAATTCATAACGATCGTTACCTGCTTTATGTCTGATCGCATTGGACATATAATAACTAAAGCCAATATAATCGACGGTGCCGTTTGCCAGTACCTCTAAATCTTGGCTGGTTACATCTAACTTAAAGCCTTTATGTTGCCAATATTTGATAATATGATTTGGATATTGACCATGAACATGCACATCGGCAAAAAAGTATTTACGTTCCATGACTTTTTGCGCCATTAATATATCACTCGGCTTACAGGTTTCGGGGTAGATAGGTACAAAAGCAATCATACAACCGATTTGAAAATCGGGATTGATCGCATGACCAATTTGCACGGCTTTAGCACTGGCAACTAACTCATAATGAGCCGCTTGATACATAATTTCTTCACGATTATCGCCTGCTTGATAATAAATCCCTGAATTGGTAAATGGCGCAAAATCCTCATCAAAGTTGGCTTGATTATTAATTTCATTAAACGTCATCCAATATTTGACTTTATCTTTATAACGATCAAAACACACTTCGGCAAAACGAACGAAAAAATCGATTAATTTTCGATTACGAAATCCACCGTATTCGGTGACTAAATAATAAGGCAATTCAAAATGTGAAAGGGTGACAACTGGCTCAATATTATATTTTAAACATTCATCGAAAAGATCATCATAAAACTTCAAGCCTTCTTCATTTGGCGCAAGCTCATCACCTTTAGGAAAGATCCGTGTCCAAGCAATCGACGTTCTAAAACATTTAAAGCCCATTTCGGCAAAAAGTTTAATGTCGTCTTTATAATGATGATAAAAGTCGATGGCTTCATGATTAGGATAATACTCACCTTCAATAATTCCTTCGGTAATTTTACGATAACTTTTTGGCGAACCAACGGTCATGACATCGGCAACACTTATTCCTTTTCCACCCGCTTGCCAAGCCCCTTCTAATTGATGAGCAGCAACGGCTCCTCCCCATAAAAAATCTTTTGGTAAACCTTTATTATTCATAATCAAGCACCTATGTTTATTGACGATTCAAATTTAGTATAAAAGGAAAAATAAAGAATTACTAACCAACATTTTCCGTATTGATAAGGAAAATATCAGTGCAATATGGCAGGTTTAGCAAAACAGCAAATACAAGAAAGGAGAAAATAAAGCATGATGAAAATAAATTAATTATAGTTGCCAGATATCAACCAAAACGCTAAAAGAAATTCACACTATATATTGATCATCACAATAGAAATCGGTATTAACCATAAAAGAGTCTATTTGACTGAGTAAGAGCTTCAAATTTGACGAAATATCACACTAGATTGAACATATGAATAAGCCAACTATCATAGTTGGCTTTTGTATTGTTCTAATACTCAAATCATATTGATAATATTATTTAGCTACCCATTTGCCGTTTTCATCTTTATGATAAAGTTTTTCAACTGCCGACCAAGCAACACGAAAGGCAACTTGCTCAGGCGGACTATTGTCTCGGCGTTTTTTCGGATCTTGGTATTCCTTAATCGCACTATTAAATGCCTCTTTAAATATATCTTGAGCATGTTCTGGCAGTACATGACGTACGGATTCAGGTAAATCATTGCGTGTTTTGTATGGCATATCACATTTCCTCTTTTAAATTATTCATGCAAGGCTGAAAACTTTAATTGGTCATCGTGTATTACTTTTTCAAAACAATTTACTCGATTTTGACTGTAGCCATTTTTCTGGCAAAAAACAAGCATAAAAAGTACTAGAAATTTTTACATTTTTGGATGAGTTGCATAATTAAACTAACATGATGAAATGAAATAATAAAGATATAATTGTTAATAAAAAGGAAGTAGAAAATTCTTTCTTTTTTACTGAAGATATCTTTAATTAACTAGCTAATAGTTTTCTCGCTATAAAATCTAATGAATGGTGTCTTGTAAAAGTTCAAAAGTTCAAAAGTTCAAAAGTTTAAATTGCTATTTTTATTAAAAACTGAGTGAATAAAAAATTTCGTTTTTACAAAATACTAAAAACCCAACGTTTAGGAAAATTATACTCGTATAATGTTTATAAATCTTAAATTCATTTATTAACATCAACCACATAACGACCTTTTATTTGTCCTGCTATCATTTTAGTGGCGATATCATTGCAGTCGTTTAAAGTTATGGTCTTGCCAATATGGGATAACATTGATGCATCAAGTTGTTGGGATAATAACTGCCATGCCGCTAAACGATTTTGATAAGTTGCCATCACACTATCAACACCGGCTAATGTTACGCCACGCAAAATAAACGGCGCAACCGTTGCAGGTAAGTCCATACCTTGTGCCAATCCACAGCAAGCTACTATGCCACCATATTGTGTTTGTGCACACGCATTTGCGAGTGTGTGTGATCCAACGACATCAACAACGGCTGCCCATTGCTCTTTTTGGAGTGGTTTGCCTGCTTGTTTTAATGGTTGGCTGTCAATGATATTGGTTGCACCAAGTTTGCGTAGGTAGTCTTGATCATCCATTTTACTTGTCGAGGCTGTTACGCTATAACCTAATTTGCTTAGCAGGGCAACGGCAACGGAACCCACGCCACCACTTGCACCCGTTACAAGAATAGCGCCATTTTGCGGTTTGATGCCGAAATCAAGCAGTCGTTTTACACATAAGGCGGCGGTATAGCCGGCAGTACCCAAAACCATTGATTGATAAGGCGTGATATTTTGTGGTAACGGAATTAACCATTCTGATTTTAAGTAGGCATATTGCCCTAAACATCCCCAGTGGGTTTCACCACATCCCCAACCGTTTAAGATGACCATATCCCCTTTTTGATAGTGACCATTTGCACACTCAATAACACAACCCACACCATCAATGCCCGGTATCATTGGCCATTGCCGGACAACGGGGCTTTTGTTAGTGAGTGCTAATGCATCTTTATAGTTAATGCTTGAGTAGTGAACTTCGATTAATGTGTCACCTTGCTGAGCAAGTAATTGTTGTTGGGGGACGGTTTTTATAGAACTTGTAAAACCGTGGTTTTCATCTTTTTCTAACACAATAGCTTTGAATGACATGGTTATTCCTTATTACATTTGGCAATCTAAGGTATGTTTACTCACTGAATTGGTAGAACAGATAGTCAGTGAACAGGCTGATTTAATGTTGCTAGACAGTCGGTCCAAAAATTATAGACCGATTGTCTAGTCTATTGCAACAGATATTAATCAAGCTATTGATGCGTTAAAATTGCCATCAATCGTATTAACTAATGGGGTTAATTTTACGCTTATTTTAGTCAGCCTAAACTTGTATAATGGTTTAAATATAAAAAAACCGATATTTGTTTGATCACCAATATCGGTTTTAATGGGGTTGTTATATTAATTTACCAGTTGGCTTTGAGACCTATTGACCCATTTATTGGGGCTTTGACTCTGGCATTGCCACCATTTGACCAAGTGTGACCCAATTCACCGTAGGCGGTAAATTGCGTGTTGATGTCAACGCTTCCACCAATCGCTAATTCAGTACTGGTATGTGACGCACCACTACGGATTGTCTTGGTGTAACTTGGTGTAGCAAAGTGGGTACGATCAGCACCATTTGGCGAATAGAACAGGTTTACTCGCGCATAGGGTCGTAACGTGCCAAAATCCGTAACAAAATCGTTTTCGATTCTACCCCCAATACGGAATAGCCAAGCATTATTATTACTATGTTTGACGGTTGTGTTACCTTTTATATGGCTTTTATCTAAATCGAGCCATTGGTGTATAATCTGTACTTGAGGCTCTAGCTTCCAACCCATATCACTGAATGTAAACGGTTTACCTAATTCGATTGAAGCGGTGGCGCCATAGCCTTTTTGTTTGCTGTTGGTGTTACTGTTTGGTTTGATATTGATTTTATGTCGTGCAGCTTGCACCACTAAATCCAGATAACTGCCGTCATCATGCGTGTAAGTCCCATAAGCACCAATAAAATACGTGTCAGTCGTATTTTTTCCAACATCTCCATTTACACCACTTGCAAACCCGTTAACTTTTAAGTCACCGTATAGATAACCAAAATAGGCGCCTATACGCCAATCATTATCTTGCCAGATATCACTACCTAATTGTAAACCGGTGTAATTTCCTTTGCTGTGAGTATTTAATACGCCGTTTTGTTTGATATCTTTGCGTGCTGCAATGAATCTACCCCATGTGTTAGTGACATCGTTGCTTGGCGTATTACCTATGCGTTGGTGTAGATTGCTGAGCATGATAATATCCGCTTGACGTAATTGCTTACTCACCGCTGAATAAAGTGGGGCTTCTTTTCGGTAAGTTAAGCGTTTGTTGTTGGTATTATGCTTTTCTTCTTTTTGATGATTTGAATCAATAATAGGGTTCAAATCGTGATTATTTTCATCATTGTTAGAATCAGTTGTTCCCGGATTATTTTCTTCATTCTTTGAATGAGTATTATTCTTGTCGGTAATTTGATCTTCATTTATGTTGTCTAAATAGGAGCGTAAATACCAATTATCATTTTGCTTATTGAGATCACCTTTATAAAGATAATATTCGAAAGCGCCGACATCTAAATGTCCACCTTGTAAATTGAATGCGTCATTGGTACTACTGCCTGTCACATTCACCACTTTAATGCCATTTGTATTTGTGGTGTCCGCTCCAATACCATTGACATTGTTTATCTGTAATTGTGTTTGTCCAGTTACATGACCATTCACATTTAATCTATCGGTATCACTTTCACTACCTTGTACCACGGTATCCAGAATTAATTTACCATTGTTGCCGACATAGTCACCGTTAATTATTAAATTTTCGCCAGCCTTTGAATTACTCAGCGTTATGGTTCCTGCGTTATTGATGGTACCGTTTACCGTAGCTTGATTTAATGATGTTTGTAATTTCAAAACAGAATCAGCGTTTAAGTTAAGGTTTTGAGTATCTAAATCGCCTGTTAATGTAAATGTTATCCCTTGCCCTACGTTGATATTTTCCCAATTTAGCACAGATACATCGCCACTACGCCCCGTACTTGTTGATGATCCTGTCAGATCTTGGTAAAGATTGAGTGTATCGGTTGACGATGATTGTGAACTGCGCATTGTATCACTACCACCATCAATAATCGTGAGGTCGGTAATATTCGCATTTTTATGAATGGTGAGGGTATCATTACCCGTTCCAAGTAGGATTTGTCCACTGATTTTTGAACCATCATTAAGAGTAATTATCGCATCACTAATTTCATTTTTAATTGATGCGCCTATTAGGGCTGAAACATCCGATCCTGCATTAAGATTGATATAGGTTTTTGTCCCAACATTACCTGATGAGTAAATGCCAGCACCAGGAAGGTTAAGTTGATTTTGCCCCTTACCAACTACCGTACCTGCGATATCAATTTTAGTTATGCCTGTCCCGTTATTGGTGACATTAATCCCACTATTTAGTCCAATTATGCTACCAGCCGTTTGGGATAAGATGAGATCGCTTGACGTATTGCCGTTTTTAACTAATATTCCCGAACCATTATCACCATTAATATTTCCTGATACAGTAATAGATGAAATCCCTGTTCCTAAATTACTCACATTGATACCATTATCTGAACTGGTTACGCTACTGGTTGCCTTTTGTTCAATATATAAATGTTGAGCTTTATTTTTATTGGACGCTGAGATCGCATCTCCACGCCCTGCTTGAATGTTACCTTCGACAGTAATGCTTGTCGATCCTAATCCTTGGTTAGTCAGATTGATCCCATTTTTACTTCCTTGAATATGTGCCTGATTTTGGAGCGAAAAGATCAGATCTTTTGTTGTAACATCATTAGCCACAATGATTGCATCTAAAGAATGGCTTAGGACAGATCCATTAATGTTAATAGAGGTTGAACCACGACCTTTATTCACTAAATTGATGCCATTAAGTTGTCCTGTAATGGTGGCATTATTATCAAGTATTACCGATAAATCATTAGCGGTTGAATCATTTGAAGCAACGATTGCATCATAAGTTGAACCGGTTACATTACCGGTTAATGTTATATAAGATGAACCTTCACCTTTGTTGGTAATATTAATACCGTTTTTTTGGCCTGTAATGTTACCTTGTATATGATTTATCTTCATATCTGTTGTATGGACATCGTTAACAGCATATAACCCATCGTATTTTGCACCGATTACATCTCCCGACGTGGTAATGTTGGTTTCACCAAGACCACTGTTTGCCATATTGATACCGTTTAATGCACCATAAATATTTCCTGATGATTGCTTAACGGTTAGATCATGTGAATTGGTGCCATTTAAGGCGTACATACCGTCATTTTTCTGTCCTTTTATCACACCTGATGTTGAAATAGAAGTCGATCCATTACCATGATTGGCAATGTTGATTCCATTGGCATTCCCGTTAATGATGCCTGCCGATTGTGTAATAGATAAATTTTGAGTGTTTGATTGATTCGCCGCATATAAACCGTCGTTATTATTGCCAAATACTTCGCCTGATGTGGTAATAGTGGTTGAACCTTTACCGCTATTGGCCATGTTTATTCCATTTAAATTACCAGAAATTTTTCCACCTTTTTGGTTGACGGTGATGTTTTGTGTGTTGATATCATTAAAGGCATACATACCATCATTATTTTTCCCAATGACTTCACCCGATGTGGTAATTTGGGTTGAACCGTTGCCTTTGTTCGCCATGTTTATGCCATTTTTATTACCTTGAATACTTCCGTCTGATTGTTCGACGGTGAGATGCTGAGTGGTAGTATCATTAAGGGCAAACATACCATCATTTTGGTTGCCTAACACTTTTCCTTGTGTTGTTATGAATGTGGATCCCTTTCCTTTATTAGCAAGATTAATCCCGTTCGTATTGCCACTGATTTTGCCGCCGTTTTGTTTAATCGTCAGATCTTGCGTGTTGACATCATTCGCCACATACATGCCATCATTATTTTCGCCTATGACATCACCCACTGAGTTAATGGTGGTTGATCCGTTTCCCTGATTGGCAAGATTGATGCCATTAAGCTTGCCATTTACAGTGCCCCCAGATTGATGCACAGTAAGGTCATGCGTATTGTTACCGTTATAGGAGTATAGCCCATCATTTTCAGTACCAATAATATTACCTAAGGTGGTGATAAAGGTTGAGCCTTTACCATTATTCGCCATATTGATCCCGTTTTGCTTACCTTGAATCTTGCCGGATAACTGATTAAGTGTGAGGTCATGGGCATTGGCATGATTAGCATTGAATAACCCGTCATTTTGATCACCAATGACATCACCTGAAGTCGTGACCAGTGTTGAACCGTTACCATTATTTGTCATGTTAATACCATTTGTACTACCATGAATCGTGCCTTCTAATTGGTTAACGGTGAGATCTTCTGTATTTTCTTTGTTGACGACAAACATGCCATTTGCTGTTTGACCTTCAACACTTCCTGATGCATTAATCAACGTCGATCCTATACCGTTGTTTATAATATTGACACCATTTGCGTGGCCTTTAATACTACTGCCATTCATTTGTGTAACGGTGATGTCTTTGGCTGTGGTATCATTAAATATGTAAATTCCTTCATGTTGGCTACCAATGACTTCGCCAGAGGTAGTGACCGTTGTCGAGCCCGTTCCGCTATTGTTTGCATAAATACCGTTTGTTCTGCCCGATATACTTCCTATCAGTTGGATAACCTTAAGATCCTTTGCACTTGTCGCATTATCAGCTTGTATTCCGTTGGCTGCTTCACCAACAACGCGTCCAGAAGTGGTTAGTGTTGTGGTTCCGTTACCTTTATTCTCGACTTTAATCCCATTTTTTTTACCCTGAATGCTACTGTTACCCATTTGTGATACTTTTAAATCTTTTGTGGTTTCGGTATTGTTTACCGCGAGCCCATTCTCAGCTTTTCCTGTAATCACGCCTGATAGCATGATGTTACTTGAACCAATACCGCCGTGAGTAATATTCACTCCACTGGCTTCACCAGTTATGGAGCCAGCCGCTTGGTTAAAAGTAAAATCACTGGTGTTACTGTCGGTTGTGTAATCGTATCCATCATTCGAGTTGGTAATATCGTTTGATATAGTGATGTTTTTTGAGGTGGCAAAAATACTTATGCCAGCGCTGTGATTAATAAAATTCTGTAGAGGATTACCGCTGTATGGCAAGTTTAATGATTGATTAATATTAGGTTTTTGTGAAACAATTGCATTATTTAAATCGTTTGCCGTGTCACTTGCATAACTGTAATGTGTTAATACAAAACTCAAACTGACAACAGTAAGCAATTTTACCGAAAAACTTTTACCTTTTGATTGGGTATTTTCCGAAGTTGGTACATAACTTTGACGTACTGCATCCCAAATAAGCCTATAAATTTTGTTCATTATTTCCTCTCACTTAATCAGAGATATTTATATTTATGTAAAATATAGCTTTTAATTTAAATGAAAATGCTGATAGAAAATTAACCAACGAATATTTTGTTTTTAATGTAACGAGATACAAAAAACTTATGAAAATTTAATGCATTATGTAAAGATATTTATGAATAAAAATAAAATTGCGTTATTTACAAATAAAATGATGAAACGAAGTACAAGGTGGAAAGATTGTATATTGAATTTATCGATTATTTTTTGCTTGAAAAGATAGTACGATAATTCGCTATTATTTGTATCATATTGCCTAGTGATAGGCAATCAAAATAATATAAATTGTCTTTTAAAGGTTATTTAAGCGTGCGTAACATGAATTGGTTAGGAGGGAATAAATCAAAATTAACCATTGGTATTATTGAATTATTTTATCTAAAAAAAGTTGAATAAACAGATCTAAAGGTGCCGATTTTTTTATTAATTTACTACGAGTTACGGCGCCTTCCCAACCAATCCAAAAAAATTCTGCAAGGGCTTTACAGTTTACCGCTGAACTCAGTTCTCCGCATTGTTGTGCCTGTAATAAACAGTGTTCTAGTTTGGTCTGCCAATTTTGTAAAATCTGTTCAAGTAGTTGTGCATACCCTTCCGGTAATAACGATTCTTCTTGGATTAGTTCGCCAATTAAGCAACCACGATTAAAATCATATTTTGCCATGCCTTGTTTAGCATCTTCATAAAAAGCTTTGATTCTAGCGAGTGGTGATGATATCAAGCTGTCGGTTAGATGTTTATCTAATTTATGACTAAAAAAGCTATCATAAGACGCGATAATGGCTCGCCCAAAATCTTCTTTACTTTTGAAGTAGTAATAAAATGACCCTTTGGGTACACCAACCTGTTTCAATATGCTTTCTAGATTTGAGGATAGGTAGCCATAAGTTGTCATTAACGCCATGCCACTACGGATCAATGCTGCTTTAGTGTCGTTACCTTTTTTTGAGAATGACTGTGTTGACATAGTGATTTATAGGAGGTTGTCAAATTGTTAAAAAGATTCTCATAATAATGAGTCGTTTTAATAAAAGCAATCTTATTGTGCATGTGGGTTATAGACACCATTATGAATGGTGTCACATAACATTGTTAAAATGTGACTTTCAACGCTTCGCATGATAATGGTTAGATTATCATGCTTTTGGGAGGTATTTAAGCAGTGAAGTATTTTGTTTGATTAACTGATTGTTTAAATAATCCTTCATTAAAAAATAAGATGTTAATTTAATGCCGATTGTTTCTTTTGCGCTGCTGATGATACAGCACCGATAAATACCACATCGCTGGAGGAATTTAATGCGGTTTCAACGGAGTCTTGAATGACACCTATTGCAATGCCAATACCAATTACATTTGCTGAAATTTCATTCGGTATGCCAAACATACTACAGGCAACCGGAATAAGAAGCAGTGAGCCACCGGCAATACCTGATGCACCACAAGCACATATAGAAGTAATAATACAGAGTAAAAGTGCGGAGTAGATATCGACATGGATATTAGCACTTGCTGGCATTGAGTTGACAGTGGCAAGTGTCAAAACGGTTATGGTGATTGCCGCCCCAGACATATTAATCGCAGCACCAAGTGGCACAGCAACCGAATAGGTATCTTCATCCATTTTATATTTTTTACAAATTTCAATATTAACAGGAATATTGGCGGCAGAGCTACGGGTAAAAAAGGCGGGGATCGCACTTTCTTTTAAAGATGTAAATACTAATGGATAAGGGTTTTTACGCATAACCAGAAATGCGAGTAGGGGATTAATCACTAATGCAACAATTAGCATACAAGCAACTAATACAATCAGTAAATGCGCATATTTTAATAATTCGCCAAAGCCTGTTTTTGCCAGTGTTGATGCTACAAGTCCAAATACACCTAAGGGCGCAAAACGGATGATAATTCTCACAATAAATGAGATAGCATAAGATAAATCGCTCATCATGGTTTTGGTTGTTTCACTTGAGTGCCTTAAGGCTAAACCAATGCCCACACCCCATATAATTAAGCCAATATAGTTGGCGTTGATAAGGGCACTAACTGGATTATCGATCATCTTTTCTAATAAAGTTTTTAATACCGCAGAAATGCCATTAGGTGGAGTAAAGGTTAAATTTTCAAGTGTATCACCAAATGAGATTTGCGATGGAAATAGAAAGCTGGCAACCGTGGCTAATAATGCTGCTAACATCATTCCAGTCAAATAAAGTGCAATTAAGGGTTTCATGTTTGCTTGCTTGCCTTGTTGGTGATTGGCAATTGAGGCAATAACGAGAATCAAAACTAATATTGGCGCAACGGATTTAAGCGCATTGATAAATAGTTCTCCAATCAAAGACATATCTAAGGCGGTTTCTTTTGAGACGGCAGCCAAAATAATGCCTAAAATTAATCCTAATAGTATCTGTGGTATTAATCCCACTTTCAGATAGAAACGAACTAATGGATTGGATGATTGACTCATAATTGTTTTCCTATTTTGAAACAAAATCTGTATAACAAGCCGAAACAGTACCATAATTCATTAGTATCTTTATAGAAAATAATCATTATCATAATGTTTTTTTATATAGCGCTTGAGATAATTATTAAGATTAATTACGCAGTGATGTGAAAGCGATTTAAATCGTTGCTAGAAGATGATAATTAATATCACAAAGTCTAAAAATGTATTTTTAGTTTTTATCGATTTGTAAGCGTGATTGGATGAATGATTGAGGCTAAATTATAAAAGTAGTAAACAAATTTCAAGATAAAACCGATAGCAACAATGTTATCGGTTTTATCTGTTTTTAAATTAGGATGCTCAGTAATATTACCAGTTGGCTTTAATACCTATTGAACTGCTGAATGGCGCTTTAACTCTCGCTTTTCCGCCATTAGTCCACGTATGCCCAACTTCAGTGTAAATACTCATTTGATTGTTTAATTCATAACTGCCACCGAGTGCAATTTCTGAGCTGAGGTATTTTGCGCCATTACTGAATTTTGTTGATGCACTCTGGCTAGCAAAGTTAATACGATCGGCGCCATTAGGTGAATAGAATAAATTCGCCCTTGCATAGGGACGTAAAATACCGGTTTCGGTTTGGAATAGACCTTCAAATCGACCACCAACACGGAATAACCATTTATTGATATGACTTTGTTTAATTTTAGTGTTTCCACTCACATGACTATCATCCAAATTTAACCATTGGTGTATTATTTGAGCTTGTGGTTCTAATTTCCAGCCACTATCCGATAAGTTAAAGGGTTTGCCTGTTTCGATCGATGCACTGAAACCGTATCCTTTTTGTTTGCTGTTTTTATTTCCATTCGGTTTTACATCGGTATGATGATGCGCACCTTGTAAAACAATATCCACATATGTGCCATTGTCTTGCATATAGGTACCATATGCACCTAAAAAGTATGAATCGATTTTGTTACTTCCCACTCGACCATTTTTGCCACTCGCAAAGCCATCAACACTTAAATCTCCACGCAAATAACCAAAATAAGCCCCCATACGCCATTCTTTATTCTGCAAAATATCACTACCTAACTGTAAGCCTGTATAATTCCCTTTGCTATGCGCGTTAGCTATACCGCTCTGTTGTAAATTGATCCGTTTATTGATGAATCGGCCCCAAGTCATCGGTGAATCTAAAAATGGCGTATTGCCGATACGTTGGTGCATATTGCCTTGCATAATATTATCAGCTTGACGTAATAGGGCGGGAATGGCAGCAAACATTGGGACTTCTTTTCGGTATGTTATTGTTCCAGGGGTTACATTAGGATCTTGCGGGTCAGGGTCGATAATCGGGTCGGTAGGTTCTGTATGGTTATCTGGATTGTTCGGGTTATCCGGATTAGTTGGATTAGTCGGATTTTCGGGGTTGGTTGGGTTGTCCGGATTGATTGGTTGCTCTGGATCTTTAATCAAAAATGATCGTAAATACCAATTATTATTTTGTTTATTAATATCGCCTTTATATAGGATATATTCGTAAGCACCCACATCGATATGTTGATTTTCAATGCTAAATGCATCATTCGTGCTCGTACCATCAACATGAACGACTTCAATGCCATTGGTATTACCTGTATCCGCACCTAATCCATTAATATTATTGATGCTGATAAATGTATTGCCCGATGTGTTACCGTTTACAATCAATTTATCTGTTGGACTATCACTGTCTTGAACAACGGTGTCGAGTATTAATTTACCATTATTACCTATGTAATCACCACTTATTGTCATGTTATCGCCGGCAAAAGTGTTGCTTAAAGTGATTGTTCCACCATTGTAGACGTTACCATTAACTTTAACTTGATGAAGAGAAGGGTGCAGGTCAACTACAGCACCAGATTCAAGCGTTAGCTTGTTGGTGTTGAGATCACCGGTTAATGTTAATCTACCTGTATTTTTCAGTGTGATATCTTCCCAATTATAAATAGCAACATTATTAATGGCACCATCAGAGGTTGAAGAACCTGTAAGATGTAAATTCAGTATGAGCGTATCAAGTTCAGATGCGCGCCTGATTTGATTTTTTTTCTCGCTACCATCAATGATAGTGAGTGCAGAAATATCGGCACCTTGATTCATGATCAAGGTATCATTGCCCGAACCTAATCTGATTTCTCCACTTACTTTAGAACCATTATTTAGTGAGACGATGGAATCGGTTGATTCATTTCTAATCGCAATATTATTTGCTGATGAAACATCAGCACCTTGATTAAGATTAATATAGGTTTTCGCGTTTTCTTTACCTGAAGTATAAATACCATTCCCAGATACATTATCTTGGCTAATCACTTTGCCCGATATATCAATTTGCGTGAAGCCTGAACCATTATTTATCGCTTTAATACCACTATCAAAACCTGAGATTACGCCATTTAATTGAGTAATTGTCATATCGGTTGCTGTTTCTCCATTAATTAAATGAATTCCTGAACCCATGTTAGCTGTAATATTTGATGAAGATGATAATGAGGTAAAGCCTTTTCCTTCATTTAGGGCATTAATACCATTATCAAAACTTTTAATATTACCAGACGATTCAATTTTGAGGTTTTGTGTCAAATTTTTATTTACCACGAAAATACCATTACCACCATTAGAAAGAATTGAACCTTCATTAACAATATGCGTAAATCCACGTCCCTGATTGGTGAGGTAAACACCATTTAAAGCGCCTTCTATATTGCCTTCTTTCTCTTGTTTAAACGAAAGATTGTTCGTGTTGGTATCATTAACCACAAGGACAGCATCTCGGGTTTGGCTATTTATTTTCCCTGCCACTTTTAATCCTGTTGAACCTTGTCCATTATTTAATAAATTAACGCCGTTAATATATCCCTTAATTTCACTGTTTTTTATCTGTCCAAATATCAAATTATTGGTTGAAGACTGTCCTATAACTTCTACTCCATCAAGCGAGTTACCGGTAACGTTACTGGCTATACTGACTAGGGTTGAACGTGTTCCATTGTTGAGCATTTTTATGCCATTTAATTTACCATTAATTTCGCCAGATGATTGAATCACGGTCAGATCTTTAGCATGAGAATTATTGATAGCATTAATACCATGACCTTCTAATCCATTAACCTTGCCTAATGTGGTAATGGTACTGGAATTTTGACCATTATTTAAAATATTAATGCCATGATTTGATCCTGTGATATTGCCGTCTAATTGACCAATTTTTATTTCTTGTGTATTATCATTTCCTAATGCATAAATGCCGTCTTCTTGACCGCCAACAATATTTCCAGATGTATTAATTGATGTTGATCCTGTTCCATTATTTTCAATGTACACACCATAAATTAACCCTTTAATCAATCCCGATGTTTGCGAAACAACAAAGTTAGTACTTGATTGATCATTTAATGCATGAATACCATTTTTTTGGCTACCAACCACATCACCCGATGAAATTATTGATGTTGAGCCACTGCCTTTATTTTGTATATTGATTCCATTTAGATATCCATTAATGCTACCTTTCGTTTGCATAACATTCAAATCATGTGTATGAATATCGTTAATTGCATATATACCATCATTTTCTTCACCACTTACAGTGCCTGAAGTTGTTATATAGGTTGAGCCATTACCAGAATTGTTATAATTGATACCATTCTCTTTTCCTTGAATCATACCCGAAGATTGTTTAGCGGTTAGATTTTTAGTATTAGTATGATTATTAACAAATAAACCATCTTTACTACCGCCAGTAACGTTGCCAGCTACAGTGATAGAGCTTGAACCATTACCGTTATTATCAAGATAAACACCATAGTTTTTTCCAGAAATGCTTCCAAGTGACTGAATCAAATTAATATCTTTCGCATTGTTATAATTTATCGAATAGATACCACTTGATGAGCTTGAGGTTATTTCACCTGCAGTTGTAATTAACGTTGTGCCATTACCCATATTGAAAGTTTCAATCCCATTTAAATTCCCATGGATTGTACCGGATGCTTGGTTAATGGTGATATCATGCGTATTAGTATTATTCTGAACAGATATTCCGCTTAAATTTTGTCCTGTCACGTTGCCAGAAGTGGTTATCAGTGTTGAATTTGTGCCGCCATTTTGAGCAAAAATACCAATAGTGGAACCAATAATATTGCCTTTCAATTGATTGATAGTTAATTCTTGAGTATTTGCAGCGCCAAAAGCGGCTATACCATTTGATTGTTGACCAATAATATCCCCATTGGCTGTAATTGACATAGCATCATTACCAGTGTGGATTAAATTAATACCTTGATGATAGCCAGTTATACTGCCTTTTAATTGGTTAAATGTAAGTTTTTTGGTATTGTTTAAATTATCGATTAATATCCCATCTCCTTCCTGACTAATAATATCCCCTGACGTGGTTACGACTGTTGAACCATTACCATAGTTTTCCAATTTCATACCGTGGGATTGACTAGTGATATGTCCATTAGACTGGGTAACTGTTAAGTCATGAGTATTGTAATCATTATGAGCGAATATGCCATATTGTGTTTGTGCTGTTATGTTTCCAGCCGTTGTAATTGTAGTTGACCCGTTGCCTGCATTATTAGCAAAAATCCCATTTAGAGCACCTTTGATTGAACCGCCATATTGACCAATAGTAATATCACTTGCGTTTGAATTGTTGATTCCGTAGACTCCATCTCCTGAGTCAGAAATGACTTCTCCCGACGTTGAGATGTTCAATGAACCTTTACCATTATGCATAGCTCTAATCGCTAATATACCATGAATGACGCCAGCCGATTGCGTGATATTTAAACCTTTAGTATCAACGTTATTTTCCACATTAATAGCAATCCCCTTATCAGCGATCACGGATTCTGAGGTGGTAATTGTTGTTACCCCACGCCCGTTATTTATTGCCTGGATACCAAATTCTTGTCCATGAATATTAGCACCAACTAATTCTGTAATATTTAAATCTTGGGCATCAATTGCATGTGTGACTTGTATCCCCGCATTTGTCTTTCCAATAACACTGCCAGAAATGGTAAGATTTGTAGAGCCTTTACCATTATGATTGATGTTAATGCCATATTTACCGCCAATGATTTCACCCGCTGGCTGATTCACAGTTAAATTATCGACATCAGAACTACTTGAGTAATCATAACCATCGTCATTCGATTCAATATGATTTGGCAGTGTGATTTCCACCGAATTGTTTAAATTAGTTATTGAGTAAGGATATTGAAAATATTTTGGAGTTTGCTGGCTAACTTGATGATTGTCGTATGGTTGTTGATCACTCTGCTGCTGGCAATTCGTATTAATGTCTGAAAGATTATCAATACATTGTGCATAGCTTATGGAAATCGAGGCTAACGTTAATGTTGTTATTGACAGTAAATTGGTGAAAAATAATTTACTCTTAGATTGTGCTTTTTCTGAAGTTACGATAAAAGCTTGACGCTGTGCATTCCATACCAACTTATATATTTTATTCATGGTAATCTCTCATTTATATTAACAATTAAACAGAACTCTGAATCGACAGAGCAAATAGTTGAAAATGACAGCTGAGAACTCATTACGTGAATCTGGCAATTATGTTAAAAAACAAAGTAGAGCTTAATTTTTTGAACATATACCTACTTATATAACTAATAATTGGAAACGATTTTTTTGACTAGCAACAGATTATTGTTAATGCTAAATATGAAAACAGTTTATATTACTAAAAATGGGAAAGTGTAAAATTGTAATTTGTTTGTTTTTTTACTTAAAAAAATAAAACTAAAAAAGAAGTAACTAAGCTTTTTTTACCATATAGCAATAAAATTGGCAATCAAAAAATAAGCAATCATGATGAGTTAAATTGTTTACTTTTGATATTCATTTAAATAGTTTATTTTTTTATCCAATAGATTGAATCCATTTTCTTAGTCATTTTTTTATAAAAAAATTAACTGCAACCTTATTGTCAGCGATAGCCAATTACTCCCATTCTCAAAATGGCGATATGTCAAAACAGAAATTACATCTTTGCTCATATTTTTGAAATATATTGGGAATATTATGCCAAAAACGGGGGTTGTGTTTTTATTACTAAATTTGAATTATTAACCTTTAATTAAAACGAATCTCAAATTGTGATTAGTTTTTTATTAAGATATAATTCAATCAGCTCGCTTAAGCGATTAATATTAAAGATAAAATGGTTAAAGGAATAAAAAGGATGTCTAGTCAGGTTGTTTCATATGTAGATAGAGCTGTACAATTGTTAAATAAAATCGGAATTATGATTAAACCTCAAGCCGATGCGCCGATTTTAAAACTATTAGATAATATTGCTGAAATTGATAAAAATCGTATTATTGCCATTGCGCGAACACTTCAACAGCAAAGTGCATTTAATGAAGTGGTTCGGGAGCAAATAGACGGTGTACACGTTTCAGATCGCTATACCAAAATTGTCAGCCATTTTGATAGTATTCGTACGGATATGGAAAAAATGTTGGGTTGGCTAGATGACGGTAAATTAGATTTTATCGAAAAAATCAAAATGGGTTGGATGACCTTTCAACGCGGTTCTATTCCAGATCGATTTAACTTGATTAAGAAAACCTATTTAGAGGTTTCGAAAGAAACTGGCAATCAGGTTCAACGTGAACATGTTATTTTAAATGCTTATCAAGATTTCCGTTTTGGCTTAAAACAAGCTCAAATTGTTGCGCAAGAAGTATTGCAAATTGCTACTGCTCGCCTTGATGACTGCAAACAAAAATTAACAGAGGCTATTGCTGAAGTTGATAATTTTAATGTTGATGATCCTGTCGCACGTGCTCGTCTAGAACTTTTACGAGATGAAGCATTACGTAATGTTCAACAAGAAGATAGTCGTTATCAAATTGTGTTAGATCTCGCCAATAATTTAACTGTTTCTTATAATTCTGCCGAAGCAGTCTTTGCCCGATTACAGCAAACCACTTCTGTGAAAGAACGTGTTTATCAACAAAGTGTTAGCTTTTTTTCAACCAACGAAATTGTATTTACTGCTTTAAGTGCTTCAATTACTTCATTAACAGGATTAAGTGAAAGTACGAAAACCTTAGAGGCAATGAAAGAAGGTATGAGTAAAGGTATTGAAAGCATTGCGACTTCTGGTAATAAACAACTAGAAGAAGGTTTAAAAGCAGGTTATGGCTCAACCATTAAAGCGGATTCATTGCGAGCTTTGGTCGAATCAATTGTAAATTACCAAGAATCAAGCCAACAATTAATTGCCGAACTCAGAAATGAGTCGATTGATAACGCCAAAGAAATAGATCGGATTGTTGAAGAAGGAAAACAACGCTTTAATAATATCATTTTGAAGGTTGAGGGTTGATGCAGGATATTAAACTGAGTGATCAATTAGGTGCAATGGCAATAATTGATGAGCTTTACCAAAAACAGCAACTATTACTTGAGCATTTGGATCGCGATAAATTACGGAGTAATTTAAAAGAAAGTATTAAATCCTACTATCAAGCTAAAGGGCAAATTGTCGATAATCAAATCATTGAAGAAGGCATTAATCGATGGTTTGATCATCGATTACGTTTTAATGCTCCTAAGCATTCTTGGTTTCAGCATTTGTTGGTACTCTGTTATATTAAAAGAAAGGCGATATCAATAGTTATCGGTGTTATTTTGTTTTTATCTGTCATAGTGGTTTACAGTAAATTAAGTGTGACAAAAGATATCAAAGCCAACATCGATAACTATTATAGTCAGATTTTAACGTCTAAAAACACCTTAACTGAGTTAAAAAATCAGTTTACCAAAATTGATAATTATCCTATTCATTATGCACAGATTCCCGCCAAAAAATTAAAAGCTTCTATTGCAAGTCTGCTTAATCAAGATTTAATTCCGACGTTGGTTAAACCAACGGTTGCTGGTTCTTTTATTACCGAAAGTGAACAAGAAACATATAATAAATTTAAGCAAGCCAGTCTTACCGTAAGTGATAAATTATCTGAAATACGTTTGCAAATGAAAACGTTAAATACATTGCTTGAAGATGATAGACGATTAGCAGAATTAATTAAAAGTGACCAATTTATCAAGGAAAGTAAGCAATATCCTGTATTACAACATGCGGTTGATTCAGTTATTGACAATCTGAATCAAGGACAACAGGTTGTCGATTTTAGTCAAATTGAAATGCTCTACAATTCTATCGATAGGGCAAAGGCGATAGCAAATAAAATCCAAGCTGATAATAATCAATTTTTAGCACTTAATGTGCCTGATTCGGATATGAGACCTGTGCTTGCATTACAAGATGTGTTACAAGCAGATTTAAAAAATCTCAGTTTTGATAATGTAGAAAACTATCAAAAAATGATAGCTTATTATCTTAAGCTTGCTCAAACTAATTTGACGTTAACGATTGTTGATAACCCGTATTATAAATCAGGTGTTGAGCGGACACATGAAAACACGAATGGAAAATCTTGGTACATTATTGTTACTCCAACATTGCCTAATGGAGATACCACTTCGTTATGGGTAAAAAGTATTGAAACGGGCGAAACAGAATTTGTGGATATGTTTGGTCAACAGGTAACTGAAAAAGCCTATAATAGTGTCAGAGCAGATAAAATTGATGATGGGCATATTGATAATAACCAATTATGCAATAAACCGAAAGGACGTTTAATGTTTATTTGCCCAAATTCGGTTAAGTCAGGACGGATTTTGGAGTGGTAAAAAATGCAACCTAAAAAGATTGAAAGAAATATTGAGGATAAACTTTCGGGTGTAAATGTTTCATTAACAAAAGCGAAAAAAGAGTTGCAAGATTCTCGTCAAAAAATTGTGGATATGAAAAATGAACAGGTCGAAAAATATCAGAAGATAGCAACGATTTATTTATTAGAATCGCCTAAAAATGATGATGTTCAGATTCAAAAGTTCATCCGACAATTACAAGAGTTATGCCGTAATTTAGAAGATAAATCGGGTCAATTAGATCATGTCATTGAAGACTATAATCAAAAAATGGCAGAAGTGCTGTTGCGATTAGATGAGCTAACAACAAAGAAGATTATGCAACTTGAAAGTGATGCTGATTATGTCTCGATTTTTAATCATTATAACGAAGCTAAATTAGCGTTAACCTCCGAAACAAAAAATTATAATGCGTCTAAACAAGAATTTATAACCAAATTAGCACAATATCATAAGAATCGTTATTACAACTATTTGGTTAATCGCCGATTTGGCGAAAGTAATTATAAAGCTTTTGGGATATTTCGTAAGTTAGATGCTTGGGTAGCCAGATTTGTCAATTTTTCTGAAAACTACAAAAATCAGATAATACTTGAGGCGTTAATAAAAGAGTCTAAATTGCGTTTTGAAAATAAAAAAAACGTCTACGAACAAATTTCGAAACAGAAAGAACAAAAAGAATATGAAGTTGAAAAAAGCTTAAAATTACCCGAGACAAAAATGGAATTAGCTCAAACTGAGCAAGATTTAGCAGATTATAAAAAACAAAAACTGGAGACTGAAAATACCTTAGAAGAAGTTCGAAAAGGCGAAAGTTTTCAGTTTAGGACAATTTCAAATCAACTTGCTAAATTGTTCCAAGAACAAACTTTTAATAAGTTAACGGATTTAACTTTGCAGACTCAATCGAAAGAAGATGATGCTTTGTTAGAAAGAATTTTAGAGCTAAACCAAAAAATTAAGGATACGGAAGCCTATCTTATCACGTTACTAAAAACGATTAGAGAACTGGAGAATACTTATCATCGCTTTGAACAAGCACTTTATATATTTAAAGAAAATAATATTCCGAGTTCTCTTTATGAATTTAATCTATCATCATCAAAACTTGATGATTTATTGAATAACTTATTCAATAGTCGTGTTTTTCCTGAAAGCATCATTCAAACACTGTTAGCCTATAGAGTAGTCAGACAAGAAACGCATTCTTCAGGTTGGTCAGTAAGTAGTTCATCTTCTAGCCGTTCTTCGTCAAGGAGTTCTTCTTCAAGAAGTAGTGGATTTAGATCGAGTTCCTCATCTGGTGGGGGTGGTTTTAAAACAACAAATAGTTTTTAGTTGTTTAGTAAACAGGATAATATTAGTAAAGTAAACGTTTGGCATTGCAGGCATACGACGATATATAGGGCAAAATAAATTGAGTTTTTATTTTGCTTTATTTTTGTTTGTCTTTTGAGAAAAGACAAAGTACATTTCACTTTACTAATAAGTAAAACATCTACGATTATCAAAAGGGAATTACACAGACAATATAATGGGTAATAAGTATTAACACAATTAAATAATATAATAAACGGGTATGTATAGAGTTTTTATAAGGATGAAATTGGAGCGGGAAACGAGGTTCGAACTCGCGACCTCAACCTTGGCAAGGTTGCGCTCTACCAACTGAGCTATTCCCGCTTTTTGGAATTCTTCGTAAGAAGTGGTGAGCATTATACAAAAAATTTTTGAGGTCGCAAGATTTTTTTTTAACTATTTTTTATATTTCCAGCTAAGTGATTCAAAAAAACCAAAAATAAATAATCTAAGTGGTTTAAATTTATCCTCTCGCTTTTCTTGATTGGTCATCGTTGAGTAAAGAATCCAAGCTTGTAAACCGTGCAAAAGCGTAAAAATGAGTAATCCTACATAGGCAACAACATTGGCTGGAGTGGGGTAGGGGTGGATTAAATTGACGAATAAAAATAGCCAAACTATAGAATAAAAAATCTTACCAAATAATATGAACATCAAATTTCTTCTCGTATAAATAGATAACTATGAACTTGACCGGCGGTTTTTTCGCGATGTAAATGCCAGTTATTCGGAATGTAACTCAATACATTGTGATCGATTTCCGTCTCAATGTAGAGGTAGCATGAGGCGTTTAGCCAGTTATTTTTCTCAAGGTAGTTTACCGTATCGGCAACTAAACCTTGATGAAAGGGGGGATCGATGAACACGATATCAAACTTTTTTGAGGCGGGTTTATTCAACCAATTTAAAGTGTCTGTATGGTAGATATCGATAGCATGACTTGCTATGAGCTGTTTATTTTTGTTGAGTTGGCTCGCGACTTGCTTGTCTTTTTCAAGTAACGTCACGCTTTTAGCCCCGCGTGAAGCGGCTTCGAATCCCAATGAACCACTACCTGAAAAACAATCCAGACAGGTGCTGTCATGAATAACTGGCATTAGCCAGTTAAACAGTGTTTCTTTAATGCGATCTGTGGTCGGACGCAACCCTTGCTTGTCAAGTACAGCTAATTTACGTCCTCGCCATTTTCCGCCAATTATTCTGATTGAACCATTCATTATCATACCTCAATTAGAATAGTTCAGAAATGTTACCGTCCGAATCTGTTGTTTCGGTACCGACTTCTTTAGTTGCATAACGGGTAGGCTCAGTGCCTTTAATAAAATATTCTGTCATGGTGTTTGCACCAGATTGTGGTAATAATCCTGTTTTTTGGTCGATTGTAACACTAATTACGTTTTCCGGTTGAACATCGGTAACAACAGGCACATCTTTTAATGCTTCTTTCATATAGTCAACCCATATTGGATTGGCCGTATTGGCCCCGCCTTCAGCGCGGAAGGTTTTTCCTAATTCACGACGATGATCGTCAAAACCCATCCATACAGTTGTGACAATATTGGCACCAAATCCAGAAAACCAAACATCTTTAGATGCATTGGTTGTCCCCGTTTTACCGCCTACATCTCGTCGACCTAAAGCTTTAACACGCCATGCTGTTCCTTGCCAATCTGAACCTCCAAATACCGTTGAACGTAACCCATCTTTCATAATGAAGGCAATATCACTACTTAATGTATGTGGTGCATAAATTGGTGTGATAGGCTTATTATTATTTTCATGATTAATTTCAATGTCAGGAATAATGATATTATCATCCGCTCGGAGATTCGCTTGTTCAGGCTCTTCACTGCCAGATTCATTGGTAGCATTTTCCACATCGTTATTAGTTTGAGGTGTTGAGTCAGTAATAATGAGATCATCTTGACAGTCGTGACAAGCGATAACAGGTTGATGTTGATAGATAATACTTTTATCACTTGTGTATTCAATCTTTTCAATTAGATAAGGGGTAATCAAATAGCCGCCATTAACGATAACAGAATACGCTCTTGCTACTTGTAAAGGCGTAAATGATGCAGAACCTAAAGCAAGCGATTCGTTATGCGAAATATTTTCTTTAGGAAAGCCAAATCGTTCTAAATAAGTGGCGGCATAGTCGATTCCAACCGCACGTAAGGCTCGTACCATCATGACATTTTTAGACATACCTAAACCAATGCGCAGACGTAAAGGGCCTGCGTATTGCGGTGGTGAGTTTTTGGGTTTCCAGGTCGTGCTGCCTGTTGTTCGAACAATTGGTGCATCATTAAGGAGTGTTGCCATTGTTAAGCCATGTTCTAACGTTGCAGTATAGATAAATGGCTTTATGTTTGAGCCTAATTGACGCAGTGCTTGTGTCGCACGGTTAAATTTACTGAGATTGAAATCAAAACCACCGACAATCGCTTTTATCGCACCATTTTCAGAATCCAATGAAACCAATGCCGCATTGACAGTGGGTAGTTGAGACAGTTCCCATAAGTCGTTAACTTTTCTCACCCAGATAAGCTGGCCCGCTTTTAGCACATCTGATACTTTATGTGGATAAGCGCCTTGTTTATTATCATTGATAAATGGTCTTGCCCATTTCATGCCATCGAACAAAATCTCAACATGACTATTATCAGTTAAAACAATTGATGCTTGTTTATCCGTAGACTTCAGCACAACGGCTGGGCAGATTCCACTATAACAGGTGTATTTATTTAATGTTTCGAGGATTTTTGCGTCATGCCACGCGGTTTCATTTTCTTTCCATAAAATTTTATTAGCACCACGATAACCATGTCGTTTGTCGTAATCAATGATCGATTTTTGTATTGATTCTGTTGCGGCAATTTGGTCTTGTTTTGAGATAGTGGTATAAACTTTATAACCGTCCGTATAGGCTTTTTCGCCAAATTTTTCAAACATAAATTGCCGTGCCATTTCAGCAATATAAGGAGCAGAAAAGGCGATCTGTGGAGAATGGTAACTGACATTTAAAGGTTTTTTTATGGCTTCATTATATTCCGCTTGCGTAATGTAGGATTGATCTAACATTCGTCCCAATACCCAGTTACGTCTTGTTAATGCTTTATTAGGATGCGAAATTGGATTATATGCAGAAGGCGCATTCGGAAGACCAGCCAATAAAGCGGCTTCATCTAAAGTTAATTGATCAGGTGTTTTACCAAAAAAAGTATAGGAAGCTGCTGCAACACCATAAGCTCGTGAACCAAAGTTAATCATGTTTAAGTAAAGTGCCATGATCTCATCTTTGGACAGCTCTTTTTCCATGCGGATCGCTAAGATCATTTCTTTTACTTTTCGAGAAATACTTTTTTCAGAAGTTAAAAAGAAGTTTTTAGCAACTTGTTGAGTAATAGTACTTCCACCTTGTGAAAATCCTTTTTGTTTTAATCCAATATACATTGCACGAATAATTCCGATTGGATCGATACCAAAATGTTCATAAAATCGGGAATCTTCGGTGGCAATAACCGCATTAATAACCGTTTTAGGTATTTCATCATATTTAAGAGGCGTACGTCGACGTTCACCAAAAATCGCAATTAACTCACCATCTTTACTGAGTACTTGTAACGGTGTTTGTAATTGCACATCTTTTAGTGTAGCAACATCTGGTAGATCCTTTGAATAATAGGCGTAACCAGCTATACCGATGACTAAGCCACACAGTAAGCAACCAGCAAAAAATTTGAGAAAAAACTTTATTACTCTAACTAACATCACTAATCATTCCTACCTAATTGATTTAAGGTAAATTTGGAAATAATTAAAAAAACTCTATTTCCTGTAAGGTTTTTAACTTTTTTTAGGTCGATGAGTATATACTAATTATAGTAAATTGCATAAAACAAAAAGTGATAAGTCCCTTTGTTCGTTTTCAATACTGAGCACTCAATTTAATCGAACAACACAAAAAAATACTCTTCCTAAAAATCATTCAATCATCTTTCAATTGCACATTAAAAATTTGATTTTAGTGTATCTATCGTAATTTTGAAGTTAACCATTTTAATAAATAAAGATTTATCGTATACGATTCTATGTGCGTGTTGTTTCACAATTATTGATTAATTCTAAAATATTTCTAGCAAAGTATGAGAAAGTTAGACGTTATTATTTTTGGGTGATCATTATGTGGAGTACAAAACTTAAGCAATCTTACTTGCAAATCATCATTTCATCAAGTTTTTATTTATTGTTAATAATGGCTAGCCTATTTTTATTTGCCGATACCTCATTTAACGCCTATACATTTGTGGTGATCATTTTATTGATAGTTGAGTGGTGGCGCAGTCTTAGCTATTTTCAAACAATAACTGGTGAATTAGCTTTATTTCATCACATTAATCAGATTTATTGGCACAATCAGCGATGGCATTTAATGCGAAAACCCTTAATACTTCGTTATAGTCTATTTTTGAATTTGAAATCAAGGCGAACAGGGCAACACTGTACCCTTTTTTTGATGAGCGATAATTTGACAACTAGCGATTGGCGAACACTTCGATATTATCTATATCAACTTGATTTTAATTGATAAACATATCTATCTTTAGCGACATGTTGACCTGCATTTAATGCGTTTTTTTTATCCAGTAATAGAAAGGTGGGCATTCAATTTGTGAACTTAATAGTTCATGATCCATATGCCGGCAAAAGCTGGGAATATCACGAGTTGTTGCCAAATCATCAGCAATCACAAGAAGAACTTGCCCAACAGCAAGCTCTCTCATCGTTTTGCGAACCATCATTATGGGTTCAGGACAGCGTAATCCAATTGTGTTAAGTTCTTTGTCTGCTTTCATTTTTATCAATAATTTGGTTAGGGATTAATTGAAAAAAGTTTATCAAGATAATGCGGTACGGCATCATCAGCATTTGAACCAATCACTTCTAATTCAGGTAATTTTTGTCGTAAATCTGGCGTGGCGTTTTGCATTATACACCCTTTTCCAACCATTTTTAACATTTCATAATCATTCATGCCATCACCGAATGCAATACTATCGTTTAATGCTAATCCTAATTTATCGACCACTTTTTTTAACGCACTGCCTTTGGAAACATTAGCGCCCATAATTTCAAGGCAATTTAATGATGAAAAGGCAATACTGACTTGATCGCCATACTTTTCATCAAGCCGATTTTTTAATTTGACTAAATGTGGATGAAAGGCATCATCACTTGTTGTGAAATAGATTTTAGCAATGTCATCTGTTTCAAAGTCAAAAGGATTAAAAAACTCATAAGTAAAGCGGCTTTCTTGATGAAAGCTAAGAGAATAGGCATCTTCTTTGTTAATTAACCACTGATCACCTCGGTAAATATGGGTAAACACTAATGGATCGTCAGTGCACTCTTGGGCGATTTGACTGGCGAGCGTCGGTTCGACATTTTGGCTAAAAATTAAGTTTCCATGACTATCATGAACTCGGGCGCCATTTGACGTTATCATAAATGCATCAATTTCCATATTTTCACGCATTTGCGCAACATCAATATGATGTCGCCCTGTAGCAAAAATAAAATGAATGCCTTTTTGACGTAATGCTTGCAAAACTTGTTTGGTATAAGGTGAAAGACTGTGTTCAGGCGTTAATAAGGTGCCATCTAAATCCGAAGCGACAACATGAAACATAATATTCTCTACTAGTGTAAAAAGTGAAAATCACAATGATTTAAAAAACAATACTTTGAATCCTTTATTGACCTCAAAGTAAAAATATAAAATATAGGGTATGATACAACTCTGTACACATTTACTCAACTAATTGCGGTGTAATAAAAATGACTAATTCTCGCTTTTGTTGCTTTTTATTTTTGTACTTAAATAAACTACCGATAATAGGGACTTGGCTAACATAAGGTACATTATGATCGTTTTTGCTATTTATTTGATGAAAAATACCGCCAAGTATAATTGTTTCGCCACTTTTTACCTTGACTTGGGTTTTGATTTCTTGCGTATCTATAGCGAGGGCTTCACCGCCATCACTGCGTTTAATCGCTTGCCCAGCGGTGTTTTGAGTGATATGGAGATCTAAAATCATACTCTGTTCACCAATGATTTTAGGCGTCACTTCTAATCCTAAAACGGCTTGTTTGAACTCAATGGAAGTCGAGCCGCTGCTACCGCTCGATACTTCGTAAGGAATTTCAGTGCCTTGTTTAATTGAAGCCATATTTTGATTGGCGGTCAGTAAGTTAGGACTGGCAATAATTTCAAGTTGATTTTCCGCCTGTAGTGCAGATAACTCTAAATTGAGTAAACTGCCAGACATTTTCGCAAGATTAAAGCCCAGATTAGCCGTTGAACTGGCAGCGCCCAATTTTACATCGAACTTATTGATTAACTGCGAAGGCTGCCCCACATAACCCCATTTAATCCCCAGTTCTGACATACTTTCATCACTCATATTGACAATATGAGCGGCAATATGGACTTGTGGTATTGCTTTATCCAGCAATGTGATAAGACTTTTAATCGCTGTCAATTTGGGGGGAATATCAGTGATGATTAGCGAGTTAGTCCGTTTATCAACAATCACTTTACCACGTTCTGACAATAGCGCTTGCTTATGGATGATATCCAATAATGTGTTCAGATCGGCATGCTCAATACGTATAGGTAAAGTATCTAAGGGTAAACGCTGTTCAAGTGATAATTTATCTAATCGTTGTTTTTGATTAATCTGTTCGGGATCTTCCGCTTTTGAAATAAATAAGATATTGTCCTCAATTTTGGCTTGTAAGTTAGCGCTATTGATTATAATCATTAATGCTTTATGCCAATCGACATTTTGAAGCTTAATAGTCTGTTTTTGTGCTATGTCTTCAGTCATAATCAAATTAAGTTGTTTACTGTCAGCTAATGCTTGCAAAATAATACCAATATCAGTTTGGTAAAAATTTAACGTGATAAGTTCCGAATGGTTTATTTTAGATAATTGATTGTTAGTTGCTGAACTAGTATTGACTTGAGCAAGGAATAAAACAGTGCTAATAATTTGCCATTTTTTGAGGTGTTTTAATAAAAGATATCGGATGTTAGCCATACGTTAATTCCTTCATATCACTTGTTTAATGGCATCATCCAGACAATACTATCTTGACAATATTGAGCCAGATTTGCTTGCCAAACAACGTTATCATTCGTAAGCGTTTTGATTTGCCAAGGCAATAACATTGGAGGAATCTCACTATTGATTATTGCTAACCATTGCTGTGTTGACGTTAACCAGATTTGATAATAATTATTGTGCTGTGATTGTATGATTCCGCTAAGTTGCCAGCTTTGTATCTGTGCTAATAATTGGGTAGTTTGTTCGGTACACGATATCAAATCAGTCAGATTGAATGGATCGCGTGCCAAACGGTGATTTGCATCAGCATTAAAGCAAATCATCATGATAAAAATTAAGCTAGAGAATAAATAATGATTCATGTTGTTTCCTTATCGAAAGATAATGTAAACGATATGATTAGATGATTATTTTGTCGAAGAATCCTAAAATCAGATAAATCAAGATAATAGCTATTGTGGTTAAAGGTCGATAATAAGTTTAGAAAATTAGTAAATTGTCCATGAAGCTCAATATCCCACATCGTTTTGTTATCCGTTCGATAGTATCTGAATGCATGTAAAGTTAACTGGTTTTGTGTAATCGCATGAGCCAAATCTTTTTCTGAAAGTAAAACGAATGATCTATTCATTTGGGTTTGATATCGGTCAATTTGGGTTTGTAGCTGTTTTATTTTTTCACTCTGAATCTGATGCTGTTTAAATTGCTGTTTGGCTTGATTAGCAATATCCTCAATAAAAAATAGATAGCTAATGATGATCATTGTGATGATAGTAATAAAACCGATAGTATATTGTTGCCAAAGTGGGCGATTAAAAAAATCACTCTTCATTGAATGTGATTTCCATTTTAAATGACAAATTGTGTTCTTGTCTGGTTATGTCATGAATCTGACTTTTTATGATGTTATCCTGCCGTAATAACGTTTGATTAAAATTGATAATCTCAATATGACGAAAGCTATAACCAGAAATCATCACTTGTTGCGGTTGATAATGAAATGATTCTAACCATATAACAGGTGGTAATTGTTCTGATAGTAGTGTTAAAACGTGATAAATTTGTTGTTGGCTAACCGACAGCTTAGGAATAAAAGTTGCTAATTGTTGAGTTAACTGTTTTTCGTTATGTTGTTGTTCGACATTTAATAGGGTGTAATGACTGAGTTTAAGTTGCGTTTGATGCCATAAATAACCCATAGAACAGCAAGCAATCCCCATTATGCACACCATAGTAACAAGTAACGAAAATTTCTGCCTTTTCTGTTTTTCTTGTCGCCAGGGTAAAAAATTGATTATCTCTTCATTAATTACTCCACCAATACAGTGTAATCTTAAATTGTGTTTTTTAAATAAATCCAGCCACTCATTGACATAATCACGTTTACATATTGTTACATTAAGATAAGGTTTGTCAGCAGAATAAATAAAATCATAACAGACGTTTGTAGCGGTGAGTTCAAATAATTGATAAATCGATGCTTCAACATATAAAGCTAGTTCGCCTAAGGCTAAATTAAGTGGTGGAAGTTTGAGTTGTTTGGTTTGGAAATCATTTTCATTAAGATAAAGTTCAAAAACCGATTGTGTTGGAATACGGTTCTTCAGCTCAAGAATCAGTTGTTCAACATCATTCAAGTTTTGATAAGGGTAGTTAACGGTAGTCTCATTTTGTTTTGCTGTTTGAGTGTTAACCAAATAGATAATTTGATACCGTAACCATTGGGGTTCAATATATATTTTAATACGACATTTTCGGATAAACATGATCGATTGTGTACTTATGATTTTAAATTACCTTATGACCAAGCATAATAAGGATTGATTAAATAAAAATGAAAAAAAGGGATTTTTGCGAAGTATTACGCAAAATAAGATTAAAATTAAATCGAACAAAGTTAATTTTGCGAAATTATGAAAAAAAAGGTTGACTGAAATAAGACGTGCCTTATAATGCACATCCACACGGTAAGGGTGATTAGCTCAGTTGGGAGAGCACCTCCCTTACAAGGAGGGGGTCACTGGTTCGAACCCGGTATCACCCACCAATCTTTACCGTGACGTTTTAGCAATAAAACATTTGGGGTGATTAGCTCAGTTGGGAGAGCACCTCCCTTACAAGGAGGGGGTCACTGGTTCGAACCCGGTATCACCCACCACTTTTAGTAATTTTCTATGGGTTGTTAGCTCAGTCGGTAGAGCAGCGGACTTTTAATCCGTTTGTCGAGCGTTCGAATCGCTCACGACCCACCACTTTCTTTCCTCGTTTTTCAACATAATTAACAAGATAAATTTAAGTAAACCTAAGCGATGAGAACGCAAGCGTTCGACAAATTCGTCTGGAACGAATTTGAACAACACGAAGTGTTGGCCCCGAAGGGGTGAGGCACACGAAGTGCCGAATAATCAAGCTCACGACCCACCACTTTCTTTCTTCGTTTTTAAACATAATCAACAAGACTAATTTAAGTAAACTAAGCGATGAGAACGCAAGCGTTCGACAAATTCGTCTGGAACGAATTTGACATGCAAAATATGTAAATTTCATTTGAATTTATTATCAATCCACTAATCTAAACAACAAAATAAGCTAAAGATTTTAATTTTGCAGATATTTAGGTAATAAAACGCATTAGTGCAGGTTTTCAATACAAACATAGTCATTGTTTAAAATGAAAGACCACTATGCTATAGATTAAAAAGGCTTGATTAATCAGGTGGGCTAATAAAATTTGACGAGATTTGCAAATATTTCAACTTAACTTGCAATCATTATAATGATCACAAGTGTTGAAACGATCTTGTTGGTCAATAATCGTATATTAATGGTTTAAGTCAATTAAATACCTTGGTAAACATACATAATTAATCGATAAGCGATATAAAACATCACCAAACCGACCAAGCAATCTAAAATGACCCACATTCTTTTTTGTTTGAATAGGGGGGTTAAAAGTCTGGCGCCGTAACCAATACCAAAAAACCAGATAAATGAAACACAAACAGCACCAATTAGAAATGCTATTTTCTGCTCACTGGTTAACGTGCCTGCAATTCCCCCAACAATAACAACCGTATCTAAATAAACGTGTGGATTGAGTAACGTCACAGCTAAAGTCGCAAGTACGACTTTAAGTAAGCTATTGTTTTTTGTATCTTGAGATTCAATTTGCATACTACTTGTGCCTTTAATCGCACTTTTTAATGCGTTAAATCCATACCATATTAAAAAAAGTGCCCCTAAAATGGCAAGAATATTGGTAATTAAAGGATTGGCACTAATAAATGTTCCGACTCCCATGATGCCAATAGACATTAAGGTAAAATCACATATAAAACAGATAGCTGACACAAAGAATATATGATTTTTTAATAAACCTTGCTTTAGTACAAATAGATTTTGTGCGCCTATAGCAATAATAAGACTACCGGAGATCATTGCTCCCCGTAATATTTCCGCCAACATAGTGTAATAATCCTTTAAATGTATTTAATTGTTATTTTGATATATTCCATTCTATTATTCAATACACTATAGCATCGTTGATATAAATTAAAGTTGATTAGGTTATATATTCGCTTTAGTGAATGCCGTTAATTGGCATTTTCCTTGATTAAAAATCAAAACAACAATGCCTATCGTTAACCATATAATCCCCACTATTTTGGCTTGATTATCAATATGCAGTAATACCGGTATTAAAACCAAGATACCGATAATAGGCAAACATATATCAAATATAAAAGAAGAAATCCCATAGTTGAAATTCTGTTTTTTAAACTTGAAATAGCCGATCACTGAAAGATGTAACATAATAAATGCAGTGAGTGCACCAACATCAACAAATGAAATTAAAGTTGGCAATCCTTTTGGACTAATTGCGGCAATCGCTGCCAAGCCTAAATTAAAAATTGCTGCAAATAAAATTGCGATAGTAGGTACACCGCTTTGCTTACCGACCTTTGCAAACATTGCAGGTAAGCGTTTATCTCGACCCATACTAAACAGTAAACGGCTTGAAGCAGCTTGTCCGACCATGGCAGCAAATGATGCACCTATTGCTTTCATTAAACCTAACGCCCATCCAAGCCAAAGACTTATCTCTTGGCTAACAATATTGTAAAAGGCTTTTCCTTGTAATTCTGTATGCGTTTGCAGATATTCGGGAGAGTAGGGACTGAGTAATGAACCGACATAAATTTGAATAACAAACAGTAACCCAGCTATGAATAAACAAGTTAAGATAGCTTGACTGACTAAATTGCGTTCACCTCGATTTTCTTCAGAAAAAGTTGCGATGGCGTCAAAACCTAAATACGATAACACGGCAATGGATACCGCTGTCAATAATTTTTCCCAAGTAAATAATTGTCCCCCTGTAAATGGTCTTAACCAGTCTCGTTCAATATCACTTGTTAATAATACCCAAATTCCTACAGTTAAAATCGCTAATAAAATTAAGACTTCCAGAATTAATATAACTAAAGTGATATTAATCGATTTTTTAATCCCTATTAAATTGAGTGCTGTTGTCACAATAACCGCTAAACCCGTCCATAGCCAAACAGGAATATCAGGCATGAGGGCATTAAGGGATATTCCACTAAATAAATAAGCTACAGCTGGAATAAACAAATAATCAAGCAATAATAACCAACCGACTAAAAAACCAGCATGAGGATGAATTCCCGCTGAGCAGTAAGCATACACCGATCCAGCATGGGGTAACGCATTTGCCATTCTGGCATAAGAATATGCCGTAAACCCCATAACTAATGTCGCTACTATATACACTAACGCCGTGGCGCCATCACTCGTTGCATCTAATACCCCAAATAATCCAACTGGGGCTGCGGGTCCAATAAAAAGCAATCCAAGAATGACCAGATCTCGAAATCGCATACTCTTTGTTAACTGCGGCATAACCATTCTCATATAAAATCAAAGCCTACATTCAATATGTTAATGGATGAATGGTTATACAGCTAAGATCAACTTGTTATTTATATATAACTTTTCGATCTATACGATTAATGGTGCTCTCTTATTTCATAGGTGTAACTCATTTTTGCTGTTTTACCTAACATAATTGAGGCACTACAATATTTTTCAGATGCAAGTTTTATGGCTTTTTCAACGGCTTCGTTGTCAATATTCTTACCTGTGACGACAATATGAAAGTTAATCGAGGTGTAAACTTTAGGGGAAGAATCAGCTTGAGTTTTATCGATATCAATCCACAGATCCCGTATATCTTTTTTAGCTGTTTTTAAAATAGCGACAATATCATAAGCCATGCAACCAGCAGCACCATGCAGTAATAGTTCCATTGGACGAGCACCACGATTGCGACCGCCGTGTTCAATGCCACCATCCATGATTAAGGCATGACCGCTTGCTGTTTCGCCCATAAAACAAAATTCATCAACCCATTTTAATCGATCTTTCATGATGTACTCCTTACCATTTTAATTTTTAGAAATTTATTTTATTCATTGATTTTCTATTAAAATAAGCGATTTTTTGTCATCTGTCACTATTTGATCATGACCAAATACATTGTCATGTTAAACTTAGGTGGTCTGTCAAATATTAACCCTGTAAAACCGTACAATTTCGATGTATAACCAAATGATTATTTGAAATATTATTTAAAATCTGAATTTATGATCTCGATTTTAATGTTAGCTACTAAAACAAAAGGATGCTTTATGATACTAGAATTTATTCTGTTTCTTTGCATTGGGGCGGCAGCAGGTCTGTTAGCCGGCATGTTTGGTATCGGTGGGGGCGCTTTGATTGTGCCAGCGCTAATTTTTACACTCAACCACTTTACCGTTAATAGTGTTTGGACAAACCATATCGCTATAGCCACATCTTTAGCAACAATCATTGGGACGAGTTTGTCTTCAAGCTGGATGCATAATAAAAACCACAATATCGAGTGGTCTATTTTAAAAAGAATGGTTTTAGGTTGTATTATTGGTACTATCGGAGGATCCTACATTACGCCTTTGATACCGGGTGTTTGGTTAAAATGGATTTTTGTCATTTTCATGATTTATGTTGGTAGTCAATTTGTTTTTAAAACCCGTCAAGTTGTGCACAATCACGCTACTGAAGTGGTAAAGTTGAATACTAGTATTTATATCGCAATGGGCGGTGTTATTGGTCTTTTTGCCGCTTTAGTTGGCGTAGGTGGAGGCGTATTAGTCGTGCCTTTTCTAAAAAAATGCGGTATTGGTATGCGTAAAGCAATCGGCACATCAGCGGCTTTTACGCTACCGGTTGCCATAGCTGGCACGATAGGTTACATCATTTCTGGTTGGCATGTCATGCCTCTACCAAAATATTGCGTTGGTTTTGTTTATGTTCCTGCTGTATTAGTCATTATGCTCGCTAGTATTCCTATGGCAAAAGTGGGCCTACTAATAGCACAAAGAATTTCAGTGGATAAACTGATTAAGTTGTTTGGGATGTTCTTACTGGTATTAGCATTAAAATTAATGATTTCTTAGCGTTATACTCTGTTTTTTTGAAATGGTAAACAATTTAGTTTAGATTTTTTGTTTCTGTAAATTGTAACGTTATCTATACACTTTTATAATAAAAATATGTTATGCTTTCTCTAATTTAACTTTTATCGGGTTTTATATAAGGAAAATATAATGGCAGAAGAAACTATTTTTAGTAAAATTATCCGACATGAAATTCCTGCAGATATCGTATTTCAAGATGATAAAGTGACCGCTTTTCGAGATATCTCACCGCAAGCCCCCACTCACATTTTAATCATTCCAAACAAACTTATTCCAACTGTTAATCATGTGACTGAACAAGATGAACAGTTACTTGGACATATGATGATTGTGGCCGCTAACATTGCTAAACAAGAAGGAATTGATGAAAGTGGTTATCGATTAATCATGAATTGTAATAAAGATGCGGGACAAGAAGTCTTTCATATTCATATGCATTTATTAGGTGGAAAAAATTTGGGGCGATTAATAGGTTAACTTAATATGAGAAAAATTATAAGGTTATTAGCATTTATTGCATTTGTCAGTTTATTGGTCGGGTGTCATCTTCTTGATTCTAAAAAAACAGTCGATACTCCTCCAATTGACAATTCACCAATAGGCATTATTGAAACTCCGCCGCAAATTGTTAAAAAAACAGATTGGCGAAGTATTTTATCGCCATTTATTACTAAAATACTACAATCCTCATCAATCCCTGAAGGCAATAGAGTATTATTAATCAGTGATATACAAAATCGCACAGGTGAATTTGTCGCAAATAATCAAATTGATGAAGCGCTACACCAGTTAATGAGTAAGCAACCCATTTTTTCAGTTGTTGATAAGCAATCAATTAATCAAGCTAAACAAGCAATCGGTATTGGTTCAGATGATAAATTTGTGTCTCGAGGAAAAATGATTGGGTTAGCTAAATCAATAAATGCGCAATATGTATTGTTTACCACACTTTATCAATTACCTAATGATGATAATGGCACAGATGCTGATCTTTCAATAGAATTACTTTCTACCCAAAATGGCGAAATTTTAGAGAGAGTAGCTTCAAAAGATTTTGCTCAGCCAAAGACGCAAACTGATAATAATCAAACTGAGGCAAATGAGTAATGGGACCGCTATTAATTGATTTTGAGGGGACGACCTTAACCAAAGAAGATCAAACGCTGTTACAAAATCCTTTAGTTGCGGGCGTCATTTTATTTAGCCGTAATTTTCAGAATGTAGAACAATTATCACAATTAATAAAAGAGATTCGTTCAGTATCCCCAGAACGATTATTAATTTCAGTGGATCATGAAGGGGGACGAGTTCAGCGTTTTAGACAAGGTTTTACATTAATTCCCCCTGCACAATCGTATGCGTTGCTGAATGATATTGAACAAGCAAAATCCTTAGCTTTTGATGCCGGTTGGTTGTTAGCAATGGAACTAATTGCCTTTGATATTGATTTGAGTTATGCGCCCGTATTGGATTTAGGTCATGAATGTTTGGCTATCGGCTCACGTTCGTTTCATCAAGATGTCGATATCGCATACCAAATTGCATCAGCAATGATTGATGGTATGCATAGTGCTGGAATGAAAACAACCGGTAAACATTTTCCGGGGCATGGTCATGTTATTGCTGATTCTCATAAAGAAACGCCAGTTGATCATCGCAATCAATCATTAATTGAACATGATATGCAGATATTTTCCAGATTAATTGCTGATAAAAAACTTGATGCAATTATGCCTGCGCATGTTATCTATCCAGCGTTTGATGATAAACCAGCGAGCGGTTCAAGCTATTGGCTTAAAACAGTGCTTCGTCAACAATTACATTTTGATGGTGTCATTTTCTCGGATGATTTATCGATGGAAGGTGCTTCTGTCATGGGAAATTATGCTGAGCGAGCAAAAAATGCATTAGCAGCAGGTTGTGATCTGTTGTTAGCGTGTAATAACCGTCAAGGAACTTTTGCAATTTTAGAACAATTGGAAAGTTTAGATAAACAACACTCCCTTAGATCAACCAAAGCGCAATCGCTGTTAACAAAAAACAAAATTAGCTATGACGATTTAATCAAAACAGCTGATTGGCAAAATCGATATAATAATTTGATGAAACTAAATGAAAAATGGGCGGATTATAATGCAAATAGCCATCCTTGAAATTGATCATAATAAACGACTGATAGCATATAATGACAAGGCTAAAGCGTTACTTTCATCGACTTTGTTAACGTTACAACAACCTTTTGACTATCAGGCAATATTTCATCTGGATAAGACGCAAGGTGTTGATGAGCTAGATGATACTATTATTGTACTTAATGCACAGTATTATCTGTTGCAAAAAGTTAATGAAACATCAAAAACTATTTTTATCATCCAACCTATAGAATATCTTAAAAAAAGATTATCCAAAATTCATGTTGTGGCAAGTCAGGCTTTTGACATTTTTGCGACCCAAAGTAATGCCATGCAAAAATTAATTGCCCAAGCTAAAGCGTTTTCGATGCAACGTGAACCGTTATTAATCTCGGGAGAAACAGGTACTGGTAAAGATCTGCTTGCTTATGCCTGTCATCAATACAGTCCTCGAGGGGAGCAAACTTTTTTAGCGTTAAATTGTGCTGCAATGCCAGATGAAGTGGTTGAAAGCGAACTTTACGGTCATGCTGCAGGGGCTTACCCAGGGGTAATAGAAAGTAAAAAAGGTTTTTTTGAACAGGCTAATGGCGGATCGGTTCTACTTGATGGTATTGATGAAATGTCTTTTCAAATGCAGACCAAGTTATTACGTTTCATTAATGATGGCTATTTTCGTCGGGTTGGCGATGATAACGAGGTGTATGTTGATGTACGTATTATTTGTGCCACAAAAGTTGATTTAGCCGATTTAGTCGAACAAGGAAAATTTAGAAAAGATCTCTATTATCGGCTCAATGTGCTTTCATTACATCTTCCTTCATTACGTGAACGCAAAGAAGACATTGCTCCGCTAACCATGATGTTTGTCAATGAATTTGCCGATAAACAAGGCATACCTGCTCCTTATGTCGATAATGAAGTTTTTGACTATTTAGCCCGCTACTCATGGCCAGGGAATGTAAGACAACTAAAAAATATTCTGTATTGCGCTCTATCTCAGTTGACATCAACTAAATTGACCGTCAATGATATTGAGTTACCAGTGCAAACTTCATCAAGAATATCTAGCATTGATAATATCGAAAATAAGACATTAGATGAAATGACCAAACAGTTTGAAAAAGAGATTTTATTACAGTTATACGATAAATATCCAAGTTCCCGTAAACTGGCGAAACGGTTAGGCGTATCACATACGGCAATCGCCAATAAATTACGGGATTATGGTATGAATCGATGATTAATTTTGAAAAAAATCCAATTGAAAAATAACGATTGATTTGTTTTATAAGACAAAATTGTTGAACTATTTATTATGGAAAACTGACGAGACAATAAAGAATGATTGAATGCTTCAAACGCCTTAATCGATATAGAAATTTTCTAATTAAAAAGATTAAGAATAATTTTAAAACAAATCAACTTAACAAACGAAAATTAAATCAAACCGTTTTTGATGCTGAAAAATATCACTCATTATTAATAGTCATGTGCGATTTTGGTATTGGTGATGCAATCGTTGCTTCTTTTCTTATTAATGAATTAAGACAGAAAAATTATCAAGTGAATGTTGTTGTGGATGAACGGTTAAGCTTTTTATTTAATGGTTTTATTGAAGTCGATAATGCTTACTTTTTTAATAAAAAAGAGATAAAAAAATTTTGCAAAACCGAAAAAAATATCAAGATAGATCTTGCCATTGATCTTTATGATGAAGGTGATAATAGTCTTAGAAGAGTTGAACTTATCTCATCTTTTGACCCGACGCATACCATAGGGTTTAATCAATCTAAATTCTTACAATATGATACTTCAATTGTTTTTAACGAGGTGAACGCTCATATCACTCAACGAAGCTGTAAAATTCTAGATCTTCTGAAAATTAGTTATAATTGTGTTCAATATCATCTCAATATTTATCATGATGAATTATTAACAGCCAAAAAGTTTATTGACGAAGTGTGTAATGGATCGGATAAATTTATTATTGTTTTTAATCCGTTTGGATCGTCTGAAACGAAAAGTTTTTCACATGAACAAATAAAAAGAATTAACGCTTTTCTATCACAACAAAAAAATTGTACTACCATTATTGTGGGGGAACAGAAGCAAATTTGTGCTATTGATGAATTACCGAATATTCATCTCAATAGAAATCCATCTTTTATTGTGGCATCAGCGCTTGTTTCGCTATGTCATTTAGTCATTAGTGTGGATACATCAGTTGTGCATGTTGCATCAACTTATAATAAACCATTGATAGCGGTTTATAATAATCGTTTTAATGCTGGTTTTAATCTGAATAAAGTATGGGCACCTATCGGCACGAACGCTAAACTTTTATTTACACAACAAAACAAGATTACAAAGGCAGGTGATCCGATTGCTGAATTAGATATCCAATTGATTATCGAACAGATTAAAGAAACATTAAAAAGTTTCAGACCTTTGGTGTAATTTAAGCGTAGGATAATTTACGCTATCGATAATCGTTTAAATTTAGGTCATGTTGGTTGAAATTGTTAAGTAAATGAATCAATTTTTATACAAACGAACTTCAAAAATCAATATTTACCAACTTTCATTCCCAATTCAGTGACTAATAGTATAAACTTACCGCCATCCAATATTGAGTTTGGAATTATTAGTTAACTTTTTTATAAAAATAATGTTGACCAGTTATCAATTATTAAATATAACACTGTAATAAAATTTAAGTATTAAGAGTCAATAAAATCGTTGTGTCGTGAAATAATCTAAAAATCTTTAGTAGAGTGTGATTTCTATTGATTGGCATAAAAAAATACAGAATGTTGAATTAAAAATTATAATTGAAATAAAGGCATTTTGTTTTGAATAATTGGCTATAAACTAAATAACATTAGAAAATTCCAAGTTTGGTTGTGCTTTGAAGACTGATTTTGGTGTTTAATCATGACTGATGTTATTTGACATATGATTGATAAGCTCACTTTAAACGTTATATTATAATGTTACATGATACAGTATAGAAAAATGGGATCAGCTTTGTGATAAATGGCACTTGTATGATCTGTATCCCTTTTTTTGCGTGATTAAAATATATCAAACCTTTAACTAAAATATTAGCTAATTTTACCAAACGAATAATTGAATGTTTCAACCCAATTGCAAAATAGTACGTAATATAGTGATTAGAAAGTTAGAAAAGCAGTAAATTGTCAATGCTTTTAACGTTCTAATGTAAGCATGTAATGTAGCAACCCATTTAATTGATAGCGTTTATTAAATTACGAATTGTAATGGCTGGAAAAATTCAAATTAATACATGGGGTAATATTAATTATGAGTTATCTTAAAGAGTTACAGAGAAAAGTTAATAAATATAAAACAAAATACAAAGTTAATGATAAGAAAATTGCGCTTAAATTAATTTGGTGGAACATTGTTCAAATAATTAGTTTAAAAACCAGTAAAGATAAAATATCTAAGAAAAATTTAAATAAAATAGCCCTAATTTTATCAGGGGGGATTGGTGATATTTTAATTGGTTTTAATTACGCTTGTTATTTACGAGAATATTTAAAGCCTAACAACATTATTATCGATATTTTTGTTAATAATGCTGGTATGGTGAAATCTTTAGATGGTGGGGCTGAATTTAATATTTTTCCCGTTTTAGAGCCAATAAATGATAAATATCTGTTGAAAATAGGATTAGTTAGATACCCACAAATTTTAGAAAATAACCTTATTTATTCAAAGCATTCCAAAAATAAAAAATTGCTTAAACTTATTGACGTTTACAAAGATTTTTACAAGAAAAATACCCGTTTTTTTGATTACTTACCTTTTATGGACGGCATGACTAATCAGTTTTCGCTTATCAATGGACATAAAAGAATACAACAACCTGATATTGCTAATTTATTAAATATTAGTCGTAATTTTAAGTATACCCCTAAAATATTTCACGAAAACCGAATATTAAACAATTTAAGGCTCAAGCCAGGTAAATATATCACTATCAACAGGGGCGTTGATAATCAAGGTAATGTGATTGAGTCCACTAAACTGTGGAGCTTACACAATTATAATGCTTTAGTAAATCTTATTAAAATCAATTATCCAAATTATAAAATTGTTCAATTAGGCGCATCAACCGATCGATGTCAACTGATTGATAATGTTGATATAAACTTGGTTGGCGAAACATCATTAGACGCCCTTAAAGTATTACTTAAGCATTCTGTACTACATATTGATAGTGAAGGGGGAATGGTACATTTAAGAAAGGCTTTAAATGGAGGGGTATCTGTTGTGATTTTTGGGCCTACCTCTGCCGATTTTTATGGATATGCTGACAATATTAATATTGCTTCTAAAGCTTGCCCATTTAGTTGCGAATGGTTAAATGAAACATGGGCGAAAACTTGCATCAATAGTCTCAACAACCATATCTGCATGAAATCTATAGATACAAATTTTGTTTTTGAACAAGTCAAAAAATTTTTAAAGCATGATGAAAGTATAAATTAATTATTATCAATAGTCGCTTTATTGGAAAGGTCAAAGACTAAACTAGCATAGTTAAATAACACGATTGTTTACTCAAGTTATAAATATAATTACTTATTTATTCAGTTTTTTTGCTATAAAAATAATTTTAATTATTAGAAATTTTTCTAAAAATTTTCCTTTATTTTAGGGTATAATACCCCGCCCAAAAGCTAGGTTAATGTAAATATATTTTAATATTGAAACTATATGAGTAAATAAGAAATCAATTATGAACTATTTTGATAAATTACAGCAAAAAGTTAATAAATATAAATCACTTTATTCTAATAAGTATAAAAAAGCTGCAATCAAATTGTTGTGGTGGAATTTGTGTAAACTTTTTGACTTTAAATCAAACAAGCAAAAATTTGATCCGATTACTAATGAACCTTATGAAATTGAATATCGCTTAGATCGTTTATCTTTTTTCATTACAGGGGGAATCGGTGATATCTTAATTAATCTTAATTACTGTAGTTATCTTTTGGATTATTTGAAAGATGAAATTAAAACTATCGATATTTTCGTAAAGAATACCAAATTAGTTAAAGAATTGATTGGGGAATCAGTTTTTAATATCTATCATAAAGATGAGTGGAATCAAGATCGAGTAGCTTACTTACTTGATTTTAAAATAGATCGTTTTCCACTAATAGTTAAAAATAATTTAGTTTTACTCCCGTCAAATGTAAATTTGAAATTAAAAAAATTGGTTAAATTGTATGAAGAATTTTATCGAATAAATGGTAAAATTGTGTACGATCCACCTAAAATTGACTCATTAAGTATTCAGTATTCTATAATCAATAATCAAAATAGATTGCAACAGCCAGATATTTATGGTTTTTTGAATATTGATCGCAATAATTATAAATTTTTACCAGCACTATCTGATGATGAAAAAGTTTTAAAAGATCTAAAATTAGCCGATACAAAGTTTATTACGCTTAATCGTGGGGTGGATGGGACAAATCCTCAAAGTGAATCCACAAAATTATATCCGCTTGAATACTATGATGAATTAGTCAGGCTGATAAAAACAGCGTTTCCAGAATACAAAATTGTTCAATTAGGTGTATCGACAGATAGATGTCAGTTAATTAAAAGTACGGATTTAAACTTAGTTGGAAAAACGACTTTAAATCAGTTGAAAGCTATTTTGAAAAATTCCATGTTACATATTGATGGAGAAGGTGGAATGGTTCATTTAAGAAAGTCTTTAGAAGGTGGTGTTTCAGTCGTGATTTTTGGTCCGACTTCTGCAGACTTTTATGGTTATTCAGATAATGTCAATATTTCTTCCAGTGCGTGTCCTTTAACATGCGAATGGATAAATAATAAATGGGCATCATATTGTATCAATAAAAACAACAATCATATCTGTATGAAAAGTATCAAACCAAATTCGATTTTCGAAGAAATTAAAAAAATATTGAAATAGCATAAACTGGAAATATTAATATGAATCAATTTTATTCTTACCTTGATAGATTTAGAAATACTAAAGTAACGGTCATTGGGGATATTATGTTGGATCGTTTTTTGTATGGAACGGTAGAGCGGATTTCTCCTGAAGCACCCGTACCCATTTTCAGATTGGATCATGAAGAGGTAATGTTAGGTGGGGCAGGTAATGTGGCGGCAAATTTAGCGTCTCTTGGCTGTAAACCTACTTTTTTAGGATTTGTTGGTTTAGACACAAACGGTAAGCTTGTTACTTCACTTTTAAAAAATGCAGGAAGCCATAGTCATCTTTATCGATTGAAAAATCATCCAACTATTATCAAAACACGATTCATCGCTAATCATAATCATTTACTTCGTGCTGATGCTGAAAAGCTACTTCCGTTTGTACCTGAATTACTCCCTAAATTTTCTAAGTTAGTCAAGCAAGCCATTAAGATGACCGATATTGTTTTGTTATCGGATTACAATAAAGGTATTTTTAATCAAGAAACCACTCAGATGATTATTAATCTTTGTAATAAGTTTAATATTCCAGTTATTGTTGATCCAAAAGGTAATGATTATTCTAAGTATCGTGGTGCAACATTAATTAAGCCAAATATCAAAGAATTTTTTGATGCAACAGGTATTAAACTCAATCCTGATAGTCCACAATTTGATGATGAATTGAAACAAGGTGCTGATATTTTCTTAAAACAATATGGTATTAAAAATATTATTGTGACCTTAAGTGAATATGGAATGGCTTATATTTCATGTGAAAATAAAAATTTCATTGTCAAAATACCAACAGAAGCTAAAGAAGTTTTCGATGTTTCTGGTGCAGGAGATACCTCTTTAGCCACATTAGGTATTGCTTTAGGTGCAAAAGCACCAATTGCCGAAGCGATGCAATTAGCCAATATTGCATCAGGAATTGTGGTTGGAAAATTAGGCACAGCCACTGTTTCTTTTAATGAATTAAAAGTAAAATTAACGACAAAAAAATGTGAAATTAAGTGTACTCGAACAAATAAAATTATCAGTTTATCCGATGCTAAGCCAATTATTGATGAATTAAAAAAACAAGGTAAAAAAATTGGATTTACAAATGGCTGTTTTGATTTGTTACATTTAGGGCATTTAAGTTCTTTGCAACAAGCTAAAAATGTTTGTGATATTCTCATTGTGGGAGTGAACTCAGACGATTCGATAAAAAAATATAAAGGTGCTGATAGACCTATTCAAGATCAAAACACTCGAGCCACGTTACTGGCTTCACTCGAATTTGTTGATTATGTCATCGTATTTAGTGAAGATAATGCGTGCCATATTGTGGAAGAACTTCGACCTGATGTGATTGCGAAAGAAGGCTACACCATTGATAATTGGCCTGAAGCGCAAAAAGTAGTCAGTTATGGTGGCGAGGCCATTATTCTTGAACGTATAGAAGGTTATTCAACCTCTCAGTTAGTCGCTAAATGTAAAAAATAATCGACGATTGGGTGATCTAAATGCATATCGAGTAGATATGCATTTTTTTTGATGCGAAGATTCTATTCTATTTTAAATGAACGAAGTTTTATTGTAGGAATAATTAACTAAGACTCTTTTAAGCATTTATTAAACTAACGAGACATCGTTATTTGTAGTATAATACCTATTATTTTGATAATTTTTAATTAACTTTATGTCGGACAAATATACCTCTTGGAAAACACTTAGACTGCTTTGGCCTTTTGTTGCACCATACAAAAAAGCATTAATTGCGGCCGTGTTTGGATTGCTATTAAATGCCGCTACTGATGCTACGCTAATTTCTCTTACAAAACCGTTATTGGATCATGGTTTAATGGGAAAAAATTATTCGTTATTGATGATCATTGCTGGTTCGATCATTGGTTTAATACTGTTAAGAGGATTGTCAAACTACGCATCGACCTACTGTCTATCGTGGTTGTCGGGCAAAGTTGTCACCAAATTTAGGCAGTTAATCTTCAATCATCTTGTTAAAAGCCCCGTTAGCTTCCATGATAAGAGTTCTGTGGGTGACCTTGTGTCAGTTATCACATTCAATACACAACTCTTATCCAAAGCTTCATCTGATGCATTAATTATCTTGGTTCGAGAAATTACCTACGCCATTGGACTTTGTTGTGTCATGTTTTATGGTAGTTGGAAATTAGCATTAGTGCTATTTATCATTGTTCCTTTAATCATTTTTATCGCACAATTTATTGCCAAAAAATTTAGAGAAACCATTAAATCGATGCAAAAAGGGATGGGTGAAATTACCACCGCTGCCGATGAAATGTTAAACGGTCATAAAGAGGTATTAATATTTAATGCTAAGGATTACGAAAAACGTAATTTTAGCCAGATAACTGATACTGTGCGACGTGGCGTATTAAAAATTGAATTTGTTTCAAGATTGTCAACACCAATCATCCAGTTGATTGCAACTTTAGGTTTAGGGGGCATCTTGTATCTGGTTGCCAGTGAAAGTTTGGATATCACGCCTGGATCTTTTACCGTTGTATTTTCTGCTATGGTTGCGGTTATGCGCCCACTTCGTGAATTAACCAGTTTACATGTTGAATTACAAAAAGGTGCGGTAGCTTGTGAATCATTATTTGGGATCTTAAATTCACCATTAGAAGAAGATGAAGGTAAAATTGAGAAAGATAAAGTTAATGGTAATATAGAATTTAGACATGTTACCTATACTTATCCTACTCGAAATACACCCTCACTCAATGATATCAGTTTTACGATAAAAGCGGGGCAAACGGTTGCATTAGTTGGACGGTCTGGGGCCGGTAAATCCACCATAGCCAGTTTAATTCCTCGTTTTTATGATGTAACAAACGGCGAAATTCTGTTAGATTCGATTAATATAAAAGATTACACATTAAAATCATTACGAAGCCAGATTGGATATGTATCGCAACGCGTGCATTTATTCAATGGAACAATAGCCGATAATATTGCTTATGGAGAGAAAGGAAAACATTCTCAAGAAGCCATTATGCACGCTGCAAAATTAGCAAATGCTTTAGAGTTTATTGACAAATTAGAACAAGGTATTAATACTGAAATTGGTGATAACGGCGTATTGCTATCAGGAGGGCAGCGACAACGGATTGCAATTGCCAGAGTTCTGTTACGTAATAACCCGATTTTAATTTTAGATGAAGCGACTTCAGCATTAGATAATGAATCCGAACGATTGGTACAGGAAGCGATTGAAATTTTGCAAAAAAATCGTACATCTATCATTATTGCTCATCGATTATCAACCATTGAAAAAGCCGATCGAATTTTAGTTATTGATGAGGGAAAAATCGTTGAAGATGGCGATCATGAATCACTTTTAGCGCTGAATGGTATTTATTCTCAAATGCATAAAATGCAATTTAATGCGTAATATCATTAATTTATTTATGAAGAACAATATGACTAAAAAACATCAACAAGAAAAGCATGATCTCGATAAAGATTCATCAACATGGCAAACGTTTTTGAAACTGTGGCCATATATTATTGAGCATAAACTCATTTTATTTGTCTCTGTATTATTACTTTTCTTAAGTGCATTTGCCGATACATCACTCATTGCAATATTAAAACCCCTTTTAGATAGAGGGTTTAGTGAAGGTGATAAAAGTTTTTTACTTATGGCTCCCCTCTATATTTTTGGGTTGGTTTTATTACGAGGTATAGCTAACTACGGCTATTCGGTTTCGTTAGCATTTATCTCTGGAAAAATTGTCATGCGGATTAGACAAAGGTTATTTAACCATTTTGTCGATGCGCCGGTTAGTTATTACGATCAAAATTCGAATGGTCGATTATTGTCTCGTATAACTTACGATACCGATCAGGTAGCCTCGTCATCATCCGATGCTTTAATTATCATTATTCGTGAATCAGCGTTTATTTGTGGATTATTTTATACGATGTTTTATAACAGTTGGCAATTATCATTGTCACTGATCATCATTACTCCCATTGTTATTGGTTTAATTACGTTTATTTCTGTGAAATTCCGACGATTAGCTAAAAACATGCAAAATTCAATGGGTAATGTCACCATGTCTGTTGAACAAATGTTAAAAGGACATCGTGAGATCATCGTATTTGGTGCACAAGACGAAGAGTCGAACAATTTTGTTAAAATAAGTAATAAGTTTCGTCGTGACGGTATGAGACTTGTCTCTATTTCAGCGCTCTCTACCCCAATTGTTCAGTTAGTTATTTCATTTGCAATTGCTTTTGTCTTATTAACGGCAAGTAATCCAGATTTAAATATCACAGCGGGTGAGTTTACGGTTGTTTTTTCTTCCTTAGTTGCGCTTATGCAACCTATTAAAAGTTTGACCAGTGTGAATGCGAGTTTTCAAAAAGGTATGGCGGCATGTCAAACACTCTTTTCCATTTTGGAGCAACCTATCGAAAAAGACATCGGTAAACTTAACATTGAGCGTGTAAAAGGGGATATCGAATTTAAGCATGTTAGTTTTGGGTATGAAACCCGACAACAACTTGCGATCCAAGATATTAGCTTTACTGTTTCGGCAGGAAAAACCGTGGCTTTTGTTGGGCGTTCGGGTTCAGGGAAAACGACGATCACAAATTTACTGACACGTTTTTATGATATTTCTGAAGGTGAAATATTGATTGACGGACATAACATTCAAGACTTAACTCTATTTTGTTTAAGAAACCAAATTGGATTAGTTTCGCAAAATGTTTTTCTGTTTAATGATACCATTGCCAATAATATTGCATATGGTCGACTTGATCAGTATTCACAAGCTGAAATAGAAGCAGCCGCTAAAAAGGCTTTCGCTTATGATTTTATTATGAATTTTGAAAAAGGCTTTGACACCAAAGTTGGGGAAAGTGGCGTATTATTATCAGGTGGTCAACGCCAGCGGATCGCTATTGCAAGAGCATTATTGCGTGATAACCCTATTTTAATCTTAGATGAAGCGACTTCTGCATTAGATACGGAATCTGAACGTGCCATTCAAAAAGCGTTAGATGAATTACAAAAAGGCCGAACATCTTTAGTGATTGCACATCGACTCTCAACGATTGAAAATGCCGATGAGATTCTAGTCATTGATGATGGACATATTATCGAGCAAGGTAATCACGCAGCTTTATTAGAGAAAAAAGGAATATACTTTAATTTATATACAGGTAAACAATTCCAATAAATTAAGTGAACGCAAACTATAATCAAAAGCTGTATTAGTCAAACCGGAAAAGTCGCTACTATTGGATTTTTGAGGGTAAAAAGAATAATTGCAAGATATTTAATTTAAAAATATTATTTGTAGTAAATGGTGCATCATGGAAATAATTTAGATGAATAAACATAATACGATTAACATCGCTTTTTGCTCAGATAAAAATTACTTAAAATATGTAGCGATAGCTATTCAATCAATCTATTTTAACAATTTGAACAATGCGTTAAAATTTCATGTTTTTCTTTATGATGTCGAACAAGACGATATTGATCAATTGAGTCGTTTAAGCTCAGATATTATCGTCTATCCTATACCTAAAGCATGTTTGGACAAATATGATAACGAACATGCGATAAAGCATCTTAATCGTTCCATGTTTATTCGACTACTTGTCCCGCGGTTATTAAATGGAAAAGTGGATAAATTAATCTATTTAGATGCTGACATCCTTTGTTTCAAAGATATATTTGCAATAAATAATATCGACATCGATAATGTCGTGTGTGCGGCCGGTATTGATTCATTAAATAATGAAAACGTTTCTAAAAATATTCAACGATTAAACTTGTCGACTACACATTATTTTAATTCAGGTTTTTTATACATTAATGTAAAAAATTGGAATGATTTTAACACCGAAGATAAAGTAAATACGCTTTTATTATCGCATAAAGGTCAGTTGCGTTATCCAGATCAAGATGCGCTTAACATGGTATTACAAAATGATGTGTTAATCGTTGATCCTAGTTGGAACTACTTATTCACATGGATTAACGAAAAAAATAAAGATAAGTTTTTTGAAACTGAAAAAAATTTACCTTACTTTATTCATTTTACGGGAGCGAGAAAACCTTGGTACCATGAGCATGTGGGTGTTGCCCAGAATTGGTATCTTTTTTATAAACATTTTACGCCATGGCGAGATAATTGTTTAGACAGCTATCAAGATAAAATGAGACCAACTGATTGCCGAGTTTATGCAAAAAAATTCTTTAAAAGTGGTCATGTATTAAAAGCCTTAAAATATGCATTTATGTATATTAAACTTAAAAACAAAAAATAAAGTTAATCAAAATGAAATTAAGTGATGAATTGTTTAAAGTAATCTATCGACTAACGCACTCTAAGCGTTATAAACATAACCGTAAACGTTGGCCTCATGTCAAAATCTCTCGTGGGAATTGTGGGCAAATAGTCGATTTTGCTTATAAAGGGATCTCGATTCCTATCATCGATCTTAAGTCATTAAAACATGCCTTTACCGGTCAATTAGTCATGGTTGCTTCTGGGCCATCCATTAATCAAATAACGTTTAAACACTCTCCTTCGGTATTAACTTTAGGGGTAAATGGCTCATATTGTCTAAAGGACAAAATAAACTTTAATTTTTACGTTATCACGGATATTCACTTTTTTTCTCAACGACCTGAGATTGTAGAACAAATTATTGCTAACCCAGATCTTCTCTTATTTTTGCAAGTTGATGGTTTAGTGAAAATCATAAATCTTTTCGGTAACCAATCCATCTGTTGTAAAATAGCGTTAATTGAAGATGCGTTCAAACTGACTTATCAACCGATCCAAACATTGTCTGAAATTGAAAAAGATCCTACCCGAAATAAAAGTATTTACTTCTATCATAATGATCATCGGGAACATGAGCCGTTAGCCTTTGAGACAAATATTGTCAATGGCGTATTTCCGGCTAAAACTGTTGTTTATTGGGCGCTTCAAATAGCCGTTTACTTAGGTTTTAACCAACTTTATTTAGCTGGTGTTGATTTAAATAATTTCCATTTACCTCGATTTTATGAAACACCTGACAATATCACCTATTCACAATTAGCATCTGATTTTGAAAAAAATATTCTCCCTGCTTTTGAGCACGCAAGTTCTGTCATGAAAGCGTTAAAAGTAGAGGTTAAAAATATGTCTTTAGATAGTGCTCTTGATACGGATATTTTCGAAAAACAGGCTTATAACGATGTTTTTAATTCATTATAACTGAGTAAGCTTACGCTATATAAACTTCATGACAATAATATTTTTTAAGTGAAATCTGATTTAAAGATTTATTGTCAGCTGATCTATATAGTGCTTTAAGTTCATTATATCTAAATTTTGGGCTGAGTTTTCGGGTGCAATGATCTGTATTGCATTTTCATAATTAGGTTTATACACATCGTTATTTTTATATCGGGGATCAAAAGTATCAATCTCAGAACTATAAACACTAATTAAAGGTTTATTATAAGCATTGGCAAGATGTACAATAGAGGTATCAACCGAAATAACAAAATCACAATGTTTAATTAACGACGCAGCATGAAAAAAATGATTGAGTGGATTAATTACTATATTTGGTGATGGATGTAATTTACTGATTTTATCTGGCAAACCAACGACAATGGTTACTATATAGGGGTAACTCGACATAAGATCAATAATATCTTGTGCCTGTTTGCTTGAAAAACTTCGGCGATCTGAGGATGCATAAGGATTAAAAATACAGATCTTTTTAGATGGATAATTAGATAAAAGATCTTCAACTTGTAAATCATATTCATCGGAATAATGAAGATCATATTTGTAATCATTTTCGCTTGTTTGTATATTAATTCTATTTAAAATATACCTAAATCTTTGACTAAAATGTGCACTAAAATCCGTATAGGTGATGATTGAGTCATATACACGGTAACAATTGGGATAGTTAAAGCCAATAGTATGTTTAGGTTTTATTTTCTTGATGATCTTAAAAATCCAATTGGAATAACTGGTTCTATTGTTTGGATCAATAAATAGATCGCATTCTAAAGATTTTAAAACACGAATCTGTGATTTGGTTAATGGTCTGTCAAGACAAATAACTTGACTGACATAAGGATTAGATTCAAATAAAAAAGCATTGGATTTTTTTGTCAGCACTGTCACTTCAAAACCGTGAGTGGCGAGAATTTTAGGCAGTCCTGATATGATAACAGCATCGCCAAGTCCATTTTTACATGCTTGAATGGTGACTTTATCTATTTTTGATAAATCTAATTGAGACCGTTTCAGCTTAAAGGACAAAATAAAAAGTTTTACATTTTTGAATAAATAATTTCGTTTTCTGTTTAATTTGCTAATTGTATTGATAATTTTTTTAAGCATCGGCTAGGTCTAATTGTTTTGTCTTGATTTTTTTATTGTACCAAAATTTGTATCAGTAAAACATAACCATTAATAAGATAAAATGTTTTTCAAATTATGAAAAACAAATAAAGAATATTTAAATCTGATTGAATAAGAACACTCGAAAATAACGATATTATACAATATAATATCTTTATTCATTAATTAAAAAGGTAATTATTATGATTGTTGTGACCGGTGGAGCAGGATTTATTGGTAGTAATATTGTAAGAGGTCTAAATAAAAAAGGATTTAAAGATATCCTTGTTGTTGATGACTTAAAAGATGGGACAAAATTTTCAAATCTTGTTGATCTCGATATTGCTGACTATATGGATAAAGATGATTTTATTGTCGCCATTTTATCCAACGAAAATTTAAATATCGATGTCATTTTTCATCAAGGTGCATGTTCCTCAACGACTGAGTGGGATGGCAAATTTATGATGGAAAACAATTATCAATATTCTAAAGATCTACTACACTACTGTTTAGAATTTGATATACCATTTTTATATGCTTCTTCTGCTGCAACTTATGGTGGTCGTAGCGACAACTTTATCGAAGATAGAGCTTATGAAAAACCGTTGAATGTATATGGGTATTCAAAATTTTTATTTGATCAATACGTAAGACAAGTATTACCAACGGCTAAATCACAAGTATGTGGTTTTCGCTATTTTAATGTTTATGGGCCTCGTGAAACACACAAAGGTAGTATGGCAAGCGTTGCATATCATCTTAATGAACAGCTTCACAAAGGCGAAAAACTTAAATTATTCGCCGGAAGTGATACTTTCAAACGTGATTTTATTTATGTGGAAGATGTGGTTGATGTTAATTTATGGTTTTGGGAAAATAAAGTATCAGGCATTTATAACTGTGGAACTGGTAAAGCTGAATCATTCCAAACAGTAGCTGATGCGGTACTTAACTATCATAAAAAAGGTGAAATTGAGTATATACCGTTCCCGGAACATTTAGAAGGACGTTATCAACGTTTTACCCAAGCTGATTTAACCAAATTTAGAAATTCAGGTTGTCCGATTCAGTTCAAATCGGTGACCGAAGGTACGACCGAATACATGAAATGGTTAAATAACCAATAAAGTTTACGCTTTTTGGGCAATAGCATTTTTAATCATATTAACAACATCGTCCCTTAATAAACCGTTTTATCGTCATATCATTAAGGGGCGGGTTGATTAAGTAATTTTCCTCAAGTTTTTAATAATATCTAGTGCTGGCTGTAAATAATTGGTATAGTATATTGGTTATTTAAGTTACTGGTTGTTCAATTCCAATACAATCAATTCATCCCTTTTTTATGAAAATACTATGTTTTCTTTATATTGAATTATTCCTTAAATAAACTTTCTAGCGTTTACATATAAACTAAATTATCTTTTTAAATTAGGTGCATTTAAGTGATTGATGATTTTTCTGAAAATGGTTTGCTTGCTCAAACTATTCAAGGCTTTGTGGCAAGAGAGCCACAACGAAATATGGCAAGTAAAGTTTCTGAATCAATTAAAAAACAAAAATCATTGGTTGTTGAGGCGGGAACGGGTACCGGAAAAACATTTGCTTATTTAGTTCCTGCGCTACGGAGTGATAAAAAAGTTATCATCTCAACCGGTTCGAAAAATCTTCAAGAACAGTTATTTAGTAAAGACCTGCCCATTATCAAAAAAGCATTAGACTACACCGGTAAAATTTCGTTATTGAAAGGACGAGCAAATTATCTTTGCTTGGAACGATTATATCATCAATACGCGGCAGCCGGTGACCTTAATAAAGCATTACGGGTTGATTTAGCTCGCGTTAAAAATTGGTCAATCAAAACTAAAGATGGTGATATTAGTAAATGTACGACGGTAACAGAAGACAATGCGATATGGCCTATATTAACCAGCACTAATGATAGTTGTTTAGGTAGTGATTGTGAACATTACAACGATTGTTATGTGGTTAAAGCGCGTAAAAGAGCCATGAACGCTGATATTGTCGTTGTGAATCATCATCTATTTTTAGCCGATGTTGTTGTGAAAGATACCGGTTTTGGGGAGTTAATCCCTAAAGCGGAAGTAATGATTTTTGATGAAGCACATCAATTACCCGATCTTGCTTGTCACTATTTTGGGCAACAACTAACCAGTCGACAGCTTTTTGATTTAGCTAAAGAGATTAATCTTACCTATCGAACTGAAGTTAAAGATATGTCACAGTTGCAGCAGTGTGCCGATAAATTGCAAAAATGCACACAAGATATACGTCTTGTGATTAATCAAAAAGCACCTAAAGGAAATCTGCGGTTTTTATTCAACCAAGAACCAGTCAAAAAAGAGATAGCTTACCTTTTTGATACGTTGAATTTTTGTCATGAGGTTTTATTATTAGCGGTCGGACGATCATCAACTTTAGATAATTGTTTTGAGCGTGTTAATCAATATAAAACGTTGCTTAATAGATTGACTGAAACCCATGTGACTGGTTTTAGTTATTGGTATGAAAGCACTCATCATCATTTTGTCTTTGCTTTAACGCCATTATCTGTCTCGGATAAATTTACGGAATTACTAACAGAACGCAAAGGGAGCTGGATATTTACGTCAGCAACCTTGTCTGTAAATAATCAACTTGACTATTTTACCCAGCGTTTAGGGTTAACAAATGCGGATTCGTTAATATTAGAAAGTCCGTTTGATTATTTGCACCAAACGATAATGTGCGTTCCTCGTTATATGCCTTCACCCAATGAACATGGCATTGCAGAAAAATTGGTAGAATTATTGTTACCAGTGATTGAGGCGAATAATGGGCGATGTTTTTTTCTGTGTACATCCTATGCGATGATGAATGCGTTAGCCAAGCAGTTTCGGGAACTGACAGCGTTACCAGTATTAGTTCAAGGTGAAACCAGTAAAGTTAAACTTCTAGAACAATTTATTAATAGTGGCAATGCGCTATTGATTGCAACCAGTAGTTTTTGGGAAGGAATTGATGTTAGAGGGGATACGCTTTCTTGTGTTATTATAGATAAATTACCTTTTACATCACCGGATGACCCCTTGATTAAAGCTCGCATGGAAGATTGCCAATTACAAGGTGGCGATGCTTTTAATGATGTGCAGTTACCCGAAGCGGTGATCACGCTAAAACAAGGGGTAGGGCGATTGATTCGTCATCATGATGATCGAGGGGCAATCATTATTTGTGATAATCGTTTAGTCATGAGACTTTATGGCGCAATATTTCTTAATAGCTTGCCACCGTCGCCACGAACACGTGATCTGAACAAAGTTATTGATTTTTTGCTTGCCAAACACTAGCTTTTAAAAACGGACTATTTTGGAAAAAAAATGAGTACTATTTTAGCCATTGATACCTCAACTGAAGCGTGTTCAGTTGCGCTATTATATCAAAATGAAATCACGCATGATTTTCTTGTTTCTGCTCGAGATCATACCAAGCAGATACTGCCTATGGTGGATAAAATATTAAAACAATCCGATTGCCTATTATCACAAGTTGATGCTATCGCTTTTGGACAAGGTCCTGGTAGTTTTACGGGTGTAAGAATAGGTATTGGCGTTGCTCAAGGATTAGCGTTAGGCATTGACAGACCGATGATCGGTGTCTCGACATTGATGACGTTAGCCCAAGGCGCTTTACGTTTGAATCAAGCCAAAAACGTAATTGCCGCAATCGATGCCAGAATGAACGAAGTTTATTTAGGACAATATCAATATGTTAATGAGCAATGGCAAGCCATGATCGATGAATGCGTGATTGCTCCTGAAAAGGTCGCTGATAAAGTCAAACGAAAATGTACAGATGACTATTATAGCGCAGGTACCGGTTGGCAAACTTATCCTGAAATGTTAACAGATATTAAAAGCAGCGATCTTTTATTACCTCATGCACAAGATTTGATCGTTATTGCCAACCAAAAATGGCAAAGACAAGAGTTAGTGAATGTTGAAGATGTCGAACCAACTTATTTGCGTAACGAAGTTACTTGGAAGAAGTTGCCAGGGCGTTAAAAAAAATGCCACTGAAACGGTGGCATAGTATTAATAACCAATCAAGGAAAAGTGTTTAAACTACTCTTTAAATAATCCTAAGTGTGCTTTAGCATAAGCTTCAAAATCAGTACAACCGCCAATCGGTTTTTCATCAATAAAGATTTGAGGTACTGTTTCAACAGGTTTGCCAACACTTTTTGATAAATCTTCTTTAGTGATACCTTCTTCATTGATATCGACATAACGATAAGAAAAATCATCTCGCTCTTGAGACAGTTTTTCAGCTAATTCTTTTGCCCGTACACAATAAGGACAGCCTGAACGTCCAAAAATTACAGTAAACATTGGTCACCTCGGTTATATGTTATTTAATAATAGTTACTATACTTAACTTTTCTAGAAAAAAAAGCACTAAATCATATTTAATTTTATAGTTTAAACCTATTAATAATTTATTATTAGCTGTTAAAATTAATGAATACGTCTGATTTTAAATTAATTATTTCTAACAACGGTTAATTATTAAAAAACGTGTTTACCTAGTTTTAAACTAATATTGTTTATAAAGATAAGTTTCGTTGTTATTATGCTAAATATAGTTTTGTTAATGGCGTTTTTTATGTCATGTAATTGATCATTTTATTATGGCAAATAAAAATTTTGTTATGTTTTTTATTTAAAGTCTGGTTATAATTTAACTAATCTTAATATATAAAAGTTGATATGTTAAAAAAGCTATTGTTTTTATTATTTTTTAATTCATTCACTGTTTTTGCTGCTAACCAAGAATGTGCAGTAAAACCCAGCTATGACATTGTAATAAGTAAACAGAATGTCCATATTTTTAATGATAAAAATGATTTATTGATTTCACCAACAGGAAAGATTATTTTCAATAATCAGTCGGTTTCGCCTTCTCCTCAATTGAAGCAAAATGCATTAAAATTTCAGCGTGCTTTACGTCAACAACTTCCAGAATTAGAACAACAAGCATTGAACTTGTTAGATGAAGTTAATACAACCTTCAAAAAAGCCATTATTACAAAATTGGATGATGATAGCGGATTACATGAACAACTCAAAAAATTATATAAACGATTAGTAAACTTATTACACCAATCGATTATCACTGAAAATAATGAAACCCATTTTTATTATAAAAATTTTAATAATTTAAAAAAAGATGGTGAACAGATTGGGCAACGAATTTTTTATAATATTGTCGGTAATAGTATTTTGCATTTTCGCCTGTTCAAAAATTATGGGGGAATTAAACAAATATCGAAAAATGAGTGGAAAACTCAAAAACCAAAATTAAAAGCTTTTGATAGTAAAATTTGTTCGGTAATTACAAATGTTGATACACAATATAAACAGATATTATCTGAACTTAGTCAAGCAAACGATAAGTGAATAGACATTAATAACAACTTTTGCGAAAATAAAGACTTTAGTGTTTAAAATAAGTAAGTATAGAAGCTCATGACTGCACATATAATTAATGGTAAAGCGTTAGCACAACAAATACGAAACGAAATTGCTAATAAGGTAAAAGTTCGGGTTGAAAATGGGTTATCTATTCCTGGGCTTGCTGTTATTCAAGTCGGTTCAGATCCTGCATCAAAAATATACGTAAACAATAAGCAAAAAGCTTGTGATGATGTTGGTTTTGCTTCATTTGCTTATGATTTTCCCACATCAACAACTGAAGCATTATTAGCATTGATAGATGAATTAAATCAGCGATCTGATGTGCATGGTATTTTGGTGCAACTTCCTCTCCCTGAAAATATTGATAAAACTAAAGTGCTTGAACGAATCGATCCGAATAAAGATGTTGATGGTTTTCATCCGTATAATATTGGTCATTTATTACAGCGTGATACACTTTTACGTCCATGTACACCCTATGGTGTGGTTAAAATGCTTGAATCGACCGGTATCAATTTATCTGGATTAAATGCCACTGTGGTTGGTGCTTCAAGTATTGTTGGTCGTCCCATGGCGTTAGAACTGCTTTTATTGGGTTGCACAACGACAATTACACATAGCAGAACGGTCGATTTAGCAAAGCATGTTAGTAATGCTGATATTGTTATCGCTGGGGTTGGAATTGCCAATTATGTGAAAGGCGAATGGATTAAACCCGGCGCTATTGTTATTGATGTCGGTATTAATCGTTTACGTGACGGTAAGCTTGTTGGCGATGTAGAATTTGATACTGCCGTAAAACGCGCGGGTTGGATAACACCTGTTCCCGGTGGTGTAGGGCCAATGACGGTCGCTATGTTAATGAGCAATACACTTCAAGCTTGTGAAAAATTAAGTAATTGAGTTCAATTAATCGAAACTCATTTAAGGTTTATTTGTTAGATTTACATTAAATAAAAATGAAAATAAGGAACATTTATGATCGTATTTCACACTACATATGGTGATATAAAAATTAATACTTTTGATGATAAAGCACCGGAAACGGTTAAAAACTTTGTCGAGTATTGTAAAGAGGGGTTTTATAATAACACTATTTTTCATCGTGTTATTAATAATTTTATGATTCAAGGTGGTGGTTTTGAACCGGGTATGAAACAAAAAAAGACGAAAGCACCGATTCAAAATGAAGCCGCAAATGGATTAAAAAACAATCGTGGTACATTGGCGATGGCACGTACATCAGATCCGCATTCAGCTACAGCACAATTTTTTATCAACGTGGTTGATAATGATTATTTAAATTATCGTTCAGCAGATGTTAACGGTTTTGGCTATTGTGTTTTTGCCGAAGTGGTTGATGGACTTGATGTCGTTGATAAGATCAAAGCGGTTAAAACGGGACGTAATGGTATGCATTCCGATGTTCCAGTCGAAGACGTGATTATTACGAGTGTCACGGTTGAATAATCCTGTCCGTTATTTTATTGCTGATATCCATTTATCAGATAGTGAGCCTGTGGCTGATTCATTTAATATCAGCGCAGGCTTTTTCTCGTTTCTTGACACATTACCTAAATACAGTGAACTTTACATTTTAGGTGATTTATTTGATTATTGGGTGGGTGATGATGTTAATTCTAAATTACAAAATCAAGTTGCAGATGCATTAAAATTACTCTCTCAACGTCATATAAAAAAATATTTTGTTCATGGTAATCGTGATTTTTTATTAGGTAAAAAATTTGCTGAAACTTGTGATATGATCTTATTACCAGATATAAATTGCTTACCAAATCAAAACGGAAAAATTCTATTTTTACATGGCGATTTGCTCTGTACAGATGATCTTCAATATCAAAAGTTTCGTAAAGTTATGCATAACCGATGGTTGCAAAAACTCTTTTTAATGATGCCATTATTCATCCGTTTGAAAATTGCTGCAAAATTAAGACAACAAAGTCGTGAACGTAATCAAGTTAAATCAGCGTATATTATGGATGTTAATCAGCAAACGGTTGACAGTATGATGAAACACTATCATGCAGATATTATGGTGCATGGTCATACACATAAACCTGCTGTTCATGATTTTTTAGTGGACAATAAACCTGTAAAAAGGCTTGTACTGGGTGCATGGCATGATGGTATTTCGTATATTAAACAAGAAAAAGATAGTGCTCAATTAACTCTTTATAACCACTCTTGTAAATAATCGCTTTGCAAAATAGAATCGGTTTTTCCATAATCTAACAATTTTCCTTGTTCCAAAATAACCACATCGTGAGCGATACGTTTGACTTCGTTTATGTTATGAGTAACATAAATTATTGGAATATTTAGTTCATTAACCAATTTTTCGATGTAGCTTAACATCTCTTTTTTACGCGGCATATCTAACGCTGATAAAGGCTCATCCATTAATAATAGTTTAGGATGAGTTAAGAGTGCTCGACCAATAGCGACTCGTTGCTTTTCACCGCCTGACAACATGGCTGGATAGCGTAATAATAAAGGGCGAATATTGAGTACATCGACGATTTCATCAAATCGTGACATTGTGATTTTTTTTGCACCATAGGTTAAGTTTTTTATGACTCGGTAGTGGGGAAAGAGCAAAGGATCTTGAAATACGGTGCCAATATCTCTTTTTTCAGGCAAAACAAAAATTTTTTGTTCTTCATCATATAAGGTTGTGCCATTAAGTTGGATAAAACCATGGTCAGGTTTAATTAAACCATTAATCAAATTAATCAGTGTCGATTTACCCGCACCCGATACCCCTAATACGGCAGTCACACCTTGACAAGGAATTTGAAGTTTAAATTCAAATAAAAAACGGGGAAGTTGTTTTTTTACATCAAGATTTAACATCATTTATCAGCCTGCTATCTTTTTTTTATGCCAGCGGTTTAATATTTCAGATAAGAATAACGCCACTAGCGATAAGATAATGGAGATAATGCAAAGTCGAAAAGCGGCGAATTCACCATTTGGTATTTGCAATAAAGTATACATGGCTAAAGGCAAAGTACGGGTTTCACCCTGTATATTTGAAACAAAGGTAATCGTTGCACCAAATTCACCTAAACAGCGAGCAAAACCAAGAATTATGCCCATTAAAATACCGGGAAAGGCTAATGGCAATGTTATGGTTATAAACACTCGTAACGGTTTTGCACCTAACGTGCGAGCGACTTGTTCAAGGCGGTAATCAATCGATTCTATCGCCAAGCGAATTGAACGTACCATTAAGGGAAAAGCAACCACGGCTGAAGCTAACGCGGCACCTTGCCAATTAAAACTAAAACTAATATCTAAATAACGATAAAGCCATTTACCGATTATTCCCTGTTTGCCCATGGTCAACAGTAACAAATATCCCAACACTACAGGTGGCAAAACTAAAGGAAGATGAACAAAACTATCCAAACAAGATTTTCCCCAAAATTGGCATCGAGCCAAAATCCATGCGGTGAAAATACCGATGGGTAAACTGCAAGCAATGGCTACGCCTGCAATTTTTAAACTTAGCAACAAGGTTTGCCATTCAAAGTCTGTCAGTAGCATAGTGATAATGTGTTATTGCGTGATAAATCCATATTTTTCAAAAATTATTTTAGCATTGGGTGATTGCAAATATTGATAGAAATCTTGTGCTTCAGGTTTCAATAAAGCGATCGGGTACTCAATCGAGGTAAATGTATTGGCAGGAAACGTCCCTACTATTTTCACTTTATTACTTACTTTAGCATCTGTGCTGTAGACAATCCCAAGTACGGCTTCGTTGCGTTCAACTAACATTAAAGCATCACGAACATTACTTGCCGGTGCAAACTGAGGGGCTAATTGATCATATACCCCTAAATTTGTTAATGACTCTTTAGCATAAAGTCCTGCTGGCACATGATCGGGATCACCAATAGCCAGTTTTTCATTTTTAGGCAAAATAGCATTCCAATTGGTTGTAGAATTAATCTCAACTTTATCAATCGAGGACTGTTTTGGTGCAATAAGTACTAAAGCATTTTTGAGTAAATTATCTTTATGGTTAACAAGATGATGATCAATCAAGTAAGTCATCCATTTCTGATCGGCAGACATAAAAATATCAGCCGGTGCACCTTGTTCAATCTGTTTAGCTAACACGGATGATGAGGCAAATGAAAACACAATTTCAACATTTTTATGATCGGTTTGATATTCATTTGCAATATTTTGCATAACGTTCGTCAGTGAAGCCGCAGCAAAAACAGTTATCTTCTCAATGGCTGAAACTGAAACGCTAAATAGGGTAGTTGCTGTTAACAATGTTACGGCTAACAATGTTTTTATGTATTTGTTCATCCTCTTCCTCGCTCGATATAGGTTGTTTTAATATGACCTATCATATTGGTTTAACTAAACTTGTCATAACAGATAGCTAATCGTTATATAAAATATTATATAGCGATGCTATCAAAATTCGTTAATAAAGTACAATTAAACTTTTTGATATTTAGGATTGATTCGACAATCGAAAGCGTGTTTAACGGTATAGGGAAATTGCTAAGTCATTTTATTGCTAATCAATCAATTAGTAAGATCGATTCATTTTTTGGTGGATGGCTAAAAAGCGTTTACAATAATAGAAATCTTTTGGTGAATGGTCGCTTTGAAATAAGCGTAATAATGGCTGAAATCATGTTTTCTCCTGAAATTTTACTGACATTAAATCTGAATCAACACCGGTTTGTCGATCCTCGTCGAATAGCCTTACTTAAAGCGATTGAGCAAACAGGCTCATTAAGTCAGGCTGCAAAACAAGTCGGCATGAGTTACAAAACTGCATGGGATGCTATTAATGAAATGAGTGCGTTAGCCCCGACTCCTTTTTTTATTACCTCAATTGGTGGCAAGAAGGGCGGTGGAACAAAGCTTAGTCCTTATGCAGTAAGATTTATTCAGCTTTATGAGTTGCTAACGCAATTACAGCAAAATGCTTTTAATATATTGAGTGATGATAAAGTTCCACTCGATGATATTTTAAAAACGACAGCAAAGTTATCTTTGCAGACCAGTGCACGTAATCAGTTATATGGTAGTATTAAGCAATTAGAGATCAATGAGGTCGCTGGCTATATCACCGTTCTATTAAGCGATAATCAAACTGAATTGAAAGTTAATATTACCCAATCAAGCGTGCAACGATTAAAATTGAGTCCAAATAAAACTGTTATGTTACTCATTAAAGCCCCTGCCATTGAATTTAATCATCTCAATGAAAACTGTTTATCGGCAAAAGTGGTGCAAATTAAAAGCGATAAACATTGGAGTGAAATTCAATTATTATTGCCCTCTGGGCTTGCCATTTATGCGACCAAATTAACCCAAGAAATAGAAAAATTGGCAATAACTAAAGACAAGAAGATTATGCTGTCTATTGATCCACAGCACATTATTATCGCCACCTTAATATAATATTGAATAAATGGAGGTATCCATGTTACGAATTGAAAATGCGGTTTATAAGATCAGTGATTATCGTGTATTTGATATTGAATCTTTGACGCTCAACTCAGGCAGTAGTTTAGCGTGTATTGGTCGTAACGGCAGCGGTAAATCGGTTTTTGTGAAAGCTATCCCTGGAGAGTTACCCCTATTATCTGGTATAATTGTTAACCAATTTAAATCCATTGCCCATATCTCGTTTGAGCAACTGCAAAAATTGGTTGATGACGAATGGAAGCGAAATAATACAGATATGTTAAGTGAAGGTGAGCACGATACTGGATTAACGACTTCGCAAATTATTCAACAAGCCCATGCAAATGAATCTTTGTGTCATCAATTAGCGCAACAATTTGGTATTAGCGAACTTTTAAGCCGTCGATTTAAATATCTGTCAACTGGTGAAACTCGCAAAGCATTGATTTGTCGAACGTTAATGGTAAAACCCGATTTATTGATTTTAGATGAACCCTTTGACGGATTAGATGTGCAATCACGTGAAAACCTATCTCAAATCCTTGAGGGGTTAGTCAAACAAGGAATTACTATCATATTGGTTTTAAATCGATTTAATGATATTCCTCCATTCATTGAAAATATTGGACTATTAGCCGATTGTCAACTCTTGAAAATGGGCAAAAAAGATACAATATTAAAGGATGAAACAATCCAGCAGCTGGTTAATTTGGAAAATCTGCCTGAGATGTCATTACCAGAAGCAGATGAATCACCTATTGAACTTGTCGATCACTTAGATCGTATCATTTTAAATAACGGCTATGTTTATTATGACGATAAAGCGGTGATTAATGGATTAACTTGGCAGGTTAAAGCGCATCAAAATTGGCAAATTATCGGGCCTAATGGTGCCGGTAAATCGACACTATTAAGTTTAATCACAGGCGATCATCCTCAAGGTTACAGCAATGATTTGACACTTTTTGGGCGTAAACGTGGCTCTGGTGAAACCATTTGGGACATAAAACGTCATATAGGCTATGTCAGCAGTAGCTTCCATTTAGACTATCGAGTGAGTACCAGCGTTAAAAATGTCCTTTTGTCCGGTTATTTTGATTCTGTTGGGGTTTATCGAACAGCGAGTGATAAACAAAATAAGCTAGCGGATAAATGGCTACAACTACTTGGTTTATATTCTCAGGCTAATAAACCGTTTCAATCGCTTTCTTGGGGGCAACAGCGCTTAGTTTTGATTGCCAGAGCATTGGTTAAACATCCTACATTATTAATATTGGATGAACCCTTACAAGGATTAGATTATTTAAATCGAGAATTAGTCAAACGTTGGATAGATTGCTTAATTCTTGATGGGCATACACAATTGTTATTTGTGTCTCATCATGCTGAAGATGCCCCTAAATGCATCACTCATCGATTAACTTTTGTACCTACAACTGATGTTAACTATCAATATAAGATTGAAGAGATTAATTAGTTTGTTAGTTTTTTGCTATTAAAAACTATTTAAAAATAGAAAAAAACAATTAAATAAAGGCGATTTAATCCCTAAATTTTTTGTTGAAATTTGAAAAAATTTTAAAAAGACTATACTTATGGAGTTATCCCCCAACCCTGTGGATAACTCTGTGAGTAGTTTATTCAAAACAGTAAAAAACTCAGTTTCTATAAGGTTTTGTATTGAACTGTTTAGATTGTAAGCGTAATGGAATGAAATTAATAATATCAATAAGTTATCATAAATCAAGTTGTCATTAGTAAGCGGCGATTAATTGAATTTATGTTAACTGAACAAAAAATATAACATTTTAAAAGGTCAAGCCCTTTTGGGGATAATTTTTATTAATAGGTAAAATTTTAGGTTACGACGTAATGAAAAAATTCAAATTGTGTTCCGATTTTAAACCTGCCGGCGACCAGCCAGAAGCGATTAAAAGGATTAATCAAAATCTTGATGACGGAATAGCACATCAAACATTATTAGGCGTGACTGGCTCAGGTAAAACGTTTACGATGGCAAATGTCATTGCTAAACATAATCGCCCAACGATTATTTTAGCGCCAAATAAAACACTTGCTGCACAGTTATATGGCGAGATGAAAGCTTTTTTTCCTGAAAATGCTGTTGAGTACTTTGTTTCTTACTATGATTATTACCAGCCAGAATCTTATGTACCTTCAACCGATACATTTATTGAAAAAGATGCATCGATTAATGAACATATTGAACAAATGCGACTTTCGGCAACAAAATCTTTATTGGAACGTCGTGATGTCGTCATAGTCGCTTCGGTATCAGCGATTTATGGCTTAGGTGCGCCAGAAACTTACATGTCAATGATTTTGCATTTAACTAAAGGTACGATTACCGATCAGCGCTCGATATTAACCCGTTTGGCTGAATTACAATATACGCGTAATGACCTTGGATTTAGTCGTGGTACTTTCCGAGTTCGTGGTGATGTCATCGATATATTTCCGGCTGATTCGGACGAACTTGCAGTACGGGTAGAACTATTTGATGATGAAGTCGATCGAATTACATTATTCGACCCATTGACAGGTAATAGCGTTAATGAAGTATCACGTATTACTATCTATCCTAAAACCCACTATGTTACACCAAGAAACATTATGGAAAATGCGATTGCTCAAATTAAGCTCGAACTTAAAGAGCGTCAGAAAGTACTACTTGATAATCAACGACTGTTAGAAGAACAACGTTTAACGCAACGTACGTTATTTGATATTGAGATGATGACCGAATTAGGCTACTGCTCGGGAATCGAAAACTATTCACGGTTTTTATCACAGCGCAAACCGGGCGATCCGCCGGCAACGTTATTTGATTATCTACCGGCTGACGGATTATTGTTTATTGATGAATCCCATGTTGCTATTCCCCAACTAGGTGCAATGTATAATGGCGACCGTTCACGTAAACTTAATTTGGTTGAATATGGTTTTCGTTTGCCGTCAGCGTTGGACAACCGTCCATTGAAATTTTCTGAATTTGAAAATATTATGCCGCAAACAATTTATGTATCGGCAACACCGGCAAAATATGAAATCGAAAAATCGGGTGGTGAAATCATCGAACAAGTGGTTAGACCAACAGGCTTGCTAGATCCTATTATTGAAATAAGACCGGTGGCAACGCAAGTTGATGACTTGCTTTCGGAAATTAAAATCCGTATGCAAAATGAAGAGCGGGTATTAGTTACCACCTTAACCAAAAAAATGGCAGAAAATCTAACCGATTATTTATCGGAGCATAATGTGAAAGTGAAGTATTTGCATTCTGATATTAATACGGTTGAACGCATGGAGATTATTCGGGATTTACGGTTAGGTAAGGTAGATGTGCTTGTTGGAATTAACTTATTACGTGAGGGATTAGATATTCCTGAAGTCTCGCTTATTGCGATTTTAGATGCTGACCGAGAGGGCTTTTTACGTTCTGAAAGTTCTTTAATTCAGACAGTAGGACGTGCCGCACGTAATGTAAATGGTAAAGCGATTTTGTATGCTGATAAAATTACACCAGCAATGCAAAAAACCATTGACGAAACTGCTCGACGTCGAAAAAAACAGGAAGATTTTAATACTGCACATGGCATAACACCAAAATCAGTACGTAAAGAGATTAAAGATATTTTAGAAGCAGGATTAAGCACTAAAAAATCAACGGCGAAAGTCCAAGCTTTTGAACCGGGTAAACCTTATCATTATGTCTCTGTTAAAGAGGTTCAAGCCAGAGTGAAAGAGCTTGAAGCAATGATGTATGAAGCAGCACAAAATCTTGAATTTGAAAAAGCAGGTGTGTTGCGTGATGAAATAAAAAAATTACGTGCAGATTTTATTAAGGTTTCTTAATTAATCATCTTATAAGGAATAAATGATGACAATAACACGAATTGATCCAGCAGATCGTTGGTCTGAAGCGGTAATACACAATGATGTAATTTATTATACCAGTGTACCGACTAATTTAATCAATGATGCTTATGCACAAACTAAAAGTGCACTGGCTGAAATAGATAATATGTTAGCCAGAGCAAATAGTGATAAAACACAGCTTTTAGATGTCACCATTTTTCTTGCCAACAAAAGTGATTTTACCGCAATGAATAAAGCATGGGATGAATGGGTAGCAAAAGGTAGTGCGCCCGTTCGTTGTACGGTACATTGTGCGCTGATGGTAGAAGCGTATCTGGTTGAAATAAAAGTTATTGCTGCGGTTAAAGCGTAAATTAAAATTGATGCACATGCTACCTTTGTTATGTAGGCAAGGGTGGCATTGTGTATATCCTTAACGATCCTTTTTATCCCCATTCATAAAATTTTAGTGTATACTTTATCTACTTAATCTTTTAAATATTCATACAATTTTCTATGCGTATTCAACCTAAAATTGCTATTGTTATGGGCTCCAAAAGTGATTGGGCAACGATGCAACATGCTGCTGACGTGCTCGATATACTCAGTCTTCCATATCATGTTGAAGTCGTATCTGCTCATCGTACTCCCGATAAACTGTTTCAATTTGCTCAGGACGCTAAGCAAAAGGGCATTGATGTGATTATTGCTGGTGCTGGCGGTGCAGCTCACTTACCGGGTATGTTAGCGGCTAAAACACTTGTCCCTGTGCTGGGTGTACCCGTTCAAACCGCGGCTTTAAGTGGGGTAGATAGTCTTTATTCGATTGTTCAAATGCCTAAAGGTATTCCTGTTGGTACGCTAGCGATTGGTAAAGCTGGGGCAGCAAATGCGGCTTTACTTGCTGCGCAAATTCTTGCCCTGCATGATGCCGATATTTTCCAACGATTATCCCTTTGGCGATTAAGCCAAACGGATGATGTCCTTAATCATCCCGATCCGCGAGTTGAAGATTAACATGACAATGAAAACGGTATGTGTACTTGGAAATGGGCAATTAGGACGAATGTTAAGACAAGCTGGTGAGCCTTTAGGGATAAAAGTCTATCCTGTTGGCATAGATGTTGAACCCGATTCAATTCCTTATCAACAGTCGGTGATTACTGCTGAAATTGAACGTTGGCCTGATACGCCTTTTACCAAGCTTTTAGCTAACCATCCTCAATTTGTTAACCGCCATGTATTTCCTGTTATTGCTGATCGTTTAACGCAAAAACAGTTACTCGATGAACTAGGTCTACCAACAGCGAAATGGCACTCACTTGAACATCAACAACAGTGGTCAAATCTGTTTGCTCAGTTAGGACAACGTTTGATTGTCAAACGTCGAACAGGCGGATATGACGGTCGTGGTCAATGGCGGATTAACGATGAAAACAACGTCAATATACCAGATCAAGTTTATGGTCATGCGATCGTTGAACAAACCATCAAATTTGAAAAAGAAGTTTCACTAATTGGGGCACGTAATGCCAATGGGGACAAGGTTTTTTATCCGTTGACTAATAATTTACATCAAGACGGTATTCTAAAAATGAGTGTTGTCTTACCCGATGAAAACAAAACATTACAGTCAAAAGCTGAGCAAATGCTATCGGCCATTATGGATAAACTAAATTATGTGGGTGTCATGGCGATGGAGTGTTTTGTGATGGGTAATGATTTGCTCATTAACGAACTAGCGCCTCGTGTGCATAATAGTGGACATTGGACACAAAATGGTGCTTCAATTAGTCAGTTTGAACTGCATTTAAGGGCTTTATTGGGGTTGCCATTACCTAAGCCAGATGTCTTTACCCCTTCAATTATGGTGAATTTAATCGGTACAGAACTCAATAAAAAATGGTTATCGATTGATTTAGTGCATCTGCATTGGTACGAAAAGGAAGTTCGAGTTGGGCGTAAAGTAGGGCATATCAATTTAACACATGATAATCCAGATAAATTAAAGCAATCTTTAGCTAGTTTGATATCGTTATTACCAGTGGAATATCAATCGGCTATTAAATGGGCGAAACAGAAATTATAATAATATGAATACAAGGGATTGAGTATGATCGACTTCAATAAAAAAATTAACTATCAACGTAGCGCAAGCAAAACCCGAGAAAAGATAACCAATCTCTACTCAATAATTCGTTGTTTCGAAAGCGATCGAGGAAGGATCCTTAACTCTGCTGCGATTCGCCGTTTACAGCAAAAAACACAAGTTTTTCCATTAGAGCGTAATTCAGTTGTCAGAACACGATTAACCCACTCCATGGAAGTACAACAGGTAGGGCGTTATATTGTTAAAGAGATCATTCATCGTCTTAGCAACGCCGGAAAACTGGCACAATTGGGATTAGAACAAGTTATTATGCCGATTGAAAGTTTGGTTGAAATGGCTTGTTTAATGCATGATATTGGTAATCCTCCTTTCGGACACTTTGGTGAAAAAGCAATTAACCAATGGTTTGGCTCACGATTAAAAATTCATGCATCATCTTATTATCCTGTGCTTGAAATACAAAAAACGGATAATACTGAGCTTCAGGAGTTGAAAAGTAAAATCCGTCAAGACTTATGCAATTTTGAAGGTAATGCACAAGCCATACGATTAGTTCATACCATTTTGCGATTAAATCTTACTTATTCGCAAATTGCATCAATATTAAAATATTCCAAACCTGCCTATTGGTTGCGTGAAGTTCCCGCTCAATTTTCCTATTTGATGAAAAAACCGGGTTATTACTTATCTGAAGAGCCTTTTATCAAAGAGTTATCTGAACAACTTGATATTAAACCTTTTCACCGTTATCCACTCACTTATATTATGGAAGCAGCAGATGATATTTCTTACTGTATTGCCGATCTTGAAGATGCGGTAGAAAAAAAATTATTTTCTGTACAACAACTTTATGAATATTTAAAGGACGCTTGGGGGCCAACCAAACCTGGTGATCTTTTTGATAAAGTTGTCGAGCGTTCATATGAAAATCTAAGACAAAATCAATTTAATGCGATAGCTATTGGGCAATTTTTCATGTATTTACGTGTTAACACTATCACAAAACTCGTCCCTCATGCTGCTGAGCGCTTTATTGAAAATATCGAGGATATCTATCATGGTTCATTTAATAATGCGCTGTTGGAAGGTCACGGGGCTGAATATAAATTATTAAATATCTTTAAAACGGTTGGAGTTAAATATGTTTTTAATCATGAATCTGTTGAAAATATTGAATTACAAGGTCACCGAATTATTAGTGGATTGTTAGATATCTATAGTCCGTTACTCGATATGCCAACCCATGATTTTTTAAAATTAGTAAAAGACGATAATCACAAAGAATACCCGATTGAAACACGGCTTTATCATAAACTTTCCGCTAAACATCGGGATGCTTATCAACAAGCTATTAAGAATAAAGATGAAACGAAAGAGACTTTTCAAAGTTGGGAGTTCTATTATCGTTGTCGCTTGTTGCAAGATTATATTAGTGGCATGACTGATCACTTTGCTTTTGATGAATACCGCAAGTTAATGGTGACCTTCTAATTAAATTAATGAATAGATTAAAAGGCACTACAAAAACGCAATAGCACCAGATTAGTGCATCAAACGCTATCGAGTTAAATTTTCTTGATAACCCAATAGAGCTTATCAGCTCAATCATTTGTTATACAATTCATGTTTTATACCTGCATGATAACGCTTCATCATTGCTTATCTAAAATCACAACAAATTAATCTTAATCAAAGCTGGCATAACCTTTGCATTATGTTGATTACCCATAGTAAAAGATCAGGAGTTACACAGATGAAATTAGTGACTGTTGTGATTAAACCTTTCAAATTAGAAGAGGTCAGAGAATCACTTTCAAATATTGGTATCACTGGATTAACTGTTACAGAAGTAAAAGGGTTTGGGCGGCAAAAAGGTCATGCCGAACTTTATCGAGGTGCAGAATACACTGTCAATTTTTTACCTAAAGTAAAAATAGAGTTAGCGATCAGTGACGATCAGCTCGATGAAGCTATTACCACAATTTGTCAGGCGGCTTATACCGGCAAAATCGGCGACGGAAAAATTTTTGTTACGCCATTGATGCACGTTGTTCGGATCCGAACGGGTGAAACCGATGAATTAGCACTATAAATAGGGATAATATTATGTTGAAAAAAGTAATTTTAGTGTTTGGATTATTGGTTTCTGGTTCAGTATTGGCTAATGAAGTTCCTATTGCTGATAAAGCAGATAATGGTTTTATGATGATTTGTACTGCACTGGTACTATTTATGTCTGTACCGGGTATCGCACTCTTTTATGGTGGATTATTACGTTCTAAAAACGTGTTATCCATGTTGTCACAAGTATTGGTTACCTTTTCATTAATCACCGTACTTTGGATAACGTATGGCTATACCTTATCCTTTGGTCAAGGAAATTGGTTTTTTGGTAATTTCGATCATTTTTTATTGATTGGTGTGAAGATAACGGACTTGTCGGGAACGATTTATGAGCTGATTTGGATCGCTTTTCAAGGCTCTTTTGCCTGTATTACCTGCTGTTTAATACTGGGAGCTTTTGCGGAACGTATTCGTTTTTCAGCCGTATTAATTTTTATGGTAATTTGGTTTACGTTCGCCTATATACCGATGGCTCATATGGTTTGGGGTGGTGGCATATTAAGGGATGAAGGGTCATTAGATTTTGCTGGTGGTACAGTGGTTCATATTAATGCTTCCGTTGCCGGATTAATTGGCGCCTATCTGCTTAAAAACCGTATCGGTTATAATCGTGAGCCCTTAAAACCTTTCAATTTACCTTATGTGTACTTAGGGTCAGCAATTCTTTATATAGGCTGGTTTGGCTTTAATGCGGGATCGGCAACACAAGCCGATGAGATTGCCAGCTTGGCTTTTATTAATACGGTCGCAGCAACGGCAGCCGCCGTTTTAGCGTGGACCATTGCCGAATGGGTATTGCGAGGTAAACCATCATGTTTAGGCGCTGCTTCAGGGGTTATTGCTGGATTAGTTGGCATAACGCCAGCCGCTGGATTTGTCGGCGTTGGTGGCGCAATGTTAATTGGTTTGATTTGTGGTTTTGCCGGTGTTTGGGGCGTATCTTCTCTTAAAAAAAGGTTAAAAATTGATGACACCTGTGATGTGTTTGGAGTACATGGCGTCTGTGGTATTGTAGGTTGTCTGCTAACAGGTATATTTACAGCAGAATCGTTAGGCGGCATTGGTTATGCCCAAGGCATGAATATGCTAAGCCAATTAGGTATCCAATTATTGAGTGTGATTACCTGTGTTGTTTGGACAGCTATTATCGCATTGATTGGTTATAAAATTGCCGATTTGTCAGTTGGATTACGTGTATCAGAAGAGCATGAACGTGAAGGATTAGATATTAACAGCCATGGTGAAAGTGCCTTTAACAGTTAGCACTGATAAATATTAGTATTTGTTCTAACAAACCTATTAAATAAATTACAGGGCTTATACCCTGTAATTTATTAGACCTAGTATTAATTATTGTTAAAACTATTTTTTAATCATCCCAAAGCATAATGGCATTATCTTCAGTTAAGATTAAAGGTGGAGCAAACAAATGTTCTTTTATTTGTGTTGGGATCACATCAACATCACTTAGATCAAGTTCAACATCTGGGTATACTTTAGCCATCTCTTTCAATCGAGTACCAAGTAATTCCTTTACTTTATTGGACTCTTTAGCCAAAGCTATCTCATCTTTTAACATACCGATTTGTTTCTCATGGTGTTCGGATTCAAATATTTCCCCAAATATAAATGAAAACTCTTTATTTTTACGAAAAGTATTTTTTTCGTTGTACTCTTTTTCTTTATACTCAGTATGATGTAATTTAAGCTCCTTAATACGTAATGCAATGATTTCATCTACGCAATCCGGATAATTTAGTTTAGAGTCTAAATAGCTTAAAGTATTTTGTTTTGTTACTGATTCACTGTTTTGTACTAAGGTAAATAATGGTTTTTTATGTGTCTTCATTCTATAACTTCCTTTCTATTTCAGGACAATAATATAACAATGTGTCGGACAATGAAAAAAACGATTGTTACTTGTTTTCTTAAGATACTTCTTGTTACGGTGCTACATCAGTATAAAATAACTAACTTCCAGTTTTTTTGTAATTTCCTTATAACAAGTCGATTAAATGCTATTCAACAATTAATAAATCAAGTTAAAAAATTATTATTTACTTTATTTTTACAAGACGAAAATTAAAATTTAATGCCTCCTGTCATTACTAATACACTTTATAATGGATAAAACTAACCAAGAACTTAACACTAATTTCGAATAAAAATACCAATAAAATTACCAATTCTGTTCGGCTAACTCGTTTTCATATCACTCTTTAAATCAAATTCAGCTTGATCTCCATAATGAGAAAATATCGACATAGGTATAAGCTTTCCTAAGAAAATAACTATATTGTTAAGCAAATAATTACTTAAACTGTCGAGATGATGGTGTTTTTCTGGAAATAATGTTGTGTTCGATATGATAATTTTATTTGGCTTAATAATTCCTTTTGTTACAGCCGCTTTTGGAGATGATTTCTCGTGATAAGAAGTACTTCTTACTAGTTGTTGATCACATTCCATTACGCCTATTTTTGTTAATACTTGAAAAAATAATTTTTGAGTTAAAACGGTTATTCTTCGTTTAGACCAAGAAAATATTGCCAATTTAACAAGACTAATCACTAAATGGTGGCTTAGTAGACGTTTTTCAAGGTCTTGAAACATCATAATCCTATTCCTCTATATTATTTTATTAATTTAAAAAATAAAAATGTAGAAACAAGTATAACAAATCAAACTATTAAGGTTACAAAAGCATAGAAATTGTTCATTGTAATAAAGATTGTGGAGGAATATGTTTAAATTAAACATAAAAAATGGATAAGACATTTTGCTAGACGCATTTAAATTTAATATTTATTCGATCTTATTCACTCTCACATTCTTATTAAAATATTAGGATGACTATATAGCAGTAACTTAAATTAACGGCTAAGTTGTCTAACCAATATTGACTACAACAAACTCATTACATTCATCTCAATTTTATCGATCACCATTCTTTTAAGCCGGTTTAACTCACTAAATAGGCTAATCAGACCAGATGAATGAATAACAATTCACGACAAAAACTTCAATCTACGTTATACTAATGATTAATTTAGTAAAAATTATAAATTTTGAATTAAAAATGCCGTCTTTTTAAGCTGTTAAATACTGTTATTATTAGATGTTTTTGATTAATATTTGACAAATGATAAATAAACAACTTAACATGAACTGGATTCATCTAAAAAAGTAATTTAAAACCAGCAAGTCCTTCTTTTCAATACTTGTCCTACATATTATTGTTTGTAAATGTAAAGATGAAAGTTGAAAAACAGCTAACTGAAGTTTGACCGTCGAAGTACAGGAGAATTACAGATGTATGATGAAAATAAATATTTGGCACAAAGCCGTATCGTTAATCGTTATCAATTAGCTAAACTACATACTTTTGAATCAGCAGCTCGCCATTTATCATTCGCTTTAGCCGCAGAAGAGCTTTGTATTAGCCCAAGTGCTGTCAGTCATCAAATCAATAAATTAGAAGATGAGCTAGGTTTTAAGTTATTTAAGCGTTTTCATCGTCGTATTGAATTGACTTATAATGGCAAAAATCTTTTTAGTGCAGTAAAAAATTCGCTTCGTAATTTGAATCAAGAAATTCTGGAAATAACGAATCAAGAGGCAGCTGGAACATTAACGGTCTATGCAAAACCGTCATTTACTCAATGTTGGTTAGTCCCTAAACTTGCTGAATTTACTCGGCAGTATCCATATATCAGTTTGAATATTTTGTCCGGTAATGAAGTGAGTAATTTTAATCGTCATCATATTGACCTTGCCATCTATTTTGATGCGCTACGCTATGAAGAAGTTCGTTATGACCATTTGATGAATGAAACCATTATTCCAGTCTGTAGCCACGCTTATGCGCTTAAACAGGATTTATATGGTAATGTGGATAAATTGACCAATTGTACTTTATTGCATGACGGACAAGCTTGGGGACATGACTCCAACTTAGAAGAGTGGAAGTCATGGGCAAATAATTTTTCATTACCTTTTGAACTTAATGATATCCCCAAAATCATCTTTGATCGTTCTGATTTAGCTATTATTGCGGCTATTAACCATACCGGTATTGCCATGGGACGAAAACAGTTAATTAGTAAATATTTGGAAACGAAAGAGTTGGTTATGCCTTTTCCTGATATGGAATTATTATGTAAACAGCGTTATTACATTTTAAGACCACAAACCAAATATAATCCGAAAGCGGATATTTTTATTAAGTGGCTTAAACGTTATGTTTAAGCCTTGATGTCAGAATTTGTATATATAAAGCGAATTAGTCTTATTCGTAAATTATAACGCCGTTATGAGCCTGTCTTAAGATTTTTCAGATTTAACAATGCAATGGCTGATAGAATAATGATGACGCCGATCCATTGCGTTAACAAGACAGATTCTTTCAAATAGAAATAAGAACAGGTCACGGCTATCGGAAGTTCAGCTGCCGATAATATCGCACTAAATGAAATGCCAATTTTTGGCATACCAATCGAAAATAAAAAGGGCGGTAAAACGGTTCCTAATAACGCCAATAAGAATCCTAATACATAAAGTGGGTCTGAAATACTGTATTTAAAAAAGAATAACGGTGGAAAAATTAAAAACGTAATAATACATGCACCCGTTATCATTAAGGCACTTTTTTCAAGCTTTGGTAAATCGTTACCCACATTACTACTGGTAGTGATAAAAAGGGAATACATTAAAGCGGCTAAAAATCCAAATAAACAGCCTGAAAAATTTAAATGAATGTCTTGATTAAGAACGCCTGCTGCTAAGCAACTACCGATGATGATAATGCCTACTGTCAAAAGTTGAACGCTACTGGGTTTATTTTTAAATATGACAAAATCAATAATGATACTGATCCATAAATATTGCATCAGTAGAATAATGGCTATTGATGCCGGAACTAATTGAACACACTGATAGTAGCAGATACCAACTAAGCCGGGAAAAATTCCAACAGCACATACTTTCCATTTTGGGGTAGAAGGAGAATGTTTAACAGGGGTTGCTTTGGGTTTATTTAAGCTTTTAACGATTAGGTGACTGCACCATAGTATCAGCATACCCAAAAAACATTGCACACCGGTAACTTCACCTAATGTATATCCAGCTTGATAAGCGGTTTTTACAATAGAAGAGAGGACACCAAAACTACATGCCCCTAAAAAAACTAGAAAACTGCCTAAAAATTTTTCTTTCATATTTGAATCTCAATACTTTTGTAACAAAAAACTTCATCGATAATTTTCGATGTAAAACATAATCACAGGGGGATTAGCCCTGTCGTTTATTCAAGTTCATTAAATGAGTGATGATAATGAATACGAATTGATTCGATTTAGAAGATAAACATGTTGTTATAATCCATTATATGAGTTGACTATCCTATTGTTTAATCTGTTTATTGCTTGTATGGTCATCATGAAAACTAAAGTAAAACACGATAGCTAAAATGAGTGCATAAGACGCAAAAATTAACCATATTGCTTGCCAATCTTTTACATTATTATGGGTACACATATCGACAACTAAACCACTGATAATTGAACCTAAATAAGCCCCGACACCGTTTACCATAGTCATAAATAAACCTTGTGCGCTGGCTCGTATACTTGCATTAACCTCTTTTTCAAGAAAAATTGAACCGGAAATATTAAAGAAATCAAATGCACAACCATAAACAATCATGGATAACATGAGTAAAACAAAACCAAATGGTGTTGGATCACCAAATGCAAATAGTCCGAATCTTAAAGTCCAAGCGATTAAGCTTATCATTATGACCTTTTTTATCCCCAATTTTTTGAGAAAAAATGGGATAGTTAAGATAAAGGCAACCTCTGCCATTTGTGAAACTGAAGATAAAATAGCCGGGTACTGTGTAATTAGACTATTTTCAAATTGCGGAATCTTATTAAAATCACGCAAAAAGGTGGTACCAAAAGTATTGGTTATTTGCAAAATAGCGCCTACTAATACCGAAAATAAAAAAAACACCGCCATTGTCGGTTGTTTAAAAAGTACAAATGCGTCTAATCCTAATCGAGAATGCCATGACTGTTTTATTTTTTTATGAATCGTTATTTTAGGTAGTGTCGAACTGTAAATGACAAGTATGATTGATGCGATACTGGCTACATAGAGTTGTGCATGACTCTGTTCTAATTTAAGTAGGCTCATTATCCACATTGCAATAATAAAGCCTACGGTACCAAAAACCCTTATTTTAGGAAAAGCTTTTAATGAATCAATATTATTGTTGTCTAAACAGTGATAACTGATTGAATTCGATAAAGCGATAGTGGGCATAAATGCTAAAGCATTCGCTAACATTACCCAAAATAATGGATTAGGTTGAGTGATTGATGCTGCATAAAAAAGTGCAATGGCACAGATTGTATGACATAGCATGAAAAGGTATTTAGGTTGTAAAAATTTATCTGCAATAATGCCGATAATGCATGGCATGATTAATGCGGCAAGTCCCTTTGAACTAAACACTAATCCTATTTCAGTCCCTGAAAAATGGAGAGTATGACTCATATAAGAGCCAAAGGTAACCAGCCAGCTTCCCCAAATAAAGTATTGGAAAAACAACATTATTTTCAATCTATTGCTTATGTTCATTACAGATACCTACAAAGTAAACCCTTAATACAACATCAACACAATAAAACAGTAATTAAAAGCGTGCTATCGTTTTAGTAATTAATTGTAAAAACGTTGATTTTACACGTTCTGCTGTTTCAATCACTTCTTCATGCCCTAATGGTTGATCCAAAATACCACAAGCCATATTCGTTAAACAGGATATGCCTATCGTTTTAATTCCCGAATGATGAGCAATAATGGCTTCAGGCACAGTGGACATACCGACTGCATCGGCACCTAATACCCGAATCATTCTAATTTCTGCTGGCGTTTCATAAGTTGGCCCTGTCCACCAAGCATAAACGCCTTGGCGTAAGGTAATATTAAGTTCTTTGGCAACGTCTAAAACGGTTGCTCGTAATTGTTTATTATAAAGTTCACTGACATCTAAAAAACGTACACCTAGTTCATCGTTGTTCGGACCAATTAAAGGATTATTTGCCGTCAAATTAATATGATCAGTAATCAGCATCAAATCACCAGGATTAAAATTGGTATTCACTGCACCACAAGCATTGGTAATAATCAGTTTTTCAACGCCCAGCATTTTCATGACTCGCACCGGAAAGGTCACTTGATCTAACGAAAATCCTTCGTAGTAATGAAAACGTCCTTTCATGGCAACTACTGTTTTATCGCCGCATTGACCAATAACTAACTCATTAGAATGTCCCACAGCAGCTGATTTTGCAAAATGAGGGATTGTGTCATAAGGAATATGGATTGCATCTTCAAGCGTATCGGCAAAAGGGCCTAATCCTGAACCTAATATAATACCAATAGTTGGTTTTTTATTGGTTTTTTGTTGAATATAGCTGACCGCTTGTTGAATATCAGATGTTTGATGCATGGATGTATCCTTAAATTGTCTGTAGATGTTTGTAAGAATAAATTTTGATGAAGCTAATTCATCTTTTCAAGATTAATGTATTATTAATAAATTCATTTTGAGAATGTGTGATGGCGTTGTTATTTTTGGCACATTCTTAAAATCGCCGTAGTATGTCATATCTAAAAAAATAATTAATCATCTTTTTTTTAAAACGCGAAAAAGATCACATAAAAATTTATCGTTAAACTCGCATTGTTCACCTTTTAACGTATTCGGTGACTAGCTGAATAAATCACACCTTTATCATTTTTGAAAAAACCGATTAAGGTAAGATTACTTTTCTTGGCCATATCGACTGCCATCGAGGTTGCAGCGGATACTGCCATCAATATTTCAATTCCACAATGAATGGTTTTTTGTACCATTTCATAACTGGCTCGACTTGAAACAACAATAACACCTTGAGGAAAATTCGGATTTTTTTTAAGTTGTGTCGCTCGAAAGCCTAACAATTTATCCAATGCGACATGTCGACCTATATCTTCGAAACCAGCAATAAAATTACCTGCTAAATCAAGTAATATTGCAGCATGCGTACAACCCGTTTGTTCACCAACAGTTTGAACACATTTTAATGCTGACAATGCTTGATTAAAATAGGATAACTCAATGAAATGAGTGGATGACAAGGTAGGCAAGATGTTACAGACTTGTTCAATCTGTTCCGTGCCACAAATACCGCAACCTGTTCGACCTGTTAAGTTCCGGCGCTTTTGTTTAAGCTCAAAAAATCGCCGTGATGATAGCTCAATGTGCACTTCAAAACCATTTGTCACTTTGATAATGTCAATGCTGTAGATGTCATCTAGGGATTGAATAATACCTTCTGTTAATGAAAAGCCGATAGCAAAATAGTCAAGGTCTTTAGGGGTTGCCATCATGACAACATGTGAAATACCGTTATATACCAATGCAACAGGGGTTTCTATAGCTAAAACATCATGTTCTGAATGGATAGGTTGATTACTGTTAAATTTTTCAACGGTAATATGTTCTAAACCGATTGTCATAGACTTTCTCTGGCTATCTGTCTTTTATAAAACGTTATGGCTAAGTGATTAGCTATTATACGCTATCTGGATTTGTTGAAAATAGGGTATTAGCATACTTAAAAATAGTTGTAAGATAATTCATAATGCACTTATAACTTAACGCTAATACTTACTTATTATGATAAAATAGGTCACCATAATCAATTGAAAATTTGTGATGCAATTATGTCATTAAATGAAATTTCACACACCATAATGCAATTTATTGAAAATCATCAAATCTGGGCTTTGCCCATTATATTTTTATTAGCATTTGGTGAATCGCTTGCCATTATTTCTTTAGTGGTTCCAGCAACGGCTATATTATTAGGTGTAGGTGCATTAATTGGAACAGGTACACTCGCTTTCGTACCGGTATTGATTGCTGCTTCGCTAGGAGCCATTTTGGGTGATTTAATTTCATATTGGTTAGGTAAACATTATCATCATCAAGTTATCCATTCTTGGCCACTTAAAAAGTATCCTAAATTGGTTTTTCGAGCAGAGCAATTTTTTCAACGTTATGGCGCGTTAGGGGTTTTTATCGGGCGTTTTTTTGGTCCGTTAAGAGCCGTAGTGCCGTTAGTTGCTGGCGCAATGCATATGCCAACAACTAAGTTTAATTTAGCTAACATCACCTCAGCACCGATATGGGCATTTGTTCTGTTAGCGCCAGGCGCCTTCGGCGTGCCTTGGTTAGAGACACTTTTTGGTTAAATGGTTCCTACAGTATAACTACGACGCCCAGTTTTGCGACCCAGTGCCTCTAAATTGGTTTGTAATGGTGGAAAAGGGAGTGTCAGACCGTTTTCACGGTAGGCTTCTAGGATTAATTTATGGATTGCACTTCGTAACACCATGCGATGTCCCATTTCAGCAGCAAAAACACGCAGTTCAAATAATTGAATACCTTCTTGAATATCCACTAAAAAAACTTGCGGTTCAGGGTCTTTAAGCACATATTCACATTTATCCGAGGCTTTTTGAAGTAATTCAATAACCAGATCACTATTGGCATCAATTGTAGCCGGGATAGTGAGTACAATTCGTGTAATAGAATCTGACAATGACCAGTTAACGAGTTGTTCGGTGATAAATGCTTTATTCGGCATCACAATCTCTTTTCGATCCCAATCAACAATAGTGATGGCTCGAGTGTTAATTTTGGTGATATTACCAGTCAGATCCCTGATTGTTACGGTATCGCCTATTCGGACTGGTTTTTCAAAAAGAATGATTAATCCCGAAATGAAATTTGCAAATATTTCTTGTAAACCAAAACCTAAACCAACACCAAGTGCCGCTATAAGCCATTGTATTTTAGACCAATCTATCCCAATAAATGAAAAGGCCATCATGGAGCCAATCATTAAAATGATATATTTTGATAAGGTTGATATTGCATAACTGGTGCCCGGTGCTAAATCTAAGTGTTGCAATATTCCCAATTCCAGTAATGCAGGTAGATTTTTAACTAATTGGACGGTAATTGTCATCACCAAAATAGCAATACATACCGCGCCTAAAGTAATATATTGTTCAACTTCGGTACCATTGATGATCGTGGTAGTTCCCCAAAGTTTGATATTATTCATAAATGCGAATGCTGAATGTAATTCAGACCAAAGTAAAATCATACTAATTAAAGCAATTAACATGATGATAGAACGTACAAGTTGTAAAGATTGTGCACTAATCACATCTAAATCGATAACAGGCTCATCGACGTTGTCAGCCAGATCTTCTTCGGGTGTTTTAGCGCGTTGCAGACGTTCAAGACGGCGTTGTTTAGTTCGTTCAAATTCGATACGCCGTTTTTGTATCCACATCCAGCGACGAATCATAAAATAGATAACGAGAAGTCCACACCAAATCACGACCGATGCTTCAAGACGACCTAATAAAACTTGTGCCGTTGATAGATAACCCAAACAAGCAGCAATAATGGCAAGCCATGGCGCACTAAGAAGTATTAGCCAAACGATACGGCTTAATAAATTTTCGCCCGATCCTTTTTTATCAATATAAAGTGGAACTCCTGCTCGGTGGATAGAGTTAGTCATAAACACTAACGCAAAGCAAAGAATGATAAACGCAATACGCCCAATAGTTGCGGCAAATTGACGATTACTGAACTGATCAAAGCTCATGACAACCATAACCAATGGTATGACAAGCCATACCGATAATTGATAATATTTCATGGCTGCACGGACTTTTTTAGATGACCAACCAAAATGACTAATAAACAAGCCGTTTTGTGATGCCAGATGTGCCGTGATGATAAATACCCATAAAATTGGAGCAGCAGCATTAACACCGTATCCTAACGCAACGGCAACAGGATAATCCCAGTTGAGTTGTAATGCATAGCCAAAGACTGCCCATAAAATAGGAACCGGTAAAGCCATGATTAAAGAATATATGACAACTTCTAAAGTTAATGAAAAGTTATCTTGCGTTACTTTACCCACACGGGAGGCAGATTTATTCAAAAATGCGTAATATTTTTTACGCATTTTAAAATGCACAACGACAAATAATATCGATAAAATCAGTAAAAAAAGCGTTTTCGGGGTCGTCAGTATTTGGATTCCCGCTTTATATAATTGTGAAAGCGAGTCGATCGAAAAAATAACATAATTGACGTCTTTAGCTAATTGTAACGGAAAACTCAATGATACGGGATTTACATCAGCAACCCAAAAGAAATATCGATGAGCAGCATCATTCACTTCGTCAATAGCATTAATTAATTGCTTATTGGCAATTTTTAATTTGGTTAATTCTAAAATCGTGGTATCTGTACCTGCGATTAACGTCTTAAGTAACTCGCTTTGTTCACGTAATAGACGACGATATTGTGAGCCTTGTTTTCCTGCGTTAATTTGATTAGATAAATTTGGATAATTATCCAAATTTTTAAGAACATTACTGTAATTAAGTTGTTGAACTTTTGCTTTGGCTATTTCTGCGTCGAGCGCTAAAGATTTTGGTTTTTCAGGTAAACGTAATAATTGTTGACGTAATGTTTCACCTAATGCTGTTGAAAAGCTTAGCCACTCCCCTTGTTCATCGAGAGTAGCTAGGGTATTTTGAACATGAGAGATTTGCGTTGATATATTTGTCTGTTCGTTAATTATACTGGTTAAATGAATCTTTTGGCTTTCCATATTTTGGCGAAGATCTTCATTAGTCTCGTTGAGTTTATCAACGATTTCAGTAAGTTGTTGAACATCATCAATAGTCGTTATTTTTTCTTCAGCGAATAGGGTTGAAGAAAAAACCATTAATAACAAACACAATAATCCACGCATCCACATATTGTTAAATCCTTTCAGCTAATTTTTGACCTACACGTGTTACATCCCCAACTTTAAGATCGTTTGAAAATTCAATCGCATTTGAAGCAAATAATGTAATAACGGTTGAACCTAATTTGAAACATCCCATGTCTTGACCTTTGCTGAGTTTAATTTCATCAGAATATGTCCAACGTTTCATGATTCCTTCACGTGGTGGTGTGATTATTCCAGCCCAATCTACTTCAATACTTCCGACGATCGTAGCCCCGACTAATATTTGTGCCATTGGCCCCAATTCTGTTTCAAAAAGGCATATAACACGTTCATTACGCGCAAAAATATTCGGAATGCTTTCTGTTGTGGCTTTACTGACTGAAAAAAGTGAACCAGGCACATAGATCATCTCGCGTAATGTACCGTCACATGGCATATGGAAACGGTGGTAATTTTTGGGCGATAGATAGGTGGTGGCATAAGATCCATTTTGGAAGTACTTAATCATATCTGGATGACAAGCAACCAAAGATTCGAGTGAATAAAAATGTCCTTTTGCTTGTAATAATTGGCTATCTTGAATTGTACCAAATTGGCTTAATACGCCGTCGGCGGGCATGATAATTGAATTTTCAGCCGTATCAATTTCGCGAGCATCTTCTTTTAATTCCCGCGCAAAAAAGTCATTAAATGTTTTATAGTCTGCGGCATTAGTGAGCTTTGCTTCACTTAAGTCGACTCGATATAACTTACAAAAGCCTTTAATCATCCATGTTGTGACTTTTCCCAACTGTTTTTTGGCTAACCATCCAAAGATAATTGTTAAAAACTGTTTTGGAAGAAGATACTGAATAATTGCTTTAAGCTGATTTAACATAAGTCACTCTCAAATTATTGTAAAAATAGGTCATTATAACAATAATTATTATGAAAGTATAAAACGAACTAAAAACAAAACTGAAGCCTTATTGTTTATTTGCTTTATTATGAGTAATAAAATGATCGTTTTTGCATGGATTAAGAAAACATATTTGAACTTAACCAGACGTTTTATTTAAAGCCTCAAGCAGGATGAGCTATTACGCATTTAAATAAAAATTTGCTAATGAATATTGATGGATGCTGGGGTAAATTCGCTGTCAATTTAAAACAGTTATTGATGAAATAGTTAAAAGTTAAAAGGTTAAAATATTCATGTTAATTTAGTTGATGCTTTTAAAAAATGCCTTTTTTTGCGTTCATCATTTAGTTAAAAAAATGACTGTAATTTTTATTATAAACTCAATTGCAACCTCATTTTGACATGCGTCAATATAAACAACTTATCTTTTCTAAAATGATTTTTGGGAATTATTGTGATTATCTAAATTAAATAATTGTTAATGAATTAACATAATCTATACATAAATAAATAATTATTTACAATCATTAGAGTTTGATATTAAATTCTATTTATAAAAAAAGTAAATATTTTTTTATAGCATATAAAATTTGGATATTAAGTTGTCATTACTGATTCATTTTTCTCAATATCAATAAAATTTTTTTATTTGAGTTAAAAATATCATGTAAATAAAAATAGGTAATGTAGTATTCAGTGCAAAGTAAAAAATAAATATCAATCAGTTGGTTATAGTTTTAAGAGGTAAGTTGAAAAAAAACATAAAGAATTTAAGTGTTATGACCGATATATAAATAAGCTTAAGGCAAGATGGAAATTTTGTGTTTTACACAAAATTAATTGATGGGATTAAATGAGAGTTGTTTTAAATATGGATCAAAAATATAGATTAAAGTGGAATGTTGCACTACAACGTTGGATTATGACTTCGGAAGTATTACGACATGGAAAATCAAAATTTAAAAAAATATTAGTATTAACAGCATTAATGGGCGCTCCCTATATTGCTTATGCTGATTGTTATGCCGGTAACAAAGCGTATGCTAACCAAGGTTCAACATGTGAATTTTCAAACGGTGATTACTACGGAACTAATTTATCACGCATTGAAGGTGAAAATACAACAGCAATATTTACCGCTGATAAGGTAAAAATGATAAGCCCTTCTTATTCAAGTAATCACACGCTAGCGATAGGTGGCGGTAATGGCGGACCTCAAGTAGAAGGCGGGACAACAATATTTAATGGTGATTTGGAAATTATTACCGGTAATAAAGTTTCTCGTGGTATTTATATGTACAATAAGGGTACCCTTTTAATTAAAGGTGATTTAACGATAACTAAAAAAACCCCTACTGGTGCACCACTGGAAGTTGTAAAAGATAACAATGTGGTAACGGTCAATGGTGTTGCAACGTTTAACACTGATGGAGCAGATGCGATACGTAATGGTGGAAACATTACCTTTAATAATGATTTAATCATTAATAACAGTCAAGTTAGTGGTATTGGAATCAGCCTAGGCAACAAGGATGGAAATGAAAAATATTCTGGTAATCTAACATTAAATAAAAATACGACAATTACTACTGCAGGAAAGGGTATCCATTTATGGTACGGAACCTTAACGAATAATGGAATTATCACCTTAAATTCAAATAATGATGTATCAATAGTCCATGCAGCTGTCATGGGTGATGATACGACAACATTTAACAATAATGGAACACTTAGAGCTGATCCCGCTTCGACATCAATTGAACATATGTTTATTCATGAAGGAACAGGAACGTTTATTGTGAATAATAGCAATAATGGGGATCTTTCTTTTGATAAAGGTTCATTATTTAAAAATATCACACCAGGTACAATTAATATTAATAATGCAGGTAAACTTAGCGGAACAATGGATGCTAATGTAGGTATTATAAATCTTGATAATAGTGGTCAATGGTATATTAATGGCGACTCAAATTTAAATAATGTCATAAATTCAGGTCTCATTTCATTTGCTCATAAATCGCCAACTGAATTTCATATTATGGATGTGAAGGGTGATTATGTTGGAAAAAAAGGTATCGTGAAAATGCGTACTGTATGGGGAGCTACTGATAATGAAAGCGATAAAAATATTCAATCTGATACAATAAAAATTGCCGGTTCAGCTAAAGGGCATACCGTTGTTGTTCCTGTTTCTAATGATGGTAAAGAGAATATTATTGATGGTGATATAAAATCAATCACTAAAGCGATAAATACAACGCCTGTCATTTATGTTGCCGAAAGTAATAACGAAAAAGCCTTTAGTGGCACAGCAAAAACGAATGGCGTTGTTGAGTTTCAGTTAGCCAAACGCACTACAGAGAGTGGTGATGAATACTTTTGGACTATGGCAGCTAATTCGAAATCAGGCAAAGATGCTCAAAATGCTAAATTTGATAAGTTAATTTACGCAAATCCAGTGTCAGGTTATACATTGATGCCTCGTGTCAATTTAGAACAAGGGTATTCTAGTATAGCCAGCTTCAGAGAACGTCGAGGTGACATAACTTGTTATGATTGTAGTGAAATTAATGGAAATCATTCTTGGGGACGTTTTTTTGGGAAACAGCATAAACAAGATGGTAAACAACGTTTAAATCTTGATACAAATATTTATGGTTTACAAATTGGTCATGATTTTTTTGTTAAACAGACAGATAGTCAAGATGTCATGATGTTAGGTGCTTATTTTGCCTATAGTAATGCCAATACTGATTTTTCAGATAAATATCATGCAAAAGATGGCGTTATCACACATGATAAAAAAACAGGTAATGGTAAATCAGAAAGCTTTAGTTTTGGCTTAACGAACACTTACTATACCCAAGGTGGGAGTTACTTAGATTTAGTAGGTCAATTATCTTATTTAACTAACAAATATCATGCTAAAAATAGCCATAATCCAGATAGTCAACATGGTTGGGCTGCTGCTGTTTCTGCTGAAGTTGGGCACGCTATTTCAGTGTTTGATAAAAATTGGTCAATAGAACCACAAGCACAATTGATTTACCAACATATCAATTTAAGTCACTTTAGAGATGGTATTCGTCATGTTGATCAAAATGGACAAGACGGTTTACGTAGTCGTTTAGGCTTAAAGTTATCCTATCATGATGATAACCAATTTAGTCAACGCAAATCTTTTTATGTTATTGGAAATTTATGGCATGATTTCGTGAATCCAGAAAAAACCAATATCGGTCGTAATCATATCAACGAAAAGTTTGCACGAACTTGGGGAGAAATGGGTATCGGTATGCAGTTACCTATAGTGACCAACATGAATCTGTATAGTGATGTTCGATATGAACATAACTTTGGTAGTACTCATCGTCAAGGTCTATCAGGGAATGTTGGAATGATGATCCGTTGGTAGTATGGAATATTAACGATTAATAATAAAAAGGATCGTACATCATTGGTTTTATAATGTTGTACGATCCAGTAAAGTAAAATTTAAAACGATTTAACACCGCTAAATTTGTCTTCTATCCTTCATATCCTAAACAACAGTATAAATAGATTACTCTTACCGATTGCATAGCCTATAACTTAGGTTAAATTGACAATTTTTAATATTACATCGTTTTGTCTGTCATTATTGGTCATTGTTAACCAATTTTGATGACGTCAATAAGCCATTTTTTAAGGCTAATCTTAGTTCAATTAATAATAGAAAATTAAGCGTTGAATATTCTGCCACATAAATTCAACATTACTTTCATGTGGCAGAATAGATTGATGATAATTACCAGTTTATTTTTAAACCGATGTTACCACGAAAACTTTGATGTTTACTGCCACCAAAATTGTGTTCATAGCGGACATCACCATATAGTTCACTTTGGGTAGTAATTGGAATATTTAAACCTAAACCAATTTCTCCCCAAGTTTTATTGAACTTCTCGCTAAGTTTATCACGTCCAATTTTTACATCATCAGGGCTAAAGAAATCATGCAAGATATTTACAATACCATATACTGACGTTTTTTGGTCTTCTGTATCTGTTGCATTATACGCAAACATGACACCAACACGACCACGTAATGTATCAGGATTATTCTGATCGACATGGCGAATATGATCATTAAAACTGTCAAGTTTCAAATACTGATATGTCAGTTGTGCTTGAGGTTCAATAGACCAATTCGTTCCACTTAATGGAATTGAATGACCTGCTTCAGCCGATAGCGCTACACCCCAACCATCTTGAGTGGATGGATTTTTACCTGTGCGAGCATTATATTTGTTGCGTAGATAAGATAATTGACCCACTAAGTCAACATAAGTGCCAGTACCGGTATAGTAGGTATTAGTAATACCCAAGCTAAAGTTATCTGATTCGCCTTTCCCTGTTTTTTTGTTACTGATGAGGATACCGTCTTTAGTACGATATTTATCAGAAAAATCAGTTTTAGCTCTGTTGTAAGACAGATAACCACCAAATAAATTCAGACCATTATTTTCCAACGATGTGATGGCGAAGTCGTGCCCAATTTGGAAACCATAGATATTGGTTTCAAAATTGAGGCGATGTTCACCATCTTGTTTTTGATGTTTACCAAAAATTCGAGCCCAAGTATTTTGACTATCGTCAGTAGCACAGTCCAAGCAATAGATATCTCCACGACGTTCCCTTAAATTAGCTAACGTTGTGTATCCTTGCTCAAAGTTGACACTCGGCATAAGTGCATAAGCCGCAATTGGATCGGCATAAATAGTTTTATTGGTTTCGACAAGTGATTTGGTTCTTGCTTTCATTGTCCAATAGTATTCATCTCGATTATCGACGGTACGTTTAGCTAACTGAACTTCTGTCAATCCGGTCGTTTGAGCTTTACCCGTAAAGGCAACTTCTGATCCGCTATTAGCAACATTGACAACTAAAACACTATTCAAACTTTTTTCAATTTGCTTTATATTACCATCAATAATGCGTTCTGTACCATCAGCAGATAATGGAACGATGGTCGTTGTGCCTTTAGCTGTTCCACTTATATTTAAAACATCTGACTTGATGCTACTATTATTTGGGTCGTCTGAAGCATTCCATATAGTATGCATTTTCACTGTACCTTGATCACCAACATAATCACCGGCAATATCAATTGAATAGAATTCGCTTGCACTACGGTTAAGCGATGTTGGGTGTTTAAAGTGAATGGTTCCGGCATTTTTGACATTGGTGAGAGTAGAATGTTCAGTGATTTCCCAAAGGCCAGAGTTATTTAAATTAATGCTACCATTTCCAGTTTCAATCTTGCCATACAAATTACCAGCATTATTAACGACGATAGTTCCTGTAGATGTGTTGGTAAAAAGATTACCATTGTTAGCATTCAATACACCCGTTTTCGCATTGTTAATTTCTAATGTACCTGTTTTATCATGACTAACAATAGATTGAATATTATCAATTTTACTGGTATCTAATGTTCCAGTATTATTAAATACCGCTTTTTTGCCAGATTCGACAGTACTATGTATCGCTGCCGTATCCGTCACGGATTCAATTGTCAATTTACCTAAATTAGATAGTGAACCACCATCGAGAATAATGGCTTTATAACCTTGCGGAGATTTAATATTTGTATTTTTTAATATTAAATTTCCACCTGTTTGATAAATAGCGCTTGATTCTGTCGTGGTTATGTCTAACTGTGAATCATCTGCGGCAATGATGTTTCCTCCGCTAAGATGAATACCGTTGCCCAATTGGGTATTGATAGTGGTTTGTTGATTCAAATTAACTGTACCATTTTCAACATGAATACCGTGAGTAGCATGTTTAGCATTAAGCGTGGTATTTTTGGCTAAGTTGACAGTACCATTTGTAACTTTAATTAAATTACCATTATTCGCATTTGAACTGATATTTAATTGGTCGGCTTTATCACTATTGATTGTGCCACCATTAATATTGAGACCATCGCCCATTTCGGTAAAAATAGTCGTTTCTCGGTTAAGGTTTAATTTACTATTACCACCCATAGTTATACCATTACCGGCGCCTTTTGCAGTAAGGGATGTTTTGCTCGCTAAATTAATTTCTCCCAGATCTTGCAGTTTTATGACATCACCGTTACCGGTATCCGTATTATTGGAATTGACGCTATTGGTGGTTGCGTTAAGTTCGGAACCAAAAGACGCTTTCCCTTGTCCTGAGACATATAATGAAGTGCCTGATGCATAATGTTGATTCCCTGCACCATATGATTCAATTGTAGTTATACCATCAATATTCATTTCACCACCATAAATATCGATGGCGTTATGGCTAGCACCGCTTAATTTATTTGATTCTACACCCAGATTACCTTTCACATGAATCGAACCAGAAGTTTGAACAATTCCTTTTCCTTCTTTCATATTAATATTTAGATCATTATGAAATGTAGTGTCACCTGCGCTGTTTTTTAAACCAACATAATTTGCTTCAATATTGACGTTTTTCTCAAAATTTAAGATCCCCCCTAATTGGGTATCATTTAATTCCGAACCATTACGAATACCGTCACCATTCGATTTTATATTGGTTTCTCCTTTTACCGTGATGCGTGCTGAGTTTGCCTTCGTCAAAGACACGTCGATCGGGGCACCCGTTTCAAATTCGGTTTGTGACTGATCATTTTTATCGGGCCAGAAATCGGTGTGATTGATGTTTAAATTACCATTAACCACTAATTCACTATTGTCCCCTAATAAAATACTACTTGGTCGGTATTGTTTTTTTGTAGCATCTGGTGGTAAAGTTTGAGCGTTAAGATTAATCGTTAAATCGCCGTCAACGGTCACCGTTCCGCCTAAATTTGGACGATTATTTACTGGGTCTTGCTTAGGATAAGGTTCTGTCGTCCCAACGACCAAAGCATGATTTTGGTTTTTGCTGGTAATGGTCACTTTACCGTTAGTTGGATTAAAAGTCAGTTTACCGCCGTTATCAACAGTAATGACTTTATTATCTTGCCCTTTAGTTTCAATGCCCGTATAGCTGTCATCAGTAAGTTCACAGTTACTACCATTGACATTTATTTGGTTTTGAACATTGATTGAGCAAGGACCAGCTAATGCATTAGCGGAAAGCGAAGCCAATGCTGTTACTGCTAACAATTTTGAACTTTTCGTTTTCCCTTTTTTTGCCAGCTCTGAAACAACAACCCATTGTCGTTTAGAGGTGTGCCAGACTATTTTGTAAACTTTATTCATATTTTCATCCTTTTAAGGTATTTCTTAGTCAACTTTGTTAGAAATCAAGCCAACAAAGTTTTTTTTATAATTAGATCTTATTACTTGTCTTTAACGGGTTGCGTAAAAATTATCCTAACAATATTTACATTTAAATAATAATTTGATGTGAATTATGTATCTAAATTGATTTTATTGTCAGGAACTCGTTAAAGGCGATTAATTCTATTCTTATTCGATTAATAAGTATATATAAAAATCATCTTTTTATGATCATAATTTGATCAGTGAAATTAGTGGTTAAAATCAAAAATTAAATTTTTGTTAAAATGTGTAAGTGTGCATTTCGACCCGTGATTAGGGATTAATATTATTTCGATAGGCATCGGGTTAACATTAAAAAATAATGCTAATCCCGATGAAATAAAATTAAGTGAAGTGTTTTCAACTAGTAAAAAAGAAATATTTAAAGTTCTTTTAGGATTTATTAACAGGCAATATTCATCTGATGTCACTGACTGACCCCATTCTATTTTTACGTTGTCAAATAAAAAATAATAAATTATTAACAATAAAAACAGGGATTAATATGCCAATTGACCATTTCATATACCCAAAAAAACTAGGCATCTTGATTTGATTTTGGGTTGCAATACTTTTAACCATAAAGTTAGGTGCATTCCCAATATAACTTAAAGCACCCATAAAAACAGAACCCATGGATACGGCTAATAAGGTCTTTTCAAGCGAAGTCATTAATATTGTTGCATCACCCGATGCTAAATTAAAAAAGACGAGATAAGTTGGTGCATTGTCTAAAAATCCTGATAGTAACCCGGAAAGCCAAAAATACATACTATTAATGGGGTGCGCTTGTGGATTATTAACTAATGAAACAACAGTGGATAGTGCGCCGTTACTGCCAGCTTTCAAAATTGCCAGAACCGGTACAATTGTAATAAATATACCAATGAATAGTTTAGCTACTTCAATAATAGGTTGCCAATTAAACTCGTTAGCTGCGCGAATGTTTTTCGGAGTTATGCAAATAGAAATTAGGGTGATAATGATAAAAACGCCATCTCGGACAAGGTTAGGCAGACTTAGATGCGTCCCGAATAGCGTTATCTCTATAGAAGAATGCCATATTCCAGATAATAGAACCATTGCAATAATCAGGATTAACAGTAACACATTATTTAATCCATAAAACTTTATGGAACTGTTATTTTTGGGCATTGTGGCTAAATGTTGCTTTCCGTATTGTAATTGGAAATAGTGGCGCTCAATGAAATAAAAAATCGTGAGTAATAATGTCGAGGTTAACAATACTGGTAATAACATATGGCTCATTGTCCAGAAAAAATCGACACCTTTTAAAAAACCGATAAATAGTGGCGGATCACCAAGTGGTGTCAATCCTCCTCCTATATTAGCCACTAAAAAAATGAAGAAGATAATAATGTGAACGGCTTGTTTTCGATTGCGATTGGCTCTGATAAGGGGGCGTATCATTAGCATGGCAGCTCCAGTTGTTCCCATGATTGAAGCTAATAAAGTGCCCACTGCTAATAAGCATACATTTAATTTTGGGGTACTGACTATTTCACTTTTAATTAAAATACCACCTGATACGGTAAACAGCGCCAGCAATAACAGAATAAAAGGAAGATATTCAGCGAATATTGCATGAGTAGTTAGCTCAAGAGTTGATTGCCACCCAAAAAAATAACATGCTGATCCCATAAAGAGCAACGTCCAAAAAATGGTGATCTTGCCATAATGATGATGCCAAATTCGGGGGATCAATAATGGTAACAATGCTATCGACAACAAAATACCAACAAATGGGATACCCCAAATAAGTGATAAATGTTGACCACTAAAATCATCAGCATACAAGTCGAAAGGGATGAAGGTTAATATAAACAATGGTGTTAGTGATAATTTAATTAAATGATTCATTAGGTGTATTTTGAGTATTCTTTTATAACCTATTATAACAAATATTTTAATTGTAATTGTTATTACAGTAAGTTGTATCAAAAATCATACTAAAAAGTTTAATTATTTTATTAAGTTAATACTTAAGATGTGAAAATAATGTGTGTAAATGGCGCTTAATTAATCGTGTATGTATTTTTCTCACAGCAAAACGTCATTATAATAGATAATAGTACACATTTCTGGAACAAGCATGCAAAAACGATCACCAACTGTCAACGCATCGCCTTTACATATTCGCAATAAACATCGCTATGGATATGATTTTGCAAAATTAATTAAAGCCGTGCCAGATTTTTCACCTTTTGTTAAACGGAATCAATACGGAAATTTATCGATTGATTTTGCTGATCCTGACGCTGTTAGAATGTTAAATAAAGCACTGTTATTGACCTATTACCAACTTTCTTATTGGGATATTCCTAACGATTATTTGTGTCCACCAATACCCGGACGAGCCGATTATATGCATTATTTGGCCGACTTGCTGGCAGAAGATAATCAACATATCATGATGACGGGTAAAAAAGTTCAGGTGTTGGATATCGGTATGGGAGCCAATATGATCTATCCTATCATTGGTCGAGCTGAGTATGGTTGGTCATTTGTGGGCAGTGATATCAATCTAACAGCCATCAAAGTTGCATCATTAATCACTAAGGCTAATTTGTTACTTAAGGAATCTGTTCAATGTCGATTGCAAAAAAATTGTTTGGCGATTTTTGATGGGATTATTCAGCCTAAAGAGTTTTATATGCTTACCCTTTGTAATCCTCCTTTTCATGCGTCAGCGCAAGCTGCCTTGGCCAGTACCCAGAAGAAACTTAAAAATCTAGGAAAATTGGGTGATTCAAAACAAAAAACAGTACTGAATTTTGGTGGGCAACATATGGAGTTATGGTGTCAAGGTGGCGAAAGTACATTTATCAGTAATATGATAAAAGAGAGTGCCAATTATAAAACACAGTGTTTATGGTTTACGACATTGGTTTCAAAAAAAGAATCATTACCGGTAATTAGAAAACACTTAAAAGCCGTTAAAGCTATTGAGACAAAAATTGTGCCTATGGCACAAGGACAAAAAATTAGCCGTTTTGTCGCATGGACTTACTTTAATAAAGCGGAACGTCAACAGCTTCTAGCAAATTATTAATGTTTAGTAAAATATCTCAAACAGACAGGTATTTAAGTACTACAAAGGCGAGTGATTAATCCCCCAATGTGTCCTGCAAATAGTATTCAATAATTTTTGTGTTGTTAGTTGACCTTTTCTTGTTTTATCTAATCAGATGTTTAATCAACATGCTATTTTTAACATAAATAAAAAATGATATGTAATCAATGTTTAATATTAAAAATGGGTATTCATTAATTATATAATTCTTTGTTATAACTAAAAATTATTATTTTTCTTATAAAAAATTAACGATAATTAAAATGCTTTGCAATGAACAGTAATGGTTATAATATAATCAATACTGAAGCGATTTCCATTTAGGTATAAGGAAGATAATATGAGTAAGAATACGACGGCAGAACTGATTGAAAAGTTAGAAACTATTGTGGGCAAAAAGCATACATTAACTGATCCTTCCCGTACTTTACTTTATCGTAAAGGTATTCGTTTTGGGGAAGGTGATGCTATTGCAGTGGTTTTACCCGGTACGTTAGTTGAACAGTGGCTAGTTTTAAAAGCGTGTGTTGAAGCCGATGTCATTGTGATTACTCAATCGGCAAATACAGGATTAACCGGTGGTTCTACACCTGACGGTAATGATTATGATAGGCCTGTGGTAATTGTCAGTACTCGTCGACTTGAAGGTATTCAAGTGATTGAAAATGGTGAGCAAGTGGTTTGTTTGCCAGGCAGTACACTATTTAAACTTGAAAAAGAGTTAAAAAAATATAATCGTGGGCCGCATTCGGTAATAGGTTCATCTTGTATTGGCGCATCCGTTATGGGTGGGGTGTGTAATAATTCTGGTGGTGCTTTAATCCAGCATGGGCCTGCCTATACACAAATGGCCGTATTTGCTCAATTAGATGATCAAGGACAATTGCATCTGGTTAACCATTTAGGGATTGAATTAGGTGATGATCCAGAGACGATCTTACAAAATCTTCAAAATCATACTTATACTGAAAAAGACATTAATCATGATGCAGGTTTAGGACACGATCATCATTATTGCGATCATGTTCGTGAGATTGATGCCGATACGCCAGCGCGTTTTAATGCCGATCCAACTAGACATTACGAAGCTTCGGGTAGTGCAGGTCGGTTAATGGTATTTGCTGTACGATTAGATACATTTCCACTTGAAAAAAATAGTGCAGTATTTTATATCGGTACTAATAATACTGATGATCTTGATGAAATCCGACGTCATATTTTAGCTCACTTTAAAAATTTGCCGGTATCGGGCGAATATATTCATCGTGATGCATTTGATATCGCTGCTGTATATGGTAAACATATCTATTTAGCCATACAAAAATTAGGGACAAATGTGATTCCTCGCTTATATGCATTTAAAAATTTCGTTGATCGTGTCAGTACAAAAATTCCATTCTTCCCCAATAATTTTTCAGATCGATTTGCGGTGTCTGTGAGTAAATTACTTCCTAACCACTTACCTAAATCTATTCGTGATTATCGTGATCGTTTTGAACATCATCTTATTTTAAAAATGGCCGATGATGGCATAGCGGAAGCTCAGGCATTTTTGCAAACATTTTTTCAAAACAAACAAAGCGACTATTTTCATTGTAATGAGAAAGAAGCAGAAGCGGCGATGTTGCATCGTTTTGCGACAGCTGGTGCTGCAACTGTTTATCGTAGTGTCCATTCGGATACGGTTGAAGATTTGGTGGCACTGGATATTGCTTTACGACGTAATGATAAAGATTGGTTTGAAACATTACCAGAAAATATAAGTCAGCATTTTATTCATAAATTATATTATGGGCATTTCTTCTGTTCTGTTTTTCACCAAGATTATATTGCCAAAAAAGGAACAGATTGCCACAAAGTGAAAGAAGCGATGTTAGCTATTTTAGATCAGCGTGGGGCACAATATCCTGCTGAACATAATGTTGGTCATTTATATCAAGCTAACGCTGATTTGAAAAAATTCTATCAGCAATTAGATCCGACTAACAGCCTCAATCCAGGTATTGGTAAGACATCGAAAAAGAAATATTGGCAGTAATTTGACCTTAAACGAAAACCGCCAGTATTGATAAACTGGCGGTGTTATGTTGATATGACTAAATAATCATATTGTTCAATAATTCGATTAATATATTGTCTTGAAAATCATTTGTATATCAAAGTAATTTTTTTAATTGATATAACATTTCTAATGCCTGTTTCGGTGTTAATGCATCAGGATCTATACGTTTTAAAGCCTCTTCAACTTCAGAAGGTTCTGATTCAGTTTCAAACGAAAGTTGCGAGCTATCAACATGGCTGTTCGCTGTCTGTTTTGAAATCATTTCAAGCTCTTTTAATTTCTGTTTAGCCCGTTTTAAAACCGTTTTAGGCACACCCGCTAAACCCGCAACGGCGATACCGAAACTTTTGCTTGCTGCACCTTCAGAAACTTCATGAATAAATGCAACGGTATTATCATGTTCAATAGCATCAAAATGGATGTTATAGACGCCTTGCATATGTTCAGGTAGTTGAGTTAATTCAAAGTAATGAGTAGCAAATAGGGTCATCGCCTTAATGTGATTAGCTAAATTTTCTGCACATGCCCAAGCCAATGAAAGCCCATCATAGGTCGAAGTGCCTCGACCAATTTCATCCATCAGTACCAAACTTTGTTCAGTTGCGTTATGCATAATATTGGCTGTTTCAGTCATTTCAACCATAAAAGTAGAACGCCCGGATGCTAAATCATCTGATGCACCTATCCGCGTAAAGATGCGATCAACAGGTCCAATCACGGCTTTAGATGCAGGAACAAAGCTACCAATATAAGTCAGTAAAACAATCAATGCGGCCTGACGCATATAGGTGCTTTTCCCGCCCATATTTGGGCCTGTAATAATAAGCATTCTGCGGTTTGGTGATAGCAAAAGCGAGTTTGCAATAAATGGTGTTTTTAATACTTGTTCTATAACCACATGTCGACCATCTTTAATTTCAATTCCTGCACTATTAGATAATGTCGGGCACTGATAATTAAGTGTTAAAGCACGTTCAGCAAGGTTAGTTAGTACATCAAGTTCAGCTATTGCATCGGCACTCATTTGCATATTCGCTAAATCAGGCAAAAGTAACTCAAAAAGTTGATCGTAAAGTTGTTTTTCTAAAGCTAATGCACGACCTTTAGAGGTTAACACTTTATCTTCATATTCTTTTAATTCTGGAATAATATAACGTTCAACATTCTTCAATGTTTGCCGTCTGGTATAGTGAATCGGCGCTAAATGGCTTTGCCCTCGACTGATTTGAATATAGTAACCATGTACCGCATTAAATCCGACTTTTAAGGTATCGATACCTAGCGTTTCACGCTCGCGAATCTCGAGTTGTTCCAGATAATTCGTTGCACCGTCAGCAAGATTACGAAGTTCATCTAATTCGGCATTATAGCCAGTTGCAATCACCCCTCCATCACGAATAATAACGGATGGGGTTTCAACAATCGCTTGATTTAAAAGATCGGCTATCTGATCAAATTGATTGATTTTAGCTCGTAAAGCAATTAAATAAGGTGATAAGTGATGATTTAACAATTGTTGTAATTCTGGCAATACATTATAGGCATCACGTAAACGAGCAAAATCACGTGGGCGTGCTGTTCTTAACGCTAATCTGGCTAAAATTCGTTCCAGATCACCAATTTGCTTTAAGAACGGTTGAATATCACTAAGATCATGTTGTAATTCGCTAATGGCTTCTTGTCTATTTTGCAAAATAACCACATTACGGATAGGCGAATGCAACCAACGTTTTAACATTCGGCTTCCCATAGCGGTTTGCGTTTTGTCTAATATATCGGCAACCGTATTTTCAGTGCCACCACATAAATTTTCGGTGATTTCTAAGTTTCGGCGAGTAGCTGCATCTAAAACAACAAAATCATAGGCTGACTCTTTAATGATAGAGCGAATATGGGGCAGGGCTGTGCGTTGAGTATCTTTAACATATTGTAATAAACAACCTGCGGCAGACAATGCATAACAACAATCTTCAACTCCAAATCCGACTAAATCATTCGTTCCAAATTGTAACTTAAGCTGTTGTTTTGCTGTTTCAAGATCAAAGTCCCATAATGGGCGCCGTCTTAAGCCATTACGATTGTCAATTAATGACATGGATTCGAAATCTTCAGGATAAAGAAGTTCAACCGGATTTGTCCGCTGTAGTTCAGCTTGCATTGCTTCAACGTTATCGCATTCGAATACAAAAAAACGACCAGAACTGATATCAAGAGTTGCATAACCAAAATGATTTTTGTGCTGCCAAATGGAAGCCAACAAATTATCTTTTCGATCTTCTAAAAGTAATTCATCACTTACTGTGCCAGGGGTGACTATACGAACAACCTTACGCTCAACAGGTCCTTTACTGGTAGCAGGATCGCCAATCTGCTCACAAATTGCGACCGACTCACCCAACGCAATGAGTTTTGCTAAATAACTTTCAACTGCATGATAAGGCACGCCTGCCATTGGAATAGGTTCACCATTTGAAGAGCCTCTTTTAGTTAACGAGATATCAAGAAGTTGCGAAGCCCGTTTGGCATCATCATAAAACATCTCATAAAAATCACCCATACGATAAAACAGTAAAATATCCGGATTTTCTGCTTTCAATTTTAGGTATTGTCGCATCATTGGTGTGTGGTCGGTGAAGTTGTCGTATTCGGTCATATTATCAATTCTTTTTTATCTAAAACTCAGGCGATTACTATTTCTAATCTTACTCACTTTATCGCAAAATCTTTGATTTTGCTCTTAAGTAACTCGGTAACTGTCTTAAAAACCCTAAAAATCGGTGAAACTTATTATATTAGGCATCATTTAATATTAAATGATTGTATCACTTTATAGGCTGTATTGAAAATGAGGGGATTTGATGTGAATAAGAAAAAAAGTTAGTAACATAATCATGAAAATAATAGCAATTATTGCAGATTGTATAATAATCTGTTTAAGATAACATAATAATTATACTATTTTTTTTAGAAAATTAGAAAATTAGAAAATTAGAAAATTAGAAAATTAGAAAATTAGAAAATTAGAAAATACCAAAGTATTGTAAAAATAATTGATATAAAAATATTCCAATGATGACCTTTAATTAATACTACCAAAGTATAAGATTTAGAGATTATTTATTTTAATATAGTAAATATTGAATTCATTATTCATTATCTAACCAATCTAAAGGAATAAGTTTAATATTATTACGCCATTCCTCAACAAGATGTCCATTATTAACTTCTTCTAGCATTGTTAAAGGAGCATGATCAAGTACAATAATCTGCAAATTATGGTTTGTTTTATCAATCGCATCACTAAACACCTTAAATATTTTTTGAACTTGTACTATATCTTCATCATTCTTTAGTAAATCTAACTCTTGATCGTTATTGATCTGAATATCTTCACTTCTATGGTGATGCAATTTACTAGGGAAATACACTTGACTTGGTTGATCATAAATCATGTAATTTGGTACAGGACAGTGAGTTAATGTTGAAAAATGTTGATGTAATGCCAAAGTTATTGCTATGTGATAAGAAACCCAATTTGCTCCACTACCGATTTCCCATAAATAGTCTCTTCTTCCATTATTATTGACTGTCACGGTTAACTCTTTTGCAGATAAAGAAACTGGTGCATTAGGATTTTCTGTATCTAGATGAGGCAACCAAGCTGTTGCTAGTTTATTTACTTTTTGTAATTGCAATTCTGTTTTTTTCTGGAAGTTACTAGGTATAACTTTTTTTCTAAGCTGAGAAAGTTCAAGATTAAGTTTATTGTATTCTTTAGTTAATTCAGATTTTTCATCGATATCACTCATAATTTTTAATGCCGATTTAACTTGACCAACAAATACGCCAATAGCAAACGAATCATAACATGATTTTTTTTTCTTACTGCTAAGTATATTTATTTGTTCTTTCACATCATTTAACTCTGATATGAAACGGTTAAGTTCATTTTCTAGGAAAAGTTTTTCCCTGCTGAAAACCCCTTGTATTTTTTCAGGAACTTCTAATTCAGACTCTAAGCTATCAAATGCCCGTGCTAAAGGTTCCAGGACTAATGTTTTTATTTTATTAGGTTCAATAAATAGAGATGTTTCTATTTCTTTCTGTTGGATAAGCCATTTACTAAAATATAAACGATTTCTTTTAATAAAGGTAATTTCGGTATGATTGTTAGTAACTTCATGTATTGCGGATAAGTTTATTAATCTGCTCTTTATTTTACCGATTTGTTCAGAAATTTCTTTTGATTTTCTTATCAATAAAATTTCTTGTTCATTAGCAAATTTTATGTTCGCTGTACCTATAGAGTTGTCCATTTCTTTTTTCGAAACAATATTCAGTAAATTTAAAATTTGTTCTAGAGTAAGTTCTTTTATATCTTTTTTAACTACTAGAAGACCAAGTTCGATGGCTTTAATTACATAAGCTTGAGCAGTTGCTATCCAATGTTCGTTTTCTTTTTTTAATTTCAGGTATTTTTTTTCTACTTTATTAAATCGCTCTTCTAACGATCTTAATTCATGAATTTTCTCAAGATCTTCATTACTTAAAGCACCTAACACATAGGGTAAGATTGTTATCAATTTCGACTTATGTTCAAGTGAATCAGTCTTATAAAATAGAGCATTTGGGTTTGCTAATATATTTTGAGGTTGATAATTAAAAGCAGCTAGATCTCTTAAGCTCGTTTTAAATTTATCTAACCGCCCAGTTTTATAAAAATCAAAATTAATATTCGAAACACCAATTATTTCATTTAATCTAATTTTGATATCATCGATATTAATTGTATGAGTTGAAATGAATTGAGGAATTTCTATTTCCGAAGATTCAATAAAAAAAGCATTAGATGTTGAATTTTGATTATTAGGATCTTTACGGGCAATTAATAATCTAGATTGAGATGTTTTTATTTGTACCCCATACCAAGAAGTAGTATCGCGTATGGTATTAACGGGAATAGAACATTTGGAAGATCCTAAACAATAATCAATAATAGGGATAATTGATGATTTTCCTGTTTTAGAAGAACCAGTTATCAAATTTACTTTGTTTAATTCGAAACTAATAATTCGAGGTTTTTTTTGTTTATCCTTTGACCAAAGAATAACCTTTTCAATTTGGAAAAACATAATTAATAAACCACCTTAATAATTCTGGTTAAATCACTTTCCGTTATATCAGATAACCACTTTCCTAACTTTTCTGAACAATTAATAAGATCTTTTGTAGTAATGTCCAAGTTTTTAATGGAAACTGGTTTAAGCTTAATATTAGGTGTAATCATACCTGTAATATCATCTAAATAAAGTAATCCAGCATCAACTGATATCAGAAGAGAATCTAAAGTTCTTTCTTTTTGAGAATCGACTCTAAAATGTATTGAGAAAGGAATATCTGTTTTACTCTCTTTGGCAGAATAAAATTTTGAAATATAACTTTGCAAATTATTTCTTGTCTTTACTAATACACTTCTTGTATCTTCATAAAATATAAAAGCAAACAAACAAAATAGTTTGCATGGGTGAATTGGTTTTTTATTTTGTTCAAACGAGGATTTTGCAAAAATCCATAATAAATAACCACCTAGAGCAGGATTGTTAATTTCCCATGCTTCTTTTTCTAAACCATTAGGTATTATCATCTATAATACCTAATTTTTGTTTGTATTCAGGGTGCCAACCAATACTTAGATCATCTGCTAAAGTTTGAAGAGTTCCATGAGAAAAAAAAGACTCAATTGTTTTATTTTCTAATTTAATGTTATCAAAGGTCTCCAAACATTTATAATAAATAAGCGCACCTAAAGACTCATTAGTTACATTATGTCCATGTGCTATTATTATCTGTTTTTGATGAATTTTCCATTTATGTTTTAGTAAAATTTGATAATCCTGATAGCTTGATTCTTGAATAAATCCATTAATCGTCCATTTTGAAATGGCATCTTTAGTTTCAAGTTTGGCTATTGCTGCTTCTTCAATTTCAGTATCATTAGATTCAATTAATTTTAGCTGTTTTATATATATTGGCTCTAAAGTAAGATCATTCTTTACATCTATACTATTATTAGTTCGACTACAAACAAATTTGAGAATATCTCGCCTTCTATATTTACTTTCGATATCTCCCAATCGCATACCAAATGCTTTTGCTGAAATAATTGTAGGAATTCTGAGTTCTGCTGCACGGGTTAAATTATTTCCAACCCATCCAACTATTTCATCTAAAATATCTTCAATATTTTCCTCAAGAGCCCCTAATCTTTTTTGAAAGTATGTATTTTTAAGATCTTGTATCACAGAACCAGAACCATGAATATAATCAAAATTTTTAATCAAAATAAATTTTCTTTCATCCATGGTTATAAAGTTATCGATATAGGCTTTAATATTATTCGATCGAATTCTGACTAAGGTTAAAATAGATTCAAATGCTTTTCTAGCCTGTTTTTCTGTTTTTGCATTTACTAATAACTTTAATAATTTACTCGAATGTGATTTATTTGTATAGAGTAAAAAAGTAGTGATATAAGGATCTATTTTATTGTCACGTATTAGGTCTAACCAATTAGAAAGTGTTTTCCAAAAATCTTTACTTTTATTTGATACAATATTACGAGTTGTAGTAGTTACCTTGTTTTGTTCAAGAACGGTAGAAGACTCTAATTGCTCTTCGAGGTCGTCAAGCATTTCAAATCCTATATTAATTGTATTATCAGCTTCAAGTAAACGCTGTACGAGGCGATATTCCTGATATTTGTATCCTAGCCATGACTCAACCGCACTTGACATTAAATCTCCAACACTTTTATCATAAAATATAATATATTACGCCATAAACGTATTTATAAATATGGTAGAGTATAGCACAAAAAAAAAATTAATTTAACAATTATAATATAATAATTTTACACTATATTTACTTTTTGTATTATGATTAAATATATCTTAACATTTAAATACTAACCAACAGTAGAGTAAAAATAAAAAATTATATATAACTAATTTACTCTACAGTAAAAAGACATTATCAAAATGTAATAAAAACTATGACAATTATTTTTAAAAATTTAATAAAATAGCACTAAATCATTACCTGCCTGTAGTCAGTGAAGTTGTTATATTCGGTCATATTATCCCCCCTTTTTTATCTACATTTCAGGCGATTACTCTCTCTATTTTTACTGACTATTTAGCATAATTTTCGATTCTTTCGGCTTATTAAGATATGACCAATCAGAAATATTACTGATGATAAAGAGTTTGCTTTAAAAGTCTTATTATTTCTAAAATTAATCATTTTTATTGTTTAAAAATTTAGCATTAAATGAAAAAAATAAGGTTAATTTTTTTCATAAGATCACTAAATCAAACTGTTTTTATTCTAACTGTCTGATAATTAATTAATAAATAGAGAAAGGAAATAATATGCGGATAGTTTTAGCGATTTTGTTGGTGTTTTGTTTAACGGCTTGCCATGTTCGTACGGCTGATCAAGCTTATAACGAAGGGAAATATGTAGAAAGTATTAGTTTATTAACGGCTACTATTGATGAAAAAGGCGAAGCAAAATTTAATGAAGAAAGTGCCGAAAAATTACGGGGATTGGTTAGTAATGTGATGAAACATTACGAGACAATCATTAATAGTAGTGCTAGTACTGATTATCAAGCACGTATTGATAGTTATGAATCGCTTCGAAAAATCAATTTAATGTTAGTTAATCGTTTTTATAGTCAAACTGTTGCATTTTTTAACGATAAATATCCAGTGAGTAAATTAGATCAACTTATTGCAAAAGAGTATTACGATTATGGTAATTCGATAAAAGGTACGGATAGTGAAAGTTACAAAATAAAAGCTGACTTATATTTAAAAGGTTCAGAACGGTATAAATATAAAGATATTTTTACTTTATATAAAAATGCTAAAAAGCAACATTTGGATATTGAAGCAAAACAACACTATGATTTAGGTAAAACATTTTCGCAACAGGGTAGTTATCATGAAGCATCCCTAGAATATCTTAAAGCTTGGGAAGTTTATAAGCCAATAGGCGAATATAAAGATAGTTTTAAACTCTATGAGGATAATAAAAGAAAACATGTTACTGCGCTAGCAAAAGAGTATTATGAAAAAGCCTCGTCACTTGAAAAAATAGCTTATAAACGCAAAATTTATCGTGAAGCGGCTAAATATTATGAGGCAGCCAATTCAGCCTATGAACAGTTCGGTTCATACCGTGATGCCAGCGCTAGAGCGAGTCGTTGTAAATTAAAGGGACGCGTTAATGTGTATGTTAAAGATTCCGACTATCTTAGCTGGGTAAAACAAGTTTTTAACGCTGATTATATATACTTTGTTGATCATAGTTCACAAGCTAATATCATTATAGATATTAATGCCAAATCTGACTATATTCATATGAAACCGTATGAAAAAAATGAAGTAAAAACAGAAAAATATGTAGAAAGAATGAGCGAAAAAACCGATGATAAGGGTAATAAAATTAAAGTTCCAATTTATAAAGAGCAAAAATTCAACTTAAAGACTATCACTAATTCAAAAAAATACATTTTTACTACTGATATCGAAATAACCGGAGAAATCAGTAATTCTAAACGTTTGATAAGCGAAGCCATCTCTTCTAAAACGGATTATATCTATTCGGGCGATGTTCCAAGTAAATTTCATAACTCACAAGCAGGCGAGTGGAAGTCCAAATCAACGTTAAAATCTGAAGCACATTATACGCAAGGTGAGGATATCAGAAACCATTTAAAACAATTTATTGATAAGATGAGTTCTTTATAATAATTGTTAATTATCGCTCAAAAATAGAATCCCACAAAATTGATAATGTGGGATTTTTTATTTTAATCGTCTTTTAGTATAACTTAACGTCTGATATGGATTAATTGATACCTTTTAATTTATTAAATGTAATCGTGCGATTATCTAAAATTTAGCACCTTAATTATGATCAATTTAACTCTGACAATTTAGTTAAAAATTATCATTGTCATTGCTCAATCCAATCACAGTCTTATATAAAATATAACTAACCTATATCCTATGATTATTAAGATAATTTTCATTTTAATTTATTCTTGCCAATTATTCTGAATCAGCTTGAATAAACCTTAAAAATTTGGTAGTTTACTGTTAGTTATTTTATCATTTAACACAAATAAAGAAGGTAATTTTTATGACAATCAAAGTAGGTATTAATGGATTTGGCCGTATTGGTCGTATTGTTTTCCGTGCTGCACAAAAACGCTCTGATATTGAAATCGTTGCTATCAATGATTTATTAGACGTTGAGTATATGGCGTACATGCTTAAATATGATTCAACTCACGGTCGTTTTGACGGTACTGTTGAAGTTAAAGATGGCAAATTAATCGTTAACGGTAAAACAATCCGCGTTACAGCTGAAAGAGATCCTGCAAACTTAAAATGGAACGAAGTGGGTGTTGATGTTGTTGCTGAAGCAACAGGTTTATTCTTAGATGATGCAACTGCTCGTAAACACATCCAAGCGGGTGCTAAAAAAGTTGTTTTAACTGGTCCTTCTAAAGATAGCACGCCTATGTTTGTTATGGGTGTTAATGATAAAGATTATGCTGGTCAAGATATCGTATCTAATGCGTCATGTACCACTAACTGTTTAGCGCCTTTAGCTAAAGTAATCAATGATAACTTTGGTATCGTTGAAGGCTTAATGACAACTGTTCATGCAACTACAGCTACTCAAAAAACGGTAGATGGTCCATCTCACAAAGATTGGCGTGGTGGTCGTGGTGCAGCACAAAACATCATCCCTTCATCAACTGGTGCAGCTAAAGCAGTAGGTAAAGTTATTCCTGAATTAAACGGTAAATTAACTGGTATGGCTTTCCGTGTTCCAACTCCAGATGTTTCTGTTGTTGACTTAACTGCTCGTTTAGCAAAACCTGCTAAATATGAAGATATCTGTAAAGTGATCAAAGCGGCTTCAGAAGGTCCAATGAAAGGCGTTCTTGGTTACACTGAAGATGATGTTGTTTCAACTGATTTCTTAGGTGAAGTTTGTACTTCTGTATTTGATGCAAAAGCGGGTATCCAAATCAGCGATACTTTCGTTAAATTAGTTTCTTGGTACGATAACGAAGTTGGCTATTCAAATAAAGTTTTAGATTTAATTGCGGTTGTATCTAAAAAATAATGACTAATTTTTAGTTTTTTAAAAAGTGACCAAATGGTCACTTTTTTTTCGCTAAAATCTTATAGCTTTACAAAATAAAAACGCTCATTTTTTAAAAATGAGCGTTTTCACTAATATATATACTACGATATTAATTAGATTACGACAACTTCTGATGCCGCTGGTCCGCGAGGGCTATCTTGAATAGCAAATTCGACTTGTTGACCTTCAGCTAGAGTTTTAAAACCTTCCCCCGAGATTGCTGAAAAGTGAACAAATACGTCTTTGCTCCCATCGGTTGGTGTGATAAATCCAAAACCTTTACTCTCGTTAAACCATTTTACTTGGCCTGTTTTCTTATTCATTTACTAGATATCCTAACAATAATTAATATTTTGCCTTTAAGGCACGTATAGACTTTTATGCAATATAAATTAATCAACTTACAAACTAGATGATGCGTTAAAAACACCCCCTAATTGTTAAACGTTTTCATAAAAAAATATTGCTTCATAAGTCTGTTACTATTACCGCATAATTTATAATCGAAAGCAAGATATTAATGACAATTTTTTCATCTTAGGATGAAGTTTTTTATAAAATTTTTAGATATAATGGTTAAATTTGATAAATAGCAAATTATTGAAGGGTTTTTGATTTAAATTTATTTCGAAAGTAAAGATTATTTAAGCAAATTAAGGCATGTAAGATGTAAATTTAAAAATTAGTATTAACGATTACTTTTAGGTTTCTTTTGAATACATTGTTTTATCGTTTCTTTATATCAAACGTTTACATACGTTTTAACTATAGGTTTACAACTTACTGTTAAAGATGTGAATCACAATGTGGTTAATTATGTCATTTATGTCATTTATGTCATATAAGGCTTGCAACTTGCCTTATTGAGATAAGATTGCCAGCGCAAATTATCTAAGCTAAATAGCACTAAATTGGATATTCACTTATTTTTCATCTCATCTGTTAAAAAGGCATTGTTATTGATTTAATTACTTTCTGCTATTCTTTATTTAAAAATAAAAGCTATAAGTAAAGACTTATAGCTTTTAATTAACCATTATTATGAAAATTGATAGCAAATATTAATTATTTTTTAGCTCTCTCAAAAGATTCAATAATTTCTTTGCGAGCAGCATCGGCATTTTCCCAACCGTCAACTTTTACCCATTTTCCTTTTTCTAATGCTTTGTATTGTTCGAAAAAGTGTTTAATTTGAGATTTTAGTAATTCAGGTAAATCATCCACATCTTTGATGTGATCATACTCTTTAGATAATTTAGTATGTGGTACGGCAACTAATTTAGCATCTTGACCGGCTTCATCAGTCATTTTTAATACACCAACAGGACGGCAACGAATCACTGAACCAGGTTGTAATGGATACGGCGTTGGAACTAAAACGTCAACAGGATCGCCATCAAGCGATAATGTGTTATTAATATAACCATAGTTACATGGATAAAACATTGCTGTTGCCATAAAACGGTCAACAAAAACTGCACCTGTATCTTTGTCTACTTCATATTTAATTGGATCCGAATTTGCTGGAATTTCAATTACTACATAAATATCATCCGGTAATTCTTTACCTGCTGGTACATTTAAAAGTCCCATTTTTGTATCCTCTATCTTGGTTAATAATTTACAATATTGTTTCTGATATGAAATGAGCGAACATTATAAAGATTATTCGGCGTTGCTCAATTCTTTTAAGTATTGAAAAATCTGTTTGGCTGTTTTTGGTGGTTTATTGGATTCTCGTTCTTTTTTAGCCTGACGGGCAAGCGTACGCAGTTGTTGTCTGTCTGCTATAGGAAAGAGTTCGATAATGTTTTCTGCATCACCTGTTTCAATCAATTCGTCACGTAACTTTTCAAGTTTATGAAATAAGGCAACTTGTTGGTTATGACGGTTTTTGAGCTTGTCTAAAGCTTGCGTGATAGGATCGATATTGCGGCTACGAAGCAATTTGCCAATATATTGTATTTGTCTTCGATATCCCTCTTTTTTGATTTTTTGAGCAAGTTCGATAGCATAAAGTAAATCTTCATCAAGGGGGATTTTAGTCAGTTCATTTTTGCTTAAATTAACCAATTCGACGCCCATTTTTTTCAAAATTTCGGCATCTCGTTTGATTTCACTTTTACTGACATAAATAATTTCATCATCCATATCAGTATCAAATTCTTGGTCAATGATTAAATCTTTAGGGTTATTCATAGGATTTCTTTTGTTAATAGTTAACTAAAATTGAATTCTGGCTTATTATAACGTATCACTAGCAGAATTGTAGAAAATAATAAAATGAGTATTGAACAGATTAAAAAAGATGCCCAAAGACAACAAGATAAGTTATCAAATATTGTTGCTCAAGCTATTGAACTGGCTAAACCTCGTGTTGATTCAGTTGAAGTTTCAATTAACCAAGCAACTGGTATTGGTGTAAGTACTCGACAAGGGGAAACTGAAAATGTTGAATTTAATAGTGATGGTGCATTATCTATAACCGTTTATAAAGAACAACGCAAAGGAAATGCATCAACTAATGATTTATCGCCACATGCAATAAATCAAGCTATCGATATGGCAATTAATATTATGCAATATACTTCTGCTGATCCTTGTTCTGGTTTAGGAAACTTAGATCAGATGGCATTGAATCCTCCTGATTTAGATCTTTTTTATCCCAGTGATTTAGACGTGGATAAGGCTATTGAGCAGGCAAAACAAGCTGAGCTAGCGGCCCTTGCCAATGCTGACATTATGAGTAGTGACGGCGGTTATTTTAGTAGTAAATATGGTGTGTATGTATATGGTAATAGTCTTGGTATGTTACAAGGCTACTGTGCAAGTTCTCATTCGTTGTCTTGTACAGCGATTGCTGAACAGGCGGGAAAAATGGAACGAAACTATGCTTACACTTCATCGCGTGATATTAAGGCACTCAAATCTCCTAGTTGGGTTGGGCAGCAAGCAGCAGAAAGAACAATTGCGCATTTAGGGGCTAAACAAATTTCTACCATGCAAGTACCCGTACTGTTTAGTGCAGAAGTTGCAGTTGGATTAATAAGGCACTTAGTGGGTGCAATTAGTGGCGGTGCAATCTATCGCAAATCATCATTTTTACTTGATAGCGTGGGTAAACAGATTTTTCCTTCATGGCTAACTATTTTTGAAGATCCACATATTTTAAAAGGTGTTGGTTCATCGCCTTTTGATAGTGAAGGAACCAAAACAATTAAACGAAATATCATTGAAAACGGTGTATTGCAAACCTACTTGCTTAGTCATTATTCAGCCAGAAAGCTTGGTTTAACATCAACAGGTCATGCGGGAGGAATTCATAACTGGCTTGTATCGCCAAGTGAGCATGATGCTGATTTTAAAACCATGTTGAAAAAATTGGATAAAGGGGTTGTGATTACTTCGCTTATGGGGCAAGGTGTGAATAATGTAACGGGCGACTATTCACGTGGTGCGACAGGTTTTTGGGTTGAAAATGGTGAAATTCAATATCCAATAAATGAAATAACCGTTGCTAATAACCTAAAAGATATGTATAAAAATATTGTGGCAATAGGGAATGATCTTGAAACACGCAGTAATATTCAATGTGGTTCAATATTAATAGATAAAATGAGTATAGCAGGGAAATAGGATGAAAAATGGGAAAGTTAGTCAGTAGTACGTTTTTCCAAAAAATCACATTATGGATGCCAGGACTAATCAGTTTCTTACATTATAAACGTGAATATTTAAACGCAGATATAAAAGCCGGATTATCCGTAGCCGCGGTATCCTTACCGGTATCGATTGCTTATGCTGAGCTAACAGGTGTTGGTGCCATTGCGGGGCTATACTCAACCATTTTACCGCTTATTGTCTATGCCCTTTTTGGATCGTCTAAACAGTTGATTGTAGGGCCCGATACCGCAACGTGTGCGGTGGTTGCTGCGGTTGTTTTTCCTTTAGCTGCAGATGATCCCATGTTACGTTGGCAACTGGTGGTGCTGCTGACAATTATGATTGGTATTTGGTGTATCATTGCCGGCAAATTTCATCTTGGCGCCTTAGCAGATTTACTCAGTCAACCTATTTTAATTGGTTTGTTAAATGGTATTTCTATTACAATCATTGTCGATCAATTAGCGAAAACATTTGGTTTTCATTATGACTATTCTTACCTTATTGAACGTGTGGTTTATTTACCGGTTAAGCTTTATCAATCACATTTAGGCACGACATTTATATCTTTCATAACATTATTGATTCTCATTGCTTTTAAGAAATATAAACCACGTTACCCGGCACCACTTTTTGCCGTTGTGATAATGACTTTATTTTCATGGTTGTTTAATTTTGAACATTTTGATATCCACATTATTGGTAATGTAACTGGTGATTTTATACCATTGGAAGCTTGGATTGATTTTGATAAAGGATTAATGCGTGATTTAGTTGTTCCCTCATTGAACATTGCTGTTATCTGTTTTGTGAGTATGATGATTACCGTACGAAGTTTTGCAACAAAAAATAATTATGAAACAAATGCCGATGTTGAATTTAAGGCATTAGGCATGGCAAATATTGCAGCAGGTCTATCACAAGGATTTGTTGTAAGTGGGACTTCGTCACGAACGGCGGTGAACGATGCGAATGGTGGAAAAACTCAGCTTGTATCGATAATCGCTGCGGCATTAATAGGATTTGTGGTACTCTTTTTGTTGTCACCGTTACAATTTATTCCAACAAGTGTCCTTGGCGTGATTTTGATATATTCCTCGATCTCGCTAATTAATGTACAAACAATTTTGCGTTTTTTTAAATATGACCGTGACGCATTTTATTTAAGCTTAGCAACATTTATTGCGGTATTACTTATCGGTATTATACCGGGTATGGCTTTAGCGGTATTATTAGGCATCTTTTTGTTTCTACGTCGCGTTTTTCGACCTAAAGATCAGTTATTAGGGGTTGATGATGACGGACGAATTCATTCATTAGGCAAAGATGTTAAACCTGTTAGTAATACGATAATTTATCGATTCAATTCACCTTTAACGTATTTTAATATTGCTTATTTTAAACGAAGAATCATTAGTTATATTGACGAATCAGAGCAACCTGTTAATTATGTTATCGTCGATGCGATTCCTTGCTTTACTTATAAAGATGTCAGTGTATTATCGGGTATTAACGAATTAGTTAATGCATTAAAAGTACGTAATGTGGTTTTAATCTTATCAGGTAGACGCAAAACCCTTAAAAATTGGTTTAAACAAATGAATATTACCCCTGATCATGATTACATTGAATTTACTTACGATCTCTATTTTGCTGTTAAGTTAGTTCAAAGTAGGGAACATATGGACAATAAAAATGAAGACGAGGATACGGATTAATTAACGCCCCCTTTTTTGTTCAATTAATGATGTCAAAAGGTGCAGAACCATGATGAGTAGGAACAATAATCACGTTAAGATCGAAATGATAAGTACCGGCGATGAAATTTTATATGGTCAAATAACCGATACGAATGCAGCTTGGCTTTCTGAACTATTTTTTCAAGAAGGTATTTTAATCACGACTCGCCACACAGTTGGTGATAATCTTAACCAGCTTACCCAAACATTACAAGAACGTAGTCTGATCAATGATATCATTATTGTTAATGGGGGGCTTGGGCCAACCAGTGACGATTTAACAACACAAGCGGCAGCTTTAGCCAATCATGAAGCACTGGTACTCAATCAGCAGTGGTTAACACAAATTGAACGTTATTTTGCCAGTTGCGGTAACGTGATGCCGTCAAGCAACCTTAAACAAGCTTTATTGCCGCAAAGTTCTGTATTAATTGATAATTCAATAGGAACAGCCTGCGGATTTAAAATGCACATCAACGGCTGTATTGTGTTTTTTACGCCTGGTGTGCCTGCTGAATTTAAAGAGATGATCAAAACTCTTGTATTACCAGAAATTAAATTATCCTTTCCAAAATTAGAAAAAACGCTCTGCTATCGATTAACTATTATCGGGCGCACTGAAAGTGATTTAGCCACCGAGCTAACATCTAAATTAGATATTCCAAAAGATATCGTGATTGGTTATCGTGCTGCGATGCCTATTATTGAATTAAAATTGAGTGGTCCTCAACACAAAAAAGACACGTTGGATAGTTTATGGCGAAAAACTAAATCTATTGTTGATGACAATTTGCTTTACGAAGGCATGATTAGCAAAGACAGTGAACTCGGTTTAGCCAAAGTTGTTTCAGGGCTGTTACATGAAAAAGATTTAACTATCGCAGTGGTCGAACAACAATCAGCAGGGATAATTAGTTATCAATTATTTGAAACCGATGCACCCATCGCAAAATCAGAAGTGATTCCATTATTATTTGAAGATCCCAAAGATTATCTTTGGCATATTATGACCCAATATAGAGCTGATATTGTATTAGGTATGGTTAATTTCAAAGAAAAGAACAGTCAATTTACGTTAATCATTACCACAGCAAAGCAAACTATCCAAGTTAATTTAAAATATATTGGTCGAAAACTTTCACGGCATGAAGAGTTACAAACTTTTTCAGCAATAGCGTTAGATGCTTTACGTCGTTATTTGTTAAATAAACCAATAATTGCTTCTAATGCTTGGCTCGATATTTTGGATTAAGTTAAACGATAATGTGATGTTTTTTAGACTGGGAATGGTTAATTTTAACTATCTTAACAATAGTATGATATTAATATAGACAATTCCCCACAAAATTAAGTAAAATAACGGATCTTCCAAATTACATAAACTAGTAAATACATTAGAGGTAAAAATGGCTCGAGTAACTGTTCAAGATGCTGTAGAAAAAATTGGTAATCGCTTTGATCTAGTTTTAGTTGCAGCAAGACGCGCACGTCAATTGCAAGTTGAAAACAAATCACCATTAATTCCAGAAGAAAACGATAAAGAAACCGTTGTTGCTTTACGTGAAATTGAAGATGGTCTTGTTAATAAACAAATTCTTGATACAGCTGATTTTCAAGCTCGTCAGGAAGAAGAAGCAGAAGTGCGTTCTACACTGCATGAATCGATCCTTCTCGAAAATACGCCATCATACGAATAAGCGCTATAGGAATTGCCTATGCAATATTTTGATAGCTTAAAAGAGGTTGTAGCATCTTATCTTCCACCCAAACAAGTTGAACTTATTAAAGATGCTTATCTTTTTGCTCAGAAAGCACATGAAGGGCAATTTCGATCTAGTGGTGAACCTTATGTCACGCATCCTGTTGCTGTGGCATCAATTTTAGCCGATATGCGGCTTGATTATGAAACTATCATTGCTGCACTATTACATGATACGATTGAAGATACACCAGTTACTTTCCAAGATATCACAAATCATTTTGGTAAACATGTTGCAGTGTTAGTTGAAGGTGTATCCAAACTTGATAAATTAAAATTTCGTAATCGACAAGAGGCTCAAGCTGAAAATTTTCGGAAAATGGTGCTCGCCATGACCGAAGATGTGCGAGTGATTTTAATTAAACTGGCTGATCGTACGCATAATATGCGAACACTTGCGGCATTAAGACCAGACAAACGCCGTCGTATTGCAAAAGAAACGCTTGAAATTTATGCTCCATTAGCTCACCGTTTAGGTATTCACCATATTAAAACTGAACTCGAAATTTTAGGATTCACGGCGATGCATCCTAATCGAGCCAAAGTAATTGAAAATGTGATAAAAGCAGCTCGAGGTACACGTAAAGAATTAATTCAACAGATTTTATCGGAAATACGTGGTCGTTTAGCTGAAGCAAATATCGAGGCGGAAGTTGAAGGATTAGAAAAAAATATCTACGTGATTTATCAAAAAATGCAAATGCGTGAACAGCATTTTCATTCTATCATGGATATTTATATTTTTCGGATCGTTGTGAAAGATGTTGATGCCTGTTATCGTGCACTTGGTCTTGTTCACAATCTGTATAAACCTCGCCTTAATCGCTTCAAAGACTATATTGCAATTCCTAAAGCTAACGGTTATCAGTCATTGCATTCTTCATTAATTGGACCACATGGTACGCCAGTTGAAGTGCAAATACGTACTGAAGATATGGATCAAATGGCTGAAATGGGTGTTGCCGCACATTGGGTTTATAATGCCAATGATGAGCTGAATAATACAACGGCGCAAATCAAAGCACAGCGTTGGATGCAAAGTCTATTAGAGTTGCAACAAAGTGTGGGTAACTCTTTTGAATTTATTGAAAATGTGAAATCTGACCTGTTTCCGAAAGAAATTTATGTTTTTACCCCTAAAGGAAGAATAGTACAGTTACCGGAAGGTTCAACCGCCGTAGATCTTGCTTACGCTGTCCATTCTGATATTGGCTATCAATGTATCGGCGCAATTGTTGACCGAAAACCTTATCCACTTTCACAGCCATTAAGTAATGGTCAAACCGTTGAAATTATCACTTCGCCTGAAGGTCGTCCGAATGCAAACTGGCTTAATTTTGTTGTGAGTGCTAAAGCCAGATCACGTATTAGACAAGCGTTAAAAATGTTAAAACGTGATGATGCAATTGAATTAGGTAGAAGACTATTGAATCTGTCATTATTAAAAACAGGTGGCATCAATTCACTTAAAGCTAAACAAATTGCGAAAATTGTTGAGATAACGCAGTTACAATCTTTTGATGATGTCTTAGCCGAGATTGGTCTTGGTAATATAATGAGCCATTTTATTGTTAAAGGGTTAGAACACAAAGAATTGTTTCAAAATAACAACGATACAAATAAAACCTTAGTCATTACTGGTAGTGAAGGGGTTTTAGTCACATTTTCGAAATGTTGTCACCCAATTCCCGATGATCCGATTGTCGGTCAAGTGAGTCCTGAAAAAGGATTAATTGTCCATCATGAATCATGTCGAAATGTCACGGGATACCAAAATAATCCTGAAAAATACATCTCTTTAAAATGGGCGACTGATATCACTCAACAATTTGTTGCTGAAATATGGGTTGATATCTCCAACAACCAAGGAGCTCTTGGGCATATTCTTTCAATTATTAATGATGAAAAAGCGCATTTGCAATGGCTTAATACCGAACAGAAAGATCGACAAATTTATACAGTCATTTTGCAAGTTGAAGTTAAAAATCGTCAGCAGCTCAATGAGTTAATGCGTAAAATTTCATTGCAGCAAGATGTTGTAAGTGTCTCACGTAATATTAATAAGCGATGATGGCAAATCGATTTTTAAGTCAGGTTCCGATAATAAAATTGAGCGGAATTGGCTCTAACCTTGAAAAAAAATTCAATGCATTAGGTATCTATACTGTTCAAGATCTTTTATTACACTTTCCGTTACGTTACGAAGATCGCACCTCATCTTGTCCTATAAGTGAGGTTGCTATTGGTGAGCACACTACCATAGAAGGTCGAATCATCAAGTGTGAAGTGGTGCTTAGACGTCGACAAATGTTAATTTGTCATATTCAAGATGATTCGGGCATAGCAATATTAAGATTCATGCATTTCAATGCAGGCATAAAAGCAAGTTTAGCACTTGGCAATTGGGTTAGTGCTTATGGTGAGATAAAAAAAGGAAAATTAGGCGCTGAAATTATTCATCCTCAATATAAAATTATTGCTAATCCAGCAGACAAATCTAAAAAATTATTGGATGATCAAGAAAAATATACCCCAGTCTATCCAACCACCTATGGATTAACTCAAAATGTCATTCGTAAATTAATTGCTTCTGCGTTATTACTGTTAAAACGTAATCCACCCAAAGAAATTCTGCCTAAGTCAATAGCAAATCATTTTTTACCGGTATTGGAATCATTAAATATTATTCATAACCCTCCTATTGGTACCGATATCACTCAATTATCTGCAGGGGAACATCCTGCTATCAAACGTTTTATTTTTGAAGAGCTACTTGCTTATCATCTGAGTATGTTAATGCTAAAAGTCGATAACCAAAAACAGCAAGCCCGTATTTATCGCCCAACGCAACAATTTATTGAGCCTTTTTTAGCCTCGTTACCCTTTAAACCCACTAACGCACAACAACGTGTTGTACACGATATCTATCACGATATGGCAAAACCAGTCCCAATGATGCGATTAATTCAAGGGGATGTGGGATCTGGAAAAACGTTAGTCGCGGCTTTAGCGGCATTAAATGCGATTGAAAATGGTGCGCAGGTTGTCTTAATGGCACCGACCGAGATATTAGCTGAGCAACACTATAATAACTTTAAACAATGGTTTGATCCGTTGGGTATTACCGTTGATTGGTTATCAGGGCGTTTGACTGCTAAAAATAAAAGATTGCGTTATGAACAAGTAAAAAATGGGGATATTAGATTGTTAATTGGCACACATGCCGTATTTGTTGATAAAGTCGAATTTGCTTCGTTAGGACTGGTGATTATCGATGAACAGCATCGCTTTGGTGTGAATCAAAGACTGAGTTTGTGGGAAAAGGGAATCAAAGATAACGACTATCCTCATCAGCTAATTATGACAGCTACTCCGATTCCACGAACATTAGCCATGACGGTATATGCTGACTTAGATGTCTCTATCATTGATGAGTTACCCCCGGGGCGCACACCTGTCACAACTGTTGTGATTCCAAATTCTCGGCGTGATGAAATTATTGAACGCGTTAATCAAGCTTGCCTGGAAAATCGTCAAGTCTATTGGGTTTGTACATTAGTCGAAGAGTCGGAAACATTAGATGCCCAAGCCGCTGAAATACTGGTTGAAGAGCTCAAAGAAAAAATGCCTCATTTAACGATTGGACTGGTTCATGGCAAAATGAAGTCGGACGAAAAACAATCGGTAATGCAGAATTTTAAACAAGGTGTTATCCAATTGCTCGTCGCCACAACGGTTATTGAAGTGGGTGTCGATGTGCCAAATGCAAGCTTGATGATTATTGAAAATGCGGAAAGATTAGGTCTGGCGCAATTGCATCAATTACGTGGTCGTGTAGGTCGAGGAACGGCGGTATCTCATTGTGTATTAATGTATCAAGCACCATTAAGCAAAGTTGCACAAGCAAGAATGAAAGTCATGCGTGACAGTAATGATGGTTTTGTGATTGCGCAAAAAGATTTAGAAATACGTGGTAGTGGGGAGATTTTGGGTACGCGTCAAATGGGGATAGCTAACTTCAAAGTTGTGGATTTAATCCGTGATCAACATTTGATAAGTCAAGTTCAAAAAGCCTCTTATTTTTTACAACAACAACACCCCGAAAGTGTCAAAGAGCTGATTGACTGTTGGCTTCCGGATAGACAAAAATATATTAATGCCTAGTATTTTCATTTTCTTATTAGTTTATTCATAAAAACAGATAGATAATTTCAGTGAATTGATTCCACATTTATTCATGGCAGAGAATATAAAAAGTGGACATTGAATTTTATTCACTGCCCACAAAAAATTATTAATCTTAATTTCGAAACAAATCACAAGAAAGATCGATAAGGTAATTCAGGCTCATCGGTAAAGATGTCTCTGAACCCACGATAATGCTGATAGTGCATTTTGTTTTTATCTGTTGGATAAGTATATTTACCGCCAACTTGCCAGAAGAAAGGCGTAAATTGATATTCCAAACGATCTTTCTTCATTTGCCAAAGCACTTCAATTTCACGAGGATCACTTTGGAAATTTGCCCAAATATCATGATGAAAAGGAATCACAACTTGGGTTTTTAGTGATTCCGCAGCACGCAAAATATCTGAAGAGGTCATTTTATCGGTGACCCCACGCGGATTTTCACCATAAGAAAGTAACGCAACATCGATTTTATAGTCATTACCATGTTTGGCATAATAGTTAGAGTAATGAGAATCTCCCGAGTGATAGAGTGAACCGCCCGAAGTTTCAAACAGATAGTTAACGGCTCTGTCATCCATGCCATCTAATATCGCTTTATCAGTTGAGGATACCCCTTTTGGTAGTGTCACTAACGATGTTCTGTCAAAAGAATCTAGCACTCGAATGGTAATATCGCCGACTTTAATGGTTTCGCCTACTTTGGCAACAATGCAACGATCTTCAGGTACACCCCAACTTTTCCATAATTCGACACAAGCTTTAGGGCCAATAAATTTCACTTTTGGTGAACAGTTTTGAATGACCGCAGCCGCCACATTGACATCAATATGATCGGCATGATCGTGGGTTGCCATTACCGCATCAATCTCTTTAATAGCAAAAGGATCTAATACAAATGGACTGGTTCTTAAATTAGGTTGTAATTCGCGTACTCCCCCCATACGCATCATTTGATGTTGTTTGTTCATCAAGGGATTAGCGTGTGTTTTTTTACCGGTCCCACACCAAAAATCGACGGAGATATTGGTATTACCGGCAGATTTTAACCAAATGCCAGTACAAGCAAGCCACCACATGGTAAACGTATTGGGTTTAACCTCTGTTGCTTCAATCTCTTCATTTAGCCAAGTACCCCATTCAGGAAAGGTATTTAATATCCACGATTCTCGGGTAATTTCGTTCACTTTACTCATACTTTGTTCCTTTTACATTTTAATAATTAAACTAAAATAACATCTACACCTTGCTCCTTAATGCTTTCAATGACTTCCTTGTTTGCTTGTTTACCGGTAATTAAAATATCGATTTTATTCACAGGACAAAAAAGCATGCCAGAATTGGCTTTGGTTTCAATTTTTGAACTATCCACAACAACAACTAATTTTTCAATTTTTTCAAGTATCTGTTGTTCAGCCACTGCACCTAATATTTCATTCTTATAAAGTCCATTGGGTGTTAACGTCTTGCCACTGGTAAACATCCATTTGCCAGCATAAGAATCAGTAATGTTCGCAATGGGGTTAAGAATAATATTTTGTGTTTTGTTATATAATCCTCCCATAATGATGACATTTTCATGATCATGTTCAATCAAGTAACACGCTAACGGAAAATAGTTAGTAATGATTGAAACATTTTTACCACAGAGTTCTCGACCCAATAAAAACGCCGTTGAACCGCAGTTAATGACAATATTTTCATCAGCACCACATAACTTAGCTGCACGAATAGCGATGCGAGCCTTTTCATGATAATGATCGGTATTATTATTGCCGATTGGTGCCCATATTGGCTTTTTCTCTTCGATGCGCATAATACCGTTACGTACTTTTTTTACTCTTCCTTCCTGATCGAGCTTAGTGATATCACGACGAGCTGTAGCCGGTGAGATAGAAAAATATGAAACTAACTCAGTCACTCTTAACATCCCTTTGTCGTTAACCATTGCCACTATTTCATTATGTCGTGATATTTCGTTCATTATTACCTCTTTGTTGAATTAAAGTGATTAATTTTGATCAAAAATGATAATAATTTTCATTCATAATATTGTCAAATATTTATAACCAATATTTAACTCATTGTTGATTCAATATGTTGATAATAATAATTATATTTCTAATTTTTACCGCTGTTTTTTCCTAAAAATGTGATGATAATCACAGATGTGGGTGTGATAGATTTAGAAAAGTGATCTTTATCAAAATAATCATAAATAATCATTGAATGGTTAATTGTGATTGTAGAATATAACAAGTGTTATTTAATCATGAATAACGAAGTGTAATCAGAAATTTTATCTATTCATATAACAATAAATATTATAGAAAAATTTAAAAACGAAGTTAGTTCTCCACAGTAAAGCGTTAGATATTTAAAGATGTCGATAAACCAATGAGAGGAACATATGGAAGTAATCTACAACATATTTTATATTTTTTATAGCCAAGTTATGACAAAAGCGCCTTTGTTGCTTGGCTTAGTGACAATGTTAGGTTATTGCCTTTTACGTAAAGACATAACAACCGTTTTAAAAGGCACCATTAAAACCATTGTTGGTTTTATGTTATTACAAGTCGGTTCAGGAGTGTTAGTTTCAACTTTTAAACCCGTCATTGCAAAACTATCAGAATATCATGGTATTAAAGGATCGATTATTGATACGTATGCCTCGATGGTGGCCGTCGAAAAGGGTATGGGCGATCAATATTCTTGGGTTGGCTATGCAGTATTATTGGCACTTGCTATCAACATTGCACTTGTACTGTTTCGCCGTTTAACCGGTATCAGAACGATCATGCTGACAGGTCATATTATGTTTCAGCAAGTCGGTCTTATTGCACTATTTTACTTTTTATTTGGTTATGGCATGTGGGAAACCATTATCTATTCCGCCATTATTACTGCACTCTATTGGGGGATATTCTCAAATATGATGTTTAAACCAACCCAAGCGGTAACAGGTGGGGCTGGTTTTTCCATTGGTCATCAACAGCAACTCGGTTCATGGATAGCGGTAAAATTAGCGCCAAAACTGGGTGATAAAAATGATTCGGTTGATAATCTTAAATTACCTAAATGGTTACATATTTTCCATGATAGTATCGCTGCCACAACCATTGTCATGACATTCTTCTTTGGCATCATTCTTCTTTCATTTGGTTTAGATAATCTTCAAACAATGGCTGGTTCAACCCATTGGACAATCTATATTTTCGAAACAGGGCTTAAATTTGCCGTTGCAATACAAGTTATTGTGGGCGGTGTACGAATGTTTGTTGCTGAATTATCCGAAGCATTTAAAGGTATTTCTGAAAAATTAATTCCCAATGCTGTGCTTGCTATTGATTGTGCAGCCATTTATGCATTTTCGCCTAATGCCATGGTTTTTGGTTTTATTTGGGGCGCATTAGGGCAATTCTTAGCGATCGCATTATTGCTTATCTTTAAATCCCCAATAATGATTATTCCGGGATTTATTCCAATGTTTTTCTCAAATGCGACAATTGGCGTATTTGCCAACCATTTTGGTGGTTGGAAAGCAGTTATGAAAATCTGTTTTGCAATGGGGATAATCGAAGTTCTGGGCTCTGCTTGGGTGATCAATATTTTTGCGCAAAACGGCACGCCTATTGACTCATGGATGGGGATGGCGGATTGGTCAATTCTATTCCCACCAATCTTACAAGGGTTATCATTTTCTCATTTGTTTATCTATTTAATCATTGCGTTAGCATTGGTGTATATGTTCTTTGCCGCTAAAACACTACGCGCTGAAGAAGCACAACAAAAAAATCAACCTATCGAAAATGATATACATCAGGATGTAAATGAAGCAGTAGTTGAAAAAATGGATGAAGTTGCAATAAGTGAAGGCCAACCAATTCGTATTCTGGCGGTATGCGGTAGTGGTCAAGGGTCATCAATGATGATGAAAATGAAAATTGCGAATTTTCTGGATAAGAAAGGGATCCCTAACATTATGGATTCTTGTGCTGTTACCGACTACAAATCCCGATTACCGAATGTTGATATCATCGTAGCATCGAAGCATCTGATACATGAAATTGAAGTGAATGAAGGTCAACATGCACTCGGTGTACAAAATATGCTTAATCCACATACGTTTGGCGATGAGCTTATCGAACTAATTAACCAAGTTAATACGAATAAATAGATAGAATATGAAAAAGGAGCGCAATATGGCTTTCAAAGAATCTTTAATTGAAAATAACTCAATATTACTCAGCGCAGAAGCGGCAAATTGGGAAGATGCGGTCAAGCTTGGAACCGATATGTTAGTAGCATCAAAAGCCATTGAACCATCTTATCACGATGCCATTATCCGTTGTGTAAAATCCATGGGACCTTACATTATCATTGCGCCTAATCTGGCTATGCCGCATGCTAGACCTGAAGATGGTGTCAATCGTACCGCTTTTGCCTTAGTAACCTTAAAAAAACCTGTTTATTTTGACGGAGAAGATGAACCGGTTGATGTGCTTGTCACCTTAGCCGGAAGTACGTCTGATCAACATATGGAAGGGTTAATGGAAGTGACACAAATTTTAGATGATGAAAATAGCGCAACAGGTGTTGATCTCGATAAATTAAGACGTTGTCACAGTAAAGAAGATGTCTATGCAGTCATTGATCGGGCTTTAAATGGAGGTTAGTTTATGTATCAAGCTTTAAAAGAAAGGGTTTTACACGCTAATTTACTGTTACCTAAATATAATCTGGTTACTTTTACTTGGGGCAACGTATCAGAAATTGATCGCACAAAAGGCGTTATTGCCATAAAGCCTTCAGGTGTTGAGTACGGTGCGATGACTGTAGATGACATTGTTGTGCTTTCATTAACAGGGGAAATTGTAGAAGGTAAACTCAATCCGTCCAGTGATACAGCCACTCATCTTGAACTCTATAAAGCATTTGAAAATATTGGTGGCATTGTCCATACCCATTCGCGCTATGCCACCATTTGGGCTCAAGCAGAGTTAGACATCCCAGCCTTAGGCACAACGCATGCCGATTACTTTTATGGTGATATACCCTGTACTCGTCGGCTAACCGATAGTGAAATTGCGACCGATTATGAAAAAAATACAGGACTTGTCATTATTGAGGAGTTCAAGCGTCGAGGCGTCGATCCAAAAGCCATGCCTGGCGCTGTGATTTCTGGACATGCCCCATTTTGTTGGGGAAAAAATGCTATCGACGCCGTACATAATGCTGTGGTACTGGAAGAAGTCGCTATGATGGCAATTGCAACTCGTCAGCTCAATCAAACCATTAAAATACAACAAACTTTATCTGATAAGCACTATTTTCGCAAACATGGCGCAAACGCTTATTACGGTCAAAAATAAAATGAACAAGGAAATAAAAATGACAGCACCTAAATTACAAATCGCCTTAGATCAAACTGAATTAAAACCGGCATTAGATGTTGCTAAAAATGTGTCAGGATTTGTCGACATTATTGAAGTCGGCACTATTCTTGCGTTTGGGGCAGGCATGGAAAGTGTAAAAACATTAAGACAACTTTATCCCGATCATATTTTAGTCTGTGATTTAAAAACCACCGATGGCGGAGCAATATTAGCAAAAATGGCTTTTTCTGCTGGCGCTAATTGGTTAACCGTATCGGCAGCTGCGCACATAGCCACGGTTGAAGCATGTAAGAAAGTCGCCGATGAGTTTAAAGGCGAAATCCAAATTGAATTGTATGGGCATTGGACATTAGAAGATGCGAAAGCTTGGCGTAAATTGGGTATTAAACAGGCAATTTATCACCGTTCTCGAGATGCAGAATTAGCTGGGGTAGGTTGGGGCGAAGAGGATTTGGTTAAAATGCGTCAGCTTTCAGATTTAGGACTAGAGCTTTCAATCACAGGGGGAATTGTACCGGAAGATATCCACTTGTTTGCTGGCATTAAAACCAAAGCCTTCATTGCTGGTCGAGCTCTTGCCAATGAAGATGGTAAAAAAACGGCTCAAGCATTAAGAGAGCAAATAGCAAAATATTGGTAAGTGATAGATTGCAGTTGTTACGGCGACTGCATTTTTGAAAATAATAAAGATATGAACAGGTTTTAACTATGTCAACATTTGCAATCGATCCCACTTTACAGACCAATCATATTGGTATTTATGAAAAGGCATTGCCTAATGAACTTTCATGGCAACAAAAATTGCAGGAAGCAAAATCATTAGGATTTAATTTTATTGAGATATCAATAGATGAATCAGATGAGCGTCGAGCAAGGCTCGATTGGTCTGATGACGAAATCTATGCACTAAAACGATTATGTGAGCAAAATCAAATACCACTACATTCAATGTGTTTAAGTGCACATCGTAAATATCCGTTTGGCTCAGCAGATGAAACAGTCCGCAACCAAGCTAAAGACATCATGAATAAAGCGCTTCGTTTGGCTTATAAGCTTGGAATACGAGTGATTCAGTTAGCAGGGTATGATGTCTATTATGAACCAGCCAATAACAAGACTCACCAACGTTTTATTGAAGGTATACGATGGTCAGCTAAACAAGCGGAAAAAGTTGGAATAATGTTGGCAGTTGAAATTATGGATACTAATTACCTAAATTCACTCAGTAAATTTGAAATTTTAAAACGGGAAGTGAATTCCCCTTACTTCATGGCTTATCCTGATGTTGGAAATATCACGGGTTGGAACTACGATACATGTACTGAATTATTGTTAAGTCGTGATCATATCGTCCAAATTCATCTGAAAGACACCTTAAAAGTGAAAAAGAATTATTCAGGACAATTTAGAGATCTTGTCATTGGTGAAGGTGAGGTTGATTTTCTTTCCATACTTAAAACACTTAAAATGATGAACTATTCAGCACCGTTAGTCATTGAGATGTGGGCAAAAGATGACAAATGGAAAGAAAATATTATCACAGCTCAAAACAGATTAAAGGCAATTGGCGAACAGGCAGGATTTCCTATATTTAAGTCAATATAAAATCAAACATGATTTGATTGTAAATCAACGCTTCATCTTATTGAAAAAGATGAAGCATTCAATGCATTAAGCTTTTTTGACAAAACAGGCTTTGAGCATAATTTTCATGCCATCGATTTTACAATCAATTTCATGATCACCGTCGACTAAACGAATCCCTTTCGCTTTTGCCCCTTTTTTAAGCACAGTCGATGAACCTTTTAATTTAAGGTCTTTAATCAATAATACATCATCGCCATCCGCTAATAAATTACCGTTGCTGTCTTTCACTTCACGTTGAGATGATTCAGTCGTTGCTTGATTAGGATCCCACTCATGAGCACACATTGAGCAGACAATTAAATTACCGTCGGGATAAGTATATTCTGATCCACAGGTAGGGCAGTGATTTGTTGATTCCATCTTGTTTCCTGTCGTATTAAAAAGTTTAATTATAGCATAATTATTATCAAATTCCCTGACTTTAGATTTTGCCTTGTTCTTTGGCAAACCTATTATTAGCGCTTTGCACGATTAGGGCTATCGTGTAATATAGTCGTTATCATAAAAATCTAGAATATTGTGAATATTATATGAAATCATTAATAAAATTACTTTCGATGTTTTTGCTCATTCTATCAATTGTGGGGTGCGGTCTAAAAGGGCCTTTATATCATCCTACAGAAGCATCCAATAATCAAACAGACCAAACAACTATGAATAGTTTGAATCAAGAACAAATAATAAATAAAGTTGCTTAAGTTAGGAAAGAAACAATGAATTTTTTGCATTATCAAAATGGTCATTTATTGGCTGATCAAATTGCTATTGATGATTTAGCCAAACAATATGGTACCCCTTTATATGTCTATTCTGCTGACTATATCACTCAGCAGTTTTTAGCTTACAAGCATGCACTTACTCATCGTAAACACTTAATTTGTTATGCGGTCAAAGCGAATAGTAACTTAGCGGTATTACAGTTGTTAGTTAAGTTAGGCTCAGGGTTTGATATTGTTTCACAAGGTGAGCTAGAACGAGTACTCAAAGCGGGTGCAGATCCCAAAAAAGTTGTCTTTTCGGGCGTGGCGAAATCCATTGTCGAAATTGAACGAGCCTTACAAGTAGGTATAAAATGCTTCAATGTTGAATCAGAAGCAGAATTATATCGAATCAATGATATTGCAAAACGTCTTGGTAAAGTCGCTACTATATCTTTAAGAATTAATCCCGATGTTGATGCAAAAACGCATCCGTATATTTCAACCGGTTTACGAGAAAACAAATTTGGTATTAGTTACCAATTAGCGATTGAGGTGTACCGTCAAGCAAAAGCATTATCCAATATTAACATTGTTGGTATTGATTGTCATATCGGCTCGCAACTCACCGAGTTATCGCCGTTTTTGGATGCCGCTGAACGTATACTTTTATTAGTCGATAAATTAAAATCAGAAAATATTCAGATACAACATATTGATCTAGGTGGCGGGTTAGGCGTTTGTTATGATGATGAGCAACCACCAACGGCATCGCTACTGGTGACTGAATTATTGAAAAAATTAGCGCATTATCCAGATCTCGAAGTAATATTTGAACCGGGGCGTTCAATAGTGGCTAACGCAGGTTTACTCATTACGAAAGTGGAATACACTAAACATCAAGATGATAACCATTTTGCAATAGTCGATGCAGGGATGAATGATTTAATTCGTCCAGCGCTTTATGAAGCTTGGATGCGTATATTACCCGAAAAAGAGCAACAAGCGGAAGATAAAACCTTTATATACAACGTTGTTGGGCCGATTTGTGAATCAAGTGATGTACTTGCTTATCAACGTGAGCTATCTGTCAAACAAGATGATTTAGTCGTGATATGTAGCGCAGGTGCTTATGGGTTTAGCATGGCTTCAAATTACAACAGCCATCCTCGCCCAGCAGAAGTGATGCTGATTGATCAACAACAGCATAAGTTGATTCGTCAACGCGAAACGTTTGACGACTTATGGCGTGGAGAACACGTGTTTTAGCTATCCATTAATGTATAGGTTATAACTGGTTAAACAAAAATGATGAATCTTAATAAGTTGTTTATGACGTTTTTAAAATAAAACGAATCAATAAACAGTTATTAAAGATATAGTAATCTTTGATGATAAAAGGTAGATGATGATGAACTTTTCAAAAATGCATGGACTGGGAAATGACTTTATGGTTATTGATGCGGTAACGCAAAATGTTCATCTATCTCCGGATTTAATTAAGCGTCTGGCTAATAGATATACCGGTATTGGGTTTGATCAGCTACTTATTGTTGAACCACCTTATTCACCTGATAGCGATTTTCACTATCGTATTTTTAATTCGGACGGGACAGAAGTTCAGCAATGTGGTAATGGTGCACGTTGTTTTGCGCGTTTTGTTCGTTTGAAAGGTTTGACCAAAAAGCGCGTGTTAAAAGTCAGTACCATGAAAGGGAACATTGTCTTAACCGTTAACGATGATGAAACCGTTCGAGTGAACATGGGGGTACCTGTTTTTGAGCCAAATAAAGTACCTTTTAAAGCGATTAAAGAAGAAAAGACCTATATTATCAGAGCACAAGAACAAACCATTTTATGTGGAGTTGCCTCAATGGGCAATCCACACTGTGTAATACAAGTTGATAATATCTTAACTGCTCAAGTGAGCACGCTAGGGCCATTATTAGAGCAACATGAACGTTTTCCTGAACGGGCTAATATTGGATTTATGCATATTATTGATCGTAATAACATCAATTTGCGCGTATTCGAACGTGGAGTGGGTGAAACCCAAGCCTGTGGGACTGGTGCGTGTGCAGCGGTCGCGGTAGGAATTAATCAAGGCTTGTTAAATTCGACTGTGAATGTCAATTTACCCGGTGGCAAGTTGCTGATTGAGTGGAAAGGCGAAAATCAACCACTTTTTATGACGGGGCCGGCAACACATGTTTATGACGGTTTTATCTCTTTTTAAAATAGTGCTTATTTGGCAATTAATTTGTAGCGTGGGTCAATAAAAATCCGAGTTCGCATATTTGAATATTAAATGAGTCTATCTTTAAAATGTTAACAAATGAATAAAGAATTTAACTATGGTTGTAAAAAACACGCGGAATTTAAAAACTAAAAACAGTCAAACTCAAACTAAACCACTCAAATTAAATGATGAAGTGGTCAGTCAGTATATTATCAATAACCCTGATTTTTTTATTCGCAATGCCAACCAGATTGAAAGTTTGCAAATTCCTCATCCCGTGCGTGGCGTCATCTCATTACCCGAATGGCACATGGCAAGGCAACGAAATAAAATAAAGCAACTTGAGTCTGAAATAACGTTATTAATGGAACATGCCACAGCGAATGAGCAGTTGTTTAGCCAATTGATGGATCTTCAACTGAAATTGATTCAAACCTCAGACCTCAATGAATTAATTCAGTCACTTAATTCATGGGCAAAATCATTGGGACTGAACGGCGCTTATCTCTACCTTTTTGACGATAAATGGCTACTTAGTGCGCCATCAAATTATCACTACTTGGCGCTGAATTCTTCGCAATTTGATTTTATTCGTGTTCGTCATTTGCAGTATAGCCATCAGTATTTAGGTACATTAAATTCGACGGAATTAGATTTTTTATTACCAGAACATAACTATGTTGGATCAGTTGCTTTATCGCTATTAGGAAAATTTGGTGATTTGGGCATCTTGATTTTTACCAGTGCAAATCCACATCATTATCAAGTAGGTCAAGGGACACTCTTGTTGGAAAAAATAAGTGAGTTATTACCGATCTTGATTGAAAAGTGGATTATGCGAACAAAATAAGGACTAATGATGATTCAGTCTAATCAAGAACAACTATCATTATTAACCCAACCCGTTGAGCAATTTTTAAACTACTTAAAATCCGAAAGACAACTCAGTTTAAACACGCAAATTAATTATCGTCGACAACTCTATGCCATTATTGAATTAGCAAAAACAGTCGAAATTGCTAACTGGCAAGATCTCGATTCATCCGCGGTGCGCTTATTAATTGGTAGAAGTAAACAAGCAGGGTTACAAGCAAGAAGCTTGTCATTAAGGTTATCGGCATTGCGGAGCTTTTGTGATTGGATGGTCAAGAATCAATTGATCAGCGCAAATCCTGCTCGTGGCGTTTTAAATCCTAAGATCGGTCAACATCTGCCTAAAAATATTGATATTGACGAGATAAATCAATTACTGGACATTGAATATAACGATCCTTTATCTGTACGTGATCGGGCAATGCTTGAAGTTATGTATGGATCCGGATTACGTTTGTCAGAATTAGTGAATCTAAATTGCCGTGAATTAAACCTAAAAGAGGGGGAAATTCGGGTAATGGGGAAAGGAAATAAGGAACGGAAATTACCATTAGGTAGAGAATCGATTAAATGGATCCAACACTGGTTATCCATGCGTAACTTATTAGAACCTCAAGATGATGCCTTATTTATATCAAAATTAGGTCGTCGAATCTCCCCACGAAATGTTGAAAAAAGATTTGCTGAGTGGGGGATCAAACAGGGATTAAGTTCACATGTTCATCCGCATAAATTGCGTCACTCTTTTGCAACGCATATGTTAGAATCCAGTCGAGATCTGCGTGCAGTACAAGAGTTACTCGGGCATGCTGATTTGTCTACAACTCAAGTTTATACCCACCTTGATTTTTCACACTTATCTGATGTTTATGATTCGACGCATCCAAGAGCAAAAAGAGGAAGAAAGTAATGCGTTTTTACCGATCAATTAACCGCATTCAAGCAATGACATTTGATCTTGATGATACGTTATATGACAACAGCATGATTGTTGAAAAAGCTGAAGATGAAATCATCAAGTCTTTAAGACAACATGAACAGCTAAAAAATATCACCTTGTCAGATCTTCATAATGAAAAACAACAGGTATTAGCCCTAAATCCCGAAATCTATCACGATGTGGTTATTTGGCGAATCGAAACGATTAAATCTCTACTCCTTAAAATGGGTGTATCCACATTTAACATTGATGATATCGTTCAGCAATCTATGGCGTGCTTTAACTTTTGGCGTCATAAAATGCAAATCACTGAATCGACGCATCAATTATTGGCAACACTTGCCAGTAAAATACCCTTAGCGGTGATCACAAATGGCAATGTGGATATTCATAAAATAGGATTAGGAGATTACTTTCAATTTTCGCTTCGAGGTGGGGCGGATGGTCGTTCTAAACCTTTTCCTGAGATATTCGATTTGGCAGTTAACAAGTTAGCCGTACCAGCAAAGCACGTTTTACATATCGGTGATAATCTATTAACAGATGTTAACGGCGCAGTAAATAATGGTTTATTAGCTTGTTGGATTAATATTTATGGTCAAGATATTTATCATCTTGCTGATGCCAAATGTTTACCACATATTGAAATCAATCATTTATCAGAACTGGATAATCTGCTATAATTTATTTTAAATATGTATAAATAGACAGTAAGCTACACGATCATCATCAATTGCTTTAAAAAAACGCCTATCTTTACATCCTTTTTGATGACAACCTAAACACGACAGATTAACTGAAAAGAATTGATTGATACTAGGTTTAAATTCAAAACCTATCAAGAATTGCTATGATGACAACAGGTTTTAACATAATGGAAAACAGACAATCATTATTAGACGACCTTAATACCGAGCAGAAAGATGCGGTGACCACTGATAATCAATACACTATTGTTCTTGCAGGGGCTGGCAGTGGTAAAACACGGGTATTAGTTCACCGTATTGCATGGCTCTGTATGGAAAAACATTATTCGCCTCATTCCATATTTGCCGTCACTTTCACCAATAAAGCTGCGGCTGAAATGCAAGAGCGTATACAGCATCTGATTGGTGAAGGTTATTTTAATGGTATGTGGGTTGGAACATTTCATGGGTTAACGCATCGTTTATTACGCATGTTCTCTCAGCAAGCTAAACTCCCATCCAATTTTCAATTGATCGATACGGAAGATCAGATTCGTCTGATCAAACGGATTTTTCGTGAATTAAAAATTGACGAAAAACAGTGGTCGGCAAAAGAGTGTGCAAGTTTTATCTCTAATCAAAAAGAGAAGGGCTTACGCGCTAAAGATTTGATACCTGAAGATCCTAAACAGATAATGTGGCAGAGTATCTACAATGACTATCAAGCGATTTGTGACAGAGTAGGCTATGTTGATTTTTCGGAGCTTATTTTACGTGCTTATGAATTATTGTGCAGTGACAAAGATGTATTAAGTTACTGCCAACATCGTTTTTCAAATATTTTAATTGATGAATTCCAAGATACGAATCATATACAATATTCTTTAGTAAAAAAATTAGCGGGCACGACGGCGAATGTCATGATTGTTGGCGATGATGACCAATCAATCTATAGTTGGCGTGGTGCAAATGCCGATAATTTACAACTCTTTATTCATGATTTTCCCGAAACTGAAATTATTCGATTAGAGCAAAATTATCGTTCAACCAGTACGATTTTAGATGCCGCTAATCAACTTATTGCTAAAAATCAGAATCGATTAGGTAAGAATTTGTGGACAGATCGCAATGAAGGCGAAAAGATTTCTCTTTATGTTGGTTTCAATGATATTGATGAAGCCAGATTTGTTATTGGGCAGATAAAAAAATATCATGATGCTGGTGAAAAATATTCCAGTTGTGCCATTTTATATCGCAATAATGTGCAGTCCCGACTGTTTGAAGACACGTTATTACAAGCTGGGTTACCTTACCAGATCTATGGTTCGATCCGGTTTTATGAGCGGCAAGAAGTCAAATTAGCACTTGCGTATTTACGGCTTTTGCATGATCACGATAACGATATGGCATTTGAAGCAACGGTGAATACGCCAACGCGGGGTATTGGTAATGTGACCCTTGATAAAATCAGATTAACAGCCAAACAAAATAATATTTCATTATGGAATGCGTGTTTAATGTTAATTCAAATGAATGGATTAACCGAACGGCAGCGATCTGGAGTAAGTCGTTTTCTTGAACTCATGGGATCAATTTATGATGAAGTTGCGCAAATGCCGTTTTATCAACAACTCGATATCCTGATAAAATCGTCCGGAATTCAACAAATGTATGAGCAAGAGCCAGGCATTAAAGGACAATCTCGACTTGAAAATCTTGAAGAGTTAGTGTCGGCGGCTGAACAGTTTTATCGTAATAATGAAAATACCGTGATTGAAGATAGTGAAACCGGTCAGACCTTAACCGTGCTTGAATCATTTTTAGCTTATACTTCGTTAGAAAGCCGAGACGTGCTAAAAGAACAAGATTCAGTCCAATTGATGACATTACATGCTGCAAAAGGACTTGAATTTGATAATGTTTTCATTGTCGGTCTTGAAGAAGGACTGTTTCCGGCGCAACGTTCAGCACTAGAAATCGACAGAATGGAAGAAGAAAGACGCCTTGCTTATGTTGGTATAACACGAGCACGCAAGCATTTAACCTTATCGCTATGCGAGTTAAGACGCCTTTATGGTCGTGAAGAGCGTAATTTACCTTCTCGCTTTTTAGCTGAATTGCCAGTCGACAGGTTAAACGAAATTAGCTATCGGGGATTCTTTGCGCCTCCTGAAGGCAAATTAGATAATCTAAGTCAAGAAAAGCAATTTCAGCAAAATCGCAGACAATCTTATCTGGATAAAAGTCGTGAAAGTGATGGTTATACATTAGGCAGAAAAGTGAAACATCATCGTTTTGGTGAAGGCACAATAATCAATCTTGATGGTGAAGGGGATCATCGACGTGTTCAAATCGCATTTGTTAACGAAGGAATCAAATGGTTAGTGATTAAATTAGCCAATTTAACCCTACTTTGATTATACCTGCAAAAAAATGAATATTGTTTGAACCTGAAAAGGGATCTTAATAAAGTATTGTAAGATCCCTTTTTTAACTGCTTATTTAATTAGCTTGCTTGTTCTTTTACTGCTTCAGAAAAAATCGTATCAAAGGTTTGATCACTTCGGTTACATATCCACTGCTGATCATGATAATCAAAATGATAACCCTGTTTTGAGGTTGCTAACCATACTTGATAAAGCGGCTCTTGAGTATTGACAATGATTTTGCTGCCATTTGGAAAGCTGATTGTAATCACATTACCATTAGTTTCATAATCAATATCGACATCATGTTCTTGAGCGTAGTTATCTAAAAAAAGTTCAACACTATTAAATAATTGTTCTGTTAGAATGTGAAATTGCGTAATATTCATTTCATTGTCATCAATTCGTTAAAAATAATGCCAGAATATTAGCATAAACGCCTATTCTTCGCTACCGTACGCCTAAATGCAATGCACAAAGTTCGTGACTAATTCACAAGGGGTAACGAGCAGGCAATAACCAGTAACACCCGCATATCGGTTCCTGGATTGGTTGCAACCCAACGGTTTACTAACTGATTTTCAGAAATCAATTTACCGTCACCAAAATAGTTTGCATAAATTTGTATCTTGCCTTCGGCAATTTCCATTTTATCGCAATTCGCAAATTCTTGGATAACCATTGAATGATAAGGTACTTTATTCCCATTAATCTGTTCATAGTTAAGAGAAGGTATATAATTAGTTACTTTATTAAATTGACGAATGTTTTTATTATACGGATGCAATCTGACCGAATTTTTATCTATAAAAGTGTAACCGACCGAATCTCTTTCATAACTTTTATTGATTGAAATAAATTGCTCTCCAATACTGGCGTCTTTTAATTTTTGATACTCTTTATTAAAGTCAACTTTATTTACCTCCGTTTTATTTTTTGTTACTCCCTGAAGGCTTAGTACAGAAAAAGAAAAAAGAAATAACAGTATTCCTAATTTTTTCATTAAATTTCATCTCCATTTTTTAATTATTTTTTAAGCTTTGGTTAGGCTTAACTTGAGGTTGAAATTGTCTTTTTTGTTCTATTTCTTTCTGTTTATTATCTAGTTTTAACTTCTGTTTACGTTCAAGTTCCATTTTTTTAAAAATTGGTTTTATATCTGGTCTTGTAACATAAAGAATCTGTTTGTCTACATCACCTTGAATCGAGCACGACACCAAGCTTTGTTTGTCAGAAATCGGTTCTAAATAAAGTGATTTTTCAATAGTGCCAATTTTAGGAAGCACACCGTCTATAGAATATGGATTATCCTGCCAATTAGGAGAATGAGATTGGGTATCAAAAATTTTAGTATTTGCAGTATAAATTTGTGCATTGAATTTAGACCAATGGAGAGTATCTAATGCGTTTTTTACATCGTCAATGGCATTATCAACAATAAATCCCCAGTAATAAAATTGGCCTGATGCGGTGGTAGAAAGGTAGACATTTTGATAACCCGAAATGGTTAACCCACGATATTGAAACGGTTTTTTAAACATCACTTTGTTTTTATCATGACTTTCGATAGATTCGACAGGAATATAGGTCACATTATCAGCAGTGGCTAAGTCAACATATTGATTAAAATCATCTTTGTATAAAGCGAGTTGCTTAAATAATTGATTATCACATGCTAAAAAAGCTTTCATTACTTTGTCAGTTTTATTGATATCTTGTTGATTTTGAGCAGAAAAAGCCATGCAAGATATCAATAATGTACTCACAAGCACAGAAAGTTTTTTTAAAAGCATGGTGATGTCCTTTTGGTAATCTTTTTATTAAAAAAGTATAATGATATTGTAAATTATTGTAAATCACGCCGTCAATGTTTACTACTAAAATCTTCAATGAAAATGATTAAATTACCTTGTTGAAAAGTAATTTTAACTAAATCTGATATGGCTTTATTGCGTACGCTAATAAATTTCCCAAAAGTGAGCGTTTGATTGACTAAAGGATACTGCACGCCTGTAATGGTCAAGTCCGTCACTTCACAAAATGGCATAAAAGAGACTATATGATTGTTGATATTAACGATTTCTTGATACTTTTTGGCAAAAAAGAAGTGGCCGTAATTATCATAAAAAGTAATTTGATATTGTGAATGATACTGCAACGCTACCGATAAATTACCTAAAAAATGGTCGCTAGCATGTCCAGTTGCCCCATAAATATCAAAGTGTTGAATCCCTTTATCAGCTAAAAAAATGATAGCTTTCTCAAAGTCAGTTTTATTTTGATCGGGAGTTTGTATTATTTGGATTTTGTCTGGCACAGCCATAGTGTGATGGTAACTGTCTAAATCGCCAATAATAAAATCCGGTATGATAGCGGTTGAGGCTAAGTAATTATGATAAGCGCCGTCAGTACAAGCAACATAATGATAGCCGGTTAAATCACTTGGAAAGTGATGTGGCGGTTCACCATTGACAAAAAGTAGAGCCCGATTAGCTATCATTGATTATTCCTTCTGTAATTTATCGTTATGATAAGGTTAATGTGTAAGCCATAATAATTGCATCTTCGTGTTTGCCATTGGTTGTTGGATAATAGTTTTTCCTAACGGTAATTTGGTTAAAACCAAGAGAATGATAAAGTTCGATTGCGGGTGTATTTGATCTTCTTACTTCTAACCACAATGTGGAAATCGCAATTGGGTGATCGATGCTAGTCAGGTGATCAATTAAATGATTCAGTAACGCCTTAGCAAGCCCTTGTTGTCGGTATTTTGGATGAATAGCGATATTGAACAAATTAGCTTCGTCAGCAACCATTTGACAAATACAAAAACCAACTATACGGTTATCGATAGTCAATTTAAGATTGTAATAATGATCGCCTTGATTTGAATAGAACGTCTGCTTTGACCAAGGAATCAAGTGGCATTGTTGTTCTAACTCAAAAGCATCGGGTAAATCATTGTCGGTCAGGGTGGAAATAGTTTTCATATTCGCATAATTGTTGCCAAAGTTGGCGTTTTTGTTGTGGAGCTTTAGCTAAAGAAATTAAATCCGTTGTTTGAATCGTTAATGCACGTTTCCAAGATTCATCAGGATTTATGTCAATAAACCATATAACCTTATCAATATCATCTGAGGGGATGATTAATTGGGAAGGCGTTAAAAAAAGTACCTGTTCTTGATTAAGGCGAATGGCATTTAAAATATCAAAATAAATTTTTTGCGTGGGTTTTTGCTCAGCGACAACAATTAAACGAATTTCATCGTCAATATGGTTTACCACTTCACCTTTAAAAACATTTGCTTTACGCAACACATATTGCGTAATATTGCATTGTTGTAAGTACCAATCACGTTGTGACATTATCGACATTCGGTTTTTATTAGAGATTAAAGATGGTTAATTGTATAATCATCGCATCAATTTATAAAGGTTTTTCATTGAGGCATTATGGCAACATCCGCTTTTACTCCTGCAAGTCAAGTACTTGAACGTCATCAAACATTTTTTAGCGATAAAAAAGTTATTATTGCTGGTGATATTCAAGATAGTTATCCTATTGTTATTGTGGCTAATCAAGTTAAAATTCATTGTTCACAATTTCATACCTATTTGCGTCTAAAAAATAGTCGTAAGGGCACTGAAATCGATTTTTCTCTTCTGCCTGATAAAGATTTTTATAACGGCATGAATACGTTAATCTATTATTGGCCAAAAACAAAAAGCGAAGCCCAATTTCAGCTCTCTTATCTATTAAATAATATGTCAAAAGATAGTGATATCTTTATTGTTGGTGAAAATCGAACGGGGGTGAAAAGTGTTGAGTCGCTTCTCGCTGATTTTGGTGTCATCCAAAAAATTGACAGCGCAAGGCGTTGTGGTTTGTATCATTTTCAAGCTGAAAGTCGTTTGGCATTTGATCTTAGTGAATGGTGGTTAAATTATCATTTATCCATTGAAGATCAAGATATTGAGATTAAGAGTTTACCGGGCGTGTTTAGTCAAAAAGGATTAGATGCCGGAAGTGAACTGCTATTAAATGCGTTAGTTGATCATGCTGATATTATTAAAGGTAATGTGTTAGATGTAGGATGCGGAGCAGGGGTGTTATCAACCGTGTTGGGTAAATTGTATCCTGAAATCAATCTTACTTTGTCTGATGTTAGCATTGCTGCCATTGAATCAAGTAAAGCTACGTTAATTGCCAATCATATTGATGCAACAGTTGTTGCCAGCGATGTATTTTCAAATATTAATGATAAATATCATCTTATTGTGTCTAACCCCCCTTTTCATGACGGTAAAGAAACCAGTTATACGGCAGTAAACACACTGATTAAAGAAGCGAAAAAACACTTAAAACTAAATGGTTACCTTTGTATTGTGGCAAACTCATTTTTACCTTATCAAGCTATTTTAGACGAAACCTTCAAAAGTGTTGAAGTCATTGCACAAACAACAAAATTTAGAGTTTATTTAGCTTGTCATTAACTGATAATTCCACACAAGCAAAAAAGTTACGGTTTTTACCGTAACTTTGCCTTTAATACATCATCGAAAGAGGGCGGTTTGACTAGTGACTAAATCACCCTTGAAAACTGCTGTTGCCGTGCTTGTTGTCTCATATAGCTATCAAAACACATGCAAATATTACGGATAAGCAAATGACCTTTAGGATTAACGATAATGGCATCGTCTGTTACTGTGACTAATCCATCTTTGACTAATGGGTCAAGCAGGGTTAAATCTTCGGCAAAATAGTGATCAAATCGGATTTGATACTGCTGTTCAATCGCTTGTTTATCTAAATAGAAATGACAAATAAGCTGTTTTATCACATCACGGCGAATTTTATCATCTTTCTTTAAGGAAAACCCTTTCCATAAACCATTACCACTTAATTCAACTTGTTGTTGATAAAGTTTAAGATCTTTCTGATTTTGTGCATAACTATCACCCAGCATACTAATTGCTGATACGCCAAGCCCTAATAAATCTGCCTCCCCTTGGGTAGTATAACCTTGGAAATTTCGATGTAATTTATTTTGCTGCTGGGCAATTGCCAGTTCGTCAGTCGGTTTTGCAAAATGATCCATACCAATAAAGCGATACCCTGCTTGGGTTAACTTTTGAATACTGGTCTGTAAAATCTGTAATTTTGCATGAGCATTAGGTAAATCGTGGTCTTTAATTTTGCGTTGTGCTGCAAATCGGCTAGGTAAATGGGCATAATTAAAGACACTTAAACGATCGGGTGAGATATCAATCACTTTATCCAATGTTTCGGTAAAACTGTCAACCGTTTGTTTCGGTAATCCATAAATTAGATCTAAACTAATTGAATGAAAACGGTTTTTTCTTGCTTGAAGGATCAAGGATCGAATGAGTTGTTCATCTTGTTCACGATTAATTAAATACTGAATTTCATGATTAAAATCCTGAATCCCCATACTTAATCGATTAAAGCCCAAATTGGCTAGATGATCGATAGTTTGTGGGGTAATTTCCCTTGGATCGATTTCGATTGAAAGTTCAGCGTGGGTATCAAAATTGAAGTGCTTTTTTAACGAGGTAATAAGTCGAGTAATCTCGTCATGCGTTAAAAAAGTCGGTGTACCGCCTCCCCAATGCATTTGAGTGACGGTGCGATCTTTAAATAACTGAGAACGTGAAGCTATTTCCTGTTCCAGTATATCTAAGTATTGGGTGACTTTTTGGGTTTGTCGGGTAACCAGTTTATTACACCCACAAAAATAACAAAGTTTATGGCAAAATGGAATATGAACATAAAGCGATAAAGGTCTATCCGCAAAGCGGGTGGCGGACAAGATAAAGTCTTGTTGGCTAAAATTTTCATTAAACTCTAACGCAGTAGGATAAGAAGTATAGCGTGGGCCTGAATAATTGTATTTTTCAATTAAACTTTGATCCCACAATTGTGCTTCTGCTAAGCTATTATTTTCGTCTAATTTTGTCTTTGACATGACTTTTTCCATGACCTTTTAAAATCGTTTTCTGTTTTGCCTTAACACGAAATTTAATCCGGTTCGTTTTTCGAAGATAGAGTAAAGTACAAATAAATAGTCCAATATATAAACTAAGCATGATTAACATAGGCATAATGATTGGCTCTCATTATTAAATATTTGATTGTACATTCAGTCGACGGAACAGATTGATGTTGATATTTTAACAGCCAAACTATCACAAATTCATTGCATTATATATCACAATAAATTAATGTAAATTTGTTCAGATATGACGTCAATTACGTTTCAATAAACTTACAATATCTTCTTGTTTCTCTTCTTCATCTTCAAAATCATCAACACTATAACCGAGTTGCTGCATCAATTCATCGATACGATTTAATTTAGTATCGAGATATGTTTGTTGCTCTTTTGTTAATTGGCTTCCACTTTCGACTAAATCAAGTAATTGCTCTAATTTAGGATCGTTTTCCAGTTGTTCCAATTCTTGCTCGGGTGATAAAACTAATTTTTGCGTTTTCGGTTGTTTGATTTTATTGGTCGATTTCACTGATTCATCTGCAATTAACGAAATCGGTTTTTTACTACCAATGCGTGGATCTTTAACAGTTTTAGCAGTTGGTTTATTTTTTTTGGTTTCATTATTGAAACGAGAACCACTTGGTAAGCCTTTATGTTTGCGTTTTCGCTTGAGTGCCCAAGATTCTTCATTAATCTCTTGACGGGTTTTTTTCGGTTTTTGTTTCGATTTGGTTTTTAACATATAATCTCTGTTTAATATTAGGACAAATATTTATTTAGGCTATTTTATCAGTAAGTCTTCAATATAGCTACGATCATGCATTAATGCTAATTTATGATTGTAAAAGTTAAGATTTATGTATAATCTTAACCCAATCAATTTAAATAGATGGAATTTGAGAACACGACATGATGAAAAATCATCTTAGTCCCTATATGCAATTTAGCCGCCAAGAATGGGCTAGTTTGCGTAATGCTGAACCCATGACATTAACCCCTGAAGAACTGACCTCATTGCAAGGAATTAATGAAGATTTGTCCATAGATGAAGTCAGCGAAATTTACTTACCCTTATCCCGATTGCTCAACTATTATATTAATAATAGTTTTAGCCGTCAGGCTGTTCTTGCTAAATTTTTAGGTAAAACCCAAAAAATCCCTTACGTTATCGGTATAGCAGGGAGTGTAGCAGTAGGTAAAAGTACGACTGCACGTGTTTTACAAGCACTATTAAGTCGTTGGCCTGAACATCGAAAAGTTGCATTAGTCACCACGGATGGTTTTTTATATCCTAATAAATATCTTGAAGAGCGTGGCATAATGAACAAAAAAGGCTTTCCACAATCTTATGATATTAAAAGGTTGATCAATTTTGTTGCTGATGTAAAATCAGGTCAATCTCAAGTTAAAGCACCCGTCTATTCACATCTGGTTTATGATATTGTTGATAATGAAGAAATCGTTATAGATAGTCCTGATATTCTCATTTTAGAAGGATTAAACGTATTACAAGGAACCTTAAATTTTACACAAAATACCAACCGAGTCTTTGTTTCAGATTATGTTGATTTTTCGATCTATGTTGATGCGGATTTGTCGCTTCTACATGATTGGTATGTGAATCGTTTTTTAAAATTTCGAGCTGGCGCCTTTAGTGATCCTAACTCATATTTTAATCACTATTCACAGCTTCCAGAGCAAGAAGCGATAAATATCGCTAATCGTCTTTGGCGAGAAATCAATGAATTAAATTTGATCGAAAACATTTTACCGACAAGAGAGCGAGCAAGTTTAATATTAACGAAAGGCAAAAACCATAAAGTCGATTGTGTTCAATTAAGAAAATAAACTTAAGAGGAATTATTATGAAATCAACAATTAAGTCGTCTGTAAGTAAATTAACACTGCTTTCTTTTTTAACAACACTTACATTAGGTGTTTGTGCCGCAAACGTTGATGATCATGAAGGGCAAACCTGTGCCGGCAAAAAAGAGGCAATTGAAGCACAAATTACTGAAGCCCAAAAAACCGATAATGTTGAACGTGTTCAAGGATTAGAAAAAGCATTGTTAAATGTCAAAATGCATTGTAAAGATGATAATTTAGAAGCCGAATACAAAAAAAATATTAACGAAAAAACTGAAAAAGTGGCAGAAAGGCAAAAAGATTTAGCAGAGGCAAAACTCAAAGGTGATAACCAAAAAATTGCCGAAAAAACCGCAAAATTAAATGATGCTGAAAAAGAACTTGCGGAAGCTAAAGATAAATTGGACAACTTCTACAAAGCAGTGAAATCGAAATAAATTTTAAATTTTAGCTTTTATTAAGATTATCCTCCAAATTTGTCATCATCAAAATAGTGATAACGTTGTGTGTTATCCCGTTGATGATGACAACTTTCTTATTCAACACGCATTGCTATTGTTTAACCAAAATGCCCCAATTTTCAAGCAAATTAAGTTAACTTAGCGGTTAACGCCGTTATGCTAAGTGATTAAGCAATAGGCTAGACTTTTATCACAAAAAAAGGTAAGGTGTGCGCCTTATCACGTGGTTCGTAAACCTCCCACGCAAAAAAACTAAGGAAAATTATGAGTAACGTTACACTACTAGGCGATCAGTCTGTTCGCTATCCTACAACTTATTGTCCAGAAATTCTGGAAACCTTTGATAATAAACATCCTGATAATGACTATTTTGTAAAATTCAATTGTCCGGAATTTACCAGTCTTTGTCCTATCACCGGTCAACCTGATTTTGCAACGATCTACATTTCGTATGTACCTAATATCAAAATGGTCGAAAGTAAATCACTTAAGCTCTATATGTTTAGTTTCCGTAATCATGGTGATTATCATGAAGATTGTATTAATATCATCATGAAAGATCTGATTAAATTAATGGATCCCAAATACATCGAAGTCTGGGGTAAGTTTACGCCACGTGGTGGTATTTCTATTGATCCTTATGCTAATTATGGTAAACCCGGTACTCACTGGGAACAAATTGCGCTTAATCGTTTAGCTAATCACGATCTTTATCCTGAAAAAGTCGATAATCGCTAATCTCATCAGCCTAACAGGAATTTTTTAATGCAACATCGTAAAGCACTTGTGATATTTTCGGGTGGGCAAGATTCGACCACTTGCCTGCTACAAGCCATTGCTGATTATGGACGTGAAAACGTTGAAACAATCAGCTTTCAATACGGTCAACGACATGCCATTGAGCTTGAAAAAGCCAAATGGATTGCTGACGATCTTGGTGTAAAGCAAACCCTCATTGATACTTCAGTGATCAAACAAACGACCAATAATGCCTTGATTGATGACTCACAAGAAATCAAAGCCTCTCAAGAAGGGAATTATCCGAATACCTTTGTTGACGGGCGTAATATGCTATTTTTATTGTTAGCGGGGTGTTATGCCAAACAACACGCTATTCAAGATATTATTATTGGTGTATGTGAAACTGATTTTAGTGGTTATCCGGATTGTCGAGATATCTTTATTAAATCCATGAATGTATCGATGAATTTAGCTTTGGATTACACGTTTAACATCATCACCCCTTTAATGTATCTGACTAAAGCGCAAACATGGGAAATGGCTGATAAACTCGGTTATCTTGATTATATTCGACAACACACTCACACTTGTTATTACGGGGTTGACGGCGGATGTGGTCAGTGCCCAAGTTGTGAGCTACGTGAAAAAGGGTTAAATCAATATTTAACCGATGTCACAAAATAGTCGTGTCTGACGGTTAAATGAATGCAGGCAAATCATCAACGATTATTTTGTATAACAAGTATTTTTGTATAAAAAGTTAACAATATTAAATATCGATGTAATTAAATTAAGGTAATCCGACATTTTTACCTTAATTACATCATTTTTACGTTAAACATTATGGGTTCTCTCACCCCATTCAAAAAAGGAAACGAATATGTATTTAAATATTCACTCAGACTCATTACAGAAAAAATTTACTCCATCTCAGCAGCGTAAAGCACTTTGTTGGCTCTCTTTTTTTCATATCTTAGTTATTGCATCAAGCAATTATTTGGTACAAATCCCGTTTGATATCTTCGGTTTTCATACCACATGGGGAGCATTTACCTTTCCATTTATTTTTTTAACCACCGATTTAACCATTCGGGTATTTGGTGCCAGCCTTGCCAGAAAAATTATCTTCGTTGTCATGATACCGGCCTTACTGTTCTCTTATTCCATTTCGGTTGTGTTTTTTGAAGGGCATTGGATGGGCTTTTCAGCTTTATCTGATTTTAACAGTTTTGTTTTCCGTATTGCTTTAGCCAGTTTTGCCGCTTATTTGGTTGGGCAACTGATGGATATTACCGTGTTTAATTATTTACGAAAAAATAAAGCATGGTGGGTTGCGCCTTCAGCGTCAGCGGTATTAGGTAATGGTATTGATACTATTGTCTTTTTTGCTATTGCCTTTTATCAAAGTAACGACGAATTTATGGCGAATCATTGGATCGAAATAGCCTCGATTGACTATAGCTTTAAAATTTTAATTTGTGGATTATTCTTCTTACCCCTTTATGGTGTTATTTTAAATTTTTTAATGAAAAGATTAATGACGTTAGCTAGCGCCAATTCATAATTTTGTTCGCTTTTGTAACGAAGCGCCTTCCACTATTTACAAAACTCATTTATTTTCATGAATAAATGAGTTTTGTCTCTTCATCTAATGGCAATGATTTCTATTAACAATATGTTTTAATAAAAGATAATTTTTTTATCAGACATACTTGAAGAAGTGGCATTGTCTTTAAAAACAACTTTTGCCAAACGTTTTTAGGCAGTGCATAATATAGATAATCGAAAAATGTTGATAATGTAATATTTGGAATAGAAAATAGGTGAAAAATAATGAGCTTTATTAAAGGGTTAAGCGTATTGAGCTTAATTTTGGTTTTAATCGGTTGTGATAATAATAATAAATCTTCATCGATAGCTAATGAAAACAAAGATAGTCAGACAACAACTCAATCTGTCAATGACAATACTTCAAAGATTAATTCGAATCAAAATAATCAAACTCAAAGTATATTTACTGTTACTCCTGAGTTAAAAGAAAAATATAAAAATAACCCTTTTACTGTCCTTGATACCTCAGAAATGATACTTGATGGTTCGAGTACTTTAGTTGTTACGTTTTCTGTTCCGGTTAACCCTAAACTCAATTTTTCCAATCTTCTAAGACTTGTCGATAAGGAAAAAGGAACGGTTGATGGCGCATGGGAGCTTTCAAATAACGGTTTGGAATTAAGGCATCGATTCCTTGAACCGAATCGTAAGTTAACCTTGACCATTGATAAAATGCTATCTGCTATCAATGATAAGAGTTTATCCTCAGTATATCAAATTGAAATTAATACCCAAAATCGTGAGCCTTTTATCGCTTTTTCAAGTAGTGGAGTATTATTACCCAGCAAATCCATGAATGGTTTACCAGTTACGACACTGAATATTGATAAAGTCGATATTAATTTTTATCGAATCAAACCAGAAAAGTTAGCTAAATTTATTACGAATTACGGATTTATAAACCGTTATTATACTTGGCGTTCACAAAATTTTGAAGAATATATGGATTTATCTTTTTCTTCAAGGTTTGATCTCAATCCTACACCAAATACTCAAGAAACACTATTGCTGGATTTATCTAAGTTTTCAGAAATAAATAAAGAAGGCATTTATCTTGCAATAATGGATAAAGCTGGATCTTATAATGATGAATTGCCTGCCACATTATTTTCAATCAGTAATATTGGGATAGCTATTCATGCTTACAACAATGGTAAATTATTGGTAATGACTCATGGATTAGATAATGGCAAACCGTTACCAAACATAAATTTATCGCTACTTTGTGTTAACTCCTCAAATGACAACAATAATAATTGTAATACCCTTTCATTCCAAACGAATAATGAAGGTTTTGCTGAGATCACATTACCAGAAGGATCTAATTATTCTTTATTAACAGCCGATGATGGAAGCCAGACTTCATTTGTCACCATTAATCGTAATGCCCTAAATTTAACGGACTTTAATCTATCTGGTTCAACTTTTTATTCAAAACAATTATTTATTTTTGGGCCTCGCGATTTATACCGTCCTGGTGAAAAGGTTTATTTTAACGCATTATTACGGGATGCTGACGGACAACAATTACCTGATCAACCAATCATGGTTGATGTGCTCTCTTCTGACGATAATGTTATAGCAAGTGGTTACGTAAAAAAAGAACCAGACACGCATGGTTTATATCAAGTTGAGTTCACGATACCAAATGATGCGCCAACAGGTAAATGGTCACTTCGTATTAATGTCGGTGATGACAACTATCGTTTTTCTTATTTTAAAGTAGAAGAGTTCCTGCCAGAAAGAATGGCAATGGAAATCAAAGCGCCTTCTAATGAACCTATATCATTTGATCAAGACGTGGAATTTAGTATAAAAGGTTGGTATCTCTATGGTGCACCAGCTTCAGGGAATAAATTGAATGGTAGGAACTATTATAAAAATTTAAGAACTGTTCAGGGATTAAATGATTTTAAAATCGGAAATGTTCAAGGTGAAACAGATTATACTGAGTTGTCCGAAATTGATGAAACTTTGGATAATAATGGTAAAACAGAAATCAAGCTTAGTGCAGATCAGTGGGCTCGTGTAAAAAAACCTATTAGAATCGTGACAAATATAAGTTTATTGGATTCGGGTGGAAGACCAGTTACTCGTTATGCAACTCAAGATATTTGGCCAGCAAATCAACTTCCCGCTTTACGTACTTTATTTAGCGACGAACCTTATTACAATTGGCAGATGGATACTTATAGTGAGCGTCCAACTGTTGACATTGGCGCATTAGCTGAGTTTGAAGTTGCTTACGTGAATAAGCAAGGTGAAAAACTCGCTACTAATAATTTAATAGCCCGTGTAGTGCGTGAGCGTCGAAATTATTATTGGTCTTGGTCTGATGGTAGTGGTTGGGAGCAACATTCAACTTTAAAAGAGTTTGTTGTTTCAGAAAATAGGATTTCCATTGATGAAAACGCTACAGCTAAAGTCAGCTATCAACCTGATGATTATGGGGCATATCGAATGGAAATTGTGGATCCAAATACCAATGTAGTAAGTAACATTCGTTTTTGGGCTGGCTATGACTGGGAAGATAATACTCAAGGTACAAATAATTTGCGTCCAGATCAGGTAAAATTGAGTATAGACAAAGCATTTTATTCAGTTGGTGATACAGCAAAAGTACACGTACAAGCGCCAGCTGCCGGTTCAGGTTACATATCACTTGAAACCAACGATGGAACATTATGGAAAAAAGAAATTACCGTTGGTGATGAAGGTCTTGAAGTTGAAATCCCAATTAATGATTGGAAACGTCACGATATTTATATAAATGCAATGATTATCCGACCGTCGACGAATGCTGAAGTACAAACGGTTAAACGGGCGGTTGGTCTACTTTATTTACCGTTAGACACGTCAAATCGTCAATTAAATATCACGATTGACGCACCGAATAAAACCGAGCCAGAAAAAACCATTCCAATTAAAATAAGAATGGATAAACAAGCAATTAATAAAGATCAGACCGTAACAGTTTTAGTTTCTGCGGTAGATGCAGGCGTGTTGAATATAACTAATTTCGCAACGCCCGATCCTTATACCTCATTTTTAGGACGTAAACGATATGATGTTGATCAGTATGACGTATACGGCAAGTTAATTGAGGCAAAAGGACGAAACATTAAAATGAGTTTTGGTGGTGATGCGGTAGCCGCAGGCGGTAAAAGACCATTAACTGAAGTAAACATCGTTGCTCAACAACTCAAAACGATCCAATTAAATGAAAATGGTGAAGGAATTGTTGAGTTAGCATTACCAAATTTTAATGGAGAATTACGTTTAATGGCGCAAGCATGGGATGACAACCGCTTTGGTAAAGCTGAGCAAGCGATGATTGTTGCTTCTCCTGTGATTGCTGAATTGTCTATTCCTCGATTCATATCAGGTGGAGATCGTGCTGAATTAGCATTAGATATCCATAATTTGACTGATACAACTCAAACCATGAAAATTGATGTCGCAACCTCAGGACTGGTTTATCAAACGGAATCGAAATCTATCAATCTTAAGCTTGATACAAAGCAGAAAAATATTATTCAAATCCCTATTATTGCTGATTACGGCTATGGTCAAGGAACCATAACAGTCACCGTAACAGGAATTAAATTGAATGATGGATCGGATTATAAAATCAACCGTTCATGGAAATTAGGAGTCAGGCCTGCCTATTCTGCAACCTACAAAAGTTATGTTGAAGCAATTGATGCAGGTGAAAGTTGGATGCTATCTCCGTCTAATTTAGATAATTTAATTGATAATACTGTTAGCGCTCAATTAATTGTTTCTAATCAGCCACCGTTAAATGTTGCCCAATATATCAAAGAATTGTTTGCGTATCCTTATGGATGTCTGGAACAAACTACAAGTGGCTTATTTCCATCTTTATATGCTAATAGTGAACAGCTAGCTGCATTAGGCATCAAAACCGACTCGGATGAAGAACGTCGTCAAAATGTTCAATTAGGGATTTCTCGTATTTTATCAATGCAAAGAAGCAATGGTAGTTTTGGTCTTTGGAGTAGTGAAAGTAATGAGGAATATTGGCTTACTGTCTATGCCACTGATTTTCTACTTCAAGCTAAAGAACGAGGTTATCAAGTGAATGATAAAGCACTCAATTCAGCGATGACACGAATTGGAGAGTATATCTATTCCTCTTCAGTTCTTGATAACATGAGATATTATTATCAAAATTCAGATAGATATGATCATACAGAGCTTTCGATAAAAGCTTATGCGTTAATGTTAATGGCAAAACAAGATAAAATTACTTCGATAATGCGTAATGAAATTAAAAATCTATCTCGAAAAATTATAGACAACAACATAGCGTTATCTCCACTACCTATAATGCAGTTAGCATTAACGGCAAAACTTACCGGTTATGAAGAATTATATCGAGCTTTGATGGAAGAAGTGAAAAATACAAATTACGAAAACGACATTAATTATTATGGTGATTACGGTAGTGAACTTCGTGATGACGCTTTAGTATTAGCGATTCTTGTTGAAAATAAAATTGGTACGAATTTGCAAACTGAATATCTATTTAAATTATCTGATTTATTAAGTGACAAACGTTATCTATCAACGCAAGAATTAAATTCACTGTTTATTGCGGGTTGGTCGTTAGAACAACGCAAAAGCACACAGAAGTTTAAAGTGGCAGTGAATAATGAAGTCACTTTGGCTAGTGGTTCGTTTAAACGTAATTTTAATTTTAACGATATAAATCACGGATTAACTATCAGTAACCCGCAAAATGATAAACCGCTATATATTAAATTAACCGTATCAGGTTATGCTAAAACAGCACCGGCACCAACATCAAATGGGAACATCTTAAGGATCAGTCGAAGTTATTATGATATGAAAGGCAACCCTATTATTCCTACAGATGTAAAAGTGGGTACAATGATGCTTGTCATCTTAGATGTAAAATCGCGAGAAAGAATTCAAGATGCGTTAATTGTTGATTTCTTACCTGCTGGATTAGAATTGGAAAATCAAAATCTTATAGGCAGTAATGTCAGTTTAGATTCTATTCCTGGGTTAGCCAATTTACTCAATAATCAAGATAGTAGTCATATACGTTATCAGCAATATCGTGATGATAGGTACGTAGCGGCTGTTGATATCCAAAATTATATTGGCAGAAATTTGTACGGTGAACGTATGGCTTATTTAGTTAGAGCAGTGACGCCAGGTAGCTATATGGTGCCTTCTCCATTTGTTGAATCAATGTATCGTCCGGAAAGATTTGCGATTGGTCAAACACTAGATATGATGACAATATTTCAACCTAAAATTAAAAATGATTAGTAGTATAAATTCATTAAATTAATTATCATCAAAACATCCGCCAAATAAAATTGGCGGTGTTTTTTGTGTAAAAATCTCTGTTAACCCCTGAAATTAGATAATGACAATGAAGATAATAAAACGCCTTTTTAAACTTCTTATTTGGCTATTCATTTTCGGATTTTTTGGGTTAATTATGTTTCTCATCGCTGATTACCTTTTTCCCATATCAATTTCAAAAAATAAACCTACTCAAACAATAGTTGCACAAGACGGAACACCTTTGTGGCGATTTGCTGATGAAAATGGTATTTGGCGTTATTCCGTAAAACTCGATGAAGTCCCTGATTATTATCTGGATGTTTTATTAAATTACGAAGATCGCTATTTTTATGAACATGTTGGGATAAACCCTTTTTCTTTGCTTCGTGCTGCTTGGCAAAATATCAATAATGATAGAATTATATCTGGTGGTAGTACAATATCAATGCAAGTTGCTAGATTACTCTATCCTCATGAACGAACGCTTTCAGGTAAATTAAAGCAAATATTTCGAACTTTACAACTTGAACTGCATTACAGTAAAAAAGAAATACTCACGCTATATATTAACCATGCTCCTTATGGGGGAACAATAGAAGGTATTGGTGCTGCGAGCTGGTCATATTTTGGTAAAAAACCCAGTGCGTTAACTCGTAGCGAAGCTGCTTTATTAGCGGTTTTACCCCAAGCGCCAAGCCGATTAAGACCGGATAAATACCCAGAGCGAGCCAAACAAGCACGCGACAAAGTCTTAGATCGCCTAGCAACATATCAAGTCTGGACACCTGCAATTATTGAGCAAGTTAAGCAAGATGAAGTGTGGGTACATCCTCGCAAATCCCCACAACTTGCCCCATTGCTATCTTATCGTTTAAAGCAGCAATATCCTAATGATGAAATTATTCATTCAACTATTGATCCTTCACTTCAATATCATCTTGAAGATATGGTATTAAACCGCAAAAAACAGTTACCCCCTAAAACATCGCTTGCGATATTAGTTGTCGATCATACTGATATGACGGTGAAAGCATATTTAGGATCAGCGGATTTTAATGATAAAGAACGCTTTGGACAGATTGATATGATTAAAGCACTACGATCACCAGGCTCAACATTAAAACCCTTTATCTATGCTTTTGCGATTGATGATGGAATGATTCATTCTGAATCTTTACTGCAAGATGTGCCGCGTATAAGTACTGATTATCGACCCACTAATTTTGACGAAGATTTTAACGGACCCGTCAGCGCCTCAAATGCACTGCGAAAATCCCTTAATCTTCCGGCAGTACAACTTATTGAACTCTATGGTCCAAAACGATTTGCAGCTAAACTTTTTAGCGTGGGTTTGCCATTGATTTCACAAGGCAACAATCCTAATATCGCTTATATTTTAGGTGGGGCTTCGTTAAGAATGGATAATTTAGTGAGTGCTTACAGTGCCTTTGCTCGACAAGGTGAAGTTAGCCCATTAAGATTTACTCAAAATGAACCTATCATTAATCAACCGTTTATTTCTGAGGGTAGTGCATGGATCACAAAACAAATGCTTATTAATAATAATCGCGTTTATTATAAAACAGGAACCAGCTATGGATATCGAGACGCATGGGCTGTCGGCATCAATCCTCGTTACTTAATTGGAGTATGGGTTGGTCGTCCTGACGGAACACCAGTAATAGGTCAATATGGTTCAATTTCCGCTACCCCAATTTTGCAACAAGTAAACTCAATATTATTAAATAAAGAAAATCGAATTAATCGACCGTTACCAATTTCGGTTAAACCGGACTCGGTCACATCAGAAAAAATATGTTGGCCTACTGGACAAATATTACCTGTAACAGATGATAATTGTCACCGTCAAAAAACGGCTTGGGTATTAAATAACATGATTCCACCAACGCAAAATTCATTAAATGAACTTAAAACTATTTATCGCACTGGTTGGATAAATGTATGGATTAATGATCAAGGAAAACGTGTTGCGCCTGATTGTGCTGGTGCTCAGAAAAAAACAATAGCACTTTGGCCTATAGCACTGGAAAACTGGTTATTACCGAAAGAGCGAAGAAATTCACTTATTCCACCAATCGATAAAGATTGTCCTATAATGGAAAAAAATATTTTTTCTACATTAACGATTATCGGATTGAAAAACCAGCAATTTGTTAAATCGCTACCGGGACAAAATCAAATAAATATCGAACTGTTTGCCGAAGGTGGAGTGGGTGAAAAATGGTGGTTTCTAGATGGAGAACTTGTTGCCCAATCAACTGATAATGATAAAATCGCATTAACAATCGTGAAAAAAGGACAACATCGATTATTATTACTCGATGAAAGTGGACAAATAACACGAATCCAATTTACTTCAGATTAACAAGGATAACGCACAATGGCTATTGAACGTACTTTATCAATTATTAAACCCAATGCCATAAAAAAACATTTAATGGGCGAAATAGAAACTCGAATAACTCAAGCAAATCTTAATATCATTGCAATAAAAATGCTTAAATTGACCCAAACACAAGCTGAAGGTTTCTATGCCGAACATCAAGGAAAACCGTTTTTCAATAATTTAATTAAATTTATGATCTCTGGTCCGATTATAGTACAAGTATTAGAGGGTGAAAATGCTATCAAACGTTATCGTGATCTTATGGGCCCAACGGATTTATCAAAAGCTCCTACAGGCACATTACGTGCAGATTTTGCTGACAACGTAACTGAAAATGCCGTGCATGGTTCTGACTCATTATCATCAGCTGAAAAAGAAATTGCCTATTTTTTTGTGGACAGTGAAATCGTCGGCAGCGACCGTGTTTCCCCGCATACACAGGGATAAATCACCAATATACCCCAAATGACATAGCGTTAAAACAAAATGATAAAACACCTTTTCTTATCTATTTTTTTATTTCTGGTAGGTAGTTATACAACAAATAGTGAAGCTAATAATCTAAAAAAGTTTTCAATAAACTTTATAGAAGAAAAAAGCAGCGCAGAAGAATTCCGTCATATGAAAAAAATTTATGACCCAATGATTGAAAAAAATGATAAAAGATTCATAAAAACAGAATCATACCTAAAAGTGAACAATAAAACCTATATAAATAATTTGAACGATAACGAATCCGAGAAAATTTATGACTATTATGGTTATTGGAAGCCCTTGAATAAGGATATTATTACAGTTTTATATTATGAAGATAGCGAGGTTAAAATTCAGGATAACAAAAATAATACCATTACTTTACAAGGAATACCCTATATAAATAAGGCAAAAACGCATTTTACTACCTTTTATTTAGATTATGAAGGATCAAAATCAATTATAGACTTATAAAAGATTAAACATGATCATATAGAGCATAATTTTTGTTTCGAAACAGAAAAATGGATTATTTGGGATTTGGTTTGGAATGACAATATTCTATACATAAAAGTCACGGATACTATATGGAACGAAAAAGGTTCTTTTAGTACTGATTATAAATATAAAAAATTAATTATTGAGAAACTTAATTAACACCCCAATGAAAACAGTAAAAGCTATCTTATTGTTACTTCTAAAAGCATAACACCTTTTATTAAAGGTCAAAGAATAATATAGATTGACCTTAAAATTTAGGGCATGTGACTAAATATACAAAAGGGTCATTGAGTATCGTAATCAAAAAAACTCGTTACAATAGTGTAATTGTTACCACAAGGAATATCCTTCTATAAATAATAATAATCAAGATGAGAAAACGCATATTTTAAGTGGGACATGACTAGATTTCATTTAAAAAATAAAGGATTTTTGTCTTTTGAAAATCATCTTGGAAAGTTTGATTTTTTTGTACCTCAAGAAAATTTTGGTTCAGGTCATGCCAATTATAAAAAAAGTTTTTGCATCACAAAAGCTAGATCAACTCACTATTGCGTGGTGCGAACAAAAATTACAGAAAAGAATGTCGTACAAAATTTCTTACAAATTGTGCTTAACATGATGATAATATTATAAATTTAAGCCGATAATGCTTAACTATTAATAGCTTAAAAAAACATCAAAAAATTTGGTGGATTTTTTCACCTTGCTATTTTAATTAATAAACAATGGGTTATAATAAGGGTGTTCCCTGTATACACAGGGATAAACCGGGAACGGATTTATAGACCGGTGTTTTAGATTCGTGTTCCCTGTATACACAGGGATAAACCGCCCCCTTTCGTTTCCATGTGACGGTAGTCACGGTGTTCCCTGTATACACAGGGATAAACCGGTGAAATCATGACGGTTGGACAATTAAAATCAGTGTTCCCTGTATACACAGGGATAAACCGGACACGGGAGCAGAACACCCTAAAACCTATGAGTGTTCCCTGTATACACAGGGATAAACCGTTTTCATACATAAACTTATTAGCATTTCATTAGTGTTCCCTGTATACACAGGGATAAACCGATTTTTGGACAGTCATTCGTTGTTTCCTCTAAGTGTTCCCTGTATACACAGGGATAAACCGATCCCGCTGTTACAAAACGGCAGTACGGCTATAGTGTTCCCTGTATACACAGGGATAAACCGAATTTTTAAGATACAATATATAAAATTTAGTGGTGTTCCCTGTATACACAGGGATAAACCAGTATCTTTTAAATCATTCATTTTTTGATTAACGTGTTCCCTGTATACACAGGGATAAACCGGGTCAGCCACAACTTCGGTTAGTAGATTTTTAGTGTTCCCTGTATACACAGGGATAAACCGCGGTGAGACTGAATGCTGTGGTTTTGTTATTAGTGTTCCCTGTATACACAGGGATAAACCGCCCTCAATTACATGAGGGCGTTCTCGTTAATAGTGTTCCCTGTATACACAGGGATAAACCGTTTTGCGATTTGAGCCAGCATCTGCAAGAAAAGTGTTCCCTGTATACACAGGGATAAACCGAGAACATACGATTCGAAGTTTATTTATTAGATTAAAAAAATAAACATTTTTGATTACTTTTAATTGAAAAAATAAACATTTTTGTTTACTATGGTCTAATCTTAAATCAGCTCGAAATTAATTATGAAACATGCAGAGTTTTTAAGATGGCTAGTTGCTCAAGGAGTCGAAGTAAAGCAAGGTAGTAATCACCTAAAACTTTACTACCAAGGAAGGCGATCAACCATGCCAAGGCATCCAAATAAGGAATTAGCGAAAGGTACAATGATTGCGATTAGAAAGCAACTCAATCTTTAATAGATGCCCCGAAAGGGGCTATCTTGATAAGAGAATTCAACTTAAAAGCAAAGGAGGAGGTATGTTATATCCTGCAACATTAACCAATGAAGGGGATATGTATACAGTAACATTTAGAGATATACCAGAAGCAATAACCTGTGGTGATGACTTAAATGATGCTTTGAAAATGGCACGAGATGCATTGATTACAAGCATTGACTTTTACTTTGAAGATCATCGAAAAGTCCCATTACCCAGCAAGCAAAAAAAAGGTGAATATTTAATTGATTTACCAGTTAGTCTTTTTGCTAAGGTATTGTTGTTAAATGAAATGATTGAACAAAACATATCTAATGCTGAATTAGCTAAGAGGATCCACGTAAGACCTCAAGAAGTTCAGCGGATTGTTAACTTAGGACATTCAACAAAAATTGATACCATTAGCAAAGCGCTCTCTGCTCTTGGAAAACGTCTGGAATTAAACGTAACCTAAGGTAAAAAATTAATTTAACGTAAATAAAAATCATTAAAATAAAAGCCCCTTAGTGGGTTTTTATTTTCTGCCTTATATATAACCTTTTATAAGGTTATAGCGACACTTATTATTTTTTATAAAATAAATGTTTCTTGTATAAACAGGGATAAACCACCAAATATAGTTATCTATCCAACCTAATCTAGGGTGAACTAAATCTGCCGACTATAGTTTTTTTACTTTACACTATAGGTCAAGCAAGCAAACCAACCAAACCAATAAAACGGTGACCAAACAATTGAAACAACAGACCATTACGATGACTTGTGTGATGTTAACTGACATGGTAAATACAAATTATATTATTGAAAAAATTGAAAAGTTATATTTAATTTGTTAAGTTATGCTCATTATAAATTTTAAGTTACAGGAAATATCACATGAAAAAAGTAGTTTTTAGCGCCATCCTTGCTTGTATTGGTTTTAATGTCTCAGCAAATGAAAATGCAAAAAGGATCATTGAATTTTTAATAGAAGATGATATAGAGGTGTTCAGAGCGAATGGAAAATCAGGTTTTATGGATGCAATGCCAACGGTTAATGCTGCACAGCTAATTAAAGAATATGGTGATAACCAATATGTTTATGAAAAAAAATATGATAAAAATTTGGTTAATATTAAAACAGTTGCATCAGGAGTAAAAACCAGTTTGACTGGCGATCCTTATGTAGTAGCAAATGGAAAAAATCAATTTGAATATGTTTCGCTTGAATTAAAAAATAAAGATGATGCCATGAATATCAATAAAGGAACTAAGCTTGATATGATTTGTCTTGGCTCTAAAAATAATGTCATTTTTCCTTCGTTGAAAAGTTGCGTAACTGCTGATAGTTATTTCGATAAGTTCCTCAACTCAGTAATGAGCGATCTAGATAAATTAGATATAAATGATAAACCATCAAATAAACTTGAGGCTGTTTATTTAGCAATGTGGGAATTTGATAAGCAAAAACCAAATACATTAGAGAAATTTAAAACAGCTGAGGATTTTGAAAAAAATCAAGCAGATTTCATCGAAATTATGACAATTGCACAGACTAAAGCGAAGGATGGGGTCAAAAAATTTACATTACCAAAACCATAAAAAAGCCCTTTTAGGGCTTTTTTCTATGCTAGTGACATGTTTTCACGTCAACTCAGCAACAAAATATACACCAAATATTATGTAGAATATTAAACAAAATTAAACGATATTTTTCACTTAAATGATATCAACAAAAGAATTGATATCAAATATGTACGGAAAGACAAATAAGGTGAAAGAATACAAAGATGTATAATGCACGGTAATTTGTCATTAACTTTTAAGCAATCGATTACAGACACATGATGATTCCAAATTGGTTGGTAGACAAAAAAATTACAAGAATGTGTATCGTAAAAAGTTCCTTATAAATCATATTTAACAGTTTGATTAAATTATAAATTTAATCTGTTATTGCTCAACTCTTAATTGCTCAAAAAAGAATCAAAAAAATCGGTAGAATTTTACACCTCTCTATTTTAATTAATAAACAATAAGTTATAATAAGAGTGTTCCCTATACACATAGGGATAAACCGATTGGTCTCTAAGGCGGTGATTAAACCAACTTGTGTTCCCTATACACATAGGGATAAACCGTTTTAACTGGTAGTGTCACGTTAGGTGTTGGCGTGTTCCCTATACACATAGGGATAAACCGCATATTCATTTACTGCAATTTTCTAAATCTATGTGTTCCCTATACACATAGGGATAAACCGAGGTTGCGATGGCTAATGAGTTGATAATAGCGGTGTTCCCTATACACATAGGGATAAACCGCGTTTTTAGATGGACACCCAGCTGGATATATTAGTGTTCCCTATACACATAGGGATAAACCGTAAACGTACTGGACACCCCTTGCTGTGGCATTGTGTTCCCTATACACATAGGGATAAACCGTTCGAGCTATACATAAACGGTTTACATTTCAAGTGTTCCCTATACACATAGGGATAAACCGAGCGGGTTTTACACAAACCGATTTGGCTGCACGTGTTCCCTATACACATAGGGATAAACCGAATGCGTGGATTGAAAATTTATGCCAAAAAAAGTGTTCCCTATAAACATAGGGATCCGCGTTTGTCAAAAAAACGAATAAAACGCCTGCTAATGCTCTAAAAATAGCTAGAACCCGACTACAGGAGATGATTGGAAATGACCACTAGAAAAAAACATAGCACAACATTCGAGGAACTCAAAAATAGGGTTTTAGCAAACCCCACAGCCCTAGCCGCGTATCGCGAATCCCAAAAAACGTGGAAATTGAGGGCATTTCTGATTAACGCGCGTGAACGCGCGGGGTTTACACAAACCGATTTGGCTGCACAGTTAGACGTGTCGCCGTCAAATATCAGTAGAATTGAAAACAACCCAGATCATGCCAATATAAAAACAATTTTTAAATATCTGGACGCGTGTAACGCGGACGTCGATTTTGTAATATCTGGCAACAAATAACGATCGTTTACAATAAGTTATACTAAATTATTAGTTACAGGTTATTGTCAATTAATTGAATTAATCATATAGTTAACAATTATTGATATTGCAAATTGTGATTGAGAATTGTTAATTGATGAAAGTGTTTGTTATAAATTTAAAAAGCGCTGTTGATGTGTTCCCTATAATAAACCGGATTCGCTGGAGCAGGACATAGCAAAAGCGGAGTGTTCCCTATATACATAGGGATAAACCAGGGATTTGTATTAGTAATATATACGATGACTTAAAAAAATGTTCCCTGTATACACAGGGATAAACCAAAACTTAATTGCGTTGTGTAAAGTGACCAACCCCAAATACAGGCAAAGTTTATCAGCTCAAAATAAAAGATTATTAAAAAGTTGAATCGTGTAATTGTGACAAAAAATAAAATTATTATTCCCCTTTGATTACCCATACTATTTAAATGGATGTTTTCTTGATTAAACTCGTATTTAAATATCTTTGTGATACATTTCTAAAAAAATGTATTTTGTAAGTATTATTATGTAAATTTTATGATAATATGATGAAAATAAATGCAGAGTTTTGTTATTAAAGTTAAGTAATAGAATATAAGGGAACAAGGTTATGAAAACAAAGGAGCAGTTGATAGACAGTTTGTCTTCTTTAGCAGGAAACTTATTAACTGGACATTCAGCACAAAATAATTATTCCCTTTCAATTGATGGTGTAGATTTACTGACAACAATATCAATATTATCACTTGAAGGTAAAGAAGAATTAAATCAACCATGGCAATATACAATTCATTTTACTACGCCAAATAAGCATATATCTATTGATACGATACTTAATCAAACCGCATCGCTTACTTTTCATCCTCGTCAATTACCTTTAAAGTTAACTCAGATCAGTTCCCTTGATAAGCTTGATAAATCAAGAACAATTTACGGTGTTATCACAGAGTTCAGCCTTGTTTCAATGAGTAAAGACGAAGCGCATTATTGCGTTACATTAGTGCCAAGGATAGCCTTATTAGCCAACCATCACCAAAGTGCAATTTATCAAAACACAAGTGTTGTTGATGTGGTTGAAGAAGTATTACGAAATCATGGTTTTACAGGAATTGATTTTCGTTTTGAATTAAACGAAACCTATCCGGCTCGTGAATTTATTACCCAATGGCAAGAGTCCGATTTAGCGTTTATACAAAGATTACTTGCCGATGTCGGGATTTGGTTCTATTTCGAAACGCATCCTAAGCACCACTGTGATGTTATCGTGATGAGTGATTATGAACAAGGACTGGAAGATGCCGGAAGTATTATAATCAAACAGCCGAGTGGACTGACGGATAATCAACGTCACAGCATATGGGACTTACAATTCAGTAGTAAAACCAAACCTAAGCAAGTTAGTGTTAACGACTACAATTATCGCATGGCAAACAGTCAACTACATGGCTCAGCCAATAGCCAGCCTAAAGATATCACAACCCATGGCGATGACTATCGTTATGAAGAGCATTATAAAGTATTGGGTGATAAACAAACCGTTGAAAGCGGGCAATGGTATGCGCACATACGTCACCAACACTATATATCAGAACAATTCATTATCTATGGTAAATGTAATGATTATCAACTGGTGCCGGGTCAACGTCTTATTATTGAAGAATGTCCGATTTATGATATAAAAGAAGGTATTATTATTATTGCTTCCGAAAGTCATGGTAATCGAACAGACTCTTACGAAACCCATTTTACTGCCATTCCATATGATGTATTAAAACCTTATCGCCCTTTGCCACTTCCTTGGCCACAAGTTAGCGGTACTTTACCGGCACGGGTAACCAGTCCGGATGATGATACTTATGGTTATATCGATACAAAAGGGCGCTATCGTATTAAATTCAATTTTGATTTAAAAAATTGGAAAAAAGGCGAAGAAAGTTTATGGGTAAGACTGGCAAAACCTTATTCGGGTAATACGTACGGCTTTCATTTTCCGTTAATAGACGGTACAGAAGTGGCGGTTGCATTTACTAATGGTAACCCGGACAGACCTTATATTGCCCATGCTATGCATGACAGTACTCACCCCGACCATGTCACCACAATCAACAAACACCGCAATGTAATTCGTACACCAGCGAACAACAAACTGCGCATGGATGACAAACGTGGGCAAGAACATATCAAGCTTGCCACTGAGTACGGTAAAACCCAGCTCAACATTGGTCATTTAGTGGATAGCGAGAAACATAAACGTGGTGAAGGCTTTGAGTTACGCACTGATGAATGGGGGGCAATGCGTGCTGCTAAAGGGGTCTATATCAGCACCATATCGCAAGAAAAGGCTGAAGGTCAACAACTTGATATGAAACAATCAATCCAACAGGTAGAAAAATCTTTAGAGATTTCTTACACATTGATTGAATGTGGCAAATTAAGTGGTGCTGAACCGGCTGACATTAACGAACAACAAACACTGCTTAGCGCAACAAATCAATTACAAGAATCAACGGTCGTCATTCACGGTGAAAAAGGGATTGCCCAAACATCACCAAAAAGTATTCAAAGTGCAGCCAGTGAAAATATTATTGTCACAGCAGGTAAAAATGCCAGCGTCAATATTTTAAAAAAATTATCCATGGCTGCTGGCGAAATGGTGTCGATATTCGCACAAAAATTAGGGATCAAACTGATTGCGGCATCGGGTCGCATTCAAATTCAAGCGCAATCTGACGAAATGGAAGTAATATCCCAAAAAAATATGTTTATAACCAGTACCGATGGCAAAGTCACGATCAATGCCAATAAAGAATTATTACTACTCAGTGGTGGGGCAGGCATACGCATTAAAGATGGAACCATTGAATTAATTGCACCAACCAGTATTTTACAAAAAACCGCACTATTGTCCTATTCTGGGGCGGAAAGTATAAAAGAAGTTACACCTTCTTTCCAAAAAGGCGATTTTGGGCGTAAGTTTAAGTTACGTGTAAATGGATCACCCACTCAAGTACTTAAAAATCATCCTTATCGAATTCATTTTAGTGACGGTAGTACACAAGACGGCATGACGGATGAAAGTGGTAACACCGAACAATTACCGATGACTGAATTAGATGATTTAAAAATTGAAATATTAACAAAGGAATGATGAATGTCGAATAAAACAGACTCAGATAAAGTACTTCATTCAGTTGAAAAGGTGAGTGGCGTTCCATCAAATTCGACCGATGCAATGTTGACGTGTAACGTTGATGTACCGGCACCATTACCTTGTATAGTTATTTTAATCCACGGGGTAAATGATATTGGTGAAGCATTTGAAAATCAGGATCAAGGTATCTGTAAAGGATTAAATAAGCGATTAGGTCGTTGTGATTTAATTCCCAATGAATGGGCGACGATTCAAGAGGAAAGTGACAACTTTGCACCAAGAATAGCAATAACCAAAAGTCACTACTCCCCAGTTATTCCCTTTTTTTGGGGGTATCGTCCGGTCGATAAACAAAAGTATGACGAAGATCAACGCGCTTATGAAAAAAGACTCAAAGATCCGTCGGTGATTGATCCTGAATTACCCTACAGCAGTTATTGGCTAGATCGGGAATTTAAATTAGATACCGGTACCCTTGCTGTCGATAAACTCAATAGCGATAATTTTTTTAATTGGATCGATTATGGTTATCACCGTAATGGGGGGCCGTTTGCCAATGCGACCACCTCGATCCCCGATATGTATGGACCAGGCATGTCAGGTTTACTTGCCTTTGGCGGAAAAAAATTGACCCCTGAAGGTTCAAAAAGTTATGATAACCCGCATCGTATCTATTTTGCATTTGCAGCTTACCGGTTAGCAGAATTGATTAAAAAAATTAGGGAAGATACCAAAGGGCAAGATATTCCGATTAACATTGTGGCGCACAGTCAAGGTACTATTATTACTATGTTGGCAACTTTTTTATTAGCAAAAGACAATGTTTTGCCTGCTGATTGCGTAATTTTGGCACACTCACCCTATGCTTTTGAACCATCGTCTGCTGAAAAGGTATCTAAAGATTTGGCTATGGGCATTCAAAGTAAACAAAGTCGCGAACAGACGTTTGTCAACTTTGTTAAAAAAATTAAAGATCTACAAACTTTAAGAAATATAACATTCACGCCAGAAACACTAAAAGAAAACTACATTATTAATACCACCGTTAACCCTGATGAAAAATATATGCAAGCCGACGGCAGCGAAAAGCAGTATGATCGCTTGGGCAAAGATAAAGAAATGTTTTATCGCGATAACTTCGGCAAAGTGTATCACTATTTTAGTCCCAATGATCACGTGGTTTCGTTATGGAATGTGCAAGGGATGGGGTGGAAAGGGATTCCTGATCATATCATTAAAGCGTGCCATGAAAATTTAAGGCAGCGAGTGTTTTCTCACCAAGTCATCGCCGGTAACAATCCGATCAATCCAAATTTTATTCTTCCTTTAGTGAGCATGACTATTGATGAGCAAGATTACCCGGACTATATCAGTTTTGAGGATTATAAACAACGAGTTACGTATTTTACTGTCCGTGAAGAAAAAATAGCGAACGCAGTTGAATTACTTCCTGAACAGTTGCAAAAACTGAAGCAAGAACCGTTATTCAGCAAATTTGAGGGGATAATCGAACATGGTCAATATATTAAATACGGTCGCAAAGTGAGAGTGGTATATCGCCCGACTTTTGCCGAAATGTCAAAAGACCACCCAGAACAAACCTATAATAAGGTATCGGCTAGTGAAATGAAAAAACAGGGTGCAATGTGTTCAAGTCCGGACGTGCTATTGCGCGATAATCCAAGTTTAAAAATCAGACCCAATAATTCACTCGATGCATCGATACAAATGTTGAAATTTACAACGGCACAATGTGATAACTATGCTACCGGTGACATTCAAACTGCGCCTTTTATCCTTACAGAGCGGATTATCAATGGTGAAGAAGTGCCCGAAACCATGATTTATCAAGTTGATCAGCCCGGTGATAAAACTAAACTGAGCCGAGCCATACATTATGGGGATATCTACAATAAAAATCCTCAAAAAATAGAAAAACTAAAACAAGGGACAATCAAATTAACTGTGCCCCGACCAAGTTATATACCGCCGTCTAACCCGATTGATCTATTCGGGAAACCAGTCATTACCGATCCGGTTTTATTAAAAAAACTTAACGATGATTTGCAACTGTCGGATCGGGGGATTAAATATTTTAGGTATATCGGTAATAACGATATGGGTAAAGATAAAGACCAAATTCGAATTTATTATTATCTATCAAATCAACAATTAAAGGATGCCATTCGTGAACTGGTGGACAGTAAAAAGGATGAAAGTAGTCACCATTCAGGCATCACCAACAGCAAAGATGCACCGGCAAAAATTATGGCTTACGATCTAGCCCTTGGCGTGGTGAATGGCATTACCCCGCAAAAACAGCAACTACTTTTTGAATGGCGCGCTATAGCCGATTGGCGCCACCCCGAAAATAACGATACGGAAACAGTCTTATATAGTCGTTATGGCATTTTGCCAAAACCTATAAAAGAAGCGATGAATTTTCCAACTAAACATATGCCAATTAGACAGGATTTGGTCGTCAATAGTTTTTATCATGTATCTCCCAACCCAATTGTGTATAGAGAATTAAAGAAAGAAAAATATCAAAAATTAAGCGAAGAGCCACAATGGCAATTACCCGATCCCGATATTAAGGAGCCTTAAATGTTAGCATTTTGTTATCTTTTAGTGACAACAGGGTTAGTCATTTACAGTTATGTCCAAAAAAAGCGGGGGTTAATGGCGATTAGCTATTGCGCTTTTCTAATCTGTTTTTTGGCATTAATGCCGATACCGGGTCAAGACCGTACGGTTTTCGGGGCGCCCACTCAAATGGTGTTTAAATTTGACAACTATCGTTCGTTGCAGCTAACCGGCTTACGATGTCAAGGGCGGTTATATTATATTGACGAACAAAAACAGATTTACTCGGAATTAGCGCTACATTCAGCCCGAGCACTAACCGAACCGTTTAGCCATATGCCCGAAGATTATATATTTGTGCCTTTAGATGATTATTCAGGGATTGACTACTCCCGTGACGGCGGGCGTACCTTTCAAACTACGCATTTTGAAACTTCGGATAAGGTAAAAGGGTATTACCGTCCAATGGTTGATACGGTTGAACAAATTGTGGTGCTAAATAATCAAATATTTGTGTTGGATAAAAACAGAGGCATATATCGCTCGCCGCAGCCTTATGGTACAAGAATTGGCTATGATTTATTATCGCCAACCAACCAAGCTATTTTAGAACGGCATACCCGTTATATGGGCCCCCGCTGGGACAACCCGCCTGCAAGCCTGCCAACAATGCCAGACCAGTATACGGGCTGGGACCGTTGGCAGTGTGACCCAAGTCTAAAGCAAGAGGTGATAATCCAAAGTCGCTTTAAACCGTTTCATCAATGGCAAAACAAGTTGCGAGCGGTAATAGGATTAAGTCATGACGAGGTAACGCATGAATCATAAATTAAAAGGGCTATTTTTGCTGCTGGTTGTGGTGCCGGCAATAATCTGGTTGTCAGTTTATTTGGTTGGGAGTTCTCGACCCGATCAGGTTAAGAAAGTGGGGTTAGATATTCCAATGGCTGAGCCACGAGAAGGATATGAAATCGTCTACCCATATATGTATGATTTTCCAAATGAACTCACTATAAGTACCATAACTCATTATGAAAAGGCAACATATTATTATTTAAGCCAAAAGCGTCAGGTGGTTTATCGTTACGACGAGCACCGTTATTTAGAGTTACAAGGTGAAAACTGTGAAGGGTTAATGTGGTATCACGATGATGCTAACAATATTCATACCCGAATCAATATTCCGTTTTTCACCAAAACACAATTACCAACGTTTCACTATTACAATCCGGGCAAAAAATATATTGCTATTCCGGCAAATGATATGTCATTTGTTCTGTTTTCGTTAGATCAAGGTCGAACGTTTCACATTGGTGAAGTCACAAGCTATGCCGCAGTGCCGGCAGAAAGGGTTGAGCGTTTTATTGGGGTGGATGATAGTCCACTTAATGTAACATTTGAAGATATAAGAAAGAGTGATTCAAGTGGATTTATGAATACTATCACCATTCCGGGCAATACCGGTTATTTTATATTAAAAAATGGTAATGTACTGTTTGGGGAAACTGTATTTTATGATAATGACAAGTTCGGAATCCAAAATAGGCAGTCATTTCATTCATTGAATGATATTGATCCAAGCCTTATCCAGCAAAAAAGACTCAATTTATTAGGTATGCAATCATTTGGAAGATATTGGCAAATATATCACAAACCTAACTATATAGAACGGGTGCAAGCTGCACGAAGCATCCACCCCGAACCTTACCAAGGCTGGGATAAGATTCGCTGTGTTGTCGGGGCGGAAAAGTAATATGTTAGCATTTTGTTATCTTTTTGTGACAACAGGGTTAGTCATTTACAGTTATGTCCAAAAAAAGCGAGGGTTAATGGCGATTAGCTATTGCGCTTTTCTAATCTGTTTTTTGGCATTAATGCCGATACCGGGTCAAGACCGCACGGTTTTAGGAGCGCCAACCCAAATAGTGTTTAAATTTGATAATTACCGTTCGTTGCAGCTGACCGGTTTAGGATGTCAAGGGCGGTTATATTATATTGACGAACAAAAACAGATTTACTCGGAATTAGCGCTACATTCAGCCCGAGCACTAACCGAACCGTTTAGTCATATGCCCGAAGATTATATATTTGTGCCTTTAGATGATTATTCAGGGATTGACTACTCCCGTGACGGCGGGCGTACCTTTCAAACCACCCATTTTCATACTTCAGATAAGGTAAAGAGGTATTACCGCCCAATGGTTGATACGGTTGAACAAATAGTGGTGCTGAATAATCAAATATTTGTGTTGGATAAAAACAGAGGCATATATCGTTCGCCACAGCCTTATGGTACAAGCATTGCTTATGATTTATTATCGCCAATCAATCAAGCCATTTTAGAAGGTTATGATCGCTATATGGGCCCCCGCTGGGACAATCCGCCTGCAAGCCTGCCAACAATGCCAGACCAGTACACAGGCTGGGACCGTTGGCAGTGTGACCCAAGTCTAAAGCAAGAGGTGATAATCCAAAGTCGCTTTAAACCGTTTCATCAATGGCAAAACAAGCTGCGAGCGGTAATAGGATTAAGTCATGACGAGGTAACGCATGAATCATAAATTAAAAGGGCTATTTTTGCTGCTGGTTGTGGTGCCGGCAATAATCTGGTTGTCAGTTTATTGGGTTGGGAATGCTCGACCCGATCAGGTTCAAAAAGTGGGGTTAGATATTCCAATGGCTGAGCCACGGGAAGGGTATGAAATCGTCTACCCATATATGTATGACTTACCTAATGAACTCACAACAAGAACCATAACTAATTACGAAAAGGCAACATATTATTATTTAAGCCAAAAGCGTCAGGTGGTTTATCGTTACGACGAACACCGCTATTTAGAGTTACAAGGTGAAAACTGTGAAGGGTTAATGTGGTATCACGATGACGCTAACAATATTCATACCCGAATCAATATTCCGTTTTTCACCAAAACACAATTGCCGACGTTTCACTATTACAATCCGGGCAAAAATTATATTGCTATACCAGCAAATGATATGTCATTTGTTCTGTTTTCGTTAGATCAAGGGCGAACGTTTCACATTGGTGAAGTGACAAGCTATGCCGCAGTGCCGGCAGAAAAGGTCGAGCGTTTTATTGGTGTGGATGATAGTCCACTTAATGTAACATTTGAAGATATAAGAAAGAATGATTCAAATGGATTTACCAAAACCATCACCATTCCGGGCAATACCGGTTATTTTATATTAAAAAATGGTAATGTACTGTTTGGGGAAACAGTATTCTATGATAATGACAGGTTTGGAACAAAAAATCAGCAATCATTTCATTCTTTGCAAGATATCGACCTAAGCCTTATTCAGCAAAAAGATCCTAATTTATTAGGTATGCAATCATTTGGAGCATATTGGCGAATATATCACACATCTCATTATTTAGAACGGGTGCAAGCTGCACGAAGCATCCACCCCGAACCTTACCAAGGCTGGGATAAGATTCGCTGTGTTGTTGGGACGGAAAAGTAAAAATATATAAAAAAAGGAGTTATTAATATTATGAAAGGTGTGATTCGCTTGGGTGATCCCCATTCACATGGTGGAAATGTTATTAGTGCGTCAGGCGCTAAATTTGAGGGAAAACCGGTTGCTTTAGTTGGTGATCAAGTTTCGTGTCCCAAAAAAGGTCATGGGGTGAATAATATTGTTGAAGGCCATCCTACTTGGAAAATGTTTGATCGCAATGTAGCTGTGAATGGTTGTAAAACTGCTTGTGGTTGTTCTTTAATCTCAACTTTACCCGTAGCAGGAAGCGAATAATGCAGTGGAAATTTCCTAATATACCCGAAAAAGCATTGCCTAAAAACTTTTCTATCTTTTTATATTTATTAGTTTTTGTGGTAAGTATTGCTATTTTTGCTTTTGCTGTAGTACTTATCAATGCTGAAAACATATTACCTAGTCTAGGATTAAGTTGCTTATATTTTGTTATTGCACCACTATGTTTTGGTTTGTCGATAACGGGGATAGTGTATAATATTTATCATCATAAATTACTTTACGTACTTTTTTTTAATAAAAAAATCGAAAGTAAACACGAACAGTGGCAAAATTGGACTCGTCAATCCATTTGGTTAGTTGATTCACAATATCTTACCGATATTGAAAATCTAGGCTTGAAAATTATGGGTTTAGAAGGTAGTCAACCAATGAACCCAGAAAAACAAGTTCCCATTTCGACTTTGCATAATTTGAATAGTTCAGCCTTTTTTTATGTATTTGAAAAAATACTGCTTCCAATGAAAAAGAAAATTAATCAATTTTCAAATATAAAAGTGCAATTGAATACATTAAACAATTCAGATTTAGCAATGACTAATTTGATTAATTTTTGTCATTCAAATAATATCAGTATTCGTGATTCAAATATCAGTGCATCAGATCAAATCCCTTCACCAAAAATGATTAATGAATGGGTAGATGAATATGATAATCAAACAACATTGATTATTAATTTGGTGTTTGATGTCAAAAATAGTTTACCTTTTAGTGAATATTGTTGCGCTTTATTGTTTTCAAATGAATATAAAGCGTCAAAACTTTCAAAATTAAGAGTATTTCGCCCTCTTACAACCAAATTAACGGATTTAAGTGACGATATTGAGTATCTAATTAAAGCTGAGCAAATTGATAAAAAGCAAGTTCGACAATTATGGGCTGCGCATTTACCTTCTTCTGCATTGAATATTCTAAAAGGAACATTTTTAGATAATGACAGTGAGATCATTATTGAACCGAATAAGCTTTATCATTTGGATGAGAACTTAGGTGTTTTAGATGATAGCCACGCATGGTTGACGTTATCGCTTGCTGCCGAAGCCGTAAATCAAGGTCAAAAAGGGCAAATGGTGGTAGCGCAGTGTGGTGATGAAATTCATATCATGCAGTTGTATGATAAAAATATGCAGCCTTCAAATCAAAAAAATGAATTATTTATTTTACCGGTTGTTTATCTTATAAGTATCATTTCGTTACTGTTTACCCTGATTGCTTTAATTCCGGCTAACGAAAATATTTTGATGACCTGTTTTATCATTAATTTAGTGGCATCCATTGCTTTAGCTTTCGTCATTGCGGTTTCTCAGTATGGAGAAATTAAAAATTATGAGCATGACTTCCAAGAAATGTGGTCATCAGAATTGGCAAAACTTGATCCATAAATACCAAGTAGACGTAATAAAAAATTGCTGATAGCAATAATTATTTAAAGGCATTTTGATATGTTTAGTTTTAACTGATTTTATTTTCACTAAGTTTTTTATAAATATAATGTTAAGTTAAAAGTATCGAAATAATTGTTATGTATCCACCCGATATTTTATTGATAAACTTATAACCCTATCAAGAAAGAGGGGGGTAATAACAATAATATTTTTAACTAAGTCACTGACGGTGGTTACCTTAATCGGCTCATTTTGGGTGGCGAGTTTGGCTTATGATAATTGAATTATTTCTTCGGCAAAGAGCAGAAATTTATCTTACTTTTTATTTACTTTTTTGAGTGTCAAATCCGCCCGAGTGAGTGTAAATAGAATGTTCTCTAAATTCAGATAATTTTTTGCTTTACTTATTAAACTATAAGACATTTTTAAATATAACTTTAAGTTATAAGCATCTAAATAATCGTTATTTATCCCCCCAATACTTTATTGATAAACTTAAAACCCTATTAAGTCCAAAGGGGGATAATAACAATGAAATTTTTTACTAAATCACTGTCGGTAGCTGCATTAATCGGTTCATTATTGGTCGCAAGTTCGGCTTATGCTGACCGTCTTGATGATATCGAAAAAAAAGGGGTAATTAAAATTGCGGTATTTGATAGTAATCCACCCTTTGGATTTGTTGATGAAAAATCGCATAATATTGTCGGGTTAGATGTGGATTATGCCAATCAAATCGGTAAAGCTTTAAAGGTAAAGGTTGAACTTGTACCGACTAATCCTGCCAATCGTATACCATTATTAACTTCACAAAAAGCCGATTTAATTGTGGCTAATTTTACTGTAACTGAGGAGCGTGCCAAAGCGGTTGATTTTAGTTTGCCTTATTTTGCTACCGGACAAAAATTTGTGGCAAAAAAAGGGGTATTAACATCACCAGATGATTTGAAAAATCTTCGTATAGGCGCCGATAAAGGGACAGTAATGGAAATTACTTTACGTGAAAAATATCCTACCGCTAAAGTAATTTCGTATGATGATACGCCGTTTGCGTTTGCCGCTTTACGTAATGGGGTGGTGCAAGCTATTACACAAGATGATGCTAAATTAATTGGTTTACTTGCCAACGTACCCGAAGAGCAACGTGCTATTTTTGAAATCTCACCCTTTAGTATTACCCAAGAATATCAAGCGGTTGGCATTCCCAAAGGCGAAACTCGTTTAAAAGATAAAGTGAATCAAATCCTGTTAAATCTTGAAACAGACGGTGAAGCGGTGACGATTTATAATCGCTGGTTTGGACCCGAAACGACGTCAGCAATGCCTCGTGGTGATTTTAAAATCGGTAAAGGTCAATAAATAGATGTTTGAGCAATTACTTGAACCACGATATTTGTGGTGGCTGTGGGACGGTTTTTTAGTGACGCTTGCGATTTCGTTATTCACCATAATATTGTCAACTGTGCTGGGTTTTTTGTTAGTGATTGCTCAACAAAGCCATATCAAAATCATAAAAGGTTTGGTGACATTCTATAATGCAATTTTTCGTTATTCGCCTTTACTGCCTCAACTGTTTTTTTGGTATTTTGGTGTCGGTAATTTATTACCAATTGAATTTAAAGTGTGCTTATTTGATGAACCCCAAATTCAACTCTTTTTTTTAACGTTAAAAATGCCTTCTTTTGAGTTTATTATTGGTTTGATTGCTTTAACGTTTTATTCCAGTGCTTTTATTGCTGAAGAGTTTCGGGCTGGTATTTTAGGTGTGGCGAAGGGACAACAACAAGCGTCTTTAGCGTTGGGGTTAACGTGGTGGCAAACTATGCGGTTTATCATTTTACCACAAAGTGTGCGCATCGCTTTTCCGCCATTAATTGGGCAATATATGAATATTATCAAAAATTCATCATTAACCATGGCTATCGGCGTGCTTGAACTTTCTTATGTTTCTCGGCAAGTCGAAACGGAATCCTTAAAGACGTTTCAAGATTTTGCTATTGCAACCTTGTTATATATTTTAGCCATTGTAATAGTAGGAACGGTTGGCAATATTTATCAAGCAAGTCGGTTGCAAATAAGTAAAGGTTAGTCAGTTATGGATCTTATGGGATTTGCTGTTATTTGGAATAATCTGGGTTACCTGATGTGGGGTAACTTTCCTGGTGGCATGTTTTTAACGTTATTAATGAGTGTTGTTGCAATTGTTTTTTCAACTATTTTAGGCATAGTAGCCGGTGTTGGTTTAACCGTGCTAAAAGGGGGAGTGCGTCAGTTACTCATCACGCTTCTTGCTTTTTTGCGAGCAATTCCAGTCATTATGTTAATTTTTTGGACTTATTTTCTATTACCCGTGATTTTTAATGTCGATGTACCGGCTATTGCTACCGTGATCTTTGCTTTATCATTAATTGGAGCAGCTTATATTGGGCATTCTGTTCATGCCGGTATGAATGCAGTTGGTAAAGATCAGTGGCAAGCGGCTTATTCATTGGGGCTGAATAAAGCGCAAGTGATTATTGCAATTATTTTACCACAAGCATTAAAAATGATGTTGCCGTCGTTTATTAATCAGTGGGTTTCACTCATTAAAGATACTTCCTTGGCCTACATTGTTGGTGTTGCCGAGTTTACCTTTGTGGCAACACAAATTAATAATCGTAGTATGGTTTATCCGACTGAGATTTTTTTATTTGTCATTCTGGTTTATTTTTTCATTTGTTGGTTGCTTGATATTACGGTTTCATTTTTGGCAAGATGTTGGTTGCATTATGGCATCGACCACAAATAAACATGTCTAACTTTTCAGTATTTAAATTAAACCCGTATAACGATAATTCACTCATGTAAAATAGATTAAAGGGGTTATTAAGGTTTTTTTAAGGTTAATAGGTTACATTTTTGATATGAATAATTCAGTCTGTTCAACTTTTCATGTGGTATGATATTAATACTAAACTCTTTTTATTGATTAATGCTTCTGATCAAGCATCAAAATCTTTTATCTATTTTGCAATCTTTTGTGCTAATTATTTAATGTTTTTTCCAATTATCATGTTAGCTGGCTATTGGTTTTTGAAGCCCGATTATCGACAATCGATTGTTAAAACTATGGTTAGTTTAGTGTTAGCGCTATTGATTTCTTTTGTGATACGTCATCTATTTTATTCGCCTCGCCCTTTTGCGCTTGATGTTGGAACCCATTATCTGTATCACGAAACCAATAGTTCGTTGCCAAGCCAACATGCTGTTTTTGTATGGACACTGTTTTTTTCGATTTTTTTCAATACAAAGCAGCAAGTTAAAAAATTATATTATTGCTGTTTTATTGTTGCCTTATTGGTTTGTTGGAGCCGAATTTATTTAGGTATTCATTGGCCTTTAGATATTATTATCAGTTTTATTGTCAGTCTTTTATCGGCTTATTTTGTGTCTAAATCTTGGGTTGCTTTTCTTAAATGATTGAGTGTATTTATCGTTAATTCAATAAAGTTGAGTCAATAAATTCAGTAATTGAATTTTTTCGATATCACTATTTTTACGTTAATTAAGGAACATTTAATATGAATGTCCAATCGACAATAGGATAACATTTAATGAAAATACTTATTGTTGAAGATGATAGCCTTCTTCAAAAAGGACTCTATGATGGCATTACTTCTAACGGTTATGTGTGTGAAGTGGCATCTAATGGTAAACAAGCTGAGCAGTTTATTCAATTTGGTCAATTTAGTCTGATAATATTGGATCTGGGTTTACCTGATTGTGACGGTTTAGATTTGCTAACGCGTTGGCGTAAAAAACAGATAGATACCCCAGTGCTTATTTTAACCGCTCGAGATACCATTGAAGATCGAGTTGAAGGATTAGATCATGGTGCCGATGATTATCTTATTAAACCTTTTGCTTTAACTGAACTTTTAGCCAGAGTGAGAGCCTTAATTCGCCGTAATCAAGGCACTGCTGATAATCTTATTTGCTTTGGTTCAATTACCATTGATATTAAGCAACAAATTGTCACTCAACATCAGCGTGAAGTAACATTGACGCCTAAAGAGTTTATTGTTCTTTCTCGACTGATGTTAAAAGCCGGCGAAAAAGTACACCGTGATTTATTGCAAAATGATCTATATGATTGGCAAAGTGATCCAAGTTCTAATGTGCTTGAAGTTTATATTCATGGATTACGAACTAAATTAGGTAAAAGTTTAATCAAAACTGTACGGGGCTATGGTTATCAACTCAATAGCGACCATTAAATTATTATTTTTCTTTATTGAATGAAAAACATGGTGATCTTTAAATCGTTAAATAATATTCGTCAAAGTATTCGTTGGAATCTTTTTTTCACTTTGGGGGCGATTATGCTCATTTGCCAGATCATTACGGTGTTATGGTTATGGCATGAAAGTAAAGAACAGATAGATGTATTGGTAAATTTGACCTTAAGTCAAAACAAAATTGATGAAGTGGTTGAACATGAAGAATTAGAAGCTATTTTTGCCTTATTTTGTTCTGCTTTTTCAATGATGTTAGTCACTTTATTCCTTGCGTATAAAGCCATTAAATGGATTACAAAACCCTTAGAAGTGTTAGAAAAAGATTTAAATGAACGAACCGAAGATAATCTGAGTCCTATTGATCCTATTAGTAATAAGCGAGAAATTAAATCCATTACCACTGTTTTAAATAAGTTGTTTGTCCGATTAAGTAGTACACTTGCTCAAGAGCGTCTTTTTACGGCTGATGTTGCGCATGAAATGCGAACACCATTAGCCGGTATCCGTTTGCATTTAGAGTTATTAGAAACAACACATCATATCGATTGTCATGAATTAATTGATCGTATTGATCGTTTAGTTAATACCGTCGAACAGTTATTAATGCTTGCCAGAGCTAGTCAAAAATTTACTGTTGGACACTATCAAAAAATTAATTTTCATGATGATATTATGTTGCCGCTTTTTGAAGAGTTATCCGAGCAAGCATTCCATAAGCAACAAGCGATTCAATGGAACATACCTGATAAAAAACTGATGTTTGAAGGAGATACCACTTTAATTAGATTATTGATTCGAAATTTGGTTGAAAATAGTAGTCGTTATAGTCCACCCAATACCAAAATTGTCGTTAATTGTTTTAAAGATGCCGAAGGCATTATTATTAATGTCGTCGATGAAGGTAGCGGTATTGATGAGTCTAAAAGCGAAAAATTAACTCAAGCCTTTTTCCGTATGGATCGAAAACATGATGGAATAGGGCTTGGATTAAGTATTGTGAATCGTATTTCAAAGTTGCATCATGGATCGTTCACTTTAGAAAATCGTCATGATCATCATCAAGGGACAGTTGCTCAGCTACGTCTTACTGATTTACCTCATCAATTAAATTAGCCACCAGTGGATTATGCCAATTATCTTTGATGATTGATTTTAAAAAACGTTGCCATGTGCGCTCAATCTTCGATTTAGCAAAATAGGGGATATAGTTGGCAACCGGAATAAAGGTCGAATTACCAATATTATCTATAATGACAAGCCGATTTTTTTGTTCTGAAAGATGTTGAAATAAGATATTTTTGCTTTTAATGGTCATCGTAATGATACGATTGTCAAGCAATGTCGACTTTAATGCTTTTAACAAAACAATTAATTCATCATAGTATTGTTGTGTTAATTGTTGGTCAGCAAGATATGTTTCGAGTGGTGTAGCGGTTTTGCCATCATAATTACGAATTAATTCGAAAAGATGTCCTTCACCAAAATTTGTTTGCACAGGGCCATAATATTTGGCTAACGCATCCCACGAGATATTGCGTTTAATAAGATGTTTGTAATAGGCAATTTCGCGGTTAGTTTCTTGTTCTGCCCCATCATTATAGTTGACTTTAATACATTGATCGGGATTAGTCGGATGGTGATAGCACTTCCTATGTAAGCCTTTGCTTATATAATCTTTATCGGTAAGTTGAATTATCTGAGTCATCTAAAATAATATGATTGAGTAAAATTAGTTTTAAGTTTAACAGCAAGCGTTTTTACTTGCTATAATTTTTTATGACAAAACCTAGCACTTTTACTATATTTCTGTATAATATTGCAACCCACGTTACAACAGTGTTCTTCCCAACGCTGTTTTCGGTTGTCAAGGTTAATATAACAACTCGAAGGGGTTAGTTACTTAATCATTGCAATCAAAAAGTGTAAATAAATCGTTTGATTTATTAACGTGAGATTAATTAAAAATTGGATAAATACGAATGAGTACTTTTTCAGCTAAACCAGAAACAGTTAAACGCGACTGGTATGTTGTTGATGCAGCAGGTAAAACGTTAGGTCGTTTAGCTACTGAGATCGCAAGCCGTTTGCGTGGTAAACATAAAGCAGAATATACACCACATGTAGATACAGGTGATTATATTATCGTTATCAATGCAGAAAAAGTTGCTGTAACAGGCAAAAAACGCACTGATAAGATCTATTATCGTCATACTGGTTACATCGGTGGACTTAAAGAAGCGACTTTTAAAGAAATGATTGAACGTCATCCTGAACAAGTCATCGAGATTGCTGTAAAAGGCATGTTACCGAAAGGTCCTCTTGGTCGTGCAATGTACCGTAAACTTAAAGTTTATGCTGGTAGCGAGCACAATCATGCGGCACAACAACCGCAAGTATTAGATATTTAAGGGGATAGAAGATGGCTGATAATCAATATTACGGTACTGGTCGCCGCAAAAGTTCTGCTGCTCGTGTGTTTATTAAACCAGGTAGTGGAAATATCGTTATTAACAAACGTTCATTAGAGCAATACTTTGGTCGTGATACAGCTCGTATGGTTGTGATGCAACCTTTAGAGTTAGTTGAAATGACTGACAAACTTGATCTTTACATCACTGTTAAAGGTGGCGGTATTTCAGGTCAAGCGGGTGCGATTCGTCACGGTATTACTCGTGCATTAATGGAATATGATGAAACTTTACGCTCTTCATTACGTCAAGCGGGCTTTGTTACTCGTGATGCACGTCAAGTTGAACGTAAAAAAGTGGGTCTACGCAAAGCTCGTCGTCGTCCACAATTCAGCAAACGTTAATTGCAGACGTTACAAAATTATTTCAAAAGCCCAGCATTGTCTGGGTTTTTTTATGACTAAAATTTATCACACTTCCAATTACCAAAGTCTTTTTTTTCATTTCATCGGATTATTTAATTGTGAGCCAACTGTTATTGATAAATTGTATCGGTTTTAATTGACTTAAACATGGTAAATTGTCAAAGTTTTTCACAATTAAAACGATTATTTGAAGAAAGATGATAAGAAAATTAATTTTTTTTAACAATTTTGTTATCCAATTTGCTAGAATAGAAACTCTCTAAACCTATTTTAAATTTTGCATATTTGGAGTGAACATGGTTGTTGCTGTTAATAAACGTTCTGTAATGACATTATTTTGTGATACAACAGATATCTATGGTCATCAGATCCGATTTGTGTTGGCAGAAAAAGGTGTGACTGCTGAAATTGAGTTTGTAACTGCTGATAATTTACCTCAGGAGTTACTGGATCTTAATCCTTATGGTTCAATTCCAACGTTGATTGATCGCGATTTAACACTGTATGAGCCTCATATAGCGTTAGAATATCTCGATGAACGTTTCCCTCATCCACCATTAATGCCTGTTTATCCGATTGTGCGTGCTAATTCTCGATTAACGATGTATCGCATTAAAAGAGAATGGTACAGTGCTTATGAAACCATTATCGCCGATCCAAATAGTGATGCCGCTAAAGTCGCACGTAAAAATCTTCTTGATGATTTAGTCTCAATTTCTGTCATGTTTAAAGAAAAAGACTTTTTTATGAGTGATGATTTTACGCTATGCGATTGTTATTTCGCACCTCTACTATGGCGATTGCCAATACTTGGTATAGAATTACCTAAAGTTGCGGAAAAAAATTATTTAGCCTACATGGCAAGAATTTTTGAACGCCCAGCTTTTATCAGTTCATTAACTGAAGATGAGAGAAAAATTAGAGTATAATAATTTATCTGCTCTAATTTATTATGTGATTTTAGAAGGTAATCTAAATGGATCCAAACCAAATGACTGCTCGACGCCCTTACTTATTTAGGGCGTTTTATGATTGGATTGTTGATAATGAACTTACTCCTTATATCGTGGTAAATGCTTCGGTATTCGGTGTTCTTGTACCGCAAGAGTTTGTGAAAGATAATCAGATCGTGTTAAATATTGCGCCACATTCCGTTGCGCAATATATGGCAACAAATGAAAAAATTGAATTTAATGCGCGATTTTCGGGTGTGCCACAACATATTGTTGTGCCGATGTCAGCCGTAGAAGCCATTTATGCTCGTGAAAATGGCGTGGGCATGGGATTTGAAGACGAACCCGAATATAAACAGCAACGCGAAACCGATATTCAGCAATCTGATAAAACCGAGAAGAAATCAACAAACCCATTCCGAGTAGTGAAGTAATAATTTAACCTAAAACGTGATAATAAATTCAGTTGAACAGTTGGTTAACTATAGAAAGTGATGATCAACTGTTTATTCCCACCTAATAGTGTATATTTATTTCATTAATCGGGATATGATATAGCAAATTAAATCCTATTCCCGTTTAAATTCATGAGTAATGAAATTGAGTTAAAATTCCAGATAAATAATTGTGACATTGCTGATCTACAATCTTTTTTAAACCAATGGGCAAGTAGTGATGAGCTTGAGTTTTCGAGCTTATCGAACAATCAGCGTACATTTTCAACCTTATCTTTGTGTAACTGTTACTATGACACAGCGGATAATTATTTGCGAAATCATCATTGTGGATTAAGACTTAGAGTAACTGAAAGCAACGAAAGTAAACAGTACGAAATGACGTTAAAACGTGATAGTCATGCTATCGCCGGTTTGCATGAACGCGCTGAATATAATGTTGATTTAAGTTGTCCACAACTCGATTTATCTCTATTTCCTGTAGGCGTATTTCCTAACAATTGTGACATCGAAAAGTTGCAGCAAAATTTACAACCACTTTTTACTACTAACTTTACTCGTCAAGTGTGGTTAATCTCGTTTGCGAATAGCGAAATTGAAGTTGCTTTAGATTTAGGCAAAATAACCTCAAATGGTAAATTTAAACCAATACAAGAAGTTGAACTCGAAATAAAACAAGGCAATAAACAAGATTTGATTAACTTTGCGATTGAATTAAGTCGTTTTAACTTACATCTTTTTTCGCAGAGTAAGGCTTCAAGAGGTTACCGTTTATTATTAAATAAACCTGTTACTTCTGAAATCTTTTCTGCACAAATTGAACAAGATTTACCAAATTTACTCAACTTTTGGCAACAAAACGAAGAATATGCTTTAGAAAATAATGATTTCAGTTATTATAAACAGTTACTTATTCAAATAAACGAAGTATTAATAAACCTAAATCTTCAAATTGAGCCAGATTTTGAGCAGTGGCAAATGGCGATACAACGTATTGACTCAATTATAAAGTTTGCTTGTAGCGAGGCAAACACAAAACTCAAACTTAGGTTAATTTCTGAAATAAATGGAATATAGGTATAACAATGAAATTGAACAAGACTTTTTTTAAATTACCACTATTATTAGTTTTATTTTATTGGTTATTTAATATTTTATATATCATAGTCTATGTTACTGGATTTAATGATTATCCTTTACTGTCAGATATGACAAATAATCAATTTATTCGGTATGTAACTAGGCAAGTCGTAATCAACTTCTTCTTCCAAATACCTTGTTCGATTGTTTTATTTGTTGTTTCCATCGTATTATTTAATAAATACTCCATTCATCAAGTCAATTCGAGAAATATTATTAATACTTTACTTGTTGCTATTTTATTTGCCTCAATGGAGGTTGCAGGACGATCGCTTTTCTACAGTGATATCTTTTTATGGGTTAGATCTAAACTTAATTATTCAAATTCTGTTATCTCTTCTTCGTCTCTAACTTATGAATTGATTAATTTTGTTAACATATTAATTAGTTATATTTTTATAACACTGTGGACTTATCTTAGTATCAAATTGTTTAATAAAAATTTTATTCGCAGCAATGACGTATTAACTCAATCTGAAAGTCAGCGGTTACATTTTGGGTTATTTATTTCGCTTTATAATTGTTATTTTAGCACGTTGTTATTTCCTCTAATTTTTTTCGGTTATTATCACAGTTTAACAAGTTCAATTATTAATCTAACAATTTTAGTTCTATTTTTATTCATGACTAATTTGATAGGCTATTTTTTGTTGAGAAAATGTTTTACAGGCGTAACAGAAATTTTAAACCTGAAAAAGCTTATATTTAGTTCGTTATGTATATTTATTTTCAATTGTATCTTGGTTGCAATAATTTTTTGGGTATCTGTTTTTCTGTATGAATATTTACAAGCATTCTATAGATTCTCCAATAACTTTTTATTGTGTTATACATGGATAACGATAGCAATGGTGTTTATTTTAAGTTCGATACTGGTTAGAATTATGACTAAACTGTTATTTGATTCAAAAAATAAAATTAATATCACGCCATAATACAAGTTGTTATAGATGTATTGGTGAAAATGAATTTTAACGTAATACTCAGATTATGTTTTCGGTTATAGTAAATGGCGTTGATGCAATGATCTAACAAATCAAACCCGATAATACCTTGTGTGAGACAGAAAAATGCCCCAATCTAATCTTTTTAAAGATCAAAAGCAAAGCGTTATCAATCAGCTTCAACATTGCGATCCAGTACTGGTACAAGCAAACCTTGATATTTTAGTGCAAAGTAATTTTCTTGTTGAGGCATTTTCTCGTTTTCCACATTGGCTTGCTGATTTTGTACAAAACCCACCACTGGCAGATGAAAGACAATATTATCAATCTTGGTTGAATGAACAGTTAGTTTCAGTCATAGATGAAGCCTCGTTAATGAAAATATTAAGGCAATTTCGCCATAAAATGCTAATTCGCTTAGCATGGTCTCAATTAATAAAGGCAAGTAGTGATGAACAGATTTTGTTACAACTCAGTGAATTGGCAGAAATAATTGTTGTAAGGGCTCGTGATTGGCTCTATACATTAAGTTGTCAAGAATGGGGAACGCCAAGCAATATGCAAGGTAAACCCCAACCGTTATTGATTTTAGGTATGGGTAAATTGGGTGGTGGCGAGCTAAACTTTTCGTCTGATATTGATTTGATTTTCACTTATCCAGAACATGGACAGACACAAGGCGGACGTCGAGAATTAGATAATGCTGTTTTTTTTACGCGTTTAGGACAACGTTTAATTAAAACGCTTGATCAGATTACTGAAGATGGATTTGTTTACCGTGTTGATATGCGTTTACGCCCTTTAGGGGATGGTGGTCCATTGGTTCTTAGCTTTTCTTCTATGGAAGATTATTATCAAGAACAAGGTCGAGATTGGGAACGTTATGCAATGGTGAAAGCAAAGGTATTAGGTGATCAGCATGATACTTATACCCAAGAACTCTATCAAATGCTTAAACCTTTTATTTATCGCCGTTATATCGATTTTAGTGTTTTACAATCACTGCGAAACATGAAAAGTATGATTGAACGTGAAGTCCGTCGTCGTGGCTTAAAAAACAATATTAAACTTGGCGCTGGCGGCATTCGGGAAATTGAGTTTATCGTTCAAGTTTTTCAACTTATTCGAGGTGGTCGAGTGGTTGGATTGCAAACACGTTCGTTATTAAGTGCTTTGCAGGTTATTGAACAAGAATCATTACTGAAACTCAATGAAGTGATTTTACTTCGAGAAAATTATCTTTTTTTACGTCGTTGTGAAAACCTTTTACAAGCGATTAATGATGAGCAAACCCAAACTTTGCCAGACAATGAACTAGATCAAATGCGTTTAGCAACCAGTATGGGATTTAATAATTGGGAAAACTTTGAACAAGACTTGGCAAAAAGAATGTTGATCAACCGTGAAATATTCAATGAATTAATCGGTGATGAACAGTCCGAATCCACCCAGTCTAAACAATATAATGATAAGTTTGATGATTTATGGGTACCAGACTTAGAATTAAGTGATGTCAAAGCGGTGTTACCTAACTATTGTGATCAAACGGCAAATCAGCTTTGTCAATTGTTGTTACAATTTCGCAATGATATTGGTAAACGGACAATAGGTGTGCGTGGGCGAGAAATCCTTGATCAACTTATGCCGAGATTATTAGAAATACTCTGCAATGAAAAAAATGCCTTAATTGTGTTAGCAAGAATTTTTCCTTTGTTAGTCAATATTGTTAGCCGTACCACCTATTTAGAATTATTACTTGAATATCCTACCGCATTGAAGCAGTTAATTCGGTTGTGTAGTGCTTCCCCGATGATTAGTGATCAGTTGGCACATTATCCGATCTTGTTAGATGAACTGATCGATATTCATTCACTTTATCAAACGGTTGCCCCTAACGAATATAAAAGTGAACTTTACCAATATTTGCTTCGCATTCAAGTTGATGATGAAGAACAACAACTTGAAGCGCTCCGCCAGTTCAAGCAGATGCAGTTATTGCATATCGCTGCTGCTGATGTGGCGCATGTTTTAACCACCATGAAAGTCAGTGATCATTTAACGTTTGTGGCCGAAGCTCTCCTTGATTTTGTTGTTCAAATGGCATGGAATCAAATGATAGCTCGATATGGCAAGCCAGAACATCTTACTGATGATCATAAAGGTTTAGTGGTTATTGCTTATGGTAAATTGGGCGGTTGGGAGCTGGGTTATGGGTCGGATTTAGATTTAGTTTTTTTACATGACTGCCCTGTTAACAGTATGACTACGGGTGAAAAACAGATAGATAGTCGTCAATTCTATCTTCGCTTAGTTCAGCGTATAATCCATTTATTCAATGTACGTACCAGTTTTGGTATTTTGTATGAAGTTGACATTCGTTTACGTCCGCAAGGGGAAGCGGGTTTATTAGCTTGTAGTTTAGCTGCTTTTGAGGACTATCAAATGCATGAAGCATGGACTTGGGAGCATCAAGCATTAGTCCGCGCCAGAGCCATTTATGGCGAAGTTGAACTTATTGAGCATTTTAAACAAATCCGACATAAAGTACTTTGTAAAGTACGTGATGAACATCAATTAAAAACCGAAGTTAGAGAAATGCGTGAAAAAATGCGTACTCATTTGGGGTCAACTCAACTAGATTTATTTAATTTAAAAATTGATCAGGGTGGAATAGGGGATATTGAATTTTTATCACAGTATCTTGTGCTTAATTACGCACATCATTATCCTAAAATGACAACTTGGAGCGATAATGTTCGGATATTAGAATTAGCCGCTAATTATCAGATTATGGAACAGGATGAAGCCCAAAAGCTCACTCAAGCTTATATAGATATGCGTAACGAAATTCATCAATTATCATTACAACTATTACCCAGCACGGTTGATAACTCCTGTTTTGTTGAGGAAAAACAAATCGTCAATCAGAGTTGGTCTAAATGGTTAATAAATTGAAAAAATATTAATGTTGATAATCAATTTAAACTTTATCGATAGAATAATCGATTGAATGTTATCAGTGAGTTAACGCTATTAAAATTGACGAAAAAATGATGTTTTAGATTTGTTATCCCACTAAATTGTTGAGTGGGATAATTTTACAAAATAGCGATAATATAAAGATTTATTTAACTTCTTTCCATAAGATCATGTCTTGATCTTCAAGGTCGGATGCATCAAATCCAATCGGTTGGGGCATATCTTCGTGATCAAATGCTATATCTCCTCCATCAATTACGTGATCCCCCTTTTTAATTCCTTTGAAATCAAAAAGTGAAGTATCACAAAGATGCGATAAGGTGATATTTTGGGTTGCACGGAACATGGTTTCAATGCGTCCGGGATATTTTTTATCCCATTCATTAAGCATCTCTTTAATCACTTGACGTTGTAAATTGGGCTGTGAACCACAAAGGTTACAAGGAATAATTGGGAATTGCTTAATTTCAGCATATTTTGCAATGTCTTTTTCTTTGCAATACGCAAGCGGACGAATAATGATATGTTCACCTGAATCATTCATTAATTTGGGTGGCATTGCTTTTAGTTTACCGCCGTAGAACATATTTAAAAACAAGGTTTCTAAAATATCGTCACGATGATGACCTAGAGCAATTTTCGTGGCGCCCAGTTCGGTTGCGGTGCGATATAAAATTCCACGGCGCAGACGTGAACAAAGCGAACAAGTTGTTTTACCTTCTGGTATTTTTTCTTTAACAATACCATAGGTATTTTCTTGAACTATTTTATATTCAATGCCTAATGACTCAAGGTATTGCGGTAATACATGCTCAGGAAATCCAGGTTGCTTTTGATCTAAATTAACGGCAATAAGATCAAAATTAATAGGCGCACTGATCTTTAAATTTAATAAAATATCAAGCAAGGTATAACTATCTTTACCGCCTGATAAACAGACCATAATACGATCGCCTTCTTCGATCATATTAAAATCAGCGATCGCTTCACCAGTAAGGCGACGCAATCGTTTATGGAGTTTGTTTTGATTATAGGTTTTCATGACAAATTAATACGTTATTCTGATCGTCCCATATAACGACGTTCGGCGATATGAATTTTGACCTTTTCATTGTTATCAATATATTCTGGAACTTGAATAACAAGTCCTGTTGATAATGTGGCTGGTTTAGTACGAGCACTTGCTGATGCCCCTTTGATACTTGGTGAGGTCTCAATAATTTCTAGATCAACCGTTTGTGGTAATTCCAATGCAACGACTTCGCCATCAGCCATGAGTACTTGAATGCCGTTCATGCCACCTTCTGGAATAAAAAGAAGTTCTTCTTCAATTTGTGCTTTTTTGAAAATAAATGGCGTATAGTCTTCATTGTCCATAAAGACATATTCATCACCATCGATATAGGAAAAGCTGACTGGACGTCGAAAAAGTTCAATGGTTTCGATAATATCGTCACCTTTAAATCGCTCTTCAACTTTACCGCCTGTCTTGACATCGGTAAAACGCATTTTATAGAGTGTACTTGCACCACGGGCACTTGGACTTTGAACATCAATGTCTTTAACCAGTAATAATTTGCCATTATAAGTGACGGCATCGCCACGTTTTATTTCATTTGCTTTTGCCATAATAGTTTCTTTGTAAGGTTTTAAAATTGAATTTAAAATTTAGCTCGCTATTTTACCGCTATCTTGCTATTGTCACCATCAAAATTTATCGATGTTCCTTAAATTAAAGGAATCTTATGACAGAATTGGTTAAATGTCGTCAAAATTGTGGGGCCTGCTGTATTGCACCTTCGATTTCGTCCATTATTCCCGGAATGCCCAATGGCAAGCCTGCCGGTGTGCCCTGTATCCATTTAGATAGTCGTTTTCAATGTCAACTCTTTGGACAATCCTCCAGACCAAAGGTTTGTTGTCGATTAAAGCCGTGTATGGAAATGTGTGGCAGTAATCGTGAACAAGCTTTAGATTATTTAACTCAATTAGAACAGGTCACTAGCGCCTGAATATTGCTAATATTTAACAAACTTGCGCTATTATTAGAATTATTTATCTCGTGTTGTTTTTTTTTTGATACACTTCACCGCATTTCATTATTTAATGATAAATATACACAATAATTAAGATAAATAGTGTTTTCTATCAATTTGTTAAAATATCCGATTGGAAACTGAAGTTTTCTTAATTACCTTTACTCTCTTTAAAAGAAGATTTTTGTTATGAAAAATAAATTAAAACGGGATTTAAAGGCTCGCCATTTAGCCATGATTGCAATCGGTGGTTCAATTGGGACAGGGCTTTTTGTTGCATCCGGTGCGACAGTTGCACAGGCAGGGCCTGGCGGTGCTTTGCTTTCCTATGCCATTATTGGTGTAATGGTGTACTTTTTAATGACCAGCCTTGGTGAACTTGCAGCATATTTACCTGTATCTGGGACATTTGCGACTTATGGCGCGCGTTATGTTGACGAGGCGTTCGGATTTGCGATTGGTTGGAATTATTGGTACAACTGGGCAATTACCGTCGCGGTCGATCTGGTTGCTGCGCAGTTGGTGATTTCGTATTGGTTTGATGCCGGAGCGTATAGTTGGCTTTGGAGTTTGCTATTCTTAAGCATTATCTTCTGTTTAAATTATATTTCTGTCAAAGGTTTTGGCGAAGCTGAGTTCTGGTTCTCATTAATTAAAGTTGTAACTGTTATCATTTTTATTGCAGTTGGCTTATTAATGATTGTCGGTATTTTACGTGGGAGTGAAAGCACTGGTTGGCAAAATTGGACTGTTGGTGATGCGCCTTTTGTTGGTGGCTTTTCTTCGATGATTGGTGTTGCTATGGTGGTTGGTTTTTCATTCCAAGGCACAGAACTCATTGGTATTGCAGCCGGCGAATCAAAAGATCCTGAAAAAAATATTCCTAAAGCCATGAAACAAGTTTTTTGGCGTATTTTACTATTTTATATTTTTGCAATTTTAGTCATCAGTTTAATTATTCCTTATACCGATCCTAATTTACTTCGTAATGAGGAGACCGACATTAGTGTCAGCCCATTTACATTAGTATTCCAACATGCGGGCTTATTATCGGCAGCAGCAATAATGAATGCGGTTATTTTAACGTCAGTCTTATCCGCAGGTAATTCTGGTCTATATGCCTCGACACGTATGCTATATGCCTTAGCAAAAGAAGGAAAAGCACCTAAAATCTTTTCAAGATTATCTTCAACGGGGGTGCCTCGATTTGCATTATTAGCCACAACATTTGTTGCTATGTTATGTTTTTTAACATCAATGTATAAAGATCAAGAAGTTTATTTATGGCTTCTTAATATGTCGGGGATGACCGGATTTATTGCTTGGCTTGGGATTGCGATTAGTCATTATCGATTCAGAAAAGGATATATGGCTCAAGGTTTTGATGTGAATAAATTACCTTATCGTTCAAGTTGTTTCCCTTTTGGCCCTATATTTGCTTTTGTACTTTGTCTCACCATCACCCTTGGGCAAAACTATGAAGCATTTTTACAAGATACCATTGATTGGAATGGTGTAATAGCGACTTATGTCGGTATCCCGTTATTCTTTATTATTTATTTGGGTTATAAGATTGTGAAGAAAACTAAATGGGTGAAATACGAAGATATGGATTTTTCTCAAACGGATTAGTTTGAGAAAGTTGGTTAAAATTTTCTCTTCCGTCGACATTTATGTCGACGGAATTTTATTAAAAAAGAGAAAAATAACCAATAAGGTTAATTAATTTTTAAATAACAAGTTTGATAACGATATTAGCGACTACGGAAGATGATACGTGCTTTAGAAAGATCGTAAGGCGTCATTTCAACAGTAACTTTATCGCCAGTTAAAATACGAATATAGTTTTTTCGCATTTTGCCAGAAATATGTGCAGTAACGACATGACCATTTTCAAGTTCAACACGAAACATCGTGTTAGGAAGAGTATCAAGTATGGTACCTTGCATTTCAATGTTATCTTCTTTTGCCATTGGGGCCTCTTAATAATAAAAACAAATTAACTATACACAACTCGTTTATGATATCCCTTTTATTTTTGAGGGAAAGAAAAGTCAACTTTGGATGCTTTTCTTAAATGACTAGTTCAGTATTTTATCATAAGATAAAATGATAGTGTGTATAAACATAAAAAAGCTCAACTTACAACATATAAGTATCGCCGCAAAATAATGCCGAAAAAACTCCCAGAAGTAAAGTCATTTCTAAATTTTCTTTGTCTGGTAAAGACCTTGTTGGTGGATATATTGCCAAACTTTTAGTGGTAATAGACCTTCACAACTTTGTTGATTCTTAATTTTTTGCCTGATTTGCGTTGCTGAAATATTTTCTAAAGGCGTATCAGAAAAATAGATACATCCTTGAGCAGAATCATGCAAATTTTTTATATTAGTCGTACGATTTTTATCAATCCATTGTTGAAATTCAACATTATCAGTTCTTGCGGCATAATTTGGTCGCTGACAAATAATCAAATGGCAATAATCGAGTAATGATTGCCATTTATACCAACTGGGCAAATTCAGTAATGAATCTTGCCCCATAATGAATGCAAGTGATGCGGTTTTCCCGTTTTCATGACGCCATTGCTTTAAAGTATCGATGGTATAAGAAGGTCGATTTACAGTGCTAGGAACAATTTCACAGGTGTCAACGGTAAACAAAGGTAAATCTTCAATGGCTAATGCTAACATTGCCAGACGCTGTTGTGTGGTTGCTTCTGGTTGCGCTTTATGTGGTGGTATTTTATTGGGTAATAAAACTATCTGTGTCAAACCCACTTCTTGCGCTAATGAAATTGCAGTGCGTAGATGACCATAATGAATAGGATCGAACGTGCCACCAAATAAAGCGGTTAGCATTGATTTAATCCCATAAATTGCATCATCAAACTGGTCAAATTGTCCCAAATTTGCAATTGGCTATCATGCTTTAAACCGATCTCAATATCGGTCAATTTTGCCAAAGTGGTAAATAAATTTTTGATATCACAACGCGTTAAATAGGCGGTATATAAAGCTCTTTTGTTTTGCCATATTTTATATTCATCAAACGTTTGTTTAAGCGATTTTTTTTCTGAAGATTTTTTTAAATTAATAAGTAGAATTAGCTCTCGTTGAAAAATTCGCATTAAAATCAGTGGTTCCAAATCATTCATTTTTAGTTGGTGTAATATATGTGTTGCACGTTTAGATTTATTGGCAACCATGGCATCAATCCAATGATAAGGCGTAAATACAGCCGAATCATTAATGTTATTTTCAACTTGATCATAACTAATGGTATGATTTGGATATAGTAATTTTAATTGTTCAATAATTTGTGTTAATGCGAGTAAATTACCTTCATAATAATAACAAAGTAGTTCAATCGCTTGTGGTTCGATGCTTATTTGTCTGTGCTGAAGATGACTTTTTATCCAATGAGGTAATTGTAAGGTATCGGGCGTGACGCAATTAACGACAACAAGTTTATCGTTTAACGCTTTATACCATGTTGCGTTTTCCTGGGTTTTAGTGATTTTGTTTAAACTGATTATTAGCGCAATTTCAGGGGTTAAAACGTCACTTAGTGTATTAAGCTTTGTTATTAAGGCTGTATTTAATGCATTATCACCAAAATCAAGAAAGATAAGCGTGTTATTCGAAAATAGATTTAATGCCTGACAACTGTCATAAATTGCTGACCAATCGGTTTGATTGTCTATCGTATATGTCAGTTGCTCATCGAATCCTTTCTGTTTAAAAGTATGACGCAATCGAGTTTGTGCATAATGTTGCAGATAGGGATCACTTCCTACTAATAAATAATAGGGTGATCCTAGGTGATTAGTAATTTGATCAGCATTGATTTTAATCATAACATCGTTATTTTTTGGCATCTACAGATTTTAATTTACCTATAATCTGTTTTGCTGCTTGCCTATACATTTCGTCTTCGATTAAATTTTGCTCTGCTGTTTTGGATAATGGCGTTGACGGATTATCAAAGAATGTACGGAATATCCGTACATTAATTGGATATATTTGCTTACCATTGATTACGGCTTGAGCATGGACGGTTAAAACTAATTGATATTCAGCAGCTTTACCGTCTTGATAAATCGATATGGTATTACGATCAATATTTTCATTGGTGATATTCAGTGTCGGATATTTGCCTGAAGCATCATCATTGACTAGTGTGATATGATTATCATGCAAGAGTTCTTTAACATATCTTGATAATTTACCGTAAGGATCATAACTTACGTAAGACATGGTTTTAAATCGTGCAGGTATCTCTGTTTCATTTTGCAAATGAAATCCACACCCTGTCAGTGATATTGCCATTAGCATGATTAAGACGATATATTTTTTCATAAGTATTACCACCAATTTTCGTTATTAACAATATTAACCAACAACCAAATTCAATAATTTACCTGGTACATAAATGACTTTACGAATAGTCACATCTGCCAAATATTTTTGTATATTAGGTTCTTGTTTAGCTTGTTCTACAACAAAATCTTGCTCAGCATTAGCAGGTACAGTGAATTTGCCCCGTACTTTACCATTAATTTGTACTACGATGAGTTTTTCATCTTCAATCATCGCTGATTCATCAGCAATCGGCCATGTTGCATCATCGATTGATTCACTATGTCCTAATGCTTGCCACATAATAAAACAGACATGCGGAATCATTGGATAAAGTAAACGAACAATCGCGTTTAAAGCTTCGTTCATTAATGCATAATCTTGATCGTTTTCTAAAGGTGCTTTTTGTAGACGATTCATAAACTCCATGACAGCAGCAATTGCCGTATTAAATGTTTGTCGACGTCCAATATCATCACTGACTTTGGCAATGGTTTTATGAAGTTCACGACGCAATGTTTTTTGTTCAGCATTCAATTGTGTCACATCTAATTTGACACTTTTACCTTGCTGTGCATATTCATACACTAAACGCCAAACGCGTTTAATAAAACGGTTAGCCCCTTCAACACCTGATTCTTGCCATTCAAGCGTCATATCAGCAGGCGAGGCAAACATCATAAATAATCGAACTGTGTCAGCACCATATTTTTCAACCATTTCCTGTGGATCGATGCCGTTATTTTTCGATTTCGACATTTTAGTCATACCTGCATGCACAAGTTCATTGCCTTTGCTGTCGATTGCTTTACAAATGCGACCTTTTTCATCACGTTCAATGGTGACTTCGGTCGGTGATACCCAAATGCGTTCGTTTGTTGGACTGGTATAATAAAATGCATCAGCAAGTACCATACCTTGACAAAGTAATCGTTTAGCTGGTTCATCAGAACTGACTAAGCCAAAATCACGCATTAATTTATGGAAGAATCTAAAATAAAGTAAATGCATAATGGCATGTTCAATACCACCAACGTACTGATCGACAGGTAACCAGTAATTCGCTGCTTTTTCATCTAACATGCCCTTGTCATAGTGCGGACAAGTATAACGTGCGTAATACCATGATGATTCCATAAAGGTATCAAAGGTATCGGTTTCTCGTAATGCCGCTTGACCATTAACAGTCGTTTTTGCCCAATTTGGATCGGCTTTAATTGGACTGGTTATTCCATTCATTTCGACGTCTTCAGGTAAAATAACCGGTAATTGGTCTTCTGGTGTCGGAATGGTGGTTCCATCTTCAAGGGTGACCATTGGAATCGGTGCGCCCCAATAACGTTGACGGGAAACACCCCAATCACGCAAGCGATAATTAACTTTACGCTCACCAATACCCAATGCAGTCAATTTGTCGGCGATCGCATTGAATGCTTGCTCAAAATTAAGTCCATCAAATTCACCCGAGTTAAATAGCTTACCATGTTCAGTATAAGCATTTTCAGACAGGTCAGGAGCTTGCCCATCTTGATTTAAGATAACTGGTTTAATTGGCAGATTATATTTTGATGCAAACTCATAATCTCGCTCATCATGTCCCGGTACTGCCATCACAGCACCAGTGCCATATTCAATTAAGACAAAGTTGGCAATCCATACCGGCACTTTATTACCCGTTAACGGGTGAATAGCATAAAATCCAGTAGCGATGCCTTTTTTCTCCATTGTTGCCATATCGGCTTCTGCCGTTTTGGTATTTTTGCATTCTGCAATAAATTCAGCAATTTTCGGATTATTTTTCGCTGCTAATTGTGCTAGTGGGTGCTCAGCGGCAACTGAGACAAAACTTACGCCCATTAAGGTATCAGGGCGGGTTGTATAAACACGCAATTTATCATTGTAGTTTTCTACAGCAAAATCAAATTCGACCCCTTCAGAACGACCAATCCAGTTTCGTTGCATTGTTTTAACTTGTTCTGGCCAATCTTCAAGCGTATCTAAATCATTGAGTAGCTCTTCGGCATAGTCAGTAATTTTGATAAACCACTGTGGGATCTCTTTACGCTCGACGGGGGTATTACAGCGCCAACAGCAACCTTCAACGACTTGTTCGTTCGCCAGTACAGTTTGATCGTTAGGGCACCAGTTAACTGCTGAAGTCTTTTTGTAAACTAAACCTTTTTCATAAAGTTTAGTAAAAAACCATTGTTCCCATTTGTAGTATTCTGGTCGGCAAGTGGTGACTTCACGATCCCAATCATAACCAAAACCTAATAATTGTAATTGCTTTTTCATGTAAGCAATATTTTCGTAAGTCCATTTTGCTGGTGCGGTATTGTTTTTTACTGCCGCCCCCTCAGCGGGTAAACCGAAAGCATCCCAACCTATTGGTTGTAATACATTTTTACCATTTAGACGTTGATAACGTGAGATCGTATCACCGATTGTATAATTACGGACATGACCAAGATGCAAACGACCTGAAGGATAAGGAAGCATTGACAAGCAGTAATACTTCTCTTTAGATGCATCTTCAGTAACGTGAAATGTTTTGTTCTCTAGCCAATGTTGTTGAACTTTGGCTTCAATCTCATCTGGGCGATATTGTTCTTGCATGACGAATTAATGTCCTATCTATTATTGCTAATAAAAAATAATTTGCTAATTGTATTGGTTATTGGCACGTTTTACAAACGATATATGAAACAAGGAGAATGATTTGATACCAATATTTATATGAATTAAAATCAATAAAGTTAACAATATAAAAAGAAATAAATCTTTGCTTCTCAATATATTTAAAAAAACTTAAGATATATTTCTAAAAAATATAAGGAATAGCTTATGGAAAATCGTACATTTGGATTTCGTTGTTTCACTCGTCGCTCATTTATTGTTTTAGTTATATCAGTTATTAGCTTTGCTTCATTTGTCGCAGGTTATCTCATTTTTTTATTTACCTCTGATGCTGTCATGCCTTTGATCCCCAAACAATATTTTATGGAGATTCTTTTTGGTGGAATCCTTGTGTTGAGCTTACTTTCTGGCGTTTTGTTTGCTATAAGTATTGTGAGTTTATTCCGTAAAAAAATGACGTTTAATGTCAATTCATATTCGATTAATATTGATGACCATAAAAAATTGAATCAAATGTTTCAATGGTCAGCATTACAAAAAGTAATAATGTTTAAAGTCGAAAACGCTGTTTGGATTAATCAGACACTTATCCTGGAATTTGACAATGAGCGTATTAATATGCAGATAGTAAAGGGAAGAATTCCACTATTATCCAAAAAAGATATCGATCAATTTTTTGAATTTACACAATATCTTCATGAACAAGTTCTCAAACCAGATTTTACATTATTCTCGGTGGATAAAACTTTATCATCTAAAACAGCTGAATTTCTAGTGGATGTTTCACATGATTTAGAATATCGTTACCTTTATATCAGAAAGTAGCTAATGCGCATATGTTGTTTATAAATTAGTGATAAAACAATGGCTATTGAATGGTTAAATAGCCATCAACTGTTTTGATAAACGTTAACTGCCTTTTAATTGGTCAATATATTAACCACCATTAAACACACTTAAGATACGAGAAAGAATGATTTTTCTCTTCAACCGGTATATTTTCGAAATTGGTTTAAATAAGTTCATCGACTTTTGGGGCTTCAATCTCATCTAGGCAATATTGTTCTTACGTGATGAATATATGTCCTATCTATTATTGCTAATAAAAAATAATTTGGTAACTCTATTGGCACGTTTTATAAACGATGTAAGAAACAAGAAGAATGATTTGATACCAATATTTATATGAATTAAACACAATAAAGTTAACAATATAAATAAAAAGAAATAAATCTTTTCTTCTCAAAGTATTTAAAAAAAACTTAAGATATATTTCTAAAAAAATATAAGGAATAGCTTATGGAAAATCGTACATTTGAATTTCGTTGTTTTACTCAGCGCTCATTTAAAAATTTAATGATACTCATTTGTTGCTTTGGTGTTTTAGTCCTTGGTTGTCTCATGTATTTATTTTTCTCTGATGCGATCATGCCGATGATTCCCAACCGGTACTTTGAGGTCATTTTTATTGTTGGACTGCTTGTTCCTGAATTATTTTCTATCTTTCTGTTTGCTATATGTATTGCTCGCTTGTTTCGTAAAAAAATGACGATTAATGTCAATTCATATTCGATTAGTATTGATGACCATAAAACATTGAATCAAACGTTTCAATGGTCAGCATTAAAAACAGTAATAATGTATAAAAGTACCGTAGTGCTATATCAAACGATTATTTTGGAGTTTAACAATAAGCTTATTAATATGATGATGGCAAAAAGTATATATTTATCCAAAAAAGATATTGATCAATTTCTTCAATTTATACAATATGTCGAAGAACAAATTATAAAGCCAGATTTTACATTATCCTCATCGGATACAACTTTATCAACTAAACTTACCCAAGAACTAACAAAAGCATTAACAAATATAAATGATGATCATGGAGTATACCGTTATTTATATGTCAGAAGGTAACGAGGCAATGTTTCTTGATGATAAAATACTAATATGGCTATTTAAACAATTAAATAGCCATACTCGATTTTATACAAATTTGGATATGAAGTGATTAATGGTTAATTAGCCGCCATTAAAGACGCTAGTAAACCGTGAAAAGAATGACTTTTGTTGCTCTTTGGGTATGTTTTCAAGATTAGCTTGAATAAGTTTATCAACATTTTCGACTTCTGCCGTTAACCCTAATTCTTGATAAGCATTGCGCATTAACAATAGAGCAGATTTTGTTGAATCTGTATCGGGAAATAGGGATAGCATTTGTGTCACACGATTAATGACAGCGACATACGCCCCACGTTTGGTGTAAAATTCAGCCACTTTTAACTGATATCGTGCTATTCTATTTTTTAAAAAAACTAAGCGTTTTTGTGCATCAGCGGCATAATAACTTGATGGAAAACTGGAAACGAGGTAGGAAAAATCTTTAAAAGCCGTGATCGCATATTGGGAATCGCGATCTGAACGATCAACATTGAACCAACCCTGAATCATATTGTCATCTTGAGCCATATTAGATAGGCCGCGCATATATATCACCCAATCAACATTTGGATGAGTCGGATTCAATTTTAAAAAACGGTCTATTAAGGCTACAGCTAGTGGTAAATCTGCAGTTTTGTAATATGCATAAATTAAATCAAGTTGAACTTGTTGAGAATAGGGACCAAAAGGGTAACTTTTATCCAATGCTTCTAAAACAGTAATACTTGATTTTAAATTACCACTATTAAGTGCATCTTGTGCTTTACTATGGAGTTCAACCTCTGATACATTTTCAACATCAGGCTTTGTTGATGTACAACCAATAAGCACACCACTTAATGCGATAGCCAATAACGAGTGTAAGCGTAATTTCATTCAGTTTCCAATCCAAAAAATAAACAATAACCGTTATGATTAGTATATAATACTCTAAAACATATCAGCTTAAAATAGATAAATTACATATGCAAGAATTAAAATTATCAAATCAAATTGAGTCAACTCAACTTGGGATGCGTTTAGACCAAGCATTATCAGAACTTTTCCCCGATTATTCTCGCTCAAGAATTAAAGACTGGATTATCAATAATAAAGTATTAGTAAACGATGTGATAGTTAATAAACCCAAAGAGAAAGTATTGGGTGGTGAAAAAATTATTATTCATGCTGAGATTGAAGAAGAGACTTATCATCAACCAGAAGATATTAAATTAGATATTGTTTATGAAGATGATGATATTTTAGTGATAAATAAACCACAAGATTTAGTTGTTCACCCAGGTGCAGGTAATCCAAATGGCACAGTATTAAATGCGTTATTACATTACTGTCCTGAAATTGCTCGCGTTCCACGTGCAGGTATTGTTCATCGGTTGGATAAAGACACGACCGGTTTGATGGTCGTTGCTAAAACTATCGTTGCCCAAACGCATTTAGTCGAATCGCTACAATTAAGAGAAATAACCCGTGAGTATGAAGCGGTAGCTATGGGTATTATTACGGCGGGAGGAACGATAGATCAGCCGATTACCAGACACCCTACCAAACGAACTCATATGGCTGTGTTTCCGACAGGAAAACCTGCTGTAACACATTATCGTGTTTTAGAAAAATATCGATTGCATACAAGATTGCGTTTACGATTAGAAACTGGACGAACACACCAAATTCGAGTACATTTAGCACATATTGCTCATCCTTTGGTCGGTGATCCTCTTTATGGCGGACGTCCAAGACCACCAAAAGGGGCCAGCGAAACACTTATTAACACATTACGAGAATTTGATAGGCAAGCATTACATGCAACTATGTTAAGGTTATATCATCCAGTAACGGGTGAGCAAATGGAATGGCATGCGCCTATACCAGAAGATATGCAAAGACTAGTTGAAGCATTACAAGAAGATACAGAATTATATAAACATGAGCTGGATTGGTGAAAGAAAAATGATTAAATCGATTTATCCTTACTGGTTTGCGCCGAAAAATGTTCGAGCGTTGACCACAACACGAATGGGCGGTGTCAGTATGCCGCCATTTGAAAGTTTAAATATGGGAGGGCGTACCGGTGATAATATAAATGATGTTGCAGAAAACCGAAAACGCTTAATTACCGCTGAACAAATACCCAGCGAACCTTATTGGCTTAATCAAACTCATAGTACTGTCGCCCTTGATATTTCACAAATAAAATTACAACCCCCCACTGGAATCGTTAATAATAAACAAATATTTGAAGCTGACGCGGCTTATACTCATCAAGCAAAGCAAGTGTGTGTTGTGTTAACAGCCGATTGCATGCCTTTATTATTTTGCTCTTCGAAAGGCGATGAGGTCGCGGCAGCGCATGCGGGTTGGCGAGGATTGTGCAATGGAATTTTAGAAGAAACCGTTAAAAAATTCTCCTGTAAACCATCCGAAATTATGGTTTGGATGGGACCAGCCATAAGTGCCAAAAAATATGAAGTAGGGGAAGAAATAAAAAAACAATTTGAGGCCATCGATCCAGAAGCAAAAAGTGCATTTAAATTAATCAATATACCAGAGCAAAAATATTTGGCCGATCTCTACTTAATTGCCAAACAACGTTTGAATTCAACAGGTGTAAATAAAATATTTGGTGGTGATTATTGTACTTATACAGAACAAGATAAATTCTTTTCTTATCGACGAGAAAACCGAACAGGAAGAATGGCATCAATGATTTGGTTTGAGTGATATTTAAAAAAATGGTGCAAACATTCTCAGATTAGCTGGCAAATAAAGAAATCAATCATGACGTTCCTCAGTTATTCTATTTTGGTGACTAAAAATTATAAAACTTCTCTTCTGCCAGCTAAATAATCATTCTTACGTGTTTAACTTAGTGAAGTTAAGTTAATTTTCATTAAAAATTTATCTTTCATGTTTTGAGCAAGTTAATCTTGGCTAATAGTATGCAAAATTCAAACATGTTATTCTTATTTTCGTAACAAAAACTTTATTAAATTATTAAGTTATATAACCATCACAATCGTTCAGGGCAAAATTATGAGCCGTTAACGGTAAACAGATGTGCTTTTTCGTGATTAATTATTCAATATTAGCAAATTTATGCGTTTGGATGTTCAGTAACCATTTATTTTCAATACGATTTTGATTAATTTGTCCAAGTAATATGATTGTGTCATGCATGTTAAACTCGCCATTTCTTTCACAAGGCGATAAGTAATAGCGTTTAGCTTGAATATTTTGTTCTATATATTGGCAAAACGAAATGAAGTCAGGATGATTTTCAGCAACGATTCTCACTTCATTAGCAATTGACTGAACTATTTTTTGATAACGTGATTGATAGCAAAACTTAGGACTGAGAGCAATATAGTCAATTAAAGCGTCGACTTTGCCTAAACCATTACTTTCAATAGCAATAAAATAACCCGCTTGCTTAAGGGGTAAGAGTAATTTAGATAGATCTTTAACTAAGGTTGGCTCGCCACCCGTAATAATGATATTTTTGCTTTTATACTGTTTCACTTTGTCGAGAAGTTGATCTAATGTGAAACGGGTATATTGGCGAAAATTGGTATCACACCAACAACAATTTAGATTACAACCTGCCAAGCGAATAAAAATGGCGGGCATACCGGTATTATAACCTTCGCCTTGCAGTGATTCGAAGATTTCAACAATACGAAACTCAAGCATAGTTAACCCCGTTGATACTCGCAGTAAGAGCTTGGGGTTTCCCACAGTTTAATCTTGGATATGGGTAAATAGTTCGATAAACAATCAAAAATGTATTGACTCATTCCTTCAGCGGTTGTGCGACACGGAAAAGCAAATGTTTTTCGATCCATTTCTTGCAATAAGGTAGCAATACGGCATTCATTAACATTATTTTGGTGGTAAAGATAAGCATGATCGAGCGGATCAATAATATGTTTTTTTACAATGGATTTGAGATCAGCGTAATCCATTACCATATCTTCGCTGGAACCCTTATTAATGAGTTCACCACTAATTTCGACGACTAATCGGTAAGTATGACCATGCAGGTTATGACATTTTTTGTTATGCCCGTCTAACATGTGACAAGCATCAAATTGGAACTCTTTGGCAATTTTGAACATTTTACATTCCTAGTTTTTTTTCGTGGGATGGATCACGAACCACGGTTAGTTAACCTAACAGAAGAAAGCGGTTAATATAATAGATATCAAGTTATTTGTCACCTTTCAATGATTATCTGAAACTAGATATTCTATTTAGGATGCGATTGTAAATATATTTAAATTTATCATTTTTAGGTCTAAAATGTTTCACGTTAGTCAGTTTTTATTATCTGTAAAAAAATTCTTGACAAACTCTTGAAATTTTTCCTTCCACACTCATTTAGTCATTATGCAAATGGAATAAGTGTTTAATCATTTATGCCAAATTTATTGCTAAGGAGATAGATAATATGAGGTTAGATAAACTCACAAACAAATTTCAACAAGCTTTAGCTGATGCGCAGTCTTTAGCATTAGGTAAAGATAATCAGTATATAGAGCCTATCCATGTACTCTCAGCAATGCTTAATCAAGAAGGCAGTAGTGTTAATCCATTATTGGCAGCTGCTGGGGCAAATAATGCCATTTTACAACAAGAATTAAATCAATCCATTGACCGATTACCTCAAGTGCAGGGTGTCGGTGGCGAAGTTATCCCTTCTCAAGATTTAATTAAAGTTTTAAATTTATGCGATAAATTATCTCAAAAAAATGGAGATAGTTATATCTCTTCAGAGCTATTTATATTAGCTGCATTAGACGAAAAAGGGAGCCTTGGCGATATCCTAAAAAAATCGGGTGTCACTAAAGATAAATTTCTTCAAGCAGTCAATCAATTAAGAGGAAGCGACAACGTGAATGATCCAAATGCAGAAGATCAACGTGGTGCGTTGAAAAAATACACTATTGATTTAACACAGCGTGCAGAACAAGGTAAACTCGATCCAGTTATTGGGCGTGATGAAGAGATTCGCCGTACGATACAAGTGTTACAACGTCGTACCAAAAATAACCCTGTGTTAATTGGTGAACCGGGTGTGGGTAAAACTGCGATTGTTGAAGGATTAGCACAACGTATTGTGAATCGTGAAGTCCCCGAAGGATTACGTAATAAACGTGTCTTATCCTTGGATATGGGCGCCTTAATTGCTGGTGCTAAATATCGTGGTGAGTTCGAAGAGCGTTTGAAAGCTGTTCTTAAAGATATCGCTAAAGAAGAAGGTCGTATTATTCTGTTTATCGACGAAATTCACACTATGGTCGGTGCAGGTAAAGGCGATGGTGCTATGGATGCCGGAAACATGTTAAAACCAGCATTAGCTCGTGGTGAATTACACTGCGTTGGGGCAACAACACTTGACGAATATCGTCAATATATTGAAAAAGATCCTGCATTGGAACGTCGTTTTCAAAAAGTTTATGTGGCTGAACCGACTGTTGAAGACACCATTGCCATTTTGCGTGGTTTGAAAGAGCGTTATGAATTGCATCATCATGTTCAAATTACCGATCCAGCCATTGTGGCTGCGGCAACCTTATCGCATCGTTATATTTCAGATCGTATGTTGCCAGATAAAGCTATTGACTTGATTGACGAAGCTGCATCGAGTATTCGTATGCAAATGGATTCTAAGCCAGAATCATTAGATCGTCTTGAAAGACGTATCATTCAACTTAAACTTGAGCAACAAGCGCTTAAAAAAGAGTCGGATGATGCCAGTAAAAAACGACTTGAGATGTTAAATAATGAACTTGCTGAAAAAGAAAAGGATTATGCGTCACTTGAAGAAGAGTGGAAATCAGAGAAAGCTGCACTTTCGGGCACTCAGAATATCAAAGCAGAGTTGGAAAAAGCTCGCACTGAGATAGAACAAGCTCGTCGAGCAGGGGATTTAAACAAGATGTCGGAATTGCAATATGGCAAAATTCCGGAACTTGAAAAGAAACTCGCAACAGCTACGCAATTAGAAGGTAAAACCATGAAATTATTGCGTAACAAAGTGACCGATAACGAGATTGCCGAAGTATTATCGAAAGCGACGGGTATTCCTGTTTCGAGAATGCTTGAAAGCGAAAAAGATAAATTATTACACATGGAAGACGCTTTACATAAACGTGTTATTGGGCAAGATGAAGCTGTTGTCGCTGTAGCAAATGCTATTCGTCGTAGCCGTGCTGGTCTTTCTGATCCGAATAAACCGATTGGGTCTTTCTTATTCTTAGGTCCAACAGGTGTGGGTAAAACCGAACTTTGTAAAGCATTGGCAAACTTTATGTTTGATAGTGAAGATGCAATGGTACGGATTGATATGTCTGAATTTATGGAAAAACATTCCGTTGCTCGCTTAATTGGTGCGCCTCCTGGTTATGTTGGTTATGAAGAGGGCGGATATTTAACCGAAGCCGTACGACGTCGACCTTATTCAGTAATTTTACTGGATGAAGTGGAAAAAGCGCATCCGGATGTCTTTAATATTTTATTACAAGTCTTAGATGATGGTCGCTTAACTGACGGACAAGGTCGTACAGTGGATTTCCGCAATACGGTTATCATCATGACATCTAACTTGGGTTCTGATTTAATTCAAGGACAAGTTGAGCTTAGTTATGACGAAATGAAAGCATTAGTTATGACCGTGGTAACTAAACATTTTAGACCAGAATTTATCAACCGTATTGATGAAACGGTGGTCTTCCATCCACTGGGTCAAGAAAACATCAAAGCGATTGCTAGAATTCAATTGGCACATGTTGAAAAACGCTTAGATGAACGAGGTTATGAAATGGATATTTCTGATGCAGCGTTAGAACATCTTGCCAAAGTTGGTTTCGATCCAATTTATGGTGCAAGACCGTTAAAACGCGCTATTCAACAAGAAATTGAAAACCCATTAGCACAACAAATATTGTCCGGTAAATTAGTACCAGGTAAAACCATTCATTTGGATTTAGTGGGTGATAATATCGAAGCTAAACAGTAATCAACAAATAAACCGACCTTAATGGTCGGTTTTTTTTTATTATACCGATCCGTCACTTTAACAGTGTATATTGCGGTAAATAAGTCATCGTCAATTTTAGATCTCTCAATAATCAATCGATCCATTCTCGTTTTAACTCATTTGCACTAATAATAAGTTTAAAATATTAATAATATTGAGTATTTCCTAATTGAAAAACATTAATAGAATTTAAATGACTTCATTTTTTTGTGATCATGATCTCATCCTAAACGATTACAACATTGCTTAATCGAGCATAAAGCATCATAATCAATCATATCTTGATTGATTAAATAAAATTGCAATGAAAAAGGATAATAAAATGATTAAATTGATTATAAGTGATCTAGATGGGACATTTTTAAATAGCCAAGGTGATTATGACCGTCAGCTATTTTCGCAAGTGTATGCGCTTATGGCTGAGCAAGAAATTCATTTTGTCGCTTGTACCGGGAAACAATGTGAACGGGTTGAAGAGCTATTTGGTGATTACAGCGACAAAATCTGGATAGTCGGTGATAGCGCAACGACCATAAAACATAAGGGTGAATTTATTTATCGTTCATTCATACCTAACGAATTAGGACAGCGCATAATAAAAACCTTGGAACAAGTTAGTAAAGAGCACGTTATCATTGCTTGTACTGCTCAAGGAGCCGTCATCAAAGCCCATTTACCTGAACGATTAAAAGCTAAAGTCCGAGGTTCATATGCAACAATAATTGAAGTGGATGATCTGACTCATATCGCTGATGACTTTATCAAAATCACTGTATATGATGAAAAAGGACAATGTTTACAAACTCGACAGCATTTAACCCCTTTTGAAAATCAAGCTTATATTGTGGTATCTGAAGCTACATGGATTGATATCACTCAGCATGATGTTCATAAAGGGAATACTATCAAAAAATTACAACAGCTACTTAAGGTAAGTTATCATGAAACCATGGCATTTGGTGACGGTTACAACGACATAGAATTACTTGAACAAGCGGAGTACAGTTTTGCAATGCGTAATGCATTTGAAGAAACCAAAGCTGTCGCTAAATTTATCACCGGTTTCAATGATGATAGTGCGGTACTGAATACGATAAAGCAACTAATTGAATTGCAAAGCAAATGATGGCATGCTCAGATTGAGTTGATGACAGCTGAATCTATTAAGCGATTTCTATTTTGAGATTAAAATCTTCAAAGCCCTCAATTTTGCTATCTCGACTAGCGATAATGATATCTATATCTTCACAAGTGGCAACTTTATAGCGAGCAACTTGTTGCATTTTGTCGGCAATCACTGCGGCTATAACCTCATTGCTTTGCCTAATGACCTCTTTTTTGAAGCAGGCATCATCATAATAAACTGCGCTTAACCCTGCATACGGGTCAAGTCCACAAACGCCAATAAAGGTTTGATCAAAGACCATATTTCGGATTTGATTAACGGTATCAGCACCCATTGTTCCCCCCGTTAACGGATTGACTTTGCCACCTAATAAAATGAGTTCACCATTGGTACGGCTACTTAAGACCGAAGCAATTTGAGGAGAATTGGTGACAATTGTTAATGTCAAATTTTGTGGGATATAACTTGCCATTGCTAAATAGGTGGAGCCAGTATCAATAAAAATGCAGGAATTATTTTTGATTAATTTTGCACATTTTATTGCTACTGAAGATTTTTCGTCTATACATTGATTAACACGAGTTTCAAATGTGGCTGATTGTTTTAAATGGCTAACTGCTCCACCATATACACGCTTGCAAACACCGTCACGGGCTAGTTTTTGTAAATCTCGACGAATCGTGTGTTCTGAAACCCCTAACAATTTAATTAAATCAGCACTGACAACACGCCCTTTTTCAGTCAAAAGCTGCCGGATAAAAGATTGGCGTTGTTCAGGGAATGCATTATAATCAATCATCTAATATCCTTTAAAAAATTATGCTGATTTCTAAAAATATCTTTAATGATCATACCGTTTTTAAGCGAATTATCCTATGATTTTTTAAAAGGATAAATTACTTATGCCCCCGAATTTTTTAATTAACTTATTGATTGTGTGGTTTTTTTGTATTAAAACTTGATTAACCTTTCATATTTTATTTGTTATTATTTAGAACAGAAATTAAAATATCTTTTTTTACCTGAGTTAGGTTGGAAGTAATGTCTATTGCTGTCGTTAATGTTAATCGTCAAGCTATTCTGCATAATATTGAGTATGTGAGACGAAATTCACCTAATAGCTCCTTAATGGCTATTCTCAAAGCAAATGCTTATGGTCATGGGATTGCTGGCATTGCTCAATTATTATCCGATAAGGTCGACTACTTTGGGGTTGCAAGACTTTCTGAAGCGCTTTTGTTACGGCAAATTGGGATCATTACCCCCATTGTTTTGTTGGAAGGTTTTTTTCCACATGATGAAATAACGGATTTAATTGATTTTAATTTGCAAACTGTGGTTCATTCAAGTTGGCAAATTGATGCGTTAAATGCGATGAAAATTGAAAATCAAATCACAGCTTGGTTCAAAATTGACACAGGTATGCATCGTTTAGGGTTTCGGTTTGATGAGGCTCAAGGTGAATTTAATCGATTAGCAAGTTGTTGCGTTGTGCGTAAACCATTAAATATTATCAGTCATTTTAGTTCTGCTGATGATTTTTCTTCCGATCAAACGTCAAATCAATGTTTGCTATTGGACGAATTTGTTGAATCAATTTCTAGTAAATCATTGCTTGATAAGCAATCTATTGCTGCTTCTGGCGGTATTCTTGCCTGGCCAAATTCACATCGTGATGTGATTCGATTAGGTATTGCTTTATATGGAGTTTCTCCTTTTGAGAATCCCATTGCCGAATTACACCCAGCTATGACGTTTAAGTCAGAGCTAATTGCAGTAAGAAAGCATAAAAAGGGTGAATCTGTGGGCTACGGGCAAATTTGGACAAGTCATAAAGAGACAAAATTAGGTGTTGTTGCAATGGGATATGGTGATGGATATCCTCGCGGTATACCCGAAAATACGCCTGTATTAATTAATGGTAGACGTGTTCCTATTGTGGGGCGTGTTTCAATGGACATGATTATTGTTGATCTGGGACTGAATAGTTCGGATAAACCAGGCGACGAAGTCATTTTTTGGGGGAAGGAGTTGCCGGTAGAAGAAATTGCTAAACATACAGGTATTAGTGCATATGAGTTATTAACGCGCTTAACTACACGAGCTAAGGTTCACTATATAGATAAATAAGTTATGATTAAAAAAATATTTTTATACACGTTTTTGGCAATAATTTTAGTTGTTACCGCTTCGCTTGCGTTGGGTTACTATTTTTTACAACAGTTTTCTAAACAGCATATTCATGTTAACGATGATAATAAAGTGTTTATTATCAAAAAAGGAACGTCAATACATCAGTTAGTTGAACAAATAGATCAAGCAAATTTAATGGATAGGGCTTATCTACTTCCTTATTTGTATAAATTAAATCCTGAATTAAGTACTATTAAAGCTGGGGGATATAAGTTAGAGCCCCATATGACAGTTGATGAATTTTTAAAATTATTAGTGTCAGGCAAAGAAAGCAGTTTTACGCTAAGATTTGTGGAAGGGAAGCGAGCCAATGATTGGTTAAATACCATAAAAAATACTCCTTACATTCAACAAACTTTGGTTGATAAATCAAGCGATGATATTGCAAAAATTTTAGGTATTGAGGGGCCTCTTGAAGGGTGGCTTTCGCCAAATACTTATCTTTATACGGTCGACACCTTAGATATTAATATTTTAAAACGTGCTCATCTCACTATGAAAAATAACTTGCAAAGAGTGTGGGAAAATCGTGATAGTGGGCTGCCATATAGCACACCGTATGAATTACTTATTATTGCCTCAATTATTGAAAAAGAGACTAGTCTCAGTTCTGAACGTGCGAATGTAGCATCTGTTTTTGTTAATCGATTAAAAGCAAAAATGAAGCTGCAAACCGATCCTACAATTATTTATGGTTTAGGTGATAAATATACGGGTAAAATTAGACGTATTGATATGACCGATAAGACTAATCCTTATAATACCTATGTCATTAATGGTTTACCACCTACGCCTATTTCAATGCCAAGTTTAGCGTCGTTAGAAGCTGCGGCACACCCTGCTGATACCAAATATCTGTTTTTTGTCGCTAATGGTAAGGGCGGACATACGTTTACGACGAATTATAATAGCCATTTAAAAGCGGTCAATGAGTATCGAAATAAGCTAAAAAAATAAAAATTGTATTTTTTATTAAATTACCGCGGGCAGAACGCGGTAATTAACTTCTCAGATCTATTCAATATCACTTTTTCATATGTTTAAGCCACCATTAACTATTTGGATTGGGTCAATTCATCAAGTTGTTTTATCAGATCTAACAAATGGTCAATATTTTTCTCTGACTCTTTTAACGCTTCTTCAAAATAGGGGTGTAACGCAAAGGGGGGAATAGCCGAATTGGCATCAATTATAGCTCGAATTCGGGGTATAAAAATCCATTGTAGCCATTCGTATGACTTCATGGTATCAAGAGCAAAAGGTTGTTGACTTAAAAAAGCATCCTGACTGGGTGGCAAGGCTTGCCATAAATCTATTTTTTTTAACGCTTGCTCAATTCGTTCTAATTGATCTTTAATTAAGTTAGTTTGCATTTTATTAGCAAGCAAATGCCTATAATATTGCCAATCAAAATAAGGCCCAGGATCTGTTTTACGTTCTGGTGCAATGTCACTGTGTCCGGTGATATTGTTAAGTGGATAAGTTTGTTGTAGTAGAAGGGTGACTTTTGCCAGTTGTTGATATTGCACTTCGGTAAATTTTTCACTATCACATCCTTCCAATTCGATTCCTATTGAAAAATCATTACAATTTTCTTGTCCTTCAAATGCTGATATACCTGCATGCCATGCTCGTTTATCAAAAGCTACAAATTGAATTATCTCACCGTCACGACGAATAAATAGGTGACTTGATACCTGCATTTGATAGATATCGGCAAAATAAGGGTGTTCATTTGGATCAAGCTGACCTGTGAACAGCTGTTCTACATAAGGGCCACCAAATTGATTGGGTGGAAGGCTTATATTATGAATCACTAATAATGAAATGGGTTTATCACTTGGTCGATCATTATAAAATGGTGAAATGACCTGTTTTACACCTTGTAACCAACCATTAACGATCTTTAAGGACATATCGACTCCTTATCTTATAAAACTTTGTTATCAAATGACTGATTTGTGATTTGACTTCCAATAATTTAAATAATGATGAAATCAGAAAAACAATTATTGTTATCCTTTTTCCATACTTGGCATACCGTTATTATTTCATTTTTTTTAAACGCTATAAAGTTGCTTGTGTTTCGTTAGCAATTTAATAACAGAGAATGAATATGAACAAACAATCGGGATTTTCCTTATTTGAACTCATGATAGCAATTATAGTAATTGCTATTTTAACGGCAATTGGTTTGCCTGCTTATCAAGGTTATGTAAAAAAAGCAGCCATGACCGATATGCTACAAGCCATGACCGCTTACAAAACAGCGGTAGAAATATGTGTAATTGAGCAAGGTGGATTAGCAAATTGTAATAATGCAAATAATGGTATTCCAATGACTAAATCAACCAATTATGTCACCTCAGTGACAGTCACAAATGGAATGATTGAATTAGTTGGACAAAATGCCTTATCTGGCTTAACAGTAACGATGACACCGACGCTGAATATAACCCATGGTAGTGTTGATTGGTCACGTACCTGTGTAACTAATCCTGTTGATGTAAGCTTAAATAGTGTATGTGAAGATATCTTTAAATTTTAAATTAATGCAACAATGAAATGGTTTTAGTCATGCAAGAAGATCAACTAGTCGACAGTATTGATAAATTATTGCTTAAAGCTTTAAAAAAACGTGCTTCGGATATTCATTTTGAACCTTATCAACAAAGTTATCGCATTCGTATGCGGATTGACGGTGTATTGCATACCATACTGGCTCCTCCTTTAACACTGGCAAAGCAAATCGTTGCCAGATTGAAAATAATGGCAAAGTTGAATATTGCAGAACAGCGATTACCCCAGGATGGGCAATTAGTAATAGATCGTTATGCAATGCGGATTTCAACCTTACCGGTTATGAATGGTGAAAAAGTGGTGTTACGCGTACTCGATAATCATGATTCACCGCTGTCGATTCACGATTTAGGATTTACGGATAGGGATCTTGCTCAATTTCAACAAATATTAAATTACCCACAAGGACTAATATTAGTTACAGGACCGACAGGCAGCGGTAAAACGGTAACGCTTTATAGTGGACTGAAAACATTAAACTTGCCTCATTGTAATATCTGTAGCGTGGAAGATCCGATAGAAATACCGGTTGAAGGCATTAATCAAACATCTGTAAATATGAAAATTGGGTTAAGTTTTGCAACCATTTTACGTGCTTTGTTAAGGCAAGATCCTGACGTGATGATGATTGGTGAAATTCGTGATCATGAAACAGCAGAAATAGCCATTCAAGCTGCACAAACCGGACATTTAGTCCTGTCTACCTTACATACTAATTCAAGTATAGAAGCAATAACACGTTTGAATCAAATGGGAATAGAACGATATCTCATCTCTGCTAGTGTTAAATTAATCATCGCTCAACGATTAGTACGTAAGTTATGTTGTCATTGTAAAGTGGTGGCGAGCGAGCTGATTAGGCTAGGACAAAAGCCGATTCCACATTATGTCGCAATCGGATGTGAGAACTGTGTAGGTGGTTACTCAGGACGAATAGGGTTATATGAATTTTTAACTATCACCCCTGAAATTCAACACCAAATTTTAAATCAACAGGTTATAACACCTTCAAATCAAATTTCTTTAAGGCAATCAGCTGAACAATTAATACAGCAAGGGATAACGACCTTAGCAGAAATAAATAGAGTATTAGGTGAAACATGAAAAGGCTCTATTATTGGTACGACATCAATTTTGTAGAACATAAAATTATAGCGGCTTCACAAAACGATGCGCGACGGCAATTATTATTGCAAGGTGATATCGCTATAAAATTCAAGGCAGGTCACTATGTATTTTCAAGTAGTTTTAAGCGTATTGAATTATTTATCTTGACAAAACAACTGGCTACCATGCTAAAAGCTGGATTACCTTTGCTTGAAATTTTGCATTTACTTGCGCATGAACACCCTAAACAGCATTGGCAATGTTTATTGACGGAAATTGCAGGGCAACTAGCTAAAGGAGAACGACTATCAACAGTACTAACTCAACATCAATCTGTCTTTCCACCACTTTATGCTGAAATTATTGCAACAGGGGAATTAACAGGACAACTTGATTTGAGTTTTGAACAATTGGCTTTTCAAATAGAGGCATCAATTAATTTACAAAAACGACTAAAAAAGGCATTGCGTTATCCATTATTTCTTTTGTTTATGTCAGTTGTTGTAACACTAATTATGTTATTGATCGTATTACCTAAATTTGTAGATATTTATCAAAGTTTTGACGCTGAACTTCCCTTTTTTACATTATTGATTATTGATTTGTCTTACTATATTCAGAATAACTATGGGAAATGGGTCGGCATGATTGGTTTGTTTTGGCTTATTTATCATTATCACTTAAAAAAATCTTACGCCCCAAAAATGGATAAATTAATATTGAAATTACCATTCTTGAATTCGTTAATTCATACTTTGCATTTAACCCAAATATTTCAGACTCTTTCGATAACTCAAATAGCAGGTATTCCTATATTGAGTGGGTTGAATGCGGTTGCAACAATTATGCAAAATTACCATTATCGTCATGTTATTTATCAAATTATCGCCGGAATTGAACAAGGCTATTCATTCAGTGCTGTTATCGAGCAGCAAAGTTTATTACCTCCATTGTGCAGTCAATTGATCTTGGTTGGTGAAGAGTCTGGTACATTAGATTTGATGCTAAAACAACTAGCAGAATATTATCAGGAACAACATCAAACGCTGACTGATAATATGATACAGTTGTTTGAACCGCTATTGATGTTAATTCTAGGTTTGATTATTGGTAGCTTAATTATTGCCATGTATTTACCGATTTTCCAATTGGGGGATGTTATTCATTGATGATTTGGTTAATTATTGGATTGGGAATGTGTTTGGGAAGCTTCATTCATGTGGCTTACTGTCGTTTTAAGCCTATCTATTCAGGGTATGAATATTTAATTGCTATTTCTTTTCATCGCTCTCGTTGTCCACATTGTCACAAACAACTTAGATTTTGGCAACTGTTTCCTGTTTTTTCATGGCTATTACTGAAGGGACAATGCTGGGCGTGCAAAGGGAAAATTCATTATCGTTATATCGTATTTGAGATTTTATTTGCGGTTATTTTTGCTATTCTATTTTTGACAAAAGGCTGGACTTTAAATACGATTTTATTAATGATATTAGCGTGTTATTTTGTCTTATTGGCAATGATAGATCTAAAATATTATTTATTGCCAGATCTATTTACTCAACCCCTACTATGGTTAGGGATTTTAGCTGGCTATTTTAATCTGTTTGGCATTACGTTAAATAAAGCGATCACTGGCATTATTTGGGGTTATTTTTTATTAATTGTCCCTAAAGAATTATTTTATTTGCTGACCAAAAAACAGGGACTAGGGCAGGGTGATGTTAAGTTATTGGCTGCTTTAGGCGCATGGATATCTTATGAAGATCTTCCCTTGTTGTTAGTTTTTTCATCATTTTTAGCTATCGTTTATTATCTTATTTTGCGTTATGGATTAAGTGATCAATCAATAACTGTAATTCCATTTGGTCCGTTTTTGTTAATGTCGGGTTATTTGATTTTGTATTACCATGTGTGAGTTTTTTCAGTTATATACTGTTTTCAAAGCCGTTTTAATGTTTGATTGAAAATAGAGGCGTTTAACTAGTTTTAAATGTGAAACTTATAACTAAAATTAATAATCATAGTAAAATTAGTTATTTTTATTAAGAATGATATCGTATTATAGTGGCTATTAATTCGAGGTATAACTGGTAAATCAATTAGTCAGAAAGGAATAATTAATGGACTCAATTACACAACTAAAAAATGAGATGATCTCATGGCGTCACTATATTCACTCTCATCCCGAAACTGCATTTGAAGAAACTAATACCACTCAATTTATCATTGAAAAGTTGAAATCATTTGGTATATCAGAATTATACACTGACTTTGCACCCACAGGGGTTGTTGGCATCATAAAAGGTAATAAAGAAGGGCGGATGATTGCTTTACGAGCTGACATTGATGCCTTGGATATTACCGAAGAGAATAATATTGATTATTGTTCAACAATACACGGAAAAATGCACGCTTGTGGTCATGATGGTCATACAGTAACGTTATTGGGAACGGCAAAATATTTGAGCCAGCATCGTGATTTTAGTGGAACGGTAGTTGTTATCTTCCAACCAGCCGAAGAAAACGAAGGGGGTGGCCGTGTAATGGCGGAAAATGGGCTATTTGATAAATTGCCTATTGAAGCAGTATATGGAATTCACAATCAGCCCAATATGGCATTAAATCATTTCTATATTAATCACGGTGCAATAATGGCATCTTATGATATCTTTGAAATTAATGTGACAGGTGTTGGCTCACATGCAGCGGCACCGCATCTGGGTAAAGATACAATTTTAACTGCAACACAAATCGTCAATGGATTACAAAGTATTGTGAGCCGTAATGCCGATCCTCTTAGCTCCTTAGTTGTCAGCGTAACACAAATTCATAGTGGTGATACTTGGAATGTATTACCTCAACAAGCTGTAATTCGAGGAACGGTTAGAGCATTTAGTTCCGATGTTCAGGACATGGCTGAATCAAGAATCAAACAGATAGCGCAGGGTATCGCATCAACTTTTGACGCCAAAGCGGAAGTCAATTATCAGCGCCGATATCCTGCTACCATAAACTATGCTAAGCAGGCGGATATAGCCATTAGCGCTGCAAGAAAAGTGGTGGGCGATGATAATGTAACGATTGATCCTCCTCCTTCAATGGGATCTGAAGATTTTGCCTTTATGTTACAAAAGGTTCCTGGTGCTTATGTTTGGTTAGGTGCAGGGCAAGGAGCAAATTTGCATAATCCTGCTTATAATTTTAATGATGAGCTATTAACAACGGGTGTAAACTATTTTGTGCAAATTGTTTATCAAGAGTTAGGTAAGGGATAATTAAAGATTTCATTGATAGCTAGAATATATTTATCTATATTCTAGCTATTCTTATCAATTCAAATTGTTTAATTTTAATGAATATAAATTGAAAAATCGATATCGTTTTTAATTGGAATGATTAATAGCAACTAATTAATCAATGAAAATTTAGCTTGCTTGTTGATTGTCCTTTAATTCTAAAGTCAGTATTGATATTTATACCATTAGGTAGTACTACTTGTACATACACATCATGATTTTGATTAAGTTTTAGTGCTGCTAACACTTTTCCCCCTTCTCGCCAATTTCCTTCTATTTGATATTCTATCGTATCACCAATGATAGGTAGTACATCACTTTTGCCAGATAATAGATAAAGTCCACGTTTATTTGTGCCACGAAATTGCGCTCTAGCAACCATTTCTTGTCCGCAATAACAACCTTTATCAAAACTAATGGCATTATAGAGTTGTAAATTACACGCTTGTGGTAATAAACTTTCTGTATTTTCACTATCAATAATGGCATAGCCTGCTTCTAAATCAAGTTGTAACCATTTATTGCTTGGTTGTAAATGACTTTCAATAGGCTGTGGTGTAATGACAATGATTCGAGGTTGAGGTAACATTAATTTAATATAAGTAGTGTCATTATCATTAACACAATTATCATCATTGAATTTTGATAGTATTTGCGCTGGTAATGCATCAGCCATAATCCCATACATATTTAAATCTTGTTCCTTTTCAATCGTCACTTTGGAAAAAATAGCATATTTTTTTAGTTCGGTAATTTGCTTTTCTGCAACACTTTTACGCAATAAATAATATATCTCAGCACCGCGCATAAATAATAATAGATTACTCCACATTCTCCCTTTAGCATCACAATGAGCAGCAAACAATGCTGAGTGCTCGGAAAGATTTTTCATATCAATAGTCACTTGACCTTGTAAATATTTAAGATTGTCTTCTCCTGTCACTTTTACTAATTGCCAATCAGTAAGCGAGATAGGTTCCAAAGAATAATTGCTCATGATAATACCTTTTAGGAATAATATGTCGGGTTTAGATAAGACTTAAATAGACTTTTCCAAAGTGTATAGAAAAAACATAAAAATAACAATAAAACACAAAAATTATATTTTGCGTTAAATTTTTTAACAATATGTTTTATATTGACTTTTATTAGCGTTTGTTTACGCTGTTATCGTATAAAGAAAATTAATAACCTTATACAGTTTATTGATTTAATGTAGTAGTTAATGCAAAATAAATGACTAATTTGTAATATTGGAGGCAACAACGATGGCAAAACTGTCAGGCGCAGAAATGGTCATTCAATCTTTGATTGATCAAGGAGTAAAACAGATATTTGGTTATCCCGGTGGTAGTGTTCTTGATATCTACGATGCAATTCATACTTTAGGTGGCATAGAGCATATATTAGTTCGTCATGAACAAGCCGCTGTACATATGGCTGATGGTTATGCTAGGGCTACAGGTGATGTTGGTGTTGTACTCGTAACATCAGGGCCTGGAGCGACCAATACCATTACTGGTATTGCGACTGCCTACATGGATTCTGTGCCATTGGTTGTTATTTCGGGTCAGGTAGCAAGTAACTTGATTGGCAATGATGCCTTCCAAGAGTGCGACATGGTCGGTATATCACGCCCGATAGTCAAACATAGTTTTCTAATAAAAGACAGTAAAGACATTCCTGAAATTATTAAGAAAGCTTTCTATATTGCGTCAACAGGTAGACCTGGCCCAGTTGTGATTGATCTGCCAAAAGATATTGTTAATCCTGCAAATAAATATAATTACCATTATCCTAAATCTGTCTCAATGCGTTCATATAATCCAACTATTCAAGGACATAAAGGACAAATTAAAAAAGCATTAACGACATTATTGGCAGCTAAAAAACCCGTTTTGTTTATTGGTGGCGGAGTAATTAGCGCCGGTGCAAGTGATGCTATTAAACGTTTAGCCGAAAAATTGAATCTCCCTGTTGCGTCAACATTAATGGGGATAAGCGCTTTTCCTGGTACAGATAAACACTATTTAGGCATGATTGGAATGCATGGGGTGTATGAAGCCAATATGGCGATGCATAATGCCGATGTAATATTTGCTGTTGGTGCCAGATTTGATGATAGAACAACCAATAATGTTGAAAAATATTGTCCGAAAGCAAAAATAATACATATTGATATTGATCCAACATCAATTTCAAAAACAATTTCTGCCACTATTCCTGTTGTGGGTGATGCTAAAGTAGTGGTTGAAACGATGTTATCCGAACTTAATGAATTGCAAGCTGATCGTGATCTTGATGCATTAGTGGATTGGTGGAAACAAATTGATCATTGGCGTTCACGTCACTGTTTAGCTTATAGTCATGAAGGTGAAAGCATCAAACCACAAGAAGCAATCGAAGTTTTATATAAATTGACTCAAGGTAATGCATTTGTCACTACTGATGTAGGTCAACATCAAATGTTTACTGCTTTGTATTATCCATTTGATAAACCTCGTCATTTTATTACTTCTGGTGGTCTAGGTACCATGGGGTTTGGTCTTCCGGCTGCGCTTGGGGTGAAACTTGCTTTTCCAGATCAATGTGTCGTGTGTGTAACCGGTGATGGTAGTATTCAAATGAATATTCAAGAACTTTCTACCGCTTTACAATATGGTTTACCGGTTATTGTTTTAAATCTGAATAACCGTTTTTTAGGCATGGTTAAACAGTGGCAAGATATGATTTATGCTGGGCGACATTCTTGTTCGTATATGGAATCATTGCCTGATTTTGCAAAAATAGCAGAAGCTTATGGTCATGTTGGTATGGTCATTACCAAGCGTGAAGATCTGGAAACAAAACTTAAAAAAGCCTTGTCAATTAAAGATCGATTAGTCTTTATTGATGTCATGACCGATGCAACTGAACATGTCTACCCAATGCAAATACGTGGTGGAGCAATGAACGAAATGTGGCTGAGTAAAACGGAGAGAACCTAATGCGATATATTTTATCAATTTTAACAGAAAATGAACCAGGGGCTTTATCTCGAATTATTGGTCTGTTCTCACAACGTGGTTTTAATATTGAAACCATTACGACAGCACCGACAGAAGATCCGACCATGCACAGAATGACCATTCAAACAACAGGTGATGAACATGTGCTAGAGCAGATTCAAAAGCAGCTTCATAAACTTGTCAATGTTTACCGTGTACATGATTTAACCGAAGGGCCTCATGTTGAACGAGAAATTATGTTAGTGAAAGTGGCTGCTAAAGGGTCTGATGCACGAGATGAAGTTAAACGTTGTGCCGATATTTTTAGAGGCTCGATTGTCGATGTTACCGCAACGCATTACATTGTTCAATTATCGGGTACAAGTGAAAAACTAGATTCTTTCTTAGCGTCGATACGTGAAACTTGTCATATTGTCGAAATGGTTCGATCGGGAATTATTGGATTATCGCGTAGTGAAAAAACGGCAAATCACTAAATAAAAGAATCAGATTGACCAATTTTATCAGTTAAATATAACTATAATAATGTTTCATAAGGAATAAGTCACAAAATGAATATATTTGGTTTAATATTAGTCATTCACATTTTGGTTTTGATCGTTTCGTCGATTAGAAAAAACTTCAAAAGTAACAAAAAAAAGAAAAAGTTAATTGAAAAAAACTATATTGTTGATCTTAGGCCTATTAGGCAATTGTCCACATTAGAAGAACGTCTTATAACACCTTATCTAAAAACAACAAAACATTTATCTTCAGAGGTAAAAGAATCGTCATTAATAAATTCAGATGTAATATCAATATCTGGCAAACTAGTCAAACAAAATATCAATCACTATGTTGGCGAAACACTTTTCTATAAAATTAATAATATTGATGTCATTATCCCCTATGATATGGATCGTTTTATCTTAGATGATAATGTGGCTGAAGTAGTTTTCACTGAAGATTATGCCATTGTGATTAGGTTAAATGATCACGATATTCGTTATGCAGCGCATCAAAATATCATCAATGAAAAAAAATTAGAAAAAGATGATATGGAGTATTGGGCAAGTGAATTGTTTGATGTTCAACATCCAGAAAATTATAATCATAATCATGACAATGAGACTATAAACAATCGCATTGAAAATCAACAAAAATTTGGTTATGAAATTTTAATGACACGGCAAGAAACACCGTTAGAATCAGCGTATCGGAATAAAAATAATAAAGGGATAGTTGCGGTATTTTTTTGCTTTTTAACAATTAATTATTTTTTAGATTTTTGGCAAAGTAATGAACTATTTGATCTGTTTTTATTTGGCATAAATTTACTAGCAGTTATCTATTTTTATTGTCGTAAACCAAAGTCTAAAGTAAAAATTCAATTTGTTAATCGAATAAGAGGAAAAGTTAAAAATAAAAACTCTAAAACGAAACAAATTACTGTTGGTCATAATTCTATTTTAAATTATCCTGATAATTGGCAAGCATATATTCCCGAACATACATTAACTAATGTTGAGCTTGATGTTACTTTTGAGGATAAAAAAATAATTCGTTATGGTTATACATTGTCAGTTTCGAAAGAGATTGAAAATTTTGGACCACCAAAGTTTGCGGGACGTAATTTATGGCTATTTCTTGTAGGTATTATTTTGACATTTATTGTTTATGCAAAATCCAATGTTAAAGATAATATCTTTTATATGTATCACTTTGCTAATCATGACCTGAAAAGTTGGAATTTTGATGATAGTTCACAATTATTAACCAACAATCTAAAAGAGGGCGATTGGGTAAATGTTACCACGGAAGGGGCACTTTGTGATAAATATAACAAAAAGGTGAATAGTAAGTGCGGAAAAGTAGAAATCCATAATCAAACCGATAATGTTTCTTTCTTCATTACGCTGAAAAATAAGTTTTTTAACGAAACAGATAGCAAAGACCAAGAGGATTTAGAATCTAATCGGGTTTCGAATTCAACTTTTCAAAATAGTTTGAATAGCCAATCGGGGCGAGTCAATTTTTCTGGATTAGTCTCAGATATTTATTATCGAGATGATAATTCTATCTCAGGATTTACGATTAATCCTGACATTAGATATCAAATTAATGAACAAGACAGGTGGTTACCCATTATTTTAAGTATCTCTTTATTTGCTTTTTTTGCATTAAGTACGATTTTTAATGGTTTAATTTTCATTTGGAAACGGATACAAAATCGAGTTCGAAAAAATAAGATTAATAACTTTTATGCTAATCTTACAGTTTAGATTGATTGTCGAAGATAATTCTGTTTTCAAATTAAAGTTGATTAGATTGAGTAGCATTAAATTTATCTAATCAGCTTAATAAAACATCTGTTAAAGATAATTATTCAATTGTGAGCAAGGTCAGATTCTGTTATACTATTTTCCCGTCTGATTTATCGTATATTGTGTTGCTTTTATCGTTTGAAAACGACGCAATATTGTTCTTATAAATTAATAATGGTCTGGTATTAATGGTCACGAATTATATTTTTGTTACAGGCGGTGTCGTTTCTTCTCTTGGTAAAGGCATTGCCGCAGCATCACTCGCTGCAATTTTAGAAGCCCGCAATTTAAAAGTCACCATGTTAAAACTTGATCCCTATATTAATGTCGATCCGGGTACAATGAGCCCGATTCAGCATGGTGAAGTTTTTGTGACGGAAGATGGGGCAGAAACGGATCTTGATTTAGGTCATTATGAGCGTTTTATTCGCACTAAAATGACTCGCAAAAATAACTTCACAACAGGGCGTATCTATTCCGATGTATTACGCAAAGAACGTCGTGGGGATTATTTAGGTGCAACTGTTCAAGTCATTCCCCATATTACCAATGAGATTAAATCTCGCGTTATTGCAGGAGCTAAAGGCTTCGATGTTGCTATTGTTGAAATCGGTGGCACAGTTGGGGATATTGAATCACTTCCATTTTTAGAAGCGATTCGTCAATTAGCGGTTGATGTAGGTCGAGAACATACCTTATTTATGCATTTAACCCTAGTGCCATATTTAGCTTCTGCTGGAGAAGTTAAAACAAAACCTACACAACACTCAGTCAAAGAGTTGTTATCTATTGGTATTCAACCTGATGTGTTAATCTGTCGTTCAGATCGTATCATTCCAGCTAATGAGCGAGCAAAAATTGCACTATTTTGTAATGTGCCTGAACGTGCAGTTATTTCATTAAAAGATGTCGATTCAATTTATAAAATACCTGCTCTTTTAAAATCACAAAATTTAGATACTTTTGTCTGCAATCGATTCCACCTTGATTGCGTTGAAGCAGATCTATCAGAGTGGGAACAAGTGATTTATGAAGAGGCCAATCCTGTTGGTGAAGTCACAATAGGTATGGTGGGTAAATACACTGAATTACCCGATGCTTATAAGTCTGTAAACGAAGCATTAAAACATGGCGGGTTGAAAAACCGTTTAACTGTTCATATTCGTTATATCGATTCTGAAGATCTTGAATCGCGTGGTACGGATTTACTTTCAGGCTTAGACGCAATACTTATTCCGGGTGGATTTGGGTATCGTGGCGTTGAGGGTAAAATCATTGCTGCTCGCTATGCGCGTGAAAACCAAATACCTTATTTAGGTATTTGTCTTGGAATGCAAGTTGCCATGATTGAATATGCTCGTAATGTGGCTGGAATTAAAGACGCAAATTCTACAGAATTTGTTAAAGATTGTGCGAATCCAATCATTGCGTTAATCACTGAATGGAGTGATGAATCGGGTAATGTTGTCCAACGTAATGAAAATAGTGATTTAGGTGGTACTATGCGACTTGGTTCTCAGATATGTCATTTAGAACCAGACTCATTAGTATTTGATATGTATAAAAAAGAGTCAATCACTGAGCGTCATCGTCATCGTTACGAAGTGAATAATAATTTATTACCTGAAATTGTAAAAGCAGGATTAAAAGTAACAGGACTTTCAACTGATAGAAAATTAGTCGAGATTATTGAGGTTCCTAATCATCCATGGTTTGTTGCTTGTCAATTCCACCCGGAATTTACCTCGACACCACGAGATGGGCATCCACTGTTTAGTAGTTTTATAAAAGCTGCCAAGGAGTATCAGCAGCTACAACAAAAATAGTTTTAAAGTTTTACATTTGTAATATATCTGTCATATAGAGGAAAATAACATGGCAAAAATCGTTAAAGTACATGGTCGTGAAGTCATCGACTCTCGTGGGAACCCTACAGTTGAAGCTGAAGTTCATTTAGAAGGTGGTTTTGTTGGTCTAGCAATCGTTCCATCTGGTGCATCAACTGGTTCGCGTGAAGCATTAGAACTTCGTGATGGTGACAAATCTCGCTTTTTAGGAAAAGGTGTTTTAAAAGCAGTTGAAAACGTAAATGGACCAATTGCGAAAGCAGTTGTGGGTAAAGATGCGTTAGATCAAGCGGCTATCGACCAAATCATGCTTGATTTAGATGGAACTGATTTTAAATCTAACTTGGGTGCAAACTCAATTCTTGCAGTATCATTAGCTAATGCTAAAGCAGCAGCAGCAGCAAAAGGTGTTCCACTATATCAACATATTGCTGATTTGAATGGTACGCCAGGTCAATATTCAATGCCATTACCGATGATGAACATCATCAATGGTGGTGAACATGCGGATAATAACATCGATTTACAAGAATTTATGATTCAACCAGTTGGCGCGAAAACAGTACGTGAAGCAATCCGTATGGGTTCTGAAGTATTCCATAACTTAGCGAAAGTTTTACATGCTAAAGGTATGAATACTGCTGTAGGCGATGAAGGTGGTTTTGCCCCTAATTTAGATTCAAATGCTGAAGCATTAGCTTGTATCAAAGAAGCTGTAGAAAAAGCGGGTTATGTACTAGGTAAAGATATTACTTTAGCGATGGACTGTGCTGCTTCTGAATTCTATAACAAAGAAACAGGTAAATATGTATTAAAAGGTGAAGGTAATAAAGAGTTTACTGCTCAAGAATTTACTCACTATTTAGAAGGTTTAACTGAACAATATCCTATCGTATCAATCGAAGATGGTTTAGATGAAAGCGATTGGGACGGTTGGGCATACCAAACTAAAGCATTAGGTCACAAAATCCAATTAGTGGGTGACGATCTGTTTGTAACTAACACCAAAATCTTCAAACAAGGTATTGAAAAAGGCATCGCTAACTCAATCCTAGTTAAAGTTAACCAAATCGGTACATTAACTGAATCTATCGCAGCGGTTAAAATGGCAAAAGATGCAGGTTATACTGCTGTTATCTCTCACCGTAGTGGTGAAACTGAAGATTCAACTATTGCTGATTTAGCTGTTGGTTTAGCTGCTGGTCAAATCAAAACGGGTTCTATGAGCCGTTCTGATCGTGTTGCTAAATACAATCAATTAATCCGTATTGAAGAAGCATTAGGTGCTAAGGCTCCATTCAACGGACTTAAAGAAGTGAAAGGACAATAATTGGGTTTATAAAAACTGAATAATTGTTTAATAAGAAACGGTGACCAGTTCACCGTTTTTTATTTTCTTTTCTTATAGAATAAGATGGCAAAGGTTGCGTTGATTTATGTTGTATTGTACTCTTTAAAGTTGGTATTTATGACTAATCTTTGATATCTATTGATATTTTATAATTTAGCCACATATAAATTTTTTATAAATTAACTAACTCAAATTTATTTTTTCTGCTTATGAATAATATTACGAATATGTCCCAGCCAAAAAGCAAATGGCAACTTTTTAACTGGCTATGTACCGGTAAACTTCCGCTAAATGAACTTTGGCTTAATCCGACTTATCGTTATAAATTTTTTTTTAGAACCTTATTTTTAAGTCCTATTACACTAAAATGGTTGGATAAATTAAGACAATATCCATTACTTGGCTACTATTTTTCTTGCCAAACCAATTTACCGTGTAAATTACAAAGACCGTATTTATCATCAAATTTGTCGCAACAAGAGCGTTTTGATGCGTTAGCATATCACTATGATTTTTTAGCGAATCAGCCTGATAGCATGACTAAGGCTTTTTATGATCCTAAAACTCCATATGTATTGGCTAAACTAACAGCAAAAAATGAATCTAATATTCAAATTGCGATTCAAGCGCGTAACAAGTTTGCTCGAGAAGGTGAAATAAGCCTTTATTTTTATGATAATGACGGTATTGATTTAGCAACATTAACTTTTTCAATCATTCAATATCAACAAAAAACGACTTTATTTATTGCAGGGTTGCAAGGTACCGGTCATCATGAAGCGCGAGTTCGGGTACAAAAAGCGACTAAGCAATGTTATGGATTATTTCCAAAACGAGTCGCCGTTGAGGCAGCATTAATCATTGCGCATTATTTTCAGCTTGAGCAAATTGTGGCGGTTGGAAATAAAACGCATGTGTATAACAATTGGCGTTATAACAGCAGACAAGAACGCATTTTGTCTGATTATGATGATTTTTGGTTAACAATCGATGGTCAACAAGATGATCGTGAGTTATTTATTTTACCCACTGAGATTACACGTAAATCGTTAGAAGATATAGCAAGTAAAAAACGTTCTGAATACCGTAATCGTTATGCTTTGTTAGATCAACTCAAACTGAATATTGAAACACAATTAGCATCATTAATATAATATACTAAAGGTAATGATTATTTACCTAATGTAGTGTCAAATTATCAAAATTGATTACAATCGATATTCAACTTGTTGTTTATCGATTTTTTTAATTAAAGCTCAATAAAATAATTGTCTTAAATTAATTAGTAGGGAATGAAATATGTATTTTGGTATTCTAATAGCACTTGTGCCTTTGTGCATTGGTTATTTAATTAAATGCAAACAAGAAAAATGGATAGCTAAAATTAACCAAATTCTAAGTTGGATGGTTTATTTTATTCTTTTTATTATGGGCGCAGAACTTGCTCATTTAGATAACCTTGCGACTAATTTGCAAAATATTCTATTTTATACTGCTATTATTTTTATCTGTACTTTTGGCGGGAATTTTATTTTTCTAATGTTATTTGACCTATTTTTACCGTGGAAAGCCTCAAGCGTTAAACAAACCTTTGGTTCACGCGTAAAAATGATATTGGAATCATTGCGTGTCTTTATTGCACTTGTTTTGGGATTTATAGTCGGACTTTTTCCATTGTTTGTATGGCAATATACCGAAAACATTATTCAGGTTGTTTTAGTTTTTTTACTCTTGTTAATTGGTATTCAGTTAAGAAGTAATAATATTTCACTTAAACAAATTTTACTTAACAAAGTTGGTATTGCAACAACGCTAATTGTCATTATAAGCACTTTTATTGGTGGAATGGTAGCCGCTTTACTATTAGATCTTCCTTTGCGTATAGGATTAGGTATGTCATCTGGATTTGGTTGGTATTCTTTGTCAGGCATTTTAATGACTGAAGCGCATGGGGCAATTATTGGCAGTGCCACATTTTTAAATGATATATTACGTGAACTTTTTGCCATTATACTTATTCCAACATTAATAAAACGGTATAAATTAACAACACTGGGGTTATGTGGTGCAACGTCTATGGATTTTACTTTGCCTATGTTACAGAAAGGAGCAGGAATAATGATAGTGCCACCTGCTATCGTGCAAGGTTTTTTGCTTACATTGCTAATGCCAATATTTATGACGTTATTTAATTATGGATGATAGATTATCCATTACTTGAGTCAAAAATCATATATTGATGAATTGAACAAAATTGCCTGGATTGCAAATTGGCAATATGATTACCTTATGTTACACTGCCAAAATCCGAATGGTTTGAGTGAATTATGAATACTGGATCGATTGATTATTGTGCGATAGGTCAGCGTTTACGGGCGTATCGTATAGCGGCTTCCTTAAAAGCAGAAGACATAGCACAAAATCTTAGAATTTCAAGAGCTGCGGTTTACCGTCTTGAAAAGGGTGAAATTATCAAAATCGAAACATTAGGACGTTTAGCGACTTTGTTAGATACATCCTTAGCAAGCTTGCTTGGTATTGATACTGAATATTATTCAAGTGGTGAAGGTTTTTTTGAACGTATGCGCCAACTTGAAGAACAATCAACACATATTTATTCTCATTTTGATCCTTTTTCTTTTTTACTCACTTCACCAGATTATCTTTCTCATCTTGCTATGATGCTAGATGAATCGGGCGATTCAATTAATTTAAAAAAATATGCAACAACGTTAGCCATTTTAAAAGAACGACAAACACAATTCTATCAATCAACGCCTAAAGTCATTAATTTAATTAGTTTACGCAATGTAGAACGTTTTTTACATATTGGTTTAGTCGGTAATTTAAATCTTTCACCGGGTAAAAAGTCTGAACGCATGCTATTAGCTCGCAAAGAAGTCTATCACTTAATTGAATTAATTGAACAACAAACTTATTCGCCAACCATTGCTATTACAGAGCATGCAATTCCATCTATTGCTTTTCAACTATTTTATCAAAATGAAAACCCGATTTCGTTAGCGATGAGCCCGTTTCGATTAGGTGAATTACCGAATGTGACCACAGGGATTGCTTCTATTACCTCGTCTCACGATGCGATTAAGCGATACCGGTTGTTATTTGATAAATTGTGGCAAAATAGTGCTAAAGATAAACAAGCGATTGAATTGTTGAAAGCAACTTTAGATAAATTTTAAAAATCTTAAAAATATAAAGAGAACTATCATGTTATCCCTAACATTACAACCGATAAAAAGATTTAATGGTACGATAAACTTACCGGGTTCAAAAAGTGTGTCTAATCGGGCGCTATTTTTGTCTGCATTGAGTCAAGGTAATACACGTTTAACAAATTTATTAGACAGCGATGATGTTCGTTATATGCTTGATGCTCTTAAAGCATTAGGTGTTACATATCAATTATCGAATGACCGCACGATTTGTGATATTGAGGGCATCGGCGGAAAACTAAATTCATCCCATGCATTAGAGCTTTTTTTAGGGAATGCCGGTACGGCGATGCGTCCTTTAACTGCGGCGCTATGTCTTGGTGAAAATAATATTGTGCTTACGGGCGAACCACGTATGAAAGAGCGCCCAATAGGGCATTTAGTTGATGCGCTTCGTCAAGGTGGGGCTAACATAGATTATCTTGAAAATGAAGGTTATCCACCACTGCATATTCATGGGGGCTTTATTGGCGGAAATATTCAGGTTGATGGCTCTGTTTCAAGTCAATTTTTAACGGCGCTATTAATGGCATCCCCACTTGCTGATAACGATACTGAAATTACTATTTTAGGGGATTTAGTCTCTAAACCGTATATTGATATCACGATCAAAATGATGGCGACATTTGGGGTGTCGGTCATCAATGATAATTATCAAAAATTTGTTATTAAAGCAAAGCAAACTTATTTATCACCGGGTACTTATTTGGTTGAAGGTGATGCTTCATCCGCTTCATATTTTTTAGCTGCAGCGGCGATTAAAGGGGGCACTGTTCGCGTCACAGGTGTTGGTAAAAAAAGCTTACAAGGTGATACCCAATTTGCCCATGTACTTGAAAATATGGGTGCTAAAGTAACGTGGGCTGATGATTATATCGAGTGTAGCCGAGGGGAACTTAACGGTATTGATATGGATATGAATCATATCCCTGATGCGGCGATGACAATAGCAACAACCGCTTTGTTTGCCAAAGGATCCACAACTATTCGTAATATCTATAACTGGCGAGTTAAAGAAACTGACCGCTTATCTGCTATGGCAACTGAATTGCGTAAAATAGGGGCAGAGGTTGAAGAAGGTAACGATTATATAACAATTATCCCCCCTAAATCTTTAACACATGCTGAAATAAAAACCTATAACGATCATCGTATGGCAATGTGTTTTTCATTAGTGGCATTATCCGATACGCCCGTGACTATATTAGATCCTAAATGTACAATGAAAACATTTCCTGACTATTTTGAACAATTTAAACGATTGAGTGAATACTAAATGAATACATTAGTTCCTGTTATTGCTGTCGATGGCCCTAGTGGTGTGGGGAAGGGCACGTTGTGTCAAGCGTTAGCTAATCATTTCAATTGGCATCTTTTAGACTCTGGCGCGATTTATCGTGTGCTTGCGTTGTCGGCGCTTAATCATCACATTGCGCTGAATGATGAACTACAATTAACTCAATTAGCATTAAATTTACCTTTAACTTTTGATACCCATCATGGCGAAGTCAAAGTACTATTAAATGGAGTTGATGTTTCTAAAGATATTCGTACTGAAGAGACTGGAGGCGCTGCTTCTAAAGTGGCTTCGCTAAATCAAGTTCGGGCAGCATTATTGCAACGACAAAGAGATTTCAGGCAATTGCCGGGGTTAATTGCGGATGGGCGAGACATGGGGACAGTTGTGTTTACTGATGCACCAGTAAAAATTTTTCTGGATGCCAGCCCGCACTCAAGAGCAGAAAGAAGAATGAAACAGTTGCAAGATAAGCAAAAACATGCTAAATTCGCCGAAATTTTGCAGGAGATAACTGCGCGTGATGAGCGAGATCGTAATCGAGCCGTTGCCCCATTAAAACCTGCAACAGATGCACTAATAATTGATACCACATCACTCTCTATTCAAGATGTATTTAATCAATCTATTACGTATATAAACGAAAAACTTGCGTTGTAAATTTATTTATAACGTGAACAAAGCTCCATTATAAGGACGAGTGGAGTATCATAAACAACCCCACAAGACATGATGTAATGTGGACGTTAATATTAATTTAAGTATATAAATATGACTGAATCTTTTGCTCAACTCTTTGAAGAGTCTTTAAATCAACTAGACACTCGTTCTGGTAACATGATCCGTGGTACTGTCGTTGCAATCGACAAAGATGTTGTTTTAGTTGATGCTGGTTTAAAATCTGAATCAGCAATTCCAGTAGAGCAGTTTAAAAATGCCCAAGGCGAATTAGAAGTTAAAGTTGGCGACGTTGTTGATGTCGTACTTGACTCAATTGAAGATGGCTTTGGTGAAACCATTCTATCTCGTGAAAAAGCTAAACGTCATGAAGCGTGGCTTACATTAGAAAAAGCAGTTGAAGATGCTGCAACAGTTTTAGGTGTTATCAATGGTAAAGTGAAAGGTGGCTTTACGGTTGATCTTAATGGCGTTCGTGCGTTCCTTCCTGGTTCGCTTGTTGATGTACGTCCATTACGCGATACTTCTCATATTGAAAATAGAGAAATCGAATTAAAAGTTATTAAATTAGATCAAAAACGTAACAACGTTGTTGTTTCTCGTCGTGCAGTAATTGAATCTGAAAATAGCGCAGAAAGAGAACAACTTCTTGAAAATCTTCAAGAAGGTTCTGAAGTTAAAGGTATCATCAAAAATCTTACTGATTACGGTGCATTCGTTGACCTTGGTGGCGTTGATGGTTTACTTCATATTACTGATATGGCATGGAAACGTGTTAAACACCCAAGTGAAGTGGTTGAAGTGGGTCAAGAATTACTTGTTAAAGTTCTTAAATTTGATAAAGACCGTTCACGTGTATCTCTTGGCTTAAAACAATTAGGCGAAGATCCATGGGTTTCAATTGCTAAACGTTACCCAGAAGGCACTAAAGTAACTGGTAAAGTAACTAACTTAACTGATTACGGTTGTTTCGTAGAAATTGAAACTGGCGTTGAAGGTTTAGTTCACGTTTCTGAAATGGATTGGACTAACAAAAACATTCACCCATCTAAAGTGGTTAGCTTAGGTGATGAAGTTGAAGTTATTGTTCTTGAAATTGATGAAGAACGTCGTCGTATTTCTCTTGGTCTTAAACAATGTAAACCTAACCCATGGTTACAATTTGCTGAATCACACAATAAAGGTGATAAAGTTAGCGGTAAGATCAAATCAATCACTGATTTCGGTATCTTCATCGGTTTAGATGGTGGTATTGACGGTTTAGTTCATCTTTCTGATATCTCTTGGAATATGCCAGGTGAAGAAGCAGTTAAAGCTTATAAGAAAGGTGATGATATTGAAGCAGTTGTATTACAAGTTGATGCAGAACGTGAGCGTATCTCTTTAGGTATTAAACAACTTGAAGATGATCCATTTAGTAGCTTTGCTTCAAACTTCAAAAAAGGTTCAATTGTTAAAGGTCATGTAACAGCTGTTGATGCTAAAGGCGCAACAATTGAAATCGCAGAAGGCATTGAAGGTTACTTAAAAGCTCAAGATATCGCACGTGAACGTATTGAAGATGCAACAACTGCATTAAAAGTTGGTGATGAAGTCGAGGCTAAGATTGTTAATATCGATCGTAAAACTCGCGCAATTTCATTATCTGTACGTGCTAAAGATGAAGCTGACGAAAAAGAAGCGCTTGCTGCTGTAAATAATACTTCAACTCAAGAAGAAGCATCATTTACTAATGCAATGGCTGAAGCATTCAAAGCTGCATCAAAAACCGAGTAAAAAATATTCAACTAAAAAGTAAAGAGGGCTTGCCCTCTTTTTCTTTTGTGGTATAAAATGAACAAATTATATATCACATACATAACTTAGGAGTGACCATGAACAGATCAGATTTAGTGGAAAAGATAGTCAACTGGCGGGCACACCTTCCTGTGCAACTTGTTGATGATGCTGTAAGAGATATTATTGAACAGATCGCTTTAGCTATGGAAAGCAACGATCGTGTAGAAATTCGAGGATTTGGTAGTTTCAGCTTAAATTATCGTGCACCACGTAAAGCGAGAAACCCAAGAACTGGTGGTAATGTTGAGGTGAAACATAAATACATTCCTCACTTTAAACCAGGTAAAGAATTACGTGAAAGAGTAAATAATGCCGCTAAAGCATAATATCTAAAATAGTATTTAGTTTAAAAGCCTTTGAGTTAACTCAAAGGCTTTTTTATTAATCCCTCAATTAATTTATTGATTAAACATTAAAAAGTTATTTAAAAATAATTAAAAAGTTTGATGACTATTTAAAGTAATTTTAGTCTTAACACCTATCAAAATACATTTATAAATGTTCTTATCATAATGATCGATTTTTAACAAATGCGAATTAAGATTGGAACCAAGATCGCAATATCTATAAAAAGTTTCTGAGCATAATTTGTTGACAGGTTATGCTAACTTATTGTTAATTCGATAGCCTAATTTGAGTCAATGCGGCAAATTTATTCACATGATTTACTTATAATTACATTTTCATTAGGCTGCTTGCCATTAATGTTTATGTCTAAATTACTTTCAGACATATTTTGGTATGCGACAGCTTTTGGCGTGTTGATTATTGTCATTGCGAGTAAATTTCTATTTAGAAAAACGTTGTTACTTATTAGTATATTTATGTTAAGTTTCTTATGGTCGACGGCATATTCTAAACAGTATTTAATCAATATCGATCCTTACATTGACAAAACACTCGTCGTCAAAGCAAAAGTCGAAAGTATCAATATCCGGCATCCATCTCAGCAAATGAATCCTTACTATCTGCAATGGACTATTCTTGAAAGTAATCACCAAGCATTATCAACTCCTATCCCAATTTCAATTTATTGGGATAATGTTAATGTACCTAAAATAGGTCAAATTTGGCAATTAACGATAAAAACGAAAGTAATTCATAGTTATTTAAATGAAGGAGGATTTGATAGTCAGCGTTTTGCTATAGCCAATCGGACATTATTATCTGCAAAAATCAATAATGCTAAATTATTAAAAGATAAAAATGATATTAGACAAACTATTGTTGATCATGCTTTGCCTTATATGTATTTGTTTCATTACCGTGGGATATTATTTGCATTGGCTTTTGGTGATCGCTCTCAACTTGATCATCATTATCGGCAAATTATGATGAATACCGGCGTTGCTCACTTAATGGCGATATCAGGTATGCATATTTTGTTGGTCTTTGGTATGTGTTACAGTCTCGTCAAATTAACGTTATTTTTTATTCCACAGCGATTCAATAATTTATATGTCCCAATCATAATCGGATGGTTATGCGCCTGTTTTTATGCTTGGTTAACAGGATTCAATCCTCCTGCTTTACGTGCAATAATGGCATTAGGGATATGGATTTATTTACGCTGTCAAAACCAACATATCAGCGCATGGCAGAAAATTAATCGAATAATAGCCTTATTATTATTAACCGATCCGTTGATGATTTTGTCTGAAAGTTTTTGGCTATCTTGTTATGCTGTTGTTAGCTTAATATTTTTATATCAATGGGTACCATTATCAAAAAAGATTCAAAATAACAAAACGTGTTACCTAGTTAAATTAATACATCTACAATTAGGTTTAACAGCGTTATTGTTACCAATACAATTATTTGTTTTTCAAGGTGTCAGTACTATGGCTCTTTTGGCAAATTTAATTGCGATTCCAATCATATCGTTACTGACTTTTCCATCAATCTTGATAGCACTCTGTTTTAGTTTTTTTGATTGTTTCTATTTAGCATTATGGTTTTGGTTTATTGCTGAACAGTCACTTGATTATTTATTTTACTGTCTGAAGCTGATTGATTTCCCTTGGTTTACTACTTCATCTGATTTTTATTTATTAAGTATTATTGGATGGCTGGCCATAATTACTCTTAAAACGGAATTTTGGCGTCGTCATACTATAACCCTCTGCATTTTACTCATGATAATAGTGAGTCCATTTTTTAAAAAACAGCATTATCTATGGCGAATGGATATGTTAGATGTCGGTCATGGTCTGGCAATTGTCATACATGATGGGAAATCCGCAATATTGTATGATACGGGGGCGCAGTGGCAAAATAGTTCTGCCGCAGAACGTATAATCATTCCATTTTTACAATGGCACAATTTAGATGTAAAGGGAATTATTATTAGCCATCAACACAATGATCATATTGGTGGACTTTCTCTACTTCAACAACATTATCCCAATGCATGGCTGATGAGTTCATCAGTAAAATTAAAAAATCACTATCACTGTTTATCAGAAAATCATCTGACATGGAATAATCTAAGTTTAACTGTATTATGGCCAACTCATCTAGCCGAATATGCGCAAAACGAAGATTCATGTGTAATACACATTACAGATGGTCAATTTTCAGTATTATTATCAGGTGACTTAGAAAAAAATCAAGAGTATCAATTGATTGAAAAATATCGAAATACACTTAAATCAACAATTTTGCAAATTCCTCATCATGGTAGTAACACGTCATCAAGTTATGCTTTTTTAAACGCTGTTAATCCTAGCGTGTCCCTTTTGTCGACTTCCCGTTATAATCCTTGGAAATTGCCTTCCAATAAAGTTATAGCACGTTACAAAGATCGACAATTAAATTTTTATACCACATCTAAATCAGGACAAATAAGTTTAGTTTTTTATCATCATAAATGGGAGTTGAAAACAATGAGGAATGAAATAAATCCGCGTTGGTATCATAATTGGTTTGGTCATTTGCCTGTATATTAACTAAATTTTCCTTTTGAAAAGGATAGATTAATTTCTCCAATCATCTTCTCAAAAAATCTAACACATAATATTTGTTAACGAGAATTCAACACAGTGACTTATTTGTTAATTTTCTGTAATAAAAGCAAGCTTATTTTACAAAATAAATTTTTATGCTCTTCTATAAAATTTCAGTAATAGCTTATTTGGCTAATGATATAATTAACTTGAGGATATTGAACTTACTTAAGTAAGTTATTTAAAATGATTCGCAATAATTATTCATGGAATTTTAGGGCGTTAATCGGCGTAAAAAATTGATCTAAAAGTTTCTAATTTATAGTTTAATAAAAGTGCAATATTCATTAAAGCTAATAAAGATAATGGTTTATTATAGTTTTTTTAGATGTTTTTATTTCTAAATAATATTTATTTGGAAATTTTTGAATAAAAAGGTTTCAATTTTTTTAATCAGTATTATAATAAGAATTCATCATATTTTCGTTAAGAAGATTGATGAATATTAATTTTTTATAAAAAATTGGAAAATAAATATAGTTATACTAAATTATGAATGTTTTTATAATTTAGTTTAAGGATGGATAAAGTGAAGTTGAATTCTGTTAAACGATCGATAAGATTTATATTATTGATCCTCTTTGTAATAGTAATAGCTTATGCATATTTTTTTGATGATCTTTTAGAAGCTATTAATCATAATAAAATTATCAATACCGCTATTATTTCAATGCAAGTTATTGGTGTAATTTATACTTTTATTGTTTCTGTTTCACTAATGAGCGGAATCAATAGCTGGAAAAAGTTTTTATCAGTAGCCTCAGAAAATCCCAATAATTTTGATAAATTAAATAACTTTCCTTTTAAAGGTGCAGTTAAAGGGTTAAGAGGGCGTGTATCTGATTTGGCACTTTCAGGTCCAGAAATCCGTAATTCTGTTCTAGACAAATTAAAAGATAGCTTTTCCCACCGTGTATCTGGCGCAGATTATTTATCAGGTTTATTAGTTGGTTTAGGGTTATTAGGTACGTTCATTGGATTAATCTTAACAATGGGCAGTATCCGTGAATCAATGGATATTGTTACTAATAATACCAGTGATATTTCAGCTTTACTTGGTGGTATTGCCGCACCTTTAGGTGGCATGTCAGCAGCATTTACTGCATCATTTCTTGGATTAATGGGTTCTTTAGTAATGGGCTTATTAGCGCATTTATTAGGCTCAATAGTTGATAATATCTATTTTTCAGTTGAAGATTGGGCTAAAACGAATGCTAATGATGTAGGCGTTTCTATATCAAGTGTAATTAATGGTTCTACTGAGTCTGCTCTTGCATCACCTTCGGACGTTAAATTGCAAACAACGAATTTAAATGCAGCTTTATTAGATTCATTTAATCAATTTCTTAATTATCAGAAAAAATTCGAAGATAATCAATTACAACAGATTGAAAGCACCAATAAATTATCTAATTATTTTGATAAGCTCATTCAACAGCAAGAGCAGAGTTTTGCCTCACAAAACCAAATATTCAATTCTATGCAATCTGTGTTGGGGCAAATACAAAGTGAGTTAGAAGGTGTCAATTCAATGCTTGCCTCTATTGATGGTCAACAACCTATTTTACGAAGTATTCAAGTCGAATTAGAAACAGCGAATAATGCGTTAAATGCAATTGATGAACATACGGTGAAAATTAATGAGGTTCAAAGTCAAACAATTGAAGTTATTGAAAATGTTTATACCTCAACAGATAGAAATCGTACTGCTCTAGTTGAAGCAATTGGTGGAATGAATGCGGATCGCATACAAATAGTTCAAACATTTAAAGAAGTAGCTGAAACACTGACATGTTTGCAATCTGAAATGGAAGGTGTTCGCCAACAGTTATTAACGATTGAATCCGTTGCTCGTATGAAAACAAGTGATTCCGAAGCAGTAGTACAAGTAGTGCGTCAACAAAATGAACTTTTGCAAGAATGTGTTAGTCAAATGACTACATTAAGAGCATCTGTTCAAAATTGAGTTAATACTTTGTGTAGCACAGTTAATTAACTCTATTTTATTAAAGATAAGATGGAGTTAATTATTTTTAAATAGTTATTTGTTATATGGATTATGTTGTGAAAAATAAAATTATCGTATTAAGTGTGCTTTCGTCCCTTATGATTGGTTGTACTGTTAAACATGAGCTACCAAATACCCAAAATACTTACGAAGCAAATGAAAATATTCTATTAGCTAATAAACAATTACCTAGTATATTGCAAAATGGTTTTGATATTGAATCAAGAGGATTATCTTTAGCAGAAGCCATAGAACTTGCTCAATATTACTCCTTGCGTACTGTTTCTGCGAACTCAAGATTAGAAGAAGCAGATGCAAGAATAGATGAAATGAAAGCAACATACTATCCTAAAGTTAATGTGTTAGCTAAAACTCGCGATAAAGCCTTCGATCGAATGAGCTCGATATCAAGGTCTAATGATGAATATGCTCAAGCTCAGGTCTCTTTTCAATATAACCTGCTTGATTTTGGTCGTACTCGTTATAGTGTAGATAGTGCAAAACAACTTCGTGAATCAGCTAAATATGTTGCTGATTATGAAAAAAATAAAGTTACGTTCAATGTAGTGAAAGCTTACTTTAATGTACGTCGTTACACTCAACAAAAAGATTACGCTCAAGATTATATAAAAGAAATGTCACAACTTGTAAATACTATTGGTGTACAAGTTACAGGAGGGCTTTCACCTCAGTCAGAATTAATCAGGGCACAATTAGCATTAACCAATGCACAAAATGCTTCTAAATCAATTGAACTTCAATTGAAAAAATCGATACAAGAGTTGAATTCTTTGTTGGGTCGTTCAGCGCCAACCCATCCTGTAAAATTGAAAGAAGTATTTATTACAAGTCAATTATATGACCAAATCTTGAATAATGTGTTGGAAAATAACCCTGATATTAAATCTTCTGAGGCTCAGTTAAACAGTGCTCGTTCAGAAATTGAGGTTGCAAAAAGTGCACGATATCCTTCAGTTGATGCTGTCGGATCGTATAGTAAACCTTTCCAACATCCAAGTGATAAAAATGGCAATTTCATCGGTGGTAAAGTGTCACTACAAGTTAGTATGCCTGTCTTAGATGGTGGTATTAATTCATCAAGAATCAGTCAAGCAGTAGCTCGATATAGTTATAGTATGGCTTCTTACAATCAACTGGTACGTGATATTAAAGAGGTTTCAAATAATTTGGTAGAAGATGCGCTTAACTCTACTGATACTTACCTAATACAATCGAAAGCCGAAGATGATGCAAGTAGAACTCGCAAATTATATATGGATGAATTCATTTTAGGTAAACGTAATCTAAACGATTTATTAACCGTAGAAACAGATTACTTTAGTGCGAAAGTAAGTCGATCATCAGCATTATATGATTATTATCTTTCTACACTCGGTTTATATTTACTTGCTGATAAGTTAGATGATGGAATGTTCAAACTTAGCTTAAAATAATGAAAAGAAAGGTATTTCTATGAAGTCAAATTCACATTTCTGGCCAGCATATGTTGATATGATGACAGTATTATTACTTGTATATCTTCTAATCACGTTACTTTTTCAAATATTAATGATTATTGCTCAACAAAATGTTGGGATTAAATTGCGTGAGCGTAATCAATTAGTGACTAATGTTTATAAGTATGATCAGGGTGTCAATCCAAATGAATTACGTTTGGATTTTCAGGGGCCTAAAAATCGAAATTTCTTAACAGAAGCAAATAAAGAAAAATTGATTCAATGGATTGATGCGAATAAAGACCAAATCGAAGAAAAAGGTGCTGTTATTTTTGCTACTTCGTCAGATGACGCACAAGTTGGTTTTTCTTTAAGTCTACAATATCAACGAAGTTTAGAAGTGTTTAGTATTTTACAATCTCGAAAAGTTTCCGTTCAAAAAGTAAAAATAGAAAATGCTTCTGTTAATAGGAGTGATATTGGATTTGTATCTATCCGTATATTACGTGATGATGAAGTCAATGTGGTTGAAAATCAGCCTTCAGAGATTCAAAGTCAAAGAATGATACAGAACTAAAATATAGGCGCAATAAATTACTAGAACAGGTAAATTAAAGTGGTCATCGCTGCCAACTGATACCAACAAATTAATGACAATATTTGAATCAAAATGAAAGATAGATTTAGAGAAAAATTTCAAGATGGAGTGGTAGTTTTAAAAAAACTAGCTAACTATATGCCAACAGGAATAGCAGGTAGAACACTACTTGTTATCGTTCTATTTCTAATTTGGATTTCATTATTTAAAGTTGATGTATTAGTTAAAGGTGTTGGTGTTATTCGTGTCGAAAGTCGAAATATCACTCTCCAACACCCTGAAGGTGGCGTTATTCAACAACTTTTGGTGCATGAAGGGCAGCATGTTACAAAAGGACAATTAATTGCGATTGTTGATAATAGCTATGTTAATGAAAGTTTTGCCAAAAATGAAATTGAACGCAAAGCTTTATTGGTCAGAATAGAACGACTTAATGCAGAATTAAGTAATGAAAAATTTGAACCTAAATTTACGGGTGAAAAATCATTAGATGAAATTATAACAAATGAATTGCATTTATTTGATTCAAGATCTGTAGCTTTACGGGCACAAAAACAAGTCATTAATGCTCAAGTAGAACAGAAGAAAGCGCAAATTTTAGAATTGGTCACTAAAATTGATGATCTTAGCAAACAAGCGGAGTTGGCTAAACAAGAAGTACAGCTTTACAAAAACATGGTAGCTAAGGGAGCAGCAGCACAAGGAGCTTTGCTTCAGAAAAAACTTGAAAATCAGCAAATACAAACCGCACTTAATGAGTCCAGATTAAGAGTACCACGATTAAATAGTGAACTTTCAGAATATGAAGCAAGATATGAACAGATTCAAGCTGACTTCATATCTGATGTTCAAAAACAACTAACTCAAGTTAATATCAATTTAAGCGATGTTGATAACTCGCGAACGCACAGTGAAGGACGACGAGAAAACTCAAAAATTGTCAGTCCTGCCGATGGCGTAGTTCAGCGTCTGTTTGTTGCTCATACAGGTGCAGTTATTCGAGCAGGGGGAGAAGTAGTTGAAATAGCACCTTCAGAAGTCCCTCTCATTGCTGAAGTAAAAGTAAGACCAGAAGATAGGGATCGTATTTGGGAAAAAATGGTTGCAAGATTGCATATCAGTGCTTTTGACGTTTCATATGCTAACACACTAGAGGGAAGAGTATCTGTTATCAGTGCAGATGCTGTTTCAGACGAAAATTTAGGTCGATATTACCTTGTTAGTATTGAAGTTCCTTCTGAGAAATATAATGTAACTATGTACCCAGGTATGAGTGTCGATGCATATTTGCTGACTGGAAAAAGGACATTACTGGAATACTTTTTAAAACCCTTATTGTCAAACAGTTCTCTTGTTTTTTCAGAACCTTAACTTATTTAGATGAATGGATATAAATAGATGTCACAATATAATGAATTACCAATGCCTGCATCATCAGAAACAGCTGTTGTTCCTGTTACCTATGCAGAAAACTATATACCCGTTAATTATAAAGATGTTGAATTATTAATTAATGGTACTGATTTGATTGTTCAGTCTGGTGATAAAAAATTAATATTACCATTAGCGGCTAAACTAGCATCATTAGACCCAAATATATTTACTTTTTCATTTAAAGATGGGGTTACAATCAATGCTAATGAGTTAATTTCCAAGTCTCAATCTATTAATACTGCGCCAAAGTTAACTGAAAATAATGAATCTGATGTTACTGAAAAAAATGAGATGAAGGGGCAAGATGAACATGAAGTTATCGAACCTGTCGCTAATGAATCTGTTGAAATTATCGTAGTCAATAATTTAGACAGTCAATTACAAAAAGATGAAGAGAGTATTGAAGATCTTGAAAAGTTTATTTCAAAAAATTCTTCATCAACTATCAGTGATAATGATAACAATATTTCAGAAAATATCCCGTATCCATCAACATCCGATACAGCCGAATCTTCAAAGGAAAAATTTATTGCAGAATCGCATGAAATTATCGATATCAATGATAATAATAACAATAACGAAGATAGCTCTGATGAAATCGATATTCCTTCAATAAAGTTATTACAAATCAAATCGGTTGTTAATAACTCAAGTAAAATTTGGATAGCGGGTACCGGTAATGACGAAGCAGCTGAATCAGAAAATTTTAATATCCAATATGAAAATATTCATATAGATCTATCGGGAGAAACAGAAAATTGGACAATTTACGCTAATGATGAAACGAAGCTACCTATTGGGCAAATAGGGCGCGTTATAGAAATTAATGATGCAACAAGTGTCGTTTCTGTTACTGGTCAACTCGGAAATATGAAAATCATTACAGCTGATTCGGCACTCGGTAAAGAATTTGGATTAGCTGCAAATCAATTTTTAATTATTTATCCTGAAGGAATAAAATCGTCTTTTAGTCTTGCTTTAAGCTATATTGATAATCAAGGCAATACAGTAAATGAACAGGCTAATTTTGATATTACCGATCACCCAGCAATTATTGTTGATAATACTGGGCATTTTCAACTTTCATCAACCAAAAATAATGTTGATATCACCGCTGGTAGTGGGGATGATACCATTTTTGCAGGCAATCAAAATGGACATTATGATGGAGGTGCTGGTACAAATACAGTTAATTATAGCCAACTTAAAGAATCACTGGTTATTGATTTAAATAATGGAAAAACTGACGCCAAAAATACCCACCATACATTAAAAAATATTCAAAATGTAATTGGAAGTAATAATGGCGATACCATAATTGGGCATAGCCAAGAAAATAATATACTCACTGGCGGTGATGGTAATGATACGATTATGAGTGGTGGGGGTAACAACATTATTGATGGCGGTAAAGGTATCAATACCATTGCCTTTGAAAATGTGACTAGCGGTGTTCACGTTGATTTATCTGCAAATAAAGTTATTAATAACGGTAATGGTGGCACGGACTCTGTTAAAAATATTCAAAATATCACCGGTAGTGATTTTGATGATATTTTAATAGGCGATGATCAAGACAACCTCATTGTCGGTGGTAAAGGTAATGATACTTTATCAGGTCGAGGTGGAAATAATACACTCGATGGTGGTGAGGGAATTAACACCGCTGACTATTCAGACGCTGAATCTGGAATTGAAGTGGATTTAACAAAAGATAATAACCAAGTTGAAGATAATGGATTCGGTGGAAAAGATACACTAATTAATATCCAAGCTATTGTTGGAAGTGATTATGATGATAAATTCATAACAGGTGTTGGCACTACCATTATTGATGGTGGCGCTGGTGATGATCACTTTAAAGTTGGTGGTAATGAAGCGAGCATCACATTTTTAAGTGGAAATAGTGGTAATAACACCTATGAAGCAGGAGCAGGATTTAACAATTATTTAGGGGGAACAGGTTTTGACACCCTTAGTTATGTAAATGCAGCTTATGGAATTAGCATTGATTTCAATAAAAGTATTGTTTATGACAATGGCTTTTCAGGCATTGATATTTTAAAGGATATTAATAAAGTCATTGGAACTAATTTTGATGATTATTTCGTTTTAGGTAATGGCGATCATTCAGTCGATGGGGGTCTTGGTAATAATACAATCATAGCAGGTTCTGGCAACAATAAAATTGATGGAGGAAGTCAAGGCGCAGGTTTCATTAATACTGTTGATTACAGTAATGCAACTTCAGGTCTGGAAATGGATTTAGTAACGGGTGATGTTGCTAAAAATGGCTTTGGTGGTCAAGATAACATAACAAACATTCAAAAAATTATAGCGACTGATTTTGATGATGTGATCTACAGTAGTGCTAACGATCTAAGTATTTTAGCTGGGGCTGGAAATGATACAGTTTACGGCAATTATGGTAATGATATTCTTGATGGTGGAGAAGGTGTAAACACATTAAGATATGATGCTCTCAGTGACGGTGTTACTATCAATATGAGTAACGGCACTGTTACTAAAACCTCTGGTACAGATAATTTTACCAATTTCAATACTTTTATTGGTTCAAAAGGCAGTGATGTTTTCATCGCTGCAGCAGGCAATCAAACAATTGATGGTAGCTCAGGTCACGATGCCATAGATTATAGTGGTATGTCTGGAAGAATGGTGGCTCATCTTGATACTAATCAGATTGATGATGATGTTAAAGATAGACATTTATTTCATCACACCGTAAAAAATATTGATGAAGTTAGATTTTCAAATGCTTCAGGTAATGTTGGTTATACTAAAACATCGGGTTCAACAAAGTTTGTCGGCGGTTCATTAAATGATACCTTCTATATTTTAGGCGGAAATAATGAAATTTTTGGTGGAAGCGGCACAGATATAATCAGCTATCGATACTCTACTACTGGAAAAGGTGTTGTAGTAGAACTCAATCAAAGTGGTACAGGTTATGCAACACAAAATAGCTATGGTGGTAAAGACCATATTGTGGATGTCGAAACCGTTCATGGTACCGAATTCAATGACTATATTAAATCTTTCGCTGAAATGAGAGGATTTTCTGGTAACGATACACTAGAAGGCGTTGGTAAAAATGCGTGGGTTGATTATGGCGATGCATCAAATGTGGATATCGATTTAGAGAAAGGTATTGCTGTAAAAAGTGGTGGGAAAACCACAGGTACAGATAAACTAATCAATATCAATAAAGTTGTAACTGGTTCGGGTGATAGTATTGTTCGAGGCAATGATAACGACAATGTTATAACCGGACGATTTGGAAACGATACATTTTACGCTTCTACAGGAAACGATAGTTACAACGGCGATCGCGGTAATGATACGTTAATTTATAATGAATTAAATAATACTAAAATTGAAGTTAATCTTAATACTAACACAATTGTCAAAACCCATGATAATGGTAATCAAGGTGTGGATAACTATAAAAGTATTGAAAACATCATTGGAACCAATGGTAATGATATATTCAAAATTACCTCATTAGCAGATTTAAATGGCTATCAATGTATTGACGGAGGTCAAGGATTTGATGTTGTTAAAAAATCTGGTCAAACAGATAATTTCTTTTTTGGAAGTTCAACTATTTTTAAACATATAGACAGTTTTGATTTCAAAGACAATAGCATGGATAGAATTTCCATTGATTTATCGACCTTTTTTGATGCTTTGGATACAGATTCAGTTGAGTTTGTTTTAGATAGTAATGACAGTTTAGCATTAATAAATTCTTCTTCTTGGTCACATAGTGTAAATGGTTCAAAAGAAATTTGGACAGATGGTACACATGAATTAATCGTTGACCGAGTATAAATAGAGATAAGAAGTGAGACAAGTTTATGAGTAACACAAATACAGCCTTAACACCGATGGAGCCAGCTCTTTCAATTATTCCTTTTACTTATGAAGACAATAAAATTAATGCTTCATGGGAAAAAGATAAAGTATCTTTATCAATTAATGGTTCGGATTTAATCATTACTACAGGTGACAATCGTAAATTGATTTTAACGATGGGAGCCGAATTAGCTTCTTTAAATGGAGGCGTGCTTTCATTAGCATTTAATGATGGAAAAAAATTAAATTCATATGAAATTATGAGTTTAGCGAAAATTGAAGATATTACACCAGAGATAATTGAAACAAAAGCACCTGAACAACTTACCACTAAAGAGGATGACATCACTGTCGAAAGTGTCGAAGATAAAACGGTTGATCTCACGACAAACATGACAGACAATTTTATTGTTATTGATACAAGTGGTGGTGCGGACACGTCATCAAATGAAATTCAATCTTCACTTGAAAATATGATGGATTTAGACATGCAAGTGAAGCCTGCTAAACTTAAGTCACCTCATGCAGATATTGTTTTTAAGAAGAGTTCATCATCCAGTTCGGATTCAGAAAAGTTTCAATCAAGTATCGATGGCGAAGTTCCAATTGTTGAAAGTAAACCACCTGCAAGTATTACGCCAAAGATGCCTAATGTTAAACTTTATCAATGGGAAGGATTAATTGATAGTGCTCAACATGTTTACGACGTCGGTGGTGGTAATCTAACAGCAAGAACGGATGTTACAGCCAATGCGCAGTATTCAACAACACTGGTTGATCTTTCGCAAGAAAATGCTGATTGGACGGTTAACGTAGCTAATCAAAATTATATTGAAGAAGGTAAAATTCTTCGTATTGTTTCTTTTGATGATGCTCAATCAATAGGTAACATAACAGGGCTTCCTTCTGACTATGAAATTATTCGAGGCGGTACAGCGCAGGGTGATAAATATGGTTTATCGCTCAATGAAATCATTATTTTATATCCAAAAGGTCAGATTAATAAATTCTCGATTTCGGTAACATACACTGATTCAAATGGAAAAACTGTAACAGAAGACTTTAATTTTTCAGTTGTTGATTCCCCTTCATCTCTTATTGATATCGATGGAAACATACTGTTATCAAGTTCTGCTAATAATGTTCATGTTGTTGGTGGTGCTGGAGATGATGTCATTATTGCTGGCACAACACAAGATATTTATGACGGTGGAGCTGGAATTAATACTGTAGATTATAGCCAAGTAAAAGGTGACTTAATTATTGATTTACATACGAAAACTGTTACAGGAGCTGTAAATCAACAGGTTGAAAATATTCAAAATATTATTGGTAACAATGGTGATAATACTTTTATCGGAAGCTTAACAGAAAGTAACAACTTGATTGGCGGTGATGGCAAGGATATCTTTTTTGTTGGTGGCGGCAAAGATAATCAGATAGATGGCAAAGGCGGTATTAATACAATAAGTTATGAAACCACTGATAACGGAGTCAATGTTGATTTAACTAAGGGCATTGTTACCGATGCATTTGGTCGAAACGACTCAATTCGAAATATTAATAACATTACTGGTACACATTTTGATGATGTCTTAATTGGAGATGATAAAGACAATATCATAATTGGTAATGGTGGTAATGATATCCTTGTAGGTATGGGGGGTAACAATACGCTAATAGGCGGTAATGGTGGAAATAGTACGGCCAGTTATCAAGAATCCGTAAAAGGAATTAATGTTGACCTTTCTAAAACAGATAAACAAGTTATCAATAATGGCTTTGATGGTTCGGATACTTTAACGAATATTCAATCAATTAAAGGTAGTCAACATGATGATATTTTTAAAACCGCCAAAGGTAGTATAACGATATATGGTGGTGAAGGTAATGATACTTTTTATATTGAAGGTGATGCAATTAGTCGAGCTGTAATTCACGGTGAAGCAGGTAATAATCTTTATGTTGCTGGGCAAGGTTATAACTCCTTTATTGGTGGTTCAGGAATTGACGTTGTAGATTATCATCTGGCGTCTTCGGCCATTGATGTAAATCTTAAAACACGACGTGCCTATTCAAATGGTTTTGGCGGTGCGGATCAGCTAACTAACATAAATGGCATTGTTGGAACTGATTTTGACGATCGTATTGAATTGGCTAATGATACTAATTATCTCATTAGTACAGGCGCTGGCGATGATTATCTTATTGTAGGCAAAGGCGGAATGTCTAATTATTATGATGGAGGAGATGGTGTCGATACTATCGATTATAGTAATGTCGCTAATGGCATTGAAATCAGCCTGAAAAATCAAGTAGCAACAAAGAACGGTACCAAAGATAGCAATGGTCTTGATGGTGTAGATAAGGTCTCAAATTTCGAAAATATTGTTGGTTCAGCTTTTGATGATATCATTGAAGGAAGCGATGCTGATAATATTATTCATGTTGGTGGCGGGTCGGAAAATATCATCTATGGTTCTTTGGGTAATGACCAAATTATCACTAAAGGTAATGGAACGAATACGTTAGATTATAGTCGTTATTCTATTGTTGCACAGAATTCTGGGATTGAGATAGACGCTACTAATGGAACAGTAATAAAAGATATCAACGGACAGACATATCAGGATAGTTTTACAGCGGGTGGATTCGCAAAATTTGTTGGTACGGAATATGATGATACATTCATTATAAACCAGAGTACAACATTTGTTGACGGTAGTGGTGGAACTAACTCGCTTATTTTAGATGAAACAATGCAAGGATCGTATATTGTTGATTTAGAAAACAATCGTATTACAGCTAATAATTATGATGCTGAAATAAAGAATATAAATAATGTGACCATTAAAAATGGTACTTTGCAGTTTTATGGAAACGAAACAGAAGGTAATACCGTTATTGCTGGTGCAGGTGATGATCATATCCATGCTAAAGGTGGTGATAATTTTATAGACGGTGGCGCTGGTAGTGACTGGCTCTATTACGATGATGGAATTCAAGGTGTGGTTGTTTCGTTAGATGCAAACGGTAATGGTACGGCGACTAATGGTTTTGGCGGAAAAGATACGATAAAAAATATCGAAAACATATATGGTTCACAATATGACGATATAATATCAGGAAAAGGAATTTTAATTGGTGGTGATGGAAACAATACATTAATTGGTATTGGCAATAATGCAGTTGTTCAATATAAATCACCAAATGGAATTAAAGCAAATCTTGACACAGGTATAGTAAGCGATAATGGGTATGGTAAAGAAGATCGTATCGTGAATATACACAAAATCATTGGAACTGATAAAGATGATGAATTTTATGGTAGTAGTGTAAGTGATGAAATTCATACTGGTGCTGGAAATGATATTGTTTACGGCAGTAGTGGTAATGATAGAATAGTGAATACTAGTGGTAATACGAAAATAGATTATACTAATTTAAGAGAAGGTATAAGAGTTTATATTACTAACAATAAAGATATGACAGTTTCTAAAGGTAATTGGGGGAGAGATACACTTACTTCCATTACCGATATTTCAGGAACTAATTTTAATGACGAGTTTCAATTCAGTTCGCTTACCGATTTCAATCGATATCACTCAATTGATGGTGGTTTAGGTATAGATAGTGTCACCAAAAAAGGAAGAGCTGGAACGTTTGATTTTAGTGTCGTTAATAAAAATTTATTTAAACATATTGATATTTTCAATTTTAAAGATGGGGTCGCTGGTGATTTTATCCTCGTAAATTTAAGTGATTTATTTGAGAATATGGATAATAACAATATTCGATTTGATACCGATAGCACTGATTCATTACAAATTTTAGATAGTGCAGGTACTTGGGTACATTCTGAAATTTCACCGGGTGTTGATCAGTGGACAGATGGAACCCATACATTAACTTGGAATCATGTATAGGTATCAGATATCTTTATGAATAGTGAATTATCTACAAATTCTGGTGATATTTTTCAACTAAAGTCGGTCTTGTCAGAGGCCGCAAAAAAATTATCTTTACCTGTTGGTCAATGGGAATGGCAGGAGCAGATTGAAAAACTAGAGCAGACTGCTAACCGAGAAATGTTGTTTGAGTTGGCACAAAAATATCTTGGTATAGAATTATTTCCTTGTTCCGAAGAACATAATGCTGTCAATAAAGGGTTATACGTTGCTTTTGAAGAACAAACAGGATGGTCTCTGCTTACCGTTCATTCTAATAAGATAAAAAATGAAAAAAATGTTAAATTAGATAAACTGCCAAAGGAGACTTGGCGTGTCTTGCTAACTGAAAGAAAAAATAAATTAAGTTGGCGTTCATTGTTGGTTATGGGGCAAAAAGAAAATAGGATTATCAGTCGTCTTTTTTGGACAACTCTGATAATCAATCTCTTTATCATGCTCATTCCATTATATTTAAATGCAATATATGATCGAGTAATACCTGGGCAAGCTGACTCTTCACTTTGGACACTATCCTTAGGCGTAATGCTGGCTATTTTAGTTGAGTATTACTTTAGAATGGATAGAATAAAATTGGGGTGTGAATATTCATCTTTAGTACAATATCGTTTAGAACCTAAAATTATTTCTGAACTTATTCAAGTTATGCCTAGCTTTAAAACTCAATGGGGACGCAAAGTAATTGAGGCAATGAACAACTGGAATGTGTTTAGAATGCAGTTTTTAACGTTCTTTTCAAGCACTGTATTAGATCTGGTTTTCAGTCTGCTTTATTTTATTGTTATTGCGATTGTTGCGGGATGGTTAATCGTTGTTCCTATTTTTATTTTTATATGTGCAATCGTTCGTATTACGCTTTTTTATTTTGAAAATAAATCTATTCCAACGATAAATGCTCAAGTCCCTTTTTCACCGACAACCCTTGAATATTATCAGTCTTCGGTTTCTTATAAAGAAGCGACTTATACCTTTCTAGCCGGTAATGAAAAAGCGCAGCAAAATGAACAAAAACGCTATATTATTCATAACCGCTGTAGTTCTTTTTTAATGGGTTTAACTAGTTTACAAACTGTGCTTGCCGTGATTGTTGCTTTTTACCTAATACAGACAGGTCATATGTCGCCAGCAGGTTTATTTGCGACAATTATTATTGGTGGTCGTTTGAGTCAACCGTTTTTCTCGTTAATGCATATGTTACCTAATCTTGAACGTATGACTAACTCCATGAAACAGATTAATGCGCTTCTTGATAAAGAACAAAATGAAAACGGATTATTAAGTGGCTTCAACGGCCCTAAAAATGGTTGGGGGGCATCTAAAGTCAGTTTCAAATATCATCCTTCTTTACCTTGTTTAGACGATATCAGTTTGCAAATCAAGTCAGGTGAACGAATAGCGATAGTTGGTGGGCCAGGATCAGGGAAAAGTACTTTATTAAAATTATTATTAGGTATTTTAGAAGCAGATGAAGGCAACATAACATGGAATGGTTTTATGTTAACTAAATCTATTGCGGATTCATTACGAAGTGAAACTCATTATCTATGGCAATATAGTGGTATTATCGGCGAAACAGTATACGAATATCTTACATTAAATAATAAACCTGACCAAATTTCGCATGATCGCGCTTTAGAAGTATTAAAACAAGTGAATTTGCAAAATTTGTTACCTTTTTTAAATAATGGACTTGATACTTACTGGCGCCAATTGCCTGTTCCGTTAACGATTTTACAACGTCAAAAGTTAGCTTTAGCTCGATTTATTTTATCTCCGCATAGCATATCATTTTTAGATAATCCTAGCGCCGAGTTAGATCCGAATACTGAGCAGTTATTGTTAGCACAACTTGATTTACGTGCAAAACAAGGACAAACAATGGTTATTGCAACAGACAGAACTAATCTTTTGAGCTTTGTTGATCGAGTTATTATGCTTAATGGTGGCAATATTGTTTTTGACGGAAATAAGCAAGATTTCCAACAATATTTACAAAAGACAGCTCAAGATAAATAAATTTGATTGATTACTGATAATCAATTCATTTTTCAATGATAAAAAAGGATTTGATAAGAATCCTTTTTTATTTGTTGTTTCCCTTCTATATTAAAATTATTGTCAGTAATACTGAATGATTAAAAATTCTCAAATTTAAACTTTTAACATTGGTTTAATCGATTTTAAAATTATAAAATAGGGTAATTTTTTAAAAGGCTTACTTAACTATGCTTTGTTAGATTATTCTCATTGTCTAAATTAAAAATGACTAAAATGATTTGGATTAGTCAATAAACACCAGAATAGATTACAATAGCAAATTTAATATAAAAGCATAATTCAATGGTGAATAAATAATGATTGAAAAATTATGGTATGGTAAAACACATTTTTATTGGTTACTGATGCCATTATCATGGTTGTATGGATTAATAACATTGGTTAGACGCCAACTCTACAAAGCAGGAATATTAAAATCTTGGAAATCACCTGTACCTATCATCGTAATTGGAAACTTATCGGTAGGTGGGAATGGAAAAACTCCACTGGTAATAGGATTAATTGAAGCTTTAAAGACTAAAGGTTTAAAAATCGGTGTTGTTTCACGTGGATATGGTGGAAAAGCAGAAAGTTATCCGCTTATTTTAGATGAACAAACAACCACCGCACAAGCTGGGGATGAACCAGTATTAATTTATCAACGAACACATGTGCCAGTTGCCGTTTCTCCCAATCGAAGTCAAGCGGTACAAGCTTTATTAGATAACTATCAATTAGATGCAATTTTAACTGATGATGGCTTACAACATTATGCATTAAAGCGAGATATTGAAATTGTGGTTGTTGACGGTAAACGCTTATTTGGTAACGGTTGGTGGATACCAGCAGGGCCAATGAGGGAGCGACAAAGTCGATTAAAATCTGTTGATATTATTATTATTAATGGCGAAACTAAAAGTCATTTAGCTGAAAAATTCCCCGAAAAAACTTATACAATGCAACTAAAACCGCAATATGCAGTAAATTTATTAACAAAAGAAAAAATAGAATTGCATTCATTAAAAAATATCTGTGCTATGGCCGGTATTGGTGATCCCAACCGTTTTTTTACAATGCTAAATACACTCAATGCTGATGTGATCAAAACAGTATCATTTGCGGATCATCAAAATTATACTTTGCCATTGTTAACGAATATTGCTACACAAGATCAAACCCTTTTAATGACAGAAAAAGATGCGGTAAAATGTTTCCAATTTACATTACCAAATTGGTGGTATTTACCCATAGAGGCAATATTGCCTAATCAGGTAACTAATCAAATCTGCTCATTGTTAGAAGAAACAAAATCTAAAAGAGAATAAAAAATGAAAGAAATCCTCCTTAAGGCGCTAGCTTGCCCTAAATGTCATGGTAAACTTCAATATGATACTGAACAAAATAGTCTGATATGTCCAAAGGATAAACTTGTTTATTTAATCAAAGATAATATTCCTGTGTTACTGGAAAACGAAGCGAAAACACTGAATTCTTCGATTTCAGTTCACGAATAGGTAAAAGGTTTTAATTATGAATTTTTCGGTTATTATTCCTGCGAGATATGCTTCAAGTCGTTTACCAGCTAAACCGCTTGCTGATATTCATGGTAAACCTATGATTGTGCGAGTGATGGAGCAAGCCAAAAAGTCTTCAGCAAATCGGGTAATTATTGCAACTGATCATCAACAAGTATTCGATGTGGTGAAATCTTATGGCGGTGAAGTAATTCTGACTAGCAATAAACATAATTCGGGTACAGAACGATTAGCAGAAGTCATCAATGCCTATCAATTTTCCGATGATGAAATTATTGTGAACGTACAAGGTGACGAGCCGCTAATTCCACCAATCATCATTGATCAAGTTGCTGAAAACTTAGTACAGTATAAAACAGGAATGGCAACATTAGCTGTTCCAATCGATTCAGCTGCAGAAGCATTTAATCCTGGTGCAGTGAAAGTTGTGACTGATAAAGATGGGTATGCACTCTACTTTTCACGAGCAACCATTCCTTGGGAAAGGGATCGCTTTGCGAAATCTGAAGATCTTTTCAAACCAACAAGTATTGGTGATTTTTATCTTCGACATATCGGGATTTATGCCTATCGAGCTGGTTTCATTCGTCAATATATCAATTGGGCACCTTCTACACTTGAGCAGATTGAAATGTTAGAACAGTTACGTGTACTTTGGTATGGTGAAAAAATTCATGTGGCAGTTGCTAAACAGGCCCCTGCTATAGGGGTTGATACACAAAAAGACTTAGAAAAAGTCAGAAAGTTATTCAAGGATTAAAATATGGCACAATTTTCTGGTTTTACCCAAACAGGACTTAATTTTTTACAAGATGTATGGATCAATAATAGTAGAGCATGGTTTGACGAGCACCGATCAATCTATGATAATGAATTAATCAAACCATTCCGGCTGTTAGTAGAACAGTTAACCCCCAACATGCTGGAAATTGATGAATGGTTTGAAACAAAACCAGCTATTGGTAAAACGATATCTCGCATACATCGTGACACACGTTTTTCGAAAGATAAATCGTTATATCGTAGTCGTTTATGGTTGACATTTAAACGACCAAACCGAGATTGGAAAGAAGCGCCTGCTTATTTTTTTGAAATAGCACCAGATTGCTATCGTTATGGACTTGGCTATTATTGTGCATCAAAGCAGACAATGGATATTTTTCGTGAAGAAATTCTTAATGATAGTGCAAAATTTTTAGACATGATTCGTTGTGTTAAAAAACCATTTGAACTTGTTGGTGAAAGTTATAAACGCCCACTAATTAAAGATCAAGATCCAAAAATAGCAACATGGTATAATCGAAAAAGTTTAGCAGCAATGGTTACAAACTCCAATATTGAAGATTTGCTAAACGGCGATCTACCTAACAAATTATCAAAGGGTTTTAAACAACTATTACCGCTTTATGATTATTTAATGCGGGTGGAAATGATAAAAAATATTCCCAATTTATGATTTAACACTGTGATTAAATGAGCTAGCCTAAGTAAACGACATTATTATTAATAAACAACTTTTTTAAAATGATTTAGTTTACTAAATATTGGGAAAGCTCATGATTAATTCTTTTACACCATTGATAATAAATTGAGTACCAACACAAACTAATAAAAACCCCATAATTCTTGAAGTCGCTTCAATTCCACTTTTTCCCATAAAACGCATAATACTGCCTGCACTTCGCATACAAAACCAAAGGATAATACACAATAAAAGTGGAACTAAGATTGAAGAAGTATAAACAACCCAACTTGAAATATCATAACCTCCACTTTTTACTGTTGAAGCCATACTGATAATCATTGCAATCGTTCCAGGGCCTGCCGTACTTGGCATGGCTAGTGGTACAAAAGCAATATTATTCGATATTTCTTTCATTTTAGCATCGGCTTCTAACGTTCGATGAGAAGGTTGCTGAGGAAACAGCATTCTAAATCCAATAATACCAACAATCATACCACCAGCAATACGCAAACCTGGAATGGAAATACCAAACGTGCTCATCACTAGCTGTCCACCATAAAAAGAAACAACCATAATGATAAAAACGTAAATACAAGTCATCTTAGATTGGTAATTACGCTCTTCATTAGTCATATCACCCGACAAACCTAATAAAAGTACGACAGTAGTTAACGGATTAGTTAAAGGAATAAATAATATTAAACCAAAGCCAACAGTTTGTATCAGTTCAAACATAACACTATAAAATGAATAAAATTGGTAGGTTATAAGTATAATTGAAATTAAAAAGATAAGAAATATGGGCGCTTAATTACGCCCAATATTTTAAATGGGAGGGAAAAATTAAAAAGGAATATCGTCATCAAAATCCATCGGTGGTTCAGGAGCTTTAGGTTGAGCAGCGGGTGCGGCTTGTGGTGCTGGGCGAGCCGCAGCGGCAGGCGCAGTTGAAATATTATTAGCACTTTGACCCCAATTTTGTGAATTATCATCAAAGTTATCATTGCCATTTCGTGAACTTAAAATTTGTAATGTGCCACCGATTGGATTAACAACAACTTCTGTCGTATAGCGGTCGTTACCTGTTTGATCTTGCCATTTACGGGTTTGTAATTGACCTTCTAAATAAACTTGCGTGCCTTTCTTAATATATTCACCAGCAATTTCAGCTAATTTACCGAAAACAACCACACGATGCCATTCAGTACGATCGCGGTTTTCACCTGTTTGTTTATCTTTCCATGATTCTGAAGTTGCTACGCTAAAATTTGCAACAGCGCTTCCGTTTGGCATATAGCGAACTTCTGGATCCTGACCTAAATTACCCACCAAAATGACTTTATTTATTCCTCGGTTTGCCATTATAAACTCCTAAAAATTGCTTAAATATTTAATTTGCGTATTGTAACATGAGACAACAGCAACATCACCGTTTTTAATTTAATTCTGGAATATTACTTCTATTTTTAACATTACAAAAATAACTTTAGACATAGGAATTTAAAGATATTACGAGTATAATGCGCCACATTTGTTAATAGAATGTTCTAGAAACTTTCCTGTAAGGGGGCCTTATGATTAATGCGTTTGGACTAAAGAACAAACAATTAGTAAAAGTTAATGAAGGCGACATCAACAATGCGGCTTGGATTGACTTAATTGAACCAGAAGAAGCCGATCGTGATTTTGTTTTAACTCATTTAGGACAAAATTTAGCAACCAGTATTGAGTTAGATGATATCGAGGCCTCTGCTCGTTTTTTTGAAGATAATGAAGGATTGCATGTTCACTCTTTCTTCTTTTATGAAGATGCTGAAGATCGGGCGGGAAATTCAACCGTTGCTTTTACTGTACACAATGGTCGATTATTTACTTTGCGTGAACGGGATCTGCCTGCTTTTCGTTTATATCGTATGCGATCTCGTTATCAAAGCATGGTTGATGGAAATCCTTATGAAATATTACTGGATTTATTTGAAGTCAAAGTTGAACAACTAGCCGATCAAATCGAAAGTATTTATAGCAAATTAGAAGAATTGAGCCAAGTAATTATGGATCGTTCTGCACAAGAGCAATACGACGAAGCAATGACATCGTTAGCTGAACTTGAAGATACGGCTTGGAAAGTAAGATTGTGCTTAATGGATAGCCAACGTGCGGTTAACTACCTTGTTCGCCGAGCAAAAATGCCGGCAGATCAACTTGAGCAAGCACGTGAAGTTATTCGCGATGTTGAATCATTGGTACCACATAATGAATCATTATTTCAAAAAGTTAATTTTTTAATGCAAGCAGCAACAAGCTTTATCAACATTGAACAAAGTCGAATTATTAAAATTTTCTCAGTGGTATCTGTTGTATTCTTACCGCCAACTGTGGTTGCATCTGCATATGGTATGAACTTTGAAAATATGCCAGAACTGAAATGGGAATATGGTTATCCATTTTCATTATTACTCATGTTATTGGCTGGTGTAGCACCCTATATTTATTTTAAACTTAAAAAATGGTTATAAACATAGACGTTAATTATATGTTAACCTAGTCTTTTTAAGGCAGTGAATAAAAAAATGAGTTAATTTCAAAAGTTAACAAAGGGAACTGAGTAACTCCACGAATAACTAGGAGACAACGAGGTTGCCTTTTATGTTTTTTAAGCTTAACTACTAAATACAATAAGTATAGAAAGATATTGATTTTAGATCATTAGTAAAATTAGTTTGTCAAAAAAGGGAGTAACATGAGTCAGTACGCACTAGTCACCGACATCGGTGGAACCAATGCCCGTTTTGCATTGTTTAATTTAGTTACAAATGAGCTATCGGCAATCACAAAAATTCTCATTTCAAAAGAAGATATATTACTGACATTAATCAAAAATTATCTTCAAGCGCAATCCGTAACAATTGAGATTGCGTGTATTGCCATCGCTTGTCCAATTGATGATGCTGACACTGTTACTATGACAAATAACAATTTGTCGTTTTCTCGCCGAGAATTAATCGAAGAACTCAAACTAAAAAAACTTGAGGTCATTAATGATTTTACTGCAGTCTCGACATCCATTCCAAGACTGTCACCGCAAGATTTGGTAAAAATTGGAGGGGATGAACCTAATCTAAATTATCCTATAGCAATTTATGGTGCGGGAACTGGGCTTGGTGTTTCACATTTGATAAAAGTTAATCAGCATTGGGTAAGTTTGTCCGGTGAAGGTGGGCATACAGAATTACCCATGATAAATGAAGAAGAAGATCGCATTTTGGTTCAGTTGCGTAAAAAATTTGGACGAGTTTCAGCCGAACGATTTTTATCCGGAAATGGTATTATTAACATTTATCAAGCCATACAGCAAATTAATCATCAACCATTAACTGATATCACTCCAGATATCATTGTCAACAAAGCACTAACAAATAGTTGTGATTTATGTTTGCAAACCTTAAATTACTTTTGTACATTTATGGGAAGATTTGGCGGTAATTTGGCATTAACGCTAAATACTCAAGGGGGAGTATATATTGCCGGTGGTATTGTTCCTCGTTTTATTGAATTTTTTAAAGCTTCGCCGTTTAGAGCTGCTTTTGAATATAAAGGGCGAATGTCTACGCTGGTCAAAAAAATTCCTGTATATGTGATTACACATGAAGATCCAGGGCTATTTGGTGCAGGTGTTTATTTACAAAATAGCCTTCTAAATATTGATTAAAGGTTTTATTTTATGATGTGGTGTTATATTTATCGTAGTCCAAAAAAAGAAAATTGTTACTTGTATATGAAAAATGAAAATGATTTTTCTGGAATACCTGAAAGAATACTCTCAATTTTTGGTTCTCCGATATTTGTTATGAAAGTATTATTAGATGGAAAAAGACGTTTTGTAGTTGGAACATCCGAAGAAATCGAAGAAAAGATTAAAACGGATGGGTTTTTCTTACAAATGTTAAAAGAAGATGATTTTAAAGCATGATTGAGCCATTTTGGAAAGGTAAGACATTAGATCAACTTAGCGATGACGAATGGGAGCAGCTATGTGATGGTTGTGGTCAATGTTGTCTGAACAAATTAATGGATGAGGACACTGACGAAATCTTATACACTAATGTAGCTTGCAATTTGCTCGACGCCAACACATGCCAATGTAAACATTACGTTAATCGATTCAAATATGAACCCGATTGTATTAAGCTCACTCGAGAAAATTTACTTACTATTGAATGGCTACCTTTGAGTTGTTCTTATCGATATTTCCAAAAAAATGGGGATTTACCTGAATGGCATCCACTAATAGTGGGCAACAAAAAACTGATGCATGAATTAAAAATATCGGTTAAAAATCGAATTGTATATGAAAAAGATGTGATTTGTTGGGAAGATCATATCATTTAAAAAAAGGAGCAACAGCTCCTTTTTAAATCATCTAAAGAATGATCCACAGAGCACCAAAAATTTTGGTGGCAAAATAGTTCATAAACATTAGCACGACAGCCACAATAGCAAACGTAACATCGATCATGCCTATAGGAGGAATAAAACGACGAATTGGAGCCATTAATGGCTCTGTTAATTGGTAAAGAATTTCGTCAGGTACAGATTGCCCACGACTAATCCAACTCAAAACCGCTCTGAATAGCAATAACCAAAATAACAGGTAACCCATAGCATGCAAAATTGCGACCAAAGCAAACCATAAATAATCAACATTAAATGGTAAATTTATGGGGATAAAACTAAAAATAAACAAAATTTTAATTAAGGCAACTAAATACAAAAGTAGCCACGTTGCATAATCAAATTTTCCTACTGAAGGAATAAATCGGCGCAATGGCCCGATAATAGGTTGAGTAACTTTTACAATAAATTGAGTGATTGGATTATGAAAATTAACCCTGACTTGCTGCATCCACAAACGTAAAATTAAAACATACAGACAAAACGTTATTACCGTTTTGCCAAGAAAGTAGATCAATTCCATTGAAAACTCCTTAAATGAAAGTCATTGAGCCAATATATCATAAATACTTTCGCTCGCCAAAGATTGCCGTACCAATACGAACCATTGTGCTACCAGCTAAAATCGCCGCTTTCATGTCTCCACTCATTCCCATAGATAATGTATCAACACAAGGAATATCAATTTTTAATTGTTGTAAAAGCGCCGTCATTTTTGAAAAAATAATGAATTGTTTATCGAAATCATCTTCGACTTCAGGGATAGCCATTAAACCACGTAAACAAAGGTTAGGTAATGTAATAATCTGGTGAGCTAAATCGAACACTTCTTCTGGTTTTACGCCGGATTTGGTAGCTTCTTGACTTATATTAACCTGAATAAGTACATTTAATTTAGCCATATTGGCAGGGCGCTGATCACTTAAGCGCTGAGCGATCTTAAAACGATCAATTGTATGCATCCAATCAAAGTGTTCTGCAACCAATTTGCTTTTATTCGACTGCAAAGGTCCAATAAAATGCCAAATAAGGGGACAATTTGGCATCGCTTTTTGAAAATAATTTATTTTTTCTACACCTTCTTGTACATAATTTTCACCAAATGCGAGCTGTCCTGCGTCTATCGCTTCTGTAATCAATGTAACTGGTTTGGTCTTACTTACCGCAATAAGTTCAATTGTTTTGGGATCTCGACCGCAATTTGAAGCTATTTTCTCAATATCTTTTTTTATAGCCATTAAATTGTCATGTACTGTATTCATGTTTATACCTAATTATCATTAGTATGTCTAAATTAAAATTACATTCTTTATTATCGCTTAGTGTAACCCAAAAAGCTTCTGATTTGCACCTATCTAGTGGCGAAGTGCCTTGTATGCGCATTAATGGACAACTGCAATTTTTGTCTGTTTCTCAACTATCAGCACAAGTTTTGGAAATAGAATTATTTAAATTACTCAATGATTCCCAGAAAAATCGATTACAACAAAATGGTCAAATTGATATCGCTTATCATCCCGCAGAAATAGGGCGATTTCGAGTAAATATATTTTATCAAATGCGAGGTATTTCAGCTGTCTTTCGTGTCATCAATCACCAAATTCCAAGTTTACAAGAAATTAATGCCCCCAAAATTCTACCTGAATTAACACGAACTGAAAGCGGGATTATTTTAGTTACCGGTGCAACTGGTAGCGGTAAATCAACAACGCTGGCGTCATTGATACAATATATCAATATGACAGCAACTAAACATATTATTGCTTTAGAAGATCCGATAGAATTTATTTATCAAAATAATAAATCGCTTATTCAACAACGCGAGATTTCTGATTTTGGCTCGGCAATTGATAGTATTTTAAGACAAGATCCCGATATTATCATGCTTGGCGAATTACGGCATAAACAATCTATTCAAGCTGCGTTAACCGCTGCTGAGACAGGACATCTTGTCTTTGCAACTTTACATACAAGCTCTGCAATTAAAAGTATCAACCGAATTATTGATGTCTTTGAAAATCATTCACATAATTTTATACGAGCACAATTATCGACAAGTTTAAAAGCGATTATTACCCAAAAATTAGTCACAAATAACCGGCAGCGTAAAGCATTATTTGAAGTTTTGATTAATACGCCTGCGGTAAGCAACCTTATCAACGAAGGCAAAACTAAACAAATACTTTCATTAATGCAAACGGGTCAACAATATGGTATGCAAATAATGCAAAATGATGATTTGTAATGATCAGTAATACAATAAAATTATCATTATATTAAAATAAAAAATGATTGGATAAAATTTAAAGTTTTCTAAAAAAATAAATTATACTAGTGTTAAAAAGTTCAAATGAAAAAGGGGTAAATAATGGAACAACGCATTGGTTTAATTGGTTTAGGTAATATGGGTAATGCTATCTTACAAGGTATTTTATCAAGTAAAATTGTATCAGGTAATCAAATCAATATTTATGATACCCATCCAGAAAAAGGGATTTCACTTAATCAATCTTATGGAATTAATAATTTAGATTCAGCCAGAAATGTAGCAAAAGAATCGGATATGGTTATTGTGGCTGTTAAACCCAATGCTATTATTGATGTTTTAAATGATATCCAAAAAGAGTTAAAAAAAAGTACTATTGTTATTTCTATTGCAGCAGGGGTTAGTATAAAAACGATTGCAAAATGTGTGGGATATGAACAAAAAATTATAAGAGTCATGCCAAATACACCTGCCTTAGTCAATGCAGCAATGTGTTCAATCACGCCAAATACAGAAGTCACAGAAGAAGAATTAGCTACGGTTCAAACATTATTTAATTGTATTGGTGAAACTGAAATTGTACCTGAATATTTAATCGATGCTGTAGTCGGCGCAAGCGGATCCTCTCCTGCGTTTGTATTTATGTTTATTGAAGCTTTAGCTGATGGGGCAGTAAAAGGCGGTTTATCCAGAAAACAAGCCTATAAATTTGCTGCCCAAACAGTAATGGGATCTGCGAAGATGTTACTTGAAACGGGTAAGCATCCTGGTGAATTAAAAGATATGGTATGTTCACCAGCCGGTACGACCATTGAAGGCGTGCAAATGCTTGAAGAAAAGGGATTCAGAGCGGCGGTTATTGATGCTGTTGAAGCAACAATAAATAAGTCTCAAAGCATGAGTGAAAAATAACTTAGTCTCAAAATTTACATTTGGCAAAACTCTAAAATTAATTAAAACAAAAAAATTAAATTAATTTAACTAATGAATGCAAGTTAGGTTTTGCCTATTAAATAAATTTGTAAAACTTTACAAACAACACTTGCATTAACAATTAATATATGAGTTAATAGTTTACAGCATATAACGTGCAGATTTATTTAGTGACATCTTGATTTAAGCAGTTTGTAGTTTACTTTCTATTTACATTAGTATTAGTTCTCTTCAGCTTTCACGTTTCAGTGTTTATAAGTAGTCCAAGTTTTATGTTTTTTTTAAATTAGCCTTGTTGGCTTAAATTATTTTATAGGAAGATTATTATGTCTAAGAAAACTGGTCAAGTTAAGTGGTTCAACGAAAGTAAAGGTTATGGTTTCATTTCTCCTGCTGATGGTAGTAAAGATGTATTTGTACATTTTTCTGCAATCTCTGGTGAAGGTTTTAAAACTTTAGGTGAAGGTCAACAGGTTGAATTTTCAATTCAAGACAGTGAACGTGGCCCAGCTGCAGCAGATGTTGTTGTAATGTAATTCTGCACCCATCTTTATATTTTATCAGCATATTATAAATATGCTGATAATTTCCTACATCCTATAAAATATTTTATTTGCTTTTCCAAAATCTCTAATGTATTATTTTTTGCGATATTAGATGTGATAAATATACTAATATTATCAAAAAGATATTTTTTAAATCGAAAGGAAAAGTAAATAATGAAAAAAATACTAGTTTCAGCTGTACTTTTAAGCCTATCTTCAGTTGCGATGGCTGATTTATCTGATAGTTGTAAAACTTATTTTGAAAAAGTGGATAAATTAGTTGAATCTTTACCTAAAGATGCAGCAACAAAACAGCAAACTGATATGATGAAACAAAATTTAGAAGCAGGTAAAAAACAAGTTGCTGCTATGTCTTCAAGTGATCAAGAAACAGGTTGTAAACAAGGCTTAGATGCACTTAAACAATTAGAATCTCTTTATCCTGCTTTAAAATAAATTAATAAATTTTTGATGAAAAATCTATTTCTGATTTAAGCGTCGGAATTTCCATGGGGCTATTGGATTTTTATCTTTCCATAGTCCCTTTCTATTTTGTTTGGCTTGCGATTCAAGGGCTATTAATTGCTTATTTTTAGCCACACCTTTATAGCGATATACCCAAGCATATCCACTTGCAACCATTTTCTGATTGATATTAATGCCATTATAAAAAACGGTTCCTAATGTTCTGTTATAAATATCTTTGTTACTTTCTTTAATATAAACAGATTTTCCTGCGATGAGTGAAGCTAGGTATTTTCTAGATGCATTACCGTAGGCTTGTTTGCTTTCTGGTGCATCGATATCAAGTAAACGGATTCGGATTTTTTGTTTCACAGGGGTTAATACATCAATTGTGTCACCATCTATTACTTTAACGACTTTTCCACTGAAATTAGCATAGGCAACGGTATTGAAAAAACAAGATAAAATAAAAAAAACAACAAAACGATTAAGTAAACTCATGATTAATAAAGACTATAAAAAAATTGCCTCATTATACCTTGAATAGCAAAAAATACGAATGAAAAATCATTAACCTAAAGAAAATTTGTATTCAATAGTTAATTTTTTAAGACAATAAAAACAGGTGAGAATATATTATTATACAAGGGATAAATGTATCATCAGAAACTGCTTGGATAATCGATATTCAAGGAAGCCTTACCGAATAATGTGTAAGGCTAGTTAAAATCAAAAAAATTAAAATTCGCTGGTATCTTTGAATAACCCAACTTTAAGATCGGTAGCTTCGTAAATCAATTTACCATCTACATAAACTTCGCCATCACCGATTCCCATAATTAACTTGCGGTTAATCACACGTTTAAAATGGATTTTATAGGTAACTTTTTTGTTTTTAGGTAATATTTGACCTTTTAATTTTAATTCTCCAACCCCAAGAGCTCGACCTTTACCCTTACCGCCAATCCAGCCAAGGTAAAATCCGACTAATTGCCATAAAGCATCAAGTCCAAGACAACCAGGCATGACAGGATCATTTTTAAAATGACATTTGAAAAACCACAAATCTGGATTGATATCAAGTTCCGCTTCCACATAACCTTTATTAAAGTTTCCACCTTCTTCATTCATTTCGATAACACGGTCCATCATAAGCATTAAATCTGATGGTAAAGGCGGTCCGTCATGACCAAAAAGTTCACTATTTCCTGATTTAATCAGATCTGCTTTATCGTACGAAGATTTACGTTCAAATGTCATAAAAAAACCTTTTATTTTCTGTCATTACTTACATGATTATAAAAATAATTATTCAATAAAATATTATGAATAACCAATACTGTAAAATCCTTTGCCGCTTACTAAAATGTTACATCTCAACCAAATTCGGCTTTCAAGTTTATTGGGTATTACTATTTTTTGCAATATCTTTGCCATTTTGCAAACCAACCATCTTGTTTTTTATCTTGTAATAGCATAGTTTGCATACGTGCATAAATAAGCTTATAAAGACTAATTGCATTATCATCTTTATAAGGAATTCCTGTTAATAAATAAAGTGCATCCGCAATATGTTCAACAGTCCAAATAGAAAACTTTTCTTGAGCTATTGCTTCAATCACATTATCACTCAAGCACAAATGGCGTTGATTAGATGCGGGAATAATAACGCCTTGCTGACCGGTTAACCCCTGATGCTGACAAACAGTAAAAAAACCTTCAATTTTTTCGTTGATACCACCAATTGATTGTACATGACCAAATTGATCTACCGATCCGGTAACAGCTAATTGTTGATCGATAGGCTGACCTGAAAGCGCACTAATAATTGCACATAACCCAGCAAGCGATGCGCTGTCTCCGTCAATTTCATTATAAGATTGTTCAAATACTAAAGAGGTTGAAAAAGGTAATTGATGATTAATAGCAAATTCTGACATAATAAAAGCCTGCATGATCATCATACCTTTAGAATGAATATTTCCTGCAAGTTCAGTTTTGCGCTCGATATCAATTAACTCACCGTCTCCAAAATGAACAAGGCAACTTAAACGCGTTGGCTCACCAATCGCTAAAGGATAGCCAGGATATTCAACAACAGATAAACCATTAATTTGACCAACAACCTGATCTTGAGTATTAATCATGATCTGTTTATTAAAAAACTCTTCATGAAATCGTTTTTTAAGATAATCTTCACGCCATAATTTATTTTTAGTCGATGAAGCCACTGATAACTCATCAATAACCTCATTTTTGGCATAATAACTAGCATTAACTAATAAACCATGAACCCAATCAATCGCAAGGGGAAGATAAAACTGATCGCCTGTAAAACGCACCGCTTCTTGATATATTTTGTTAAAGGCGGATGGTGCAATACTTGGCAAATGAAATTTATCAGCAATAAATTGTAAATAATCTAGCCACGTAGTGAGCTTGTCAGATGAGGTAATCTGCAATTCATTTTCAAATTCAGCATAGATAGATGTATTATAAAATTCTGGATCAAAATCCTGTAATTCAGCTAAACTTAGCCGATCACCAACCAATATAATTCTTAAATCCAGTGGCATTGAAGGAATAGATAACGGCAATGGATGCGACTCATCAGCTGAAAACCAGTCGAATTCCTGTTTAAATACCATCTGCTTTAATTTAATCAATAAAGTAGGTTGGCTTAATAAAGATCGTAAACCTAAAATTAAAACCCCACCATTAGCCTGATGCACTAAACCTGGATCGAGTTTAATTGGGCTATTTTCTGGTTGTCGAACACAACCAAATAATTTCTCGCCATCAACATAACTTGATGCTAAACAATCATCTAAAATGGCAAAGTTATCCTGCTTGCTTTTGGCCTCAGTCAAAGTGACTTTATTATCATTAATAAAATAGCTGTAACCCAACGCTGAAGAGGACGCATGTAATTTAACTGCTTGTTTTAACAAATCAAAAAATAGTTCACTTTCTGACGCTTTCAGTAACATAAAACGAGGGTGATAACTTGCTCTTTTACTCGGGCATAACATGGATAATGCAGACGCAATCCGAGGTTGCCAGGAAAGAATATTGTTTGACTTTTCTATCACAGATTTAGTTTCTGCTTTACTAGGGTTACCAAGCGCACTAATCTGAGACAAATCAGGTTGGATTTGATGTATTTTAAGTTGTGAGATAGCCAAAATTATTATCTTTGTTGTTAGCGAATTTAATCCTTAAATTATAACAAGTATCGATTATAACGCCAAGATCATACCAAAATCTTTATGCTAACAAATAAAAAAATTACAGAAAGATTTTTCAAAATCAGGTAAACTGTAAAGTATCTTACAGTAAATATTCTTCATTACTATCGTTACCAATAATAAATATGCTCAAACTCAAAAATAATCATATCAAAGATACCCAATCCTCACAAATTGTAAGCTGGGGACACTGGTTTACATTATTTAATATTTTTGTTGTTATATCTTTGGGTAGCCAATATTTAATCATTGCAGACTGGCCAAGAACATTTATGGGGCGGTTTTATGCAATCATTAGTGCAATTGGGCATTTTAGCTTTTTAACGTTTATAACCTACCTCATATTACTTTTTCCATTAAGCTTTTTTATTCACTCAGCGCGTTGGCATCGAATATTAGCAACCATAATTGCCACATTAGGAATCGCCTTACTTTTAGTTGATATTGATATCTTCTCGCATTTTAGAATGCACTTAAATTTATCCATATGGCAGTTATTTACAGCGCAAAACGCCACTTTTTTAAGTAGTGCGTTTATAATCATTCCATTTATTTTATTAATTGAAATATTATTTGCATTATGGAGTTGGAAAAAATTACGCAGCTTAAATAAGCGTAAACGTTATGCAAAACCAGTCGTGGTTATATTTATTCTTTGTTTTGTCTTTTCGCATCTGATTCATATTTGGGCCGACGCAAATTTTTATCGCCCAATAACCATGCAACGTTCAAGCTTACCATTATCCTATCCATTGACCGCAAGACATTTCCTTGAACGATATGGATTTATGCCAGAAAATGATTACCGAACTCGGGTCAGCCAAGAAGGTAATCCTTTTGCTATTGCTATAGAATATCCTCTTGCACGGCTGAGTTATGATGAAAAACAAGCAACCCAAAATATACTAATGATAGTTATTGACGGATGGAATAGTCGTTTATTAAACGACAACATGCCATGGTTAAATGAATTTGCGAAAGAAAACCTTAAATTTGCGGATCATTACTCTGCAAGTAACCAAACAAATATTAATAAATTTTCATTATTTTATGGACTCGATCCCAACTATTACAACAGCATATTAGCGGGTCATAAACCTTCAGTACTATTTGATGCTATTAATTATCGTCATTACAACTTAGGGATGTTTTCGTACGATGGATTTGATGAACCATTGTATCGATATGCATTGCTATCCAATTTTTCAATACCACCGGCAAAAAAAATGACTAATAAACAGGTTACTGATAATTGGATGGCGTGGCATGATGAACAAAATAAATTAGAAAATCATGCACCACTATTTTCACTGGTACAATACTCACTCGGCGTAAAACATAAAAATATACCACTAAAAGAACTTGAAACAGAAGCAAGAAAATTAGATCAATATCTTGAATCATTAATAGCGTATTTAAGACTAACCAATACCTACGAAAACACCGTAATTGTCATTACCGGAACCAATGACATCACTATAAAAGAAGCGAAAAAAACAGCGATACGTAATGACGACATTAATTACAGCCGAGAATCACTTAATGTGCCACTGATTATCTCATGGCCAAATAAAGAACCCGCTCAAATCAGCCGACTAACATCGCAAACTGATATTATGCGCACCTTAATGCAAGATGTGCTTTATGTTAACACCTCACCACATTTATATAATCAAGGTGAAAACTTATTTAATAGCAAGTCACGGCAATGGATAGTGGCGGGGAACGAAAAAGAAATCGCTGCACTATACAATGATAAAACAATTGTTTTAGATGGATTTGGACGATCTAAAATTTACGATATCAATAATACATTACAAAAAGAAGAAAAAATAAGTCTTCCTATATTTTTACAAATTGTCACGGCAAACCGTCGATTTATGGTGGTGTCCAATTAAAATTTGTTTACTTTATATAGGTAAGAATTGAGACTTGAATTTAATTTTGTTGAGTTTCATAAAAGTAATCTTGGTTATAAAAAGAATAAACCATTTTTCGGTTAGCATAATATACATTTTGTCAATGTTTTCTATACACATAGGGATAAACTATTCAACCTGTATTATTAAATATCTATCCCTTGTTTTTGAAAATACTTCCCATCAACATTTATCAACAAAATATTTCATCACCCGATTATCGTTAGATAGCTCGGGATGAAATGAGCAGACTAAAATATTATCTTGTTCTGCCATTACACAGTGATCATCAATAAATGCCAGTTGTTTTACTGGGTTACCTGCATGGATGATATAAGGAGCACGGATAAAGATGGCTGGAATGTGCTTGCCAATTGACGCTATATCTAAAAAGGTTTCAAAACTTGCTACTTGCCGACCAAACCCGTTGCGTTCAACGGTAATATCCATTAATTCAAGAAGTTCAACTTCATGATGAGTGGTTGTCATACCACAAAGAACTAAGCCGGCACAGGTGCCTAAAATACCTTTGCCTTGACGGGCAAATTCTTTAATGGGGTCAAATAGTCCATTTTGTTTAATTAGTCGGCTAATTGCGGTAGATTCCCCGCCTGGAATAATTAAACCATCTAACCCCGCTAAATGGTCAGGTTTTTTTACTGTTACCGCAATCACATTTTCGATACTCAGCAACATGGTTATATGTTCACTAACTGCGCCTTGTAAGTTAAGCACGCCAATTTTTTTTAACCGTAAGGGTTTGAGTGATTGCATCGTTACCATCCTCGTTCTTGCATTCTTTCGGATTCAGACAATTTACTGATCTCAATGCCTTTCATTGCCTCACCTAATCCTTTAGATAGTTCTGCTAAGCGTGGATAATCGTCATAATACGTCGTTGCCTGCACAATCGCTTTTGCAAATTTTTCAGGATGTTGCGATTTAAAAATACCCGAGCCAACAAAAACGCCGTCTGCGCCAAGTTGCATCATCAAAGCTGCATCGGCTGGGGTTGCAATGCCTCCGGCAGCAAAGTTAACAACAGGTAATTTACCCAACTGTTTGATTTGTATGACGAGTTCATAAGGCGCACCGATTTCTTTTGCCAATGTCATTAGTTCATCTTTAGATTTACTGTTTACCAATCGAATTTGTTCGTTCACTCTGCGCATATGGCGTACTGCTTCAACGATATTACCTGTCCCCGGTTCACCTTTAGTTCTTAGCATGGATGCCCCTTCACCTATACGACGTAGTGCTTCGCCTAAATCACGACAACCACAAACAAAAGGTACGGTAAATTCATCTTTGAGTAAATGGTACTGTTCATCGGCAGGTGTTAATACTTCGCTTTCATCAATATAATCAACACCCATTGATTCTAAAATACGGGCTTCAACAATATGACCAATACGCGCTTTTGCCATGACAGGAATTGTAACCGCATTCATCACAGCTTCAACAATAGTTGGATCTGCCATTCGGGCAACACCACCAGCAGCACGAATATCTGAAGGAACCCGTTCTAGTGCCATAACTGCGACAGCGCCAGCTTGTTCAGCGATTTTGGCTTGTTCTGCATTCACCACATCCATTATCACGCCACCTTTTTGCATTTGTGCCATACCCCGTTTTACGGTCTGTGTTCCGATAATTTTATTCATCACGTCTCCTGATTTAAATTAATTAATGCTTAGTTATGTATTATTTAAAATTAACGATAGGTAAGATACAGCCAATTGGACTATAATTAGGTCATCCAATTTTTTATGCGTTGTCTGGCAAGGTTTAAAATGTTGAGTAATCGATAACATGTGGAATCATCAGAAATTAAATGCCTATCAAGGCGCACTTTTTAATAAAGTAAGTCAACTAATTGAATATTATATTGAGCAAGGCATATTGATTGCTGGCGAACGATTACCATCAGAACGTGAACTTGCTAACATTTTAAACATCAATCGAACAACGGTGGTTCGTGCTTTGGATAATCTCTCTGAACGAGGACTTTTAATCCGCAGGCAAGGAAGTGGAACATTTGTTAATGATAAAAAATGGGGTGTTCAGGCGTATACTTCAATAAATTGGCGGTTACCAGCACGTTTTTACCAAAATAAACAATCTCGTTATCAACAAAAAGTCGAACTCATACGACGTCAGCAATCTAACATCATCGATCTTGCTAATGGGGACTTACCCACAATTTGGATGCCCAAATTGTTATTACCCAATATCAGCTCAGATGAGCTTATCATGCATGAAAAAAATAGTGACCAATTACAGTTAGGTTTGCCAGCACTAAAAACGCAAATATCAAATTACATGCAACAACGTTTTGCTATGTCGGTAGAGACATCTCAAATACTCATTACATCAGGTACACAGCAATCACTATTTTTAATTACTCAGGGATTACTTAAATCAGGCGATGCAATTGCTATCGAATCGCCTTCTTATTTTTACTCTTTGCCACTTTTCCAAGCAGCAGGGTTACGCTTATATGGGATTGAGTGCGATAATGAAGGTATTACCTTAGACAGTTTAAGTAAAGTCGTTAGTCAGCAACCCATAAAATGGCTGTTTCTCAATCCTATCTTTCAAAATCCATTAGGCTTTGTGATGAGTGATAAACGCAAAAAAGAAATATTAGCATTTTGTCGTTCGCAATGTATTGGTATCGTTGAAGATGATGCTTATAGTGGTTTAGCATTTAATTCTCAATTATCCATTTCACCCATTAAAAAGTTTGACCACCATAATCAAGTTATCTATTTAGGATCGCTTTCTAAATATATTGGTCGAAATATACGGGTGGGTTGGATGATAGCACCTCGTAATATTATTGAAAATCTAGCGAATATTCGTCAACATATCGATTCTGGGTTGAGTATTTTGCCGCAATTATTGGCAGAAGAATATCTAAAAAATCATTATTTCACTCATCAACACTTTTTGAGTGAACAGCTCAATTTTAAAGCGAATCAATTAATGGTATGGCTCAATAATTATTTTGATGACACAATAAATTATCAAAAACCTTTAGGTGGTTTTCATTTATATGCCCAATTACCTGTTAAATCATCACAACAAGAAATCGCTATTTTAAATCAATTGCTTGCTCAAAATATTATCGTATCACAAGGAAGTGATTATGGTGATAAATTAGGGTGGATACGTTTAAGCTATGGACATTTCAATCAGAATTTGGTTTGATCTTAAAAAATTACTATTATTTTTATGTTATGCAATATTCAACAAAACGCTCAATATCAACAAAAAAACTTTTATTTATTGCCGGTACAGGCTGGCTGTTTGATGCGATGGATGTCGGATTACTGTCGTTTATACTCGCCGCTTTAAAACAAGATTGGGGATTAAGTCCTGAACAACTTAGCTTAATTGGCAGTGTCAATTCTATTGGTATGGCGATAGGCGCTTTTCTGTTTGGGATCTATGCGGATAAAAAAGGACGTAAATCGGCATTTTTATTTACTTTATTAATGTTTAGTATTGCCAGCGGATTAAGTGCATTTGCTTGGGGACTAGCAAGTTTAGTTATTTTACGTTTTTTTATTGGTATGGGATTAGGCGGTGAATTACCGGTTGCTTCTACTTTAGTAAGCGAAAGTGTCGAGCCTGAACATCGGGGTCGAATTGTCGTATTACTTGAAAGTTTTTGGGCTGTAGGTTGGATTTTAGCTGCTCTAATCGCTTATTTTCTTATTCCTATTCCGGCAATAGGTTGGCGAGGAGCGATGATTATTTGCGCTATCCCTGCGTTTTATGCGCTTTACTTACGTTTTAACTTACCCGATTCATCGGCTTTTAATAGTTTGAATGCAAACTTTAAAAATGATTCGGTAATTAAAAAAGTTAATTCATTACTCACTTCAGAGTTTCGCCGTTCGACCATCATGTTATGGATAGTATGGTTTTGTGTGGTTTTTTCATATTATGGCATGTTTTTATGGTTACCTAGTGTCATGATGATAAAAGGATTTTCCATGATAAAAAGCTTTCAATATATTTTAATTATGACATTTGCTCAGTTACCGGGGTATTTTTCGGTTGCTTGGTTGATTGAGCGAGTAGGGCGTAAATGGGTGCTAATCACCTATTTATTAGGTACATTAATTAGTGCCTATTTATTTGGTGAGGCTAAATCTGTTAATCATTTACTCGTGTATGGTGCTTTTTTATCATTTTTCAATTTAGGTGCTTGGGGTGCTATGTACGCTTATACTCCAGAGCAATATCCTACCAATATTCGTGCTACAGGTTCTGGTATTGCTGCTTCGGTTGGACGTATAGGGGGAATATTAGGCCCTCTCATGGTTGGTTTTCTAATGGCTAAAGATATTCGTTTAAGTGTGATTTTTGGGTTATTTAGCTTATCTATTTTAATGGCAATAATGGCTATTGTCCTATTAGGTAAAGAAACAAAGCAAACACCATTAACCTAACTGTTTCCTAAAATGTGAGTTGTATAAATTCAGCGTTGACCTATACTAGTAAAGTCATTCGGTCGCTTCATGTGATGAACATGAAGCGATAACACTCAATTTATCTTTAACATTGTTATCGTTCTCAAATCTTTTCGTTTTTTATATATCATTGTTTAGTGATTAAAGGGTTTTATATCATTTAAACGTTTTCATTCAAAATGATGAGTATTGCAGTTATTAACATTATCGATTTAACTAATCATTAGGAGGTCATTTTGTATCTTTCAACAAAAGCTTTCCATTATCTGGGTATTATTGCAACCATTGCTTCACTGGGTATGTACATTTCTTACATTCCACAAATCATTGATAATTTACAAGGTATGAAATCGAATCCTACTCAGCCATTAGCGGCAGCAATCAACTGTTCCTTATGGGTCAGTTATGGTCTTTTACGTGAAAAAAAGGATTGGCCTATTGCGATAGCGAATTCACCGGGGGTGATTTTTGGTCTTATCGCTTTTTTTACCGCCTTATAATTGTCAATGAAAGCGGAAATATTTACTTCTGCTCATTTATCTGAAGTCTTTTTTCGTCTATTTAATCCGTCTTAATTTAGCCTAATTTTAACAATTTAATACTTGATTTTTTCTTTAAAATAATATCATTTTTGAGGTCGTTTATTATTTAATCTGAATGATAAATTATTAATAATTAATAAGATAAAGAGTTATCAACAGGTTTGTTAAATACTTATCAAATAGTACAGTGCATAATTTTGATGTTACTCACAGCATCAATAATTATGTTTAAAAGTTTCCGCCTGTTCGATTATTCGTGTACCTATTTGAAAAGGGTATTTGAGTTTATTTGTCTTAAAATCTGCTAAGATAAATGTATGACAAAGTTAATCGTTATCATTTAATAAGTAATTATAACAATATGATTTATTTTAATTTCATAGAATATTATTAAGGAAAGAGATGAAAAAAGTGATTTCTGTTTTGATGATATGTATGCCAACATTTGCGCTGGCATCAAATTGTGACGCTATTTGTGCCGATATTGCTGAAAAAATTGAAAATAATGGTGTAAAAACGTCTGACTATATATTAAAAATTTCACCCACCGATATTGCCGAACAAGTTGAAGGTAAAATTGTCGGATCCTGTGAAGCCGGACAGAAAAAAATTATTTATCTTCGGTTAAATCATGTCTCAGCGGAATTTTTAGATTTATCATCAGAACATCATTCAGGGGTCATTGAATGTACAAAAAGAAGGTGATTTAAAGCAAAGTACAGAAAACAAAATTGAATGAACTGCGTGAATAATTGAAGAGGGATAAAGTTATGTTATTCGGTGATTTAAGCAGGTCATTTTTCTAATCAGAAGTAAGTAATATCTCTTCTACCATGAAAATAGAAGAGATAATCATTACATTATAATAAATTAGTGTAATTTTGATGAGTTACATCGTTCCAAACACTTGATTGTACTTGTCCAATATGTTTTTGTTGTAAAAGTAGCATCGCTAAACGAGATTGACCAATTCCACCCCCTATAGTTTGAAGTAGATCACCATCCACTAAAGCTTTATGCCACGCATATTGTAAACGATCTTCATCATTGGTTGCTTTTAATTGGCGCTTCAACGCTTCTGGATTAACTCGAATTCCCATAGACGAAATTTCAAACGCACTATTTAAAATTGGATTCCAAACTAAAATATCGCCATTTAAACCTTTTGAACCCATTTCATTATCGCTACTCCAATCATCATAGTCGGGTGCACGTACATCGTGTTTTTCATTGTTAGACAAATCACCCCCTATACCGATCAGGAACACAGCGCCAAGCTCTTTTGTGATGGCATTTTCACGTTCTTTAGGTGATAAATTAGGATAACGTTTTAATAATTGCTCACTATCGATAAATGTGATCGATTCGGGTAAAAATCGTGATAGATGATATTTATCGGATACTGCACTTTCAGTCGCTTTGATGGCGGCATAGATCTTTTCGACAGTTTGCTTTAAATACCCTAAATTACGATCTTCTGGTCGCATTACTTTTTCCCAATCCCATTGGTCAACATAAACAGAGTGAATAGGGGAGAGTTGATCTTCGTCGGGGCGTAATGCTTTCATATTCGTATACACACCTTCGCCGACTGGAAAATGATGCATACTTAATATTTTTCGTTTCCATTTTGCCAGTGAGTGAACAACTTCAAATTGTGATTGAGGAATAGCTTTAACTTTAACTTGAACGGCTTTTTCGGTTCCCGATAAATTGTCTTGTATCCCATCACCTACTTGACTTAATATGGGGGCTTGCACTTCAATAAGCGATAAGTTTTTTGCTAATTGTTCAGCAAAAAATTGTTTTACAAAACTGATACGTTGTTGTTGTTCTTTAAATGATATCGTCATGTTTACTCTTCAATTATTAGTTAATCCAGATAGCTAAATTAAACTAGAAAATAAAAATATGCAAGTTAGAACATATCGGCACTTTTTCAAAAATACTAAGCAAAATAGTTAACGAGTTTACTTTGGACTTTTCATCAATGATAGGAGCCGATATTAAATGTAAAAACTAAAAATTAAAACGCCTAATAAGACAATATATTAGGCAATATTTTAATAACACCAGAAAAAGATAAATGGGTTAATTATTGATTAATATAGGTGGTAATAATATTCGCTAAATTTGGTTTTTGCCATTTTGCGGTCAGCACAAAATTAGGCACTTTAAATGGATATCGTTTATTTTCAGTAGTCGTAAATTCAAATTTGCTGTTAATCCAACCTTTTTTGAAGGTCATATTTGAAATTGATGTCATCGGTATTTGGAGAACATTATAGGTAAAATCTCCTGTTACAGTTAAACCTATTAAAATAATTTCATTGGAATCAAAATAAATAAGGTAATTTTTAATATCTAAAACAGCTAATTCCTGATAAAGTGCAAATTTCCAAAATTTGGGGTTGATACAACCATAAATTACTGATGAGCTGTTAAAATTGGGTAATTCAAATTTTTCAAATAATGCGTTAATGTTTTCTAACTTTAAGCCTTCGTTCATGTTAATATTCCTTATGTATCGAGAATTTATTTTTAGTTATTATAAAAAAAAATTATTTTTTAGTTTATATACTGTTTAATGTTAGTTCTAAGGATTTTCGTATTTTACTCTAATGAAATATTTCATGATATTATAAAGTAGTGAAATAATTGTTTTATCTTCCGTTTTTCGTCATAGGTAATATTCTTTTTTTCAAAAAATTTTGCAACGATTTTATAGCAGAAGTTTTAGATTCTGATTCTGTTTTAAAATCAGCTTCCATTTCTGCACAATATAACCCGTTTTTTTAATTTATTACTTCACTTCTTTACCCATAGCCTGTAAATCAGCATGATAAGATGAACGGACAAAGGGGCCACATGCGGCATGAGTAAATCCCATATTTAAGGCAATTTGTTTTAATTCATCAAATTCTGATGGTGATACATAACGCTCAACAGGAAGATGATATTTACTTGGTTGTAAATATTGCCCTAAGGTTAACATTGTCACACCATGACTACGTAAATCTTTTAAGACTTGGATAAGTTCTTCATTTGTTTCCCCCAAACCAACCATTAAGCCCGATTTTGTTGGAATATCCGGATGTTTTTCTTTAAAGGCTTCTAATAACTTTAAAGAGCCTTCATAGCTAGCACCGGGGCGTATTTTTTTGTATAAACGAGGAATATTTTCAAGATTATGATTGAAAACATCGGGCGGGTTTTGACTTAAAACTTCGACAGCTTCATTTATGCAGCCTCGAAAGTCTGGTGTTAAGGTTTCGACTTTAATAGTCGGGCTTAATGCGCGAATCTCTTTTGTACATGCTGCAAAATGACTTGCACCACCATCTTTTAAGTCGTCTCGGTCAACCGAGGTAATAACCACATAGCGCAATCTCATCTCTTGAATCGTTTTAGCAAGTTTAATGGGTTCTTCATGGTCTGGTGGTAATGGTCTACCGTGCGCAACATCACAAAATGGGCAACGGCGTGTACATATATCACCTAAAATCATAAAAGTAGCCGTTCCGTGATTAAAACATTCCGCTAAATTTGGACAAGACGCTTCTTCACAAACTGAATGTAAACCATGTTTACGCATAGTATTTTTTATATGGGCAATATTATCACTGTTAGCGGATAATTTAATTCTCATCCATTCAGGTTTTTTTAAGGGGGCAGAATCTTCCACCGTAATAGTTGGAATTAAACGTGTTTTATCTGCATCACGGTATTTTGAGCTTCGGATTATTGGTTCATCATTTTGCATAATTTTATCTTATTGATTTTGTAACTGGCTAATAAAGTTATCCGTTAATTGTTGTTTAATAACTTTGCGATCGATTGAAGAGACATATTCTTTTAATTGTGTCATTTGCAATCCAGCATAGCCACAAGGATTAATATAAGTAAAGGGAGTGAGATCCATATCAATATTTAAAGCAAGTCCATGCAATGTGCAACCACGTTGAATGTGCAAACCAAGTGAACAGATTTTTTTTGTATCAATATAGACGCCAGGTGCATCAGGTTTGGCATAGGCTATGATATCATAGTTAGCTAAAGTTTGTATGATACTGTTTTCCAGATAACTGACCATATCACGAATGCCGAGTTTTGCTCTTTTTAAGTCAAACAAAATATACATAATTTGCTGACCGGGAGCATGGTAGGTGATTTGTCCACCTCGATCAGTTTGTACGACAGGAATATTGGTTTGTTTAAGTAAGTGTTCAGGTTTACCCACTTTACCTTGAGTAAAAACAGCATTATGTTCGACAAGCCAAATTTGATCTGGCGATTGATTATCACGACGTTGAGTATACTCATGCATAGCTTGATACGTTTGCATGTAAGGTTGTAGGTTCAAATCTTTGATAATGATGTCTTTCTTAGTCATGCTTGTTTTTTTCAATCTCTACGTTGCATTGCTTTAAAATTTACATTTATATATCAGATTTTACTATAGCTTGACAACCTATGCTTGAACAAGGTATAACCATATAAATAATTCTTTAGTTTTTCACTTCTTAAAAACTCTTTTATATCAATAGAATATGTGTTGAAAGTTATATTTATTGGAATAGTTGATTAATTTGATAGGAATTAACATTCTTTTCTAAACTCAGGTTTACTTTACTTTTTTTGTGAAAATGGCAGACTGATATTAGTAAAGCTCCATAGTGCAGAATTGAAGCTAATATATTTAGTTATGCTTTTGTGATAGCTAAGGATAGCAAACTGCATTTTTTTTAACAAAAAAGAGGTTTTTATATGTCGGACATGCAAATGAATGATATCGATCCATTTGAAACGCAAGATTGGCTTAAAAGTATCGAGTCAATTATCCGTGAAGAAGGTATCGAACGTGCTCAGTACATTATCGAACAAATAGTCAACAAAGCGAGAGATGGTGGTGTTCCACTACTTTTCGGTTCTTCAACAAGTAATTATATCAATACCATTCCAGTAGAAGAACAACCTGCTTATCCAGGGGACTGGGAGATTGAAAGGCGCATTCGTTCAATTGTTCGTTGGAATGCTATCATGATGGTATTACGAGCGTCTAAAAAGGATTTAGAGCTTGGCGGTCATATGGCTTCATTCCAATCGGCAGCCACTTTTTATGAAGTCTGTTTTAACCACTTCTTCCGTGCACGCAACGAAAAAGATGGTGGTGACTTGGTCTACTTCCAAGGTCATATTTCACCGGGTATCTATTCTCGTGCTTTCATCGAAGGACGTTTGACTGAAGAACAATTAGATAACTTCCGTCAAGAAATTCATGGTAAAGGTTTACCATCTTATCCGCACCCTAAATTGTTACCAGAATTTTGGCAATTCCCAACCGTATCAATGGGATTAGGGCCGGTAAGTGCTATTTATCAAGCTCGCTTCTTAAAATATTTAAATCATCGTGGATTAAAAGATACCTCTGAACAAACCGTTTACGCTTTCTTAGGTGATGGTGAAATGGATGAGCCAGAATCTAAAGGTGCAATTACGGTGGCAACCCGTGAAAAACTGGATAATCTAGTATTTGTTGTCAACTGTAACTTACAAAGACTTGATGGCCCAGTAACAGGTAATGGTAAGATTATCAACGAACTTGAAGGTATTTTTGCTGGCGCAGGTTGGAATGTTATTAAAGTGCTTTGGGGTGATCGTTGGGATAAATTATTACAAAAAGATAAATCAGGTAAATTGATTCGTTTAATGAACGAAACCCTTGACGGTGACTATCAAACTTTCAAATCAAAAGATGGTGCTTATGTGCGTGAGCATTTCTTTGGTAAATATCCTGAAACGGCTGAATTAGTAAAAGACATGAGCGATGAAGAAATTTTCAGACTCAACCGTGGTGGTCAAGATCCAGAGAAGATGTTTGCTGCCTTTAGTCGTGCTAAAGAGACTAAAGATCGTCCTACAGTGATATTAGCACATACTATCAAAGGTTATGGTATGGGTGAAGCAGCTGAAGGTAAAAATATTGCTCACCAAGTGAAAAAAATGAATATGGACGGCGTTCGTCATGTTCGTGATTTCTTTAACATCCCGGTTAATGATGAATCACTTGAAAAATTACCTTACATTAAATTTGAAGAACATACACCAGAATATAAATATATTCATGAACGTCGCCAAGCATTACATGGTTATGTACCTTCACGATTAACTAAATTCTCAGGCACAGTATCAATTCCACCGTTAAGTGAATTTGCACCACTTCTTGAAGAGCAATCAAAAGAAATTTCGACCACTATTGCTTTTGTTCGTGCGCTTAACATCATGCTTAAAGATAAAGATCTTGCACCACGTTTAGTGCCAATTTTAGCAGATGAAGCAAGAACATTTGGTATGGAAGGTTTATTCCGTCAAATTGGTATTTATAATCCACACGGTCAACAATATACGCCACAAGACAAAGAACAAGTGGCTTATTATCGTGAAGACGAAAAAGGGCAAATTCTACAAGAAGGTATTAATGAATGTGGTGCAACCGCTTCATGGCTTGCAGCCGCAACATCTTACAGTACCAACGACTTGCCAATGATTCCATTTTATATTTACTACTCAATGTTTGGTTTCCAACGTATTGGTGACTTAATGTGGGCTGCTGGGGATCAACAAGCACGTGGATTTATGATTGGTGGGACTTCAGGACGAACAACGTTAAATGGTGAAGGTCTACAACACCAAGACGGTCACAGTCATATTCAATCTTTAACCATTCCTAACTGTATTTCATATGATCCAGCTTACGCTTATGAAGTAGCAGTAATTATGCAAGATGGCTTACGCCGTATGTATGGTGAGCAAGAAAATGTTTACTATTACATTACCACATTGAATGAAAACTATGCACAACCTGCAATGCCAGAAGGTGTTGAAGACGGTATTCGTCGTGGTATCTATAAACTTGATACGGTTAAAGGTAAAAAAGGTAGTCCAACTGTTCAATTATTAGGTTCAGGGGCAATTTTACGTCATGTTCGTGAAGCGGCAGAAATTTTGGCTAAAGATTACGGCATTGGATCCGATGTATATAGTGTTACTTCGTTCACTGAATTGGCTCGTGAAGGTCAAGATTGTGAGCGTTATAACATGTTACATCCAAGTGAAAAACCAAAAGTACCTTATGTAACACAAATTATGAATAATAACCCAGCCGTGGTTTCAACAGACTATATGAAACTGTTTGCTGAGCAAATCCGTGCCTTTGTACCTGCTGAAAGTTACAGAGTACTTGGTACTGATGGTTTTGGTCGCAGTGATAGCCGTGAAAACTTACGCCATCATTTTGAAGTGGATGCATCTTATGTTGTTGTTGCAGCATTAGGTGAGCTTGCTAAACGTGGTGATATTAAAGCCAGCGTTGTTGATGAAGCGATTAAAAAGTTTGAAATCAATGCTGACAAATTAAACCCACGTATTGCATAAGAGGTAACCAACATGAGTATTGAAATTAAATTACCTGACATTGGCAGTGATGAAGTCGAAGTCACCGAAATCCTTGTAAAAGTGGGAGATAAGGTAGAAGTCGATCAATCATTATTAACGGTTGAAGGCGATAAAGCCTCAATGGAAATCCCTGCGCCACAAGCAGGGATCGTAAAATCTATCTCAGTCAAAGTCGGCGATAAAGTTAAAACTGGTGTCGATATTATGGTATTTGATACCGAGAATGGTGCAGAATCTGCGCCAGCTCAAGCAGAGTCTGCCCCGAAAGTCGATGTTGCTCCAGCGGCTGCAACCGTAAGTCAAACAGTCGATGTTAATGTGCCAGATATTGGCGGTGACGAAGTCGAAGTGACCGAAATTTTAGTGAAAGTCGGTGATACTATATCGGTAGATGATTCACTTATTACTGTTGAAGGCGATAAAGCCTCAATGGAAATACCTGCCTCTATCGCAGGTGTGGTTAAAACGATAACAGTTAAAGTTGGCGATAAAGTGAAGACAGGTTCCAAAATTATGGAATTTGAAACGGCATCCAGCAGTGCGCCAGCTAACGCTGCAACTGCAACGCCAGCGCCGACAGCACCAGAAAAATCAGCTTCAGTTGCTGCACCGGTGAGTAATGTTTCTACTCCTGCTGCAACGGCTTCTACAACGGCAAGTAATGATTTTGTTGAAAATGATGCATATGCACATGCAACACCTTCTGTTCGTCGTTTAGCGCGTGAATTTGGCGTGAATCTGGCTAAAGTATCACCAACAGGGCCTAAAAACCGAATCCTACGTGAAGATATTCAAGCTTACGTTAAAAATGCGGTGAAACAAGTTGAGAGTGGTACAGCATGTGGAGCATTACCGGGATTATTACCATGGCCGAAAGTTGATTTTAGCAAATTTGGTGAAACTGAAACTTTACCATTAACTAAAATCCAAAAAGTGTCAGGTGCAAATTTACATCGTAACTGGGTCATGATTCCTCATGTTACTGAATTTGACGAAACCGATATTACGGATTTAGAAGCATTCCGTAAACAACAAAATGCCGAAGCAGAGAAGAAAAAACTTGATCTTAAGATCACGCCATTAGTGTTTATTATGAAAGCGGTGGCAAGTGCATTAACTGCTTATCCACGTTTTAATAGTTCATTATCGGAAGATGCGCAAACCTTGATTATCAAAAAATACATCAATATTGGTGTCGCAGTTGATACGCCAAACGGTTTAGTCGTACCGGTATTTAAAGATGTCAATAAAAAAGGCATCGTTGAGTTATCTCGTGAACTTGCCGAAATCTCGAAAAAAGCTCGTGAAGGTAAATTAACCGGTGCGGATATGCAGGGCGGATGTTTTACAATTTCAAGTTTAGGTGGTATTGGTACAACTTCATTTACCCCAATTGTGAATGCACCTGAAGTTGGTATTTTAGGGGTGTCACGCTCAAGTATGAAACCTGTTTGGAATGGTAAAGAGTTTACGCCACGTTTAATGTTACCTTTATCTCTGTCATTTGATCATCGTGTGATTGATGGTGCAGACGGTGCACGCTTCTTAAGCCATATTGTTAACGTCTTATCTGACTTACGTCGATTAGTGATGTAGTTTAGGAGAATAAATTATGAGTCAAGAAGTTAAAACACAAGTGGTGGTTTTAGGTGCTGGTCCAGCAGGTTATTCTGCTGCGTTCCGTGCCGCCGATCTTGGATTAGACGTAACGTTAGTTGAACGCTATTCTACGTTGGGTGGCGTATGCTTAAATGTGGGATGTATTCCTTCTAAAGCACTTTTGCATGTAGCTAAAGTCATGGACGAAGCCAAATCACTGACAGAACATGGAATTCATTTTGGTACACCTAAACTTGAACTGGATAAAGTTCGAGGTTGGAAAGAGAAGGTCATTAATCAGTTAACTAATGGATTAGCAGGTATGGCTAAAATGCGTAAAGTCAATGTTATTCAGGGCGAAGCGCAATTTACCGGTAGTCATACTATGGATGTGACATCTGCAAAAGGTATTACTAAAATTACGTTTGATAATGCTATTATTGCAGCTGGGTCTCGACCAATTAAATTACCTTTTATTCCGCATGATGATCCTCGTATTTGGGATTCCACAGATGCGCTTGCTTTGACAACCATTCCTAAAAAATTATTATTAATGGGTGGGGGAATTATTGGGCTTGAAATGGGCACGGTTTATCATGCCTTAGGTTCAGAAGTTGATGTGGTTGAAATGTTTGATCAGGTCATTCCTGCTGCTGATAAAGATGTGATCAAAGTCTTTACAAAACAGATTCAGGATAAATTCACCTTACGTCTTGAAACAAAAGTAACGACGGTTGAAGCAAAACATGATGCGATTTACGTCACTATGGAGAAAAAAGACGGAACCACTGAAACACACACTTATGATGCCGTATTAGTGGCAATTGGACGTTCGCCAAATGGAAAACTAATTAGTGCTGAAAAAGCCGGCGTGAACGTTACTGATCGTGGTTTTATTGAAGTCGATAAACAAATGCGCACCAATGTTCCACATATCTATGCTATAGGTGATATTGTTGGTCAACCAATGCTTGCGCACAAGGGCGTTCACGAAGGACATGTGGCTGCTGAAGTGATTGCGGGCAAAAAACACTATTTTGATCCAAAAACGATTCCTTCTATTGCTTATACTGAGCCAGAGGTTGCTTGGGTTGGTTTAACCGAAAAAGAAGCGAAAGAAAAGGGTATCGATTATGAAGTGTCTATCTTCCCATGGGCAGCATCTGGGCGAGCTATCGCATCGGATTGTTCACAAGGGATGACTAAGCTGATCTTCAATAAAGCAGATAATCGCCTTTTAGGTGGCGCAGTCGTTGGTGCTAATGGCGGTGAATTGCTTGGAGAGATTACCCTTGCGGTTGAAATGGGGTGTGATGCCGAAGATATAGCCTTAACTATTCATGCGCATCCAACACTTCATGAATCAATTGGACTTGCTGCTGAAATTTATGAAGGAACGGTAACTGATTTACCGAATCCGAAAGCAGTAAAAAAATAGTTTATATTCAGTCATTCTATCTATCTTAAAATTTATGCCGTCAATGATTGACGGCTTTTTTTAATCACTCACTTTTGCAAAACATCCTTTCCCACTATAACTATAATATTTGGCATGATACGCAATAAACACCGATTCACCTTTATTTAAAGTGAGTACTTCATGTTTTGTTGTTAATGTAATAGCACCATCTGCACAAAATAGGATTTGAGGGCTGTTGACTTTTTCTTTTCTTAATTGAAGATCACTTTGAATGATTTCAAATTTAAAATCATTAACGGGAACAGGAAAATCAATTTTATTATGATTAATTAACGGATTAATTAGCAGTTCACTAGCATCAATACTGCTAAAGTTCGTATTCGCTATTAATGCGTCAATATCAATAAACTTATGGGTTAAACCTGCTCTTAAAACATTATCTGAATTTGCCATTACTTCAAAACCGGTTCCCGATAAATAACAATGCGGTGTTTGGGCATGTAAAAACATAGCTTGAGATGGCTTGAGTTCAATCACATTTAAAATTAAAGGCATAAACAAACCAATATCGTTAGGATAATCTTTTACCAGTGTATGAATGGTTAAAAAAGGCTCTTGATTGAAACTTCTAGTACAGGCTAATAATTGATGAATAGCTTGTAATTTTTGGTCTGGTGAAAGATTCAACAAAAATTGAAAAAAGTGTTTCAGTTGTTTTGGATAAGGATTATTTTGTAATTGTGCTAATTCATGGTTAAAGATAGGGATAGTTAATTGCGAAAAAAATGATAATATTTGCTCAATCGGTCGAAACGAATTCATGGCTTTAAATAGCGTGAGTGCATACAATAATTCTGGTTTATGATTGGGATCTTTAAAATTTCGGTTTGGTGAATGAAGATCGATACCTAATTTATTTTCTTTTTCAAAACCTTTTTTTGCATCAGCTTTAGTAGGATGAACCTGAATTGAAAGGGGTTTATTTGCTGCGAGTACTTTGAATAAATAGGGAAGAGTACCGAAAAGTTGATAAGTATTTTTACCCAAAATCTGCAATGGGTTTTGATTGATAAGCGCATTAAGATTTATCTTTTCGCCATTTAAACCGATAATCTTTGAACAACCCAGAGGATGTATACTCATCCATATTTCAGCCATCGGCTTTTGGCTTGGGTTTTTAATACCAAATAAAGTCGTAATACTATCGATACTTCCCCAATCATAATCTTTAATACAATTTTCAAGTTTCCATATCGTTTGCTTCATATTATCAACCTGTAAAAGAGTGAATGTGATGCGAATATTGATATTTAAGCTTATTCCTTCTTAATAAACGTTATTTAACAGTAAAATCTGTGCCTTAAACCGATCATTTAACATATTTTTAGTTATCTTTTCCTGTATTCATAAAAAGCGTTGAATAAAGTAAAGACCTTTTAACAAAGTAATCAATCAACTGAATTATAGTAACGACTAAGCAAATTTTTGAAAAGATTAAAAAGTGATTTTTGTGAAATGAATAACACTTTTTGAATGTCTGTGTTTAAAATAAAATTCTGAGATATTTCACAGCATTATTAATAGTTGCAAGGATGAAAAAGTAGGGAAACTGTATTTTAAAGGCGATTAAGTATATAATGCCCCGCAAATTCATTTATTCACGATTAAAAATAGACTTTTATATGAAACCCTCAATTATCAGTAAGTTAGAAACTTTGCAAGAGCGCTACGAAGAGGTTCAAGCGTTATTGTCTGATGCCTCGGTGATTGCCGATCAAAATCGATTCCGTACTCTTTCTAAAGAATATGCGCAATTAACGGGTGTGGTGAAATGTTTTACAAGTTGGAAGCAGACTCAAGAAGATATTGAAACTGCTAAAATAATGCTTGCCGATCCTGAAATGAGTGAAATGGCTCAAGAAGAGTTAAATGAAGCGTTAAACCGTATCGAAGAGCAAGAAAAGCAGTTACAAGTTTTATTATTACCTAAAGATCCCAATGATGATTATAACTGCTTTGTTGAAGTTCGAGCTGGAACAGGTGGAGATGAAGCAGCAATATTCGCTGGCGATCTTGCAAGAATGTATACAAGATATGCAGAATCCCGTCATTGGCGAGTTGAAATTATGAGTGCCAATGAGGGTGAGCATGGTGGCTATAAAGAAGTCATTATGTTAGTCAGTGGCGACGGCGTTTATGGTAACTTAAAATTTGAATCGGGTGGTCATCGTGTGCAGCGTGTACCTGAAACAGAATCGCAAGGTCGTATTCATACATCTGCATGTACGGTAGCGGTGTTACCTGAAATTCCAGAAGCAGAAATGCCTGAAATTAATCCCGCTGACTTAAAAATTGATACTTATCGTTCGTCTGGGGCAGGGGGGCAGCACGTTAATACAACCGATTCGGCTATTCGTATTACGCATATTCCAACAGGAATTGTGGTTGAATGTCAGGATGAACGTTCTCAACATAAAAATAAAGCTAAAGCGATGTCGGTGTTAGCAGCACGAATCCAAGACGCTGAAACCCGAAAACGCCAACAAGAAGAAGCGTCGACCAGACGTAACCTTTTAGGTACTGGTGATCGTTCAGATCGTATTCGAACCTATAACTATCCACAAGGACGAGTAACAGATCATCGTATCAATTTGACGATTTATCGCTTAGATGAAGTTATGGAAGGCAAGTTAGAAATGTTGATTGATCCAATTGTACAAGAATATCAGGCAGACCAGCTTGCTGCATTATCGGAACAAGATGAATGACTTATTTAGAGTGGCTAAAATATGCATCTCAAACCTTAAGTGAAAGTGAAAGTCCCAAGCGTGATGCGGAAATACTATTGAGTTTTGTGACGCACAAAACACGAACTTTTTTAATGGCGTTTAGTGAAACTTCATTATCAGACGATGAGTTAACGCGCCTCAATGCATATTTAGCTCGTCGGCAAGCGGGTGAACCGATTGCTTACATTACCGGTGAAAAAGAGTTTTGGTCTTTAAAATTTAATGTGTCGGACTGTACTTTGATTCCAAGACCAGATACCGAAAAATTAGTTGAGCTGGGATTAGAATACCTACCTAAAATTCCCTGTGAAGTTTTAGATCTTGGAACAGGTACAGGAGCCATAGCCATTGCTATGGCAACAGAACGCCGAGACTGTCTTTTTACTGCTGTTGAAAAAAATCGAGATGCGCTAATATTAGCTCAACAAAATGCGACACAAATCGGTGTAAATAATGTTTATTTTTTACAAGGTGATTGGTATAAACCACTCAAAACCCGTAAATTTTCGATGATAACATCCAACCCGCCTTATATTGAGCCAACAGATATTCATCTATCTCAAGGTGATGTTCGTTATGAGCCAAGAACAGCACTTGTGTCAGACGACGATGGACTTGCGGATATAAAGTTAATTGTCAAAGGGGCTACCAAACATCTGAATCAATATGGTTGGTTACTGATCGAGCATGGTTGGAAGCAAGGCTCTGCAGTACAAACGATTTTCAAACAACATGGATTTCAATTAGTTGAAACCTTCACAGACTATAGTGGCAATGATCGAGTGACGCTTGGTCGTTGGTTCAAACCTTAACTAGGAAACAATTTATGATGAAGCAAAAACAAGTAAAAGTCAGGGATATTACGGTCGCAAATGATCTTCCATTTGTGTTATTTGGTGGTATGAATGTGCTTGAATCACGTGATTTGGCAATGAAAATTTGTGAGCACTTTGTGACGGTCACGGATAAACTCAACATCCCTTATATTTTCAAAGCTTCGTTTGATAAAGCGAATCGTTCTTCTGTTCATTCCTATCGTGGCCCTGGTTTGGAAGAAGGTATGAAAATTTTTCAAGAATTAAAACAACAATTTGACGTAAAAATCATTACTGATGTTCATACCGAACAACAGTGTCAACCCGTTGCCGATGTTGTTGACGTTATTCAATTACCGGCTTTTTTAGCCAGACAAACCGATCTCGTTGTGGCAATGGCGAAGACAGGTGCCGTCATTAACGTTAAAAAACCACAATTTGTTAGTCCCGGACAAATGGGCAATATAGTTGAAAAATTTGAGGAAGCAGGCAATGATCAAATCATTCTTTGTGATCGTGGTAGCTGCTTTGGTTATGATAATTTAGTGGTCGATATGCTTGGCTTTAATATCATGAAAAAAGCCAGCCATGGTTCACCGGTAATTTTTGATGTCACTCATGCCTTACAATGTCGTGATCCTATGGGAGCAGCATCCGGTGGACGTCGTGGACAAGTGACCGAACTTGCTCGTGCAGGCATGGCAGTGGGTATAGCAGGGCTATTTTTAGAATCACATCCTGATCCAAGCCATGCAAAATGTGATGGACCTTCAGCACTTCCATTAGCTAAACTTGAGCCATTTTTAAAACAGATGAAAGCTATTGATGAGCTAGTAAAAAGTTTTGATGAAATTAATACTGAAAATTAAAATTGATTGATGTGATTAAATCCCTATTAATAAATTAAATTTTATCAATAGGGTTTAATCTCAGTATTGGTAATAAGAATTTTTTGATTTTTCTTTTTTCCCCTCCCTATATTTTCATTTCTGACAAGCAAATTTATTTAAACATAGGATTTATACATCTTAATGCGTTAAGCGATCGTCTGGGTAAGTTCAAAACTCTATTAATCTTTTCTTATTTTTTAATATAAAAAAAGTTGTGATATTTATCGAAAAATTAGAAAAAAAAGGGGTATTTTGGTGATTCGGATCACGATTTAACAACATTTAATTTGATAACCAAAATATGTTTATGCATTATGAAAACACCTTATTCACAGGTGTTTTAGATTAATTTAGTAAATTTAACCAATTGTTTGTACAGAAGATTGACATTAATTTTGTCGTATTTTATTGATTTTAGGTAGAAAATGATTTTTTGATCCATAAAGATAAGTTGTTAACGGACTAATCTGATCGTTGATTTAAAAAAGTCATTTCAAGGAAGCAGATATGAATTTTTATAACCCCCTATTAACCACTCGTTCACTCAGTCGTATCACTAAGCTCATTTTGTCTTGCTCCATTTTAATCAGTGCGTTGCCTGCACAAGCAGAATATACCCATCCCTTTGTTGAGGATGCTTCATTAACCGGTAATGTCTTTTTTTGGAATCGTGATCGGGAAAGAAAGAATGTCACTCAACATAAATATGAGAAAAACCTAAGGCATACTTCTTTCAATACCAATCTGGATTTTAAAACAGGTTATATAGCCGATATGTTTGCTTTAGAATTGGGCGGCTATGGTGCTTGGGAAGTCAGTAATGGTGGTAATGGTCATCCTAATGAAATCGGTTTTAGTGGTGCCAATAATCGTTGGGACGAAAATTGGAAAAAAGATATTAGTGGTCTTAGTTTCTATAAAGCCCAAATGAACTTCAAACTTGATGAACTATTTTGGCTCAAAGCGGGGTATATTCAACCGTCAGGACAAACGTTGCTTGCTCCACACTGGAGTTTATTACCAGGCACTTATCGAGGCGTTGAATTTGGTACAAAGCTTGATTTTGACTCTGCGGGGGTGTTATCTATGTCCTATATGTGGGCAGATAAATATAAAGCACCTTGGTATAAACGACTTTATGAATTTAGACAATGGCAAAAAGGAAGAAAGATCGATTACTTACATTCTGCTGGTTTAAAGTATGATTTTAAAAATAATGTCGTGCTAGAAGGCGCATTTGGTCAATCCCATAACTATATGAATCAGTTTTTTGGTAAAGCGTCTTATCAATTAGATATTTTGGATAACCCGTTAACAATGAGTTATCAATTTTATGGTGCGAAAGATCAGTCTCATAAGGGGGCTAAAGTATATGATGGTTTAGCATGGTTACAAGCTGCGACGTTAGGTTATCAAATGGGGCCTGTAGGGTTACGTCTTGAAGGTGTAGCAGTTAAAGCAGAAGGTGAACAAGGATTCTTCTTACAACGAATGACGCCTGATTATGCTTCCTCAAATGGTCGTTTAGATGTCTGGTGGAATTCACGTTCAGATTTTAATGCCAATGGTGAAAAAGCATTATTTGCAGAAGTTACCTATGATTTAAGTCATCTATCACACTATTTATCTGGTTGGAGAACTGGCGCTTCGTATGCTTATGGCTGGGATGCTAAACCAAGTACTAATAAAGATTTTGACCAAAAAAGACGGTTGATTGAATCAGCGTATAACTTCGATTTAGGTTATACCGTACCACAGGGTTTTGCAAAAAATACCTCTTTCCAGTTACATTATACCAAATATAATAACCACTCAAAAATACCAAGCTGGAGTGAAGGTTATGGCAATATTTTCCAAGATGAACGAGATATCAAATTTATTGTTACCGTTCCATTCACTATATTTAATGCAAAACAAAAATAGGTAAAAAAATAATGAAAAAGCTTAAAACTGCAATACTTGCAACCTCGATAGCCTCTTTATTAAGTGTAGGCGTTACACAATCAGCTTATGCAAATCAAAAGACAGTTGATTTAATGAGTGCTCAACTTAATGTTAAATATACTGTTAATGATAATCAGGCAAATGATCATGGTATCAATTGTGCTACTTTAGGTGCGGATTGGGCTGCATGTAATAAAGTGACTATTTCGTTAACAAATAAGGGTTCAGCAATTAATGATAAAGATTGGGCAATTTATTTTAGTAATATTCGTATGATTTTGTCGGTTGACAATGATCAGTTTAAAATTACACACCTAACAGGCGATCTTCATAAAATTGAGCCGACGGATAAATTTGTTGGTTTTCCTGCTAAAGGCACTATCGAAATTCCTATGATTGGTGAATATTGGATCTTGAGCGAAAGTGATATAATGCCTCGTTGGTATGTGACATCGACCAATGCAACCCCTAAAATTATAGCAAATACCAATACAGATTCTGATAATTTATCGGCATTTGTGTCGCCAATTAATCAACACTGGAAAAGAACGGCTGATGATCATAATATTTTAATGACACCCGTCAATCGTTTTCAATATAATGCCGATATTGAAAACTTATCGGCAGAAGCATTACGTGGGCAAATCTTGCCAACACCAAGTAAAATATCCATTGGAAATGAAGATATAACGCTCGATTCGCAAGGGGTAAATTTAGTTTTAAATGGATTAAATCAAGACAGTTTAACTGTTATACAGACTGAATTTAAAGCATTAAATATCCCGATTACTCAACAAGGCTTTAAAATACAAGCAACAATCGAACCTCAACAATTTTCCCAAAAGCAAGCAGGGGCTTATCAGTTAGTAATCAACAAAGACAAAGCAACCATAACAGCTTATGATGAGACTGGAATTTTTTATGCGATCCAATCCATTTTATCGACAATTTATGTCGATCATTCTCATACCATTCCAACACTTAATGTCATTGACTCGCCTCGATTTGAATATCGTGGTGTCATGCTTGATATTGGCCGTAATTTTAAATCTAAACAGGCCATTTTGCGTTTATTAGATCAAATGGCAAAATATAAAATGAATAAATTTCATTTTCATTTAAGTGATGATGAAGGTTGGCGAATTGAGATCCCAGGATTACCAGAACTCACCGAAATTGGTAGTAAACGTTGCCATGATCTTACTGAACAAACTTGTTTACTTCCTCAATTAGGATCTGGCCCTGATAGTAATACATCTGGCTCGGGATATTTAAGTCGTCAAGACTATATTGAAATTATTAAATACGCTAAAGCACGGTTTATTGAGGTCATCCCAGAGATTGATATGCCTGCTCATGCTAGAGCGGCGATTGTCTCTATGGAAGCACGTTATAACCGTTTAATGAAAGAAGGTAAAGCACAGCAAGCGAACGAATTCCGTTTAGTTGACCCAACGGATACTTCTAACACGACAACTGTTCAATTTTATAATCGATTAAGTTATTTAAACCCTTGTCTTGACTCGTCTAAACGGTTTGTAAATAAGATTATTGATGAAATAGCTAGCATGCACATCGAGGCAGGCCAACCTTTGACAACTTGGCATTTTGGTGGTGATGAAGCTAAAAATATCCATTTAGGATCTGGCTACCAAGATTTACAGCTTAAAGAAAAAGTTGCTTTTAAAGGTATTATCGATCAAAGCAATGAAGACCATCCATGGGCTAAATCACAAGCATGCCAAGCTTTTATATCTAAAGGTATTGTCAAACAAATTGAACATCTACCAAGTTATTTTGCTGAGCAGGTTAGTACTATCATTAAGGAACATGGTATTGACCATATGCAGGCTTGGCAAGACGGCATGAAACATGCTGACAGTGCTAAATCTTTTGCTGTTGATAAAGTCACGGTGAATTTTTGGGATACTCTTTATTGGGGTGGGGCTGACTCAGTCAATGAATGGGCAAATAAAGGCTATCAAGTCATTATTTCGAATCCGGATTATGTCTATTTAGATATGCCATACGAAGTCAATCCTAAAGAAAGCGGTTATTATTGGGCTACACGTTACAATGATGAACGTAAAATATTTACTTTTGCGCCTGATAACTTACCTCAAAATGCTGAAACATCGTTAGACCGCGACGGCAATCCATTTACCGCTAAAGGTACACTTAATTGGTCGGGCGCTTACGGATTATCTGCGCAAATTTGGACAGAAGATATTCGTAGCGATAATAAAATGGAATATATGGCATTTCCTCGTTTGCTAGCGGTGGCAGAAAGAGCGTGGCACCAAGCCGATTGGGAACTTAGTTATCAAAAAGATCGTGAATTCATACAAGGGAAAACACAGTATGTGGATCAACAAAAATTACGGCAAGATTGGGTACGTTTTGCTAACTTAGTTGGTCAGCGAGAATTAGCGAAATTGGATTTAATGGGAATAGATTATCGATTACCTATCCCAGGGGCTAAAATTGAGAACAATCAGCTCAATGCTAATATTGTTTTTCCGGGATTAATTATAGAATATTCGACGGATAATGGTAAAAATTGGCATCGCTATACTGATCCCGTGACAATTAAAAAAGGTGATGTTGTATCAGTACGTAGTCTTTCAGCTGATCGAAAAAGAATAAGTCGTATTGAGCAAGTTAACGAGTAATCGAAACAGTTTACCATTTTTATCCAATCACCATTGGATAAGAATGGTAAATAATTAGTTCAATGTTTCTAGGCTATTAATGTAACGTTTCATTGTCAAAAACGCTATCATCTAAAATATCGTCACTTCCGTCTTCAAAATAAGTGCCCCAACCGTCATAATTCACATTAAATTGGTGCGCCAACGTCATAATTTGGGCAATTTGTGCATTGATTAAATCAGCACTGAGGGGGCTTTCAGCGATGATATCAAAACCAATAATAACGTTACCAGAATCATCGACATCTTCATCAGGATCTGTTGCTTCATAACCTAATTTATAGGCTTCTACTGCAACTTTTTCAAGTTTATCAAAGTTTTCTGAAGAAATATGATGTTCTATCAAATACAGCGCATGGGGATCACTTCCATCTTCTAAAAGTTCATCAATAATTGATTGAGTATCTTGTTGGGCAAGCAGAATTTGATCTTTCATAATATACCTTTTAGTGGTCACGCAAATTGTGTGGTATATTACACGTTTAAAAATAATTTTCGAGAAAAAAGTGATCGTAGATTTGCATTCTCATACTATAGCCTCTGATGGTGTTCTATCACCAAGCGAGCTGGTTAAACGTGCTGTCGATAACCAAATTGACATATTAGCGATAACGGATCACGATACCATAAAAGGAATTCCTGAAGCGCAAAAGTTGATCTTAACTGAAAATCTTCCGGTTAAACTGGTGAGTGGAGTTGAAATATCAACCGCTTGGAAAAATAATGAAATTCATATTGTTGGATTGAATATTGATATTGAAAATCAACAATTATTAACATTGCTTCAAGCTCAAGAACAAGGTCGGATTGATCGCGCAATGGCAATTAGCTATAAATTGGGCAAGTTACATATTGATGATGCTTATGAACAAGCAAAGACTTTTTCAAAGGGGGATATTGTGTCTCGTGCACACTTTGCTCGATTTCTTGTTGCTCAAGGTTTAGTCAAAGATGTGAAAACGGCATTTAAAAAATATCTTGGAAAAAGTGGATATGCTTATGTGCCAGCAAAATGGTGTAGTATTGAAGAGGCAATAACGGCGATTCATGTGGCAGGTGGACTTGCAGTATTAGCGCACCCGACTCGTTATGATTTAACTGGCACTAAATTAAAATTATTAATTAATGATTTCAAAACTTGGGGTGGTGATGCCATTGAAGTTTCGCAAAGCCGACAAACACAAGATGACTTACAGCGATTAGCTAAATTAGCCAACGAATTTGAACTGCTTGCTTCGCAAGGTTCGGATTTTCATGATCTGGTTAACTATTTAGATTTAGGAAAAACGACCCCTTTGCCAGGCAGTGTCACACCGATTTGGCATAATTGGAAACTAAATTAATATGGACTAAAATTGCTTTAAGTTAACATGCTATCAACCTTCATGATAGCCAATCTGACATTGTAAAAAGTGTTTTAAATTTAATATTAATATAGAAGAACATTATGAGCCAAACTTTTTATATTCATCCGGACAATCCTCAAAATCGATTATTAGAACAAGTTGTTAAAATCTTAAAAGAGGGTGGCGTTATCGCTTTTCCTACTGATTCCGGTTATTCATTAGGTTGCTTGCTTGATAATAAAAATGGTGTTGAGCGTATTTGTAAAATACGGCAGCTTGATAAATATCATAATTTTACGTTGATGTGTCGAGATTTATCGGAATTATCTTCCTATGCAATGGTCGATAATATCACGTTTCGACTGTTAAAAAATAATACGCCCGGTAAATACGTTTTTATTCTACCTGCAAGTAAAGAAGTACCACGTCGCTTGATGAATGACAAACGAAAAACCATAGGGTTGCGTATACCGGACAACAAAATTGATTTAGCGTTACTGGATCTATTAGGGCAACCATTGATGACCACAACGTTAATTTTACCAAATGAAGAGGAAGCGCAATCCGATCCGGATGAAATTGAGGATAGAATTGGACATCTACTTGATGCTGTTATCCATGGTGGTTATATAGGTCAACAACCTACAACCGTTATTGATTTAACAAATGATTACCCTGATATTATTCGTCAAGGAAGTGGTGATATAAAACCTTTTGAATCGTGATCAAATATTTCGAGAGCTTACTATTAAAAGCATCTGGATTATTTAATCATGGTAGCTATTTATTATGTGTTTTTGAAATATTGAAGTTCAAATTATGGATAATCTAAAGATTTTGTTTGGTAAACACTATCCATTTTTAAGTTAGTCAAGCTGAGCACTATCGTATTAATTGTAATGCTAGTAAAGCAATATGAGTAAATCGTCGTTTTTCACAAAACGAAAAAGATATGGTTAATCTGATACCTGTGAAGGTAGCGAGGAAAATATGAAAAAAGTAAATGACAATACTGAAAAGTTGCAAAAAGTGTTAGCTAATTTAGGTAATGGCTCACGTCGTGAAATTGAAGCGATGATAGCCGCAGGAAAAATTAGCGTTGACGGAAAAATTGCAACATTAGGTGATAGGGTTGATGTAAATGCTAACCCTAAAATTCGAATTAATGGACACATAGTTCAGCTAAGAAGTAAAGAAAAAACGGTTTGTCGTGTATTAGTCTATTACAAACCTGAAGGGGAAATCTGTTCGCGAAGCGATCCTCAAGGGCGAGCAACGGTTTTTGCTCGATTACCGCGTTTAAAAAATGCTCGCTGGATTAATATTGGACGATTGGATATTAATACTTCCGGTTTACTCCTTTTTACCACAGATGGTGAATTGGCTAATCGATTAATGCATCCTCGTCATGAAATAGAACGTGAATATGCGGTACGTGTATTTGGAAATGTGACTGATCAGCAAGTTAATCAATTACGCAAAGGGGTGCAACTTGAAGATGGTCCAGCTACTTTTAAATCTGTAAAAGCGCAAGGTGGTGATGGTTTAAATCAGTGGTTTAATGTTGTCATAACTGAAGGGCGTAACCGTGAAGTGCGACGAATGTGGGAAGCGATTGATGTACAAGTAAGCCGTTTGCTGCGTATTCGTTATGGCAATATAACCTTGCCTAAAGGTTTATCACGAGGAACTTGGATGGAGTTAAGTATTGATTCGGTTAATTATCTACGTGATATTGTCGGATTAGCAAAAGAATCCAAATCATTCATTGACGCCAAAACGGATAAACGTAGTTTCAGACCAAAAAGAACTAAACTTAACAACTTGTCAAAATCATCAAGACAAGCCACAGCCAAAAAACCAACACGAATCTAAAAACTAAATCACATCCTCAATAAAAACATCAATTTATTGGGGATATGATGACATCTATCCAATTTTTCTTACATAAACAGTAAACCACTTATCATTAACTTCACTGATTAAGTTGATAAACTTAATTTTAATTTATAAATTATTTGGTCACTCAATTGTGGTTTAGACCTTGTTATTGTTGTTGTAGATTTTCCAAATTTAGACTTAAATAACTTGAAATTAACAAATATAAATAAAGTAAAATGACTACGAAAACATTAACCGTCAAATGTTCACAATGTGGGTGTATTAAGCATATTTCATTAAGCTATGTACAACTACCTAAAAAATAAAACAATAAAAATATTTTTCGTACATTCATAATTAAAAGCCGACATAACGTCGGCTTTTTTGTTTCAATTACTTAATGGCATTAGCAACAATTTGTTGTGCTTCTTCTTGAAGTAAAGCTAAATGCTGATTGCTGATAAAACTTTCCGCATAAATTTTATACGCATCTTCAGTGCCAGAAGGTCGGGCTGCAAACCAGCCATTTTCAGTGATAACTTTCAATCCACCAATAGGAGCATGATTAGCTGGCGCAGAGGTTAAACATTGGGTAATTTTTTCACCCGCAAGGTGATCGGTTGTCAGTTGGCTTGCATCAAGTTTGGCTAGTTTTTGTTTCTCAGCAAATGATGCGGATGCTTGGATTCTTCCATAATAAGAAACGCCAAATTTATCCTCAAGTTGTTGATATTGTTCTTGAGGGTTTTTGCCTATTTTGGCAGTCATTTCTGCTGCCAGTAGACATAAAATAATCCCATCTTTATCGGTTGACCAAACTTTACCATTCGTTCGTAAAAATGATGCGCCTGCACTTTCTTCACCGGCAAAACCTAATTGACCATCATAAAGTCCTTGGGCATACCATTTAAAACCGACAGGGTATTCTAAAAATTTTCGGTTTAGACTGTTTGCAACGCGATCTATCATTGAACTTGTTACCACTGTTTTGCCAATGGCAACATCTTTATGCCACTCTGGACGGTGCTGAAATAAATAATTTACACAAGCTGAAAGATAAGCGTTTGGATTCATTAATCCTTTTGGCGTAACGATCCCATGGCGATCAAAATCGGTGTCATTACCGAATGCTAGATCAAACTTGTCTTTTAAATTTAACAAACCATCCATTGCCCAGCGGCTGGAACAATCCATTCTTATCACTTCGTCGTGATCTAAATGCATAAAACTAAAGGTAGGATCAATTTTGTTATTTACAATATCAAGATTCAGACCATACTTTTCAGCAATTCGGGGCCAATAGGTAATACCTGCGCCACCTAATGGATCAACGCCTATTTTAAGCGATGAAGATTTAATCAATGCAAGATCAACAATGTTTTCCAGATCGTTAATATAATCAGTCTCATATTCTTTGGTATGAATAAATTGTGAATGAGTGGCTTTGTCTAATGAGACCCTTTTCACACCGTCTAATTGCTGTTTAAGGAGTTCATTTGCTCGATGTTCGATTTGTTTAGTGATGTCAGTATCAGCAGGGCCACCATTTGTTGGATTATATTTAATACCACCATCTTCTGGGGGATTATGGGAAGGAGTAATGACAATACCATCAGCAAGCTGTGATTTTTTATCTTGATTATACGTTAAAATTGCATGTGAAATAACTGGAGTAGGGGTATATCCCCAATCATGTGCAATAACAACAGTCTGTTCGTTAGCAACGAACACTTCAAGCACTGATTTGAGCGCTAATTCAGATAAAGCATGCGTATCTTGACCAATAAAACAAGGACCAGTGATACCATGGGATTTACGGTATTCGGCAATAGCTTGAGCGATAGCGAGTATATGAGCTTCATTGAATGTGCCTTTATTTGAACTACCTCGATGTCCTGAAGTGCCGAAAATCACCAATTGGCTGATATTATCGGTATCGGGTTTAATTCGAAAATAGTTATCTTGTAAGGTTTCCACATTGATTAGATCAGAAGGTTTAGCTAATAATCCCGCTCGGCTATGGTTTGCCATTTTTCGCTCCTCTACATAATTTTTAATCATTTGATAATGGTTACAGCGCTTTTCTGATTAATATGTGACCACAGAAATTTTATTTCACTGATGTTGAAAACACATCTTTAATTTGGTTAATCGTATTTTCTGAAATCCCCATGTCGCTCATGATTGATTCAATGATATAAATTTTTCTTGCCGTATTGGTATTACTGATTACCCAATAAGGTGTGCCAATAATTTCACGAGGTTTAGTATTTTTACCCGAAATCTCTAAAGATTTTTTATCTTTGGCTAGATATTGGCGTTTACTACCATGAAGCGATGTCGCCGCAATGGCAAAAAGTGCCGGATTATAGTTATAAAGCGCAGCGAGTAATAATAAAAAACGACTGATAATCGATTTTTCATTCGTAAAGGTATCGCTGGTTAACAAATCATTGAACATCGAGTAATGACTTTCTAAATGAACTTTGGCGTTTGAGTTAACAGGATCCGCTTCTATTTTTAACAAACGTCGCAATATACTTGATGCATCTTCACCGATGTGTTTTGTTTGCCCTGCAATAAATTTATATAATTCGTCGTCAATTTCGATAGTTTTCATTATGTTAATTATGCCTATTAGATTATCTTACTGGACACCCTTGTACAGCAATATTGTCAATTTTATGTAAGTTTTTTGTTACGCTATTATTTAAACAATCATTATGAACCTCATCTTGCGGCTTAATGTTTGTTATTACGTCATTTTTTTGTTGTTGATATGAATTATGACAGGCCGATATCATAACTGATAATAATAATTGAAAAAATAACCGTTTCATATACTTATTGTATGTCATATAAACTATTAACTTGAGTATACTCCAACTTAAATGTAAATTGTATTATCTATTGATAAAATAATGAAAAAGATATTGTTGTTATTGTAAAAGAATATTATGCTTAATCTGACAAAAAAAGTATAACTTCAATAATATATATGGGGAATCAAATATGAAAAAAATTGTTTTAACAAGTATCATAGTTGCTATCCTTTCGGGATGTAGTAATAGTGATATCTATTCTGGCGATGTTTATACAACCGATCAAGCGAAACAAGTTCAACAAGTAAGTTATGGCACTGTTGTTTCAGTAAGACCAGTTAAAATTCAAACAAATGCATCTAATGGACGAAGTGAAAATGTGGTAGGTTCATTAGGTGGTGCTGTGATTGGTGGTGTACTTGGTAACACCATTGGAGATGGAGCCGGTAGAGCTTTAGCCGTTGCAACAGGTGCGATTGGTGGTGCGTTAATTGGTAACACAATCGAGGATAAAGCAAGCCAATCAAATGCGGTTGAATTAGAAATTAAGCAAGCAAATGGTGCAAATATTGTGATTGTGCAAAAAGGCACAACCAAAGAGTTTTATGTTGGTCAACAAGTTAGATTAGTGAGTAATGGAAGGCAGATAAGTGCTTCTCCTCGTTATACTACTTCAACACAATAGTTGTCATTAAAAGTTACTAACCCATTTATTATTAGTTTACATTCCAAGACTTTTGTTTATACCTTGTATAAATAAAAGTCTTTCTATCTATTTTATATGAAAGCGATTTCATACTCTACTTCATCTAAACTACTAAACGTTTTATCACTCGGTTGATAATGTTTTGCCTGCTATGACATCAAAAAAATTTGCGTCACTAAATATGAACATATAAACTCAATATTAATTTCACTAATAAAAAGGAATATTTTAGCAATGCGCATTTTACATACGATGATACGTGTAGGAGACTTACAACGTTCTATTGATTTTTATACTCAAGTTATGGGAATGAAAGTATTAAGAACAAGTGAAAATACAGAATACAAATATTCGTTAGCTTTCGTCGGTTATGATGATGAATCTGTCAGTTCCGTTATTGAGCTAACGTATAACTGGGGAACGCAAGAGTATGACCATGGTAATGCATTTGGTCATATTGCTATTGGTGTTGATGATGTCGCCAAAATGTGTGAAGACGTTAAACTTGCTGGTGGTAACGTAACCCGTGAAGCTGGTCCCGTGAAAGGTGGAACGACCATTATTGCCTTTGTTGAAGATCCCGACGGTTATAAGATAGAACTTATTCAGAATGATCAGGCTGATCAAGGACTAGGTAATTAACGCTAACGCTTTTATATATCGCCGATAACATCGGCGATATGTGTATTAAATAAGTATCAAATGATTAGTACTCAACTATATCAGCATGATTAATAATTATTGTGCGTTAAAAGTTTTGTGAAGAATGATTGATGAATGACTTCTTGTTTATCACGCTCTAAACTTGCTGCAATAATGATAGAATTAAGGGCGTTTAATGAAGTGTTAAAATCATCATTAATAATCACATAGTCATATTCATGATAATGTGAAATTTCAGCTTGTGCTTTTGCCATTCTTTTACGAATAACTTGTTCGGTATCTTGTCCTCGCTTAATGAGACGATGTTCAAGTTCTGCTAACGAGGGCGGTAAGATAAAAATACTTTTGGATTGTGGCATTTTTTCTCTAACTTGCTGTGCACCTTGCCAATCAATATCTAAAAATACGTTAACTCCTTGTAATAAGCTCTGCTCAATTTCTGCTTTCGAAGTACCATAATAGTGATCAAATACGTTTGCATATTCGACAAATGCCTGCTGACTAATCAATGACTCAAAATGGTCATGATCCACAAAATAATAATCTTCACCATGTTCTTCGCCTGGTCTTGGCGCTCGGGTGGTATGCGAAATTGAAACTTTTGCCGGATACTGATTTTTTTGCTCTAAATAAGCCCGAATCAAACTTGACTTTCCTGCTCCACTCGGAGCCGAAATAATAAAAAGTGTACCCGTATACTGGTTTGATATGTTATTTTTCATATAAAATCGATTTTGATTATCTTAAAAAACAATTTAAAGGATTATAACAAATTTACAGGCGGAGTGGTGCATAGTCGAACTATTTATCTTAATAATTACTATTAACCCGATCAAACTACATTACTGAGTGTAATTACGTTAATGTGATCCTTGTTAAAATAAGTGAATATTTTGCCTAGACTGAAAACGCATAACAAACTGGTCAATCATTTCATTTAAAATAAATTTTAAGATTAATCATTTATTGTTTGACAGTACCGTGTTAATAATTATGATGAAGTCTTTATCAAGAGAATGCGTTATGTCACTCACATTTAAAGATGGTGTTTATGCTTGTATTCCAACGTTACTAGGCTACGTTGGTATAGGTATTGCTGCTGGCGTTGTAGGAAAATCGGCAAATTTAACGATTTTAGAAGTAACTCTACTTGCTGTGATTGTTTATGCTGGAGCGGCTCAATTTATCATAGCTGGGTTAATGTTAGTTGCTACACCCATTACAGCCATAATTTTCACTGTTTTTCTGGTTAATTCCCGCCATTTTTTAATGAGCATGGCAACTGCGCCTTCTTTTCGCCGTTTTTCATTACTGGATAATATTGGTATTGATAGTTTGCTCACAGATGAGAGTTTTGCAGTGGCCATGAATGCAATTGCCAATCATAAACCTGTCAACGCCGTATGGATGCATGGACTGAATGTCACCGCTTATGTTGCTTGGATATTATCCTGCTTAATAGGTGCTTTAATCGGTGAGTGGTTACCCGATCCCACTATGTTTGGTCTGGATTATGCTTTAGTGGCTATGTTTATCGGTTTACTTTATTTACAGTTGATAGGTGACAAAACAAAAAGTATTTATAACAAGATTCTTGTTATGCTCACTGTTTCAGTACTGCTGATCATCTTAATGCGATTTGTATCCCCTGAAATGGCAATATTAATTAGCACATTTGCTGGATGTTTTATGGGAATAGCGATGGAGCGTAAAGTATGACTACTTATAGTTTACTCATCATTATAGGATGTGGATTGGTAACATGGTTACCTCGAATTATTCCTTTTATACTTGTTAGAAAGTTACATTTGCCTGATATTGTGATTCGATTTTTATCGTATGTTCCACTTTGTATCTTAACGGCACTTTTTGTACAAAACCTATTTATTGCAAAACAAGGGCATTTTCCTGATTTTAAGATCGAATACTGTTTAGCTAGTCTTCCCACTATTTTGGTGGCTTTATTGACGAAAAATCTGATGTGCATTGTTGTGACAGGGATGTGCTTTATGGCGTTGATTCGATATTTTTTATAGTACAAAATATTTTATACCTAAAAAAACAGGGCTTGTCGCCCTGTTTTTACGTTCTTTCTTGATCTTTAATTTTAGCCACTGATTCAAGCAATTTATCTGCTTCGACAGTTTGGCCAAGTTGTTTAAGGTAGTTAGCCATTGCTTTTTGATACGCAGTATTATTAAGTATTGCTTTTGGCTGTGATTTCCACCATTTAATTAATGCGAGCGGATCATTATCGGTTGATAACTGTTTGATTCGAGCAATATAAGCAGCTTGTTTAAACTGATCTAATTGAGAATCACTATATGTTTTTACTTTATACATAATAGGTAATAAATCAATAACAGCTTGATAATTACCCATTTCATAATAAAGTTGATCTGCAAGCCTTAATACTTCGGCATTACGTGGCTTTTCATTTAACAAACTTTCAATAATAGTATGAGCACTATCATATTCATGATTCTTAAGCTGTAAGCGAACTTGAACCAATTGGAAAGCAAATTTTTCGCTAGGTTGGCAAGTCGCAGCTGCTGCTTCGAGCATTTGGTTGGCTTGAATCAACTGATCATTATCAATATTCGCTTGTGCCGCTAATAAATAAGATAATGTTGTATTGGTTGCCCCCTTAGCACTTTTCATGAAAAGTTTAGCAGCTTGTTGATAGTTACCTTCAAGTAATAAAAATTGTGCTTGTTCAATTAATTTTTTTGCTTTATGCGGCGATTTTAAACGAAGCCAATTACCGAAAGCTGTTTTAGAATTGAAGATTTTTTTAAATAATCGATCAAACAAATAAAGACAAAAAAGCGCCAACAATAATAAAATAACAAAAGAATTGAAGGACATGCTAATTTTATAATTGGCGATGATAAATACAGCTGAACCTTGATTGAATTGCAATAAAGGCCCTAAAAAGAATCCCCCAACTAATGCTAAGAAAATAACTAATATTTTAATCATTATTATTCTCCTATTTAGCCAACATAGAACGAACACGAGTTTGCATTAACTTCTCAAGTTCACTTAAGCTAGCTAATCTGTCAGGAACACTTTTATTACTAATTGTTTGATTTTGCAAATTATCAAGATCACTTAGGAAGGCTTTAACACTTGGCGAATTATTATCAAAATAGGCATTAACCCAAACAGCAACATCATTAAGCGAACGCTGATAAATCAACTCTTGATGTCGAGGTACAGCTTGTGCGGCTATTAACAGACGGAAACGAATATTTTCACGAAGATACAGTGATTGTTCTAAATTTAGTGGGGTACTTAAAATATGGCATCTAACGATCTGCTTTTCATCTTTTCCTGCTTGTGACAAACAGGTCGCAAAGTTATTATCATTTTTATCCAATTTTTCAATGGTAATAAATTTTTGCATAAAAGAATCAATGTTTGCCCATAAATTATGCGACCAATCAGAAATTGACGAAGTGACCACATTGTCGGAACTTTTAGTTGGGTCAATTTTATTTTCTGAATCAGCATCTGAAGATGCGCTGTGAGAATCATCAACTGGCAAAGCATCATTATACTGCGTTAAGCCAAGATCAATATCATTATAATTCTCAATCAAAGGAAGATCGGTCAACGAATCCGAAAGACTAATTAAATTCAAAACAATACCGTCAGAATCGATAAAACTCAATTCAGAAAGCGAACTGATATCTTTATTAATGGCTTGTCTGGCAGGCAATAAACTGGGGTCATTTGTTTGTGCTAAACTTTCATCTGCATTTCTTAACAACAAACGGGCAGTGGTATAATCTTGATCACTCCAGATTTTTCGAGCTGCTAAATGGACTAAATAGTTAGCTTGCGATATCAGCCAAACATTATTATCAGTGCTCGACATTGCTGATAATCGTTCGTTAAAGTTATGAAGATTTTGTTCATTTAACCTAATTGTGTCATTAATTTGATTGGTTAACTGTTTTTGTAACTTTTGTTGCTCATTTAACTGATTAGTAACACGCTCTTCAAGCGAAGAAAACTGCTGGTTTTGTTTGGTTACTGCATCATTAATATTACTTTCTAAATCCTTAACAATACTCTGCTTGGTAGTTTGTTTTAAATTGGCTATTTTCATTTCGAGCATTGAAATAGTGCTATTTTGTTTTTCAAGTTGTTCATGGCCGTGATAAAAAACAAAGCCACCTAAGCCTAAAGTTAAAGCAATAGCTACAAGCGATAGTTTTGAAATGGGTGTTTTATTGACATTATTTTTGCTGGATGAAGAAGTCGATTTTTTTTCTGTTTTTGGACTTGAATTTGTCGTCATCGTATTTTTTTCTTCTTTCATAATATTGTTCACTTGTGTTAGTGCATCGGTTGTAAAAGGTTTGCTAAATGAGGTGGTAGTAATCGTTGAACTGGTTGCATTAGCTCCATAAAATCGAATCGGCATAAAAACCTCATTTAGATGATTTTATATAATTGATATTATTATGACATAGACTTATCATTGTTTTAAATAAAATTTGATTATTTGCGCTTTTGGCTAAAACAATATTTTGCCAGTTTAGGCGATTAGCTTCCTCAAAAATTCTTAGACTGGTCACCACTAAACAAGCTTGTTTTTTATGTTCTGTTTGGCAATACAACTCAAGTTGATGTAAATGTTCAATACTGGTAATGATAACGAGCTGATGCTCAATGGAATTACTCAGTATGTCCAACGGATAGGATATAGCATGACGAGAATAACACTCTACCAGTTTGACTTGGGCTTGTTTGGCACTTAATGTATCGGCAATTAGCTGTCTTCCTGAATCACCGCGTAAAATTAAAACTCTTCGGTTTTTCACCATATCAGCATCAAATAAGGCAAGTAATCCTTCACTATTTTCTTGTTTTGGAAAACTTACCGATTTATGGACTAATTGACGAATCAGTTCCGCCGTTTTATTTCCTATGGCAAAATACTGTAAATGTTTAGGAAAATTAAGATGCGGATTAAATGTGGTAATAACATTTGCGACTTGTGGCGACACTGCAATAACAATATCATTTGGTAACAACTGGTTTAAATTATATTGTAAATTCAGCAGATCCTTACCTGCTGAAATCCTAAATAAAGGAAGATGGGTAGCCTGTAAATTGGCTTGATTTAATAATTTAGTCAATGCTTCACCTTGCGGTGAAGGGCGGGTGACGAAAATCATTCGCTATTCAATTCCTCTAAAATTGCTTTAGCACCAAGCATTAACAATTTATTAGCGACATCTCGTCCTAACTGTTCTGCTTGAGTAATGCTACCGGACAAAGGGACTTTGATTATTGTAGAACCATCTGTTTTGCCAACTAAACCCTTTAAAAATAGCTTGTCATCCAAAATTTGGCTATAACAAGCAATAGGAACTTGGCAACCACCTTGCAATTGTTGATTCATTGCTCTTTCAGCTTGTATGCAAATTCGACTATGTTGGTCATCTAAAGGGGCCAGTAAAGCTAAAATTTGCTTATCATTGGCACGTGTTTCAATACCAATTGCCCCTTGACCGACAGCAGGTAAGATTACATCAGTATCAATATATTGTTTAATACGGTCTTGCAATGATAAACGTTTTAATCCTACTGCGGCTAAAATAATTGCATCATATTCTTGATTGTCTAATTTTGCTAAACGGGTACCAATGTTGCCTCGCAAATCTTTAATATGCAAATGTGGGTAAAGCGCACGTAATTGACACTGTCGTCGTAAACTTGAAGTACCAACCACTGCACCAGAAGGTAACTGTGATAAATTTTCGTAGCGATTTGAAATAAATGCATCTCGGACATCATCCCGTTTGCAGATTGTTGCAAGTGTGAGTCCATCGGGAAAATGCACGGGAATATCTTTTATAGAATGCACTGCAATATCAGCTTCATTATTTAAAATGGCTTCTTCCAATTGTTTAACAAATAATCCTTTGCCACCTATTTTTGATAATGGGCTATCAAGTAATATATCACCTTTTGTCACCATAGGGATAAGCTCTACAGACAAATCAGGGTGAATGGCTAATAGCTGCTGTTTAACATAGTTAGCTTGCCAAAGAGCTAAAGGGCTTTTCCTTGTTGCAATGCGGATTTTCAATGGATGTTCCTATAAATACTTTTAATGTTATTTTATTATTGATGTCTTAAAGGTGAATAAGAATAACCGTTTGTTATTTAATCATAAATTGACATCATTCAATCATGTATTGTGATTCAATATAATCTGAAACATTATTCAATGATGTTTCAGATTATTATCCAACAAAAGATAATCAAAGTTTATCAATAAACGTTGATGCGTAACCAATATAGTTGGCTGGTGTTAACTGTTTCAAACGTGATTTTTCATTTTCTGGTAAATCTAACGAATCAATAAACTGCTTCATTCCTTCGGCATCGACACGCTTTCCTCGCGTCAATTCTTTTAGTTTCTCGTAAGGCTTTTCAATACCATAACGTCGCATCACTGTTTGAATGGGTTCAGCTAAGACTTCCCAGTTACGATTGAGCTCATCCAACAAGTACTCTTGATTCACTTCAAGTTTGCTTAATCCTTTTAAGGTTGATTGATAAGCAATGATTGCATAACCTATACCCACACCAAGATTACGCAAAACGGTTGAATCTGTTAAATCACGTTGAAAACGGGAAATTGGCAATTTGCTACCTAAATGATTCATAATGGCATTAGCTATGCCAAGGTTGCCTTCAGAGTTTTCAAAATCGATTGGATTGACTTTGTGTGGCATGGTTGACGATCCGATTTCGCCAGCTACCGTTTTTTGTTTAAAGTGATTTAGTGAAATATAACCCCAAATATCACGATTAAAGTCGATCATAATGGTATTAAATCGAGCAACACAATCAAAAAATTCGGCAATATAATCATGTGGTTCGATTTGAGTTGTAAACGGATTCCATTGTAAACCCAAAGAACAGACAAACTCTTCACTAAATTGATGCCAGTCAATATGAGGATAAGCCACAATATGCGCATTATAGTTACCGGTAGCCCCATTGATTTTACCTAGTATTTCTACCGATTGTAGCTGTTTTAATTGACGCTGTAAGCGATAAGCGACATTAGCAAATTCTTTACCAATGGTTGATGGGGTAGCAGGTTGACCATGAGTTCTGGAAAGTAAAGGTAAATCACGATACGCTTTAGCCTGATCAGTAATTTTATCAATTACTTTTTTCCAATACGGGATTAAAACACTTTCTTTCGCCGTTTTTAACATTAAAGCATATGATAAATTATTGATATCTTCGGATGTACATGCAAAATGAATAAACTCATTGACGGCATGCAACTCTTCATTCGTTTTCACTTTTTCTTTAAGAAAATACTCAACCGCTTTAACATCGTGATTGGTTGTTTTTTCGATCGCTTTAATACGTTTAGCATCATCTTCGTTAAACTGTTCAACAATTTGATTAAGATGCGCCAAGGCTGATTGGCTGAGTGCAGGCACTTCAATAATTTCGGGGTGTGAAGCTAATTTTTGTAACCAACGAACTTCGACTTGTACACGGTATTTTAATAAACCATATTCGCTAAAAATAGTACGTAATTCTGTCGTTTTATCTCCATATCGACCATCAATAGGCGAAAGGGCGGTAAGTGCAGATAATTCCATCGGGATAACTCCGTTACGATGTTAAAATAGTAATAAAAAATTAAAGTGAATTTGCTTTTTCAATTTCTTGCAAAAGCGCCTGAGCCGTTTTTATTAAGCGTTTTCGTTGAAAAAATAGCTGTAAACGGCTTCCTCCTACTTGGTACCATAAAATAGCAGAACGAATACAACCCAACAACGACGTTCTCACCTTTGCTTGAACTAAAGAATTTTGTAAATACTCAATTTTACCCATCACTTTAATTTTAGTGGTTAATGGGCTAATAATATCGGAATAAATACCGGCTAACGAATAAGACAGATCATCTACATGTGAACTAATCGTTTCTTCATTCATGATAGGATACAATCCCGAAATACGCGTTAAACGCTGGTCAATATTATTTAATGCATCATTATTTTTTATTAATCTACTGGTAATACTTAATGTTCTTAACAGATAGCGAACAACATCCAGTTGTTCTTTTTGCCCTGATGAAAACAGATAAACTAATGTTTGTAAACCCGTTTTAATATTCTGAATACCACCATACACTTCTTCGGTAGTTTGTGGTGAGGTAATAAAAAGGCTATGTATAGTTTGCTCATAAAGTGTTGAGCTACAGACCCCAGTATTGGCTAACTGGGGAACTAAAACAGAACTTTGTATCACACCGGCAAGGGCAATAGTAGTATGGTAATACTTATTCGTCACTCGAACTCTCCTTACTTCGAATAATACGTTCCTCAATAATGCCGCCACCTAGACACACTTCGTCTTGATAAAACACAGCAGATTGTCCAGGAGTGACTGCCGCTACAGGGTGAGCAAAAATCACTTCGATTTTGTCTTCTGATATTGGATTGACCTGGCATTGAATATCTTGTTGACGATAACGCGTTTTCACCGTACAAGTAAAAGGTTTAGTCACAGCTTTTCTATCAACCCAATGTAGTTGTTGTGCAATCAGACCATCTGAAAATAGCGCAGGGTGATCATGACCTTGAGCAACAATAAGTTCATTATTTTTAATATCTTTATCCACAACATACCATGGGGTATCATCGGCTTGCTTTAATCCACCAATTCCCAGCCCTTTACGTTGTCCTAAAGTATGATACATAAGCCCTTGATGTTTACCGATAACCTGTCCGTCCACCGTACGAATTGCGCCAGCTTGAGCCGGTAAATATCGAGCTAAAAAGTCACTAAACTTTCGTTCGCCAATAAAGCAAATCCCTGTAGAGTCTTTTTTAGATGCAGTAGCTAATCCTAGCTGCTCAGCGATTTTACGAACTTGAGGTTTTTCAAGTTCCCCAACAGGGAACAGACTTTGTCTGACTTGGTCTTTGCTTAACGTATATAAAAAGTAACTTTGGTCTTTATTATTATCTACCCCTCGCAATAATTCGACTTTATCGCCAGTGGTACGTTTACGAACATAATGACCAGTTGCAATATAATCGGCACCAAGATCTTGCGCTGCATACTCTAAAAATGCTTTAAATTTGATTTCTTTATTACATAAAATATCGGGATTAGGGGTTCGCCCTGCTTTATATTCTGATAAAAAATGTTCAAATACGTTATCCCAATATTCGGCTGCAAAATTAATAGTATAAAGTTTAATATTGAGTTTATCACAAACAGCTTGAGCATCGGCTAAGTCAACAGCCGCTGAACAGTATTCATCTGTGTCGTCTTCTTCCCAGTTCTTCATAAATAAACCAACAACTTGATAACCTTGTTGCTGAAGTAAATATGCAGAAACAGAAGAATCAACGCCACCAGACATACCGACGACAACTTTTGGGGAAGTATTCATATTTGGCATAATAACTAACATTGTCTATAAAAAAATAATGGCTAATTTTAGCATAAATGACCCCAAAAGCATAAATTTATGCCAATAAGAATTCTGATTGAGAACATTTTTTTTACTGGAACATAGACGGATACTTAAACATTTTTACGTTTTTTTACTCAGTAATCTTTCTAAAATCTAAAGAAAAAAAACGAGTGCCTAAATTTCTTAATAAGTGGTTCTATCAACATTAAGCAACAAAACCACATATTTTATAAGCCATAAAAAAATACAATCAATACACAATATTGTTAATAAAGATCCTTTAACAGATAAACGACATGACCAATAATTTTAAAATCTTGAGGTTCATTTTTGTCTACAGTTATAGACGGATATTTTTGATTATCACAGAGCAAAGCAATGTTAGAACCCTGATTTTGGATGCGTTTAATACTTATCTGATCATCATATTGCACGGCATAAAGATATCCATCAATCGGTTTGCTATGTGCAGTATTAATAATCAAAATATCATGATTGGATATCGTCGGCTCCATGCTATCACCTTTAGCCCAAACCGCTCGCAAGTCATCATTATCAAAAAGTTGATGTTTAATCAATGTGATATCAAACGGTATTGCCTCGATTTGTAAAAGTGACTTATTATTACCGAATTCATTTAATTTATAAAAAGGGATATAGACAAAACCACGACGTTCAGTATCGGGAAGTAACCGACACTCACCTTTACCTGTTGCTAACCACTCAATAGGGATATCACATTTTTGTGCGATAATTGCTAATCTATTAAGAGAAGGGTAAGTTTTACCAGATAAATAGTCACGAATAACGGCTTCAGACATTCCCACTTTTTTGGCAAAGGCATTACCCGATAAACTCTCTAAAACTAAGGTAAGTCGATGCTTGAAATCGATAACACCTGTTTCCTTAAGAATTCGTGTTTTTTCTTGATCTTCAGTTGTTTTTATGTTGCTTTCTTTCATTTTTATAATCCATTTTGCGTTATTTTTTATTTTTCTTGTTTTAATTCGTTTTTTTATGTGTTATTCTTTTGCTTGGAATTTACACCATGCTAGTGTTGTATACCGATAATCTTTTGGATAGCAATAAAAATAAACTTATAGAGGATCTCATAATGAGCGAACAAGATCAAGACTGGACTCCATCAAGAGTAGTAGGCGAAATTAAAATTAGAGGTGGAAATTTAAGAGGTCTATCTCGTGCAAGTGGCTTGCAAGCTGATACTCTACGAAACGCACTTTATCGTCATTGTCCTAAGTATGAACATATTATTTCAGAATATTTAAAAGTTCCTGCTGAAAAAATTTGGCCTTCTCGATATAACTCAAAATCAAATAAAGTTAAATATAAATAAATTATTTAAGTTTCTATTGAAAGACGCCAATCTGGCGTCTTTTATCTTATTGTTAAGTTTTAAAAAAATTAATTCTTTGCTTTTTCCGCTGCTTTAACAATAGCTGCAAATGCATCTGCTTTTAATGATGCGCCACCCACTAATGCACCATCAATATCTGGTTGAGTAAATAACTCAGCGGCATTTTTATCATTGACCGAACCACCGTATTGAATAATGACTTGATCAGCTACTTTTGCATCTTGTTTTGCAATATGGTCACGAATAAATTTATGAACAGCTTGAGCTTGTGCAGGCGTCGCTGATTTGCCTGTACCAATTGCCCATACAGGTTCATAAGCAATAACTGCACCATTGAAAGCTTGGACACCTAATGCATTAATCACCGCATCAATCTGACGAGCACAAACAGTTTGAGTTTGACCCGCTTCGTTTTCGGCTTCGGTTTCACCAATACAAAGTACAGGAACTAAACCTGCTTCTTTGATGACTCCAAATTTTTTAGCGATAAATTCATCTGATTCTTTATGATAAGTACGACGTTCAGAATGACCAATAATAATATGCGTGACCCCGACTTCTTTTAGCATGTTGACAGATACTTCACCAGTATAAGCGCCAGATAAATTAATTCCGACATCTTGAGCCCCTAAAAGAATATTTGATCCACCTAATTGGTGTTTAACAAAATCTAAATAAACGACTGGTGGAGCGATCGCAACATCACATTCGACATCCGTAGATAGCTCATTTCTTAGTTCGGCAACTAAGTTTTTAGCCATTTCAATACTACCATTGAGTTTCCAGTTACCCATCACGAGAGGTTTACGCATAATTTTCTCCAACTTAAATTTTAAAAAGGTGTTGATTTTAGAATGAATTCGTTATAATAGTAGACATTATACACCAAGTAAATAAAGTCTGAGGAAAAATATGTCATTAGAAATATTGAATCAATTGGAAAATAAAATCCAACATACTGTGAATACTATCAGTACATTACAACAAGAGATTGCAACGTTAAAACAAGGAAATCAAGAATTAGAACAGTTGATTAATGACAGTTCAGACGAAATGAAAGCACTACGTGATGAAAACGAAAAATTAAAACAAGATCAACAAGTTTGGCAACAACGTATTCAAACTTTATTAAGTAAAATTGGTGAAATAGCACAGTAATATATTTAACTTACACAACGCGACTTAAGTCGCGTTTCTTTTATGCTTCATTAATCTCATTTTAAGATAAGTATAATGCGAGAAAAGTTAAAATCTTTATGGCTTGCTGAAACGATACGATTGATTGAAAATGAATCAGGTCGATATGCCGATCAAGACATCAATCGAAAGGCAAGGGCTACACAATCATCTCTATCCGATCGAATTATCCTACGAGCGGTGATGTTGTCTAAGCAAAATGGACTTTATACAGCACAAAGTCTATTACTGCATGCGATAAAAATTTCTTTTGTTCTGCTCCTGTTTCTTTCCGTTTTTTTAGGCGTGACATTAGCGTTTAGCGCACTCAATCAAAACCCTGTTAATTTATACTGGGCACTTTTCAGCTTATTAGGCGTTCACCTCATCACCTTTTTAATCTGGGTTTGTTCCTTTTTTTTCTTTTCCAATATGGGCGGAAGTATTCTTATTCATTGTTGGTTATGGTTAGCTAAAAAGCTATCTCAAAAAAAGACCATACAAGAACTGATTCCTGCTTTTGTACAACTGTTTGGGGGTAAAATCCGCTGGCTAATTGGGTTTGTCCTTAATCTTTTTTGGACAATCATATTAAGCTTTGCCCTTGTTGTACTGGTGGTTTTGTTTTCGACACAACATTACAGTTTTGAATGGAAATCAACCCTACTTAACCCCGATGCAATTATACAACTGACCCATTATCTAGGGTTGTTACCTTCAATATTTGGGTTTTCAATTCCGCAAGATGAGATTATTCGATACAGTGAACGCGCACTTAATGCTAGCGAAGTTCGATCTGCGTGGGCGATTTGGTTACTTGGCGTGTTTATTGTTTACGGATTAGCAGTACGTTTTATTTGCATGATCATTTGCGGTATTAACTGGATAGTCAGTTGCCGTAAAGTAAAATTGAATTTAAATTTACCTGAATATCAAATTTTGGCTAATGATTTACAACCGATTTCAATCCACATTGTGGATGAAGATACGCATAAACAAGATCTTAATATTGATTTAACCAAACATTTTATAAACAATGGCGAAGGAATTTTTTTAGTTGCGGTAGATATTCCTGAAAGCTGGACACCGCCAGCATCTGTTACCTTTTTAGGTTTTGTAAATACGCGTGAACAGCGCAAACAAATTTTAGATTATCTTCAAATAAACCCAGCTAAAAAATTATTAATCGCTATTGATACCGACCGATCACCCGATCGAGGAGTATTAAATTTACTTAGTCAATTAACTGAAAAATCGCAACAAAACCGTATTTGGTTCATCAATCAAGGTCACCAACTTAACAACTGGCAATCTTTACCGTTTGAGTTTGCTCAACCCTCATGGTTAAAAGAGGAACTGTAAAATGTTAACAACATTAAAATTAGCCGTTGTTGGTCATGCTAATGTTGGTAAAACCTCATTATTACGGACATTAATTCGCAATAGTCATTTTGGTGAGGTTTCGAATAAACCTGGCACAACAAGGCATGTCGAATCTATAAAAATAAAACTAGGCAATCAAAAATCGATTATTTTTTATGATACACCTGGTTTAGAAGATAGCTTGGCTCTATACGACTACATTAATCAACTTTTGCCTACCAATCATAAACTTGACGGCATTGATAAATTAACGATTTTTTTACAAAGTCCAGAGGCAGAAAACCAATTTAACCAAGAAGCAAAAGTTATAAAACAACTCCTAAATAGTGATGCAGCTATCTATGTTATTGATGTGAGAGAGCCTATACTACCTAAATTTCATGATGAATTAGCTATCTTAGCCAATAGTGATAAACCTATTTTAGCGGTGTTAAATTTTACTGCACAACAAAATCAGAATGAAAAAGAATGGAAAATGTTACTTTCACGAGTCGGGATACATGCTATCATAAGGTTCGACGCGATCGTGCCACCATTGGACGGTGAAGAAAGATTGTACAAAAGCCTTGCGCTTATGATAGAGCCAGCTAAAGCTATTTTAGATGAATGGCTAAATAAGATAACCGAATTACGAGACTCTCGCAACCAAAGCGCTAACTTAATTATAGCAGAAACACTGGTTGATGTGACTGCATTTTATCAAATGGCGAAAACAGATGATAAACAAGCCATAGTTGATATGCAAAATAAAGTAAGAAAGCGAGAACAAAAAGCAATTGATGAATTATTATCGCTTTATCAATTTGATGCTGAGCACGAAAGCGAACAAGGTTTACCCTTAATTAAAGGGCGCTACAAAGCGGATCTTTTTAATATTGATGCGTTAAAAAGCATGGGCGTTCATTTAACCAAAGGTTTTGTATCGGGAGCCACTATCGGTGCAAGCATCGACTTAGCAACCGGAGGATTGACCTTCGGATCTGCTGCGTTAATTGGTGGTGCTGTAGGTACGCTAATGCAAACGGCCAAACATTACGGATCTAGAATGCGCTACCAGCTATCTGGATACAGTAAATTAAGTGTTGACGATGCAATTATCTGTTTTCTTTCATTGCGATTAATTCGTCTTAAAGAAAATTTGAATAATCGTAGTCATGCAAATACCGACCCGATTCAATTGTCTAATTTGGATAATAGCGAATGGGAAAAGGGTGTATTACCCAAAAGTCTAAAAGTTGCAAGACGTTATTCACAATGGTCAAACTTAAACAAGGGAACCAAAAGATATGACAAAAAAAGGCAATCAACGATACGTGACGTTGCTAAGCAGTTGTTTTAGTCTAAGGAAACGTTGTTTTATTCTCACGTTAATTTTATCTATGTTTATGCTATTTGGCTGTAGCAGTAGTCGGGGACAAGTGACCTCAAATACGCTCAGATCAGAAACGGCTATGTTAGCTAAAATAGAATCCCATTACAAAAAATGGCAAGGTACGCCATACCGTTATGGTGGAACAACCCTAGCCGGGAGCGATTGTTCAGCTTTAGTCATGAACTTCTTTAAAAATAAACTAGCTAAACGATTGCCAAGAAGTGCAGCTGAACAAGCTAAACTAGGTTATAAAGTGACGAAACCCAAAGCGGGAGATTTAGTCTTTTTCAAAACCGGTGGACGGGGTAGTGGATTACATGTCGGCATCTATTACACGGATGGAAAATTTTTACATGCCTCGACGTCGAAAGGTGTCATCTATTCCAATTTAAATGAGTCTTATTGGAAACAGCGCTATTGGATGGCAAGACGAATAAATGATATTTAAAAACGACTAAAATGCTCACTCATCACATCACATCATGACAAGTGAGCATGATACTATCAGCACAATCAGTAATTTCAACTTAAATCAAAGACTGACTTTTCAAATTTCGCATAACATTTGCAACATAAAGCATTTCACTTGGTGTCCCTAATGATATTCGACACCAATTTGTGGCAGGCTCAAAATCTCGACCTATTAAAATAAAATTTTGTTTCATGAGTTCTCGATATTTTTTTAAATCAATGGGGCTTTTATGAAACAAAAAGTTCGTTTCAGATTTAAGATAATGTAAACCTAAATCTGACAAAGTCTTTTCCATAATCGTCCGTGACACATCAACCGCTTTTTTAGAATAAGTTAAAAACTGGACATCATCTATTGACGCTAAAGCCGCACAGACACCGCAATAATTTAACTTTTCGCCTGCAACATACTGAGCAATATGACGAATATTATCCGCTGAACTCACCACATAACCGACACGTAGACCAGCCATAGCATGAATTTTTGAAAACGTTTTCAGTAAAACAATATTATCAAACCCCTTTGAAATTAAGTAATCAACCGACTTAAAAGCTGGATCATTGACGAATTCGGCATAGGCTTCATCGACAATAAATACCGTATTTTTGGGTTTACTTGTTAACCATGATTCTATTTCGCTATTGGCAAATACAGTCGAAGTAGGATTATTAGGGTTGACTAAATAAACGATTGAAGAGCCTTGATAATCCTCAACCGCTTTTTGTAAGCCTTTAATATCAATTTGCCAATCGGCTAAGCAAGGCACTTTGGTTACCTTTAATTTAAAGATTTTAGCAAAATGTTCGCCGTCACTATAAGTTAACTCTGGTATCACTAACTGTGTATCCGGTTTCACATAAGCTGCTAATGAACTTCGAATACCTTCAGATGATCCTGCCGTTAGCAAAATGTGATCATCGCTTACATGATGATATTGAGCCAATCGTCTATTTAACAGGGGCATTTCAGCTTTAGCATAACGGTTTGCTTTAGGAATCGCATCAATGGCTGCTTGTTTAGCTGCGCCTGACATACCAAGCGCATTTTCATTAAAGTTCAGTCTAACGGGATTGTTAAGGTTAGGTATCACAACGTTATCTTGTATGGGTAACGAATATGACACTGTTTTTTGTTGTTCTAGTGCATGTGCTTTAGCCAGTAATTGATTAACCGTCAAACCTGCAATTGCAGCGGAAGACAACGTTAATAGTTTTCTACGGTTGATATTCAAATTTGCGACCATTTTTCACCTCTCGATTAATGATTTCTTTACAGGCTAATTAAACAGTGCAATAAACATACCAAATATAATGATAATCATTAAAAGCGTATTGATACCCTAATTAGGGTCAACAATGGTCCATTTTGAAGATGATAACGATTAAATTGGTTAAAAAACGCACTTTACTGGTGCTAGTTTGCACTAAAGCGCATCACGAATAAAAAGCCATTGCGTATGCTGCATAACATACGCAATGGTCTTAATTAAGATGATATGATTCTAATCACAACAGCGATTGATTAGCTGTCTGCGGGCGTTTCGATATCAGAATACGTCGATAACATTTGCAAGAACTTAAATTTAGCGTTTACCATTTTGGTTGAACGTTCATGCAAGGTATTGGCAATCACCGGTTCTAACGTTTCTAAACGTCTAAAACGCTGCTCTTTCAATAAAATACTAGATAATAATTCACTATTTGGTGATTTAGAATCAAGCACCAGACCAGGTTTACCTTCTGCCGTACGTCGTGGATCATAACGATATAGCGGCCAGAATCCTGATTTAACTAAATCTTTCATCTGTTCATGCGATTTTGCTAAATCATAACCATGTTCTTCGCAAGGGCTATAAGCAATCACTAAAGATGGGCCGTTATAGGCTTCGGCTTCTTGCAGGGCTTTTAACGTTTGATTAAGCTGTGCACCTAATGCAATTTGCGCAACATAAACATGCCCATACATCATCACACTCACGCCTAAATCTTTACGTGCTTTATGTTTACCTAAATCGGCAAATTTAGACACGGCTCCCATTGGCGTTGCTTTAGATTGCTGACCACCAGTATTAGAATAGCATTGTGTATCTAATACCAAAATATTAACGTTATCGGTCAAACTCATTACATGATCCAGTCCACCAAAACCAATATCATATGCCCAACCGTCCCCACCAATTGCCCAAACTGACTTATCGATTAAATAATCCGCATCTTGAATTAACTCTATTGCTTCAGGCGAGTCCAAATGAGCCAGTTGATCACGCAATAAAGCAACCTGCTTGCGTTTATCATCAATAGTAGAATCAAGAGACTGTAACGCAATGACAATTTCGGGCGAAATCTCACCCGCTACATGTTCAAGCAAACGTAACGCCCGTTTTTTATGTTGGTCATAAGTGATCCGATAACCTAAAGCAAACTCGGCATTGTCTTCAAATAACGAATTTGCCCAAGCAGGGCCTCGACCGTAACGATCGGTAGTATAAGGGGTTGAAGGTAAATTACCGCCATAAATTGAAGAACAACCGGTTGCATTAGCTATGGCAAGATGATCACCATAAAGTTGCGTTAACAATTTAATGTAAGGGGTTTCACCACAGCCGGCACAAGCGCCCGAATACTCAAACAATGGTGTTAATAACTGCGATGTGCGGACATCAATACGTTCAAGTGATTTAATATCACGATCAGGCAACTCATTAAAGAACGCAAAATTGGCGCGTTGCGTTTCTAAATTATCAATGCGTGATTGCATATTAATCGCTTTAATATCAAAATTATTACGATCCCGAGACGGACACACCTCAACACACAAATTACAACCCGTACAATCTTCCGGCGCAACTTGTAAAACGTAGCGTTGACCTCGCATATCGCGGGCTTTTACCTCGAGCGAACTCAATGAATCGGGTGCGTTTGCCAAATCGTCAGGTAATACCACTTTAGCTCGAATTGCCGCATGTGGACACGCAACCGCACAATGATTACATTGGGTACAAAGGTCGGGTTGCCAAATTGGAATCGCTTCGGCAATGTTTCGTTTTTCCCATTTTGTGGTGCCCGTTGGCCAAGTGCCGTCGGGTGGAAAGGCAGATACTGGCAAGTTATCGCCTAAACCGGCAAGCATTGATGCCGTCACTACTTTCACAAAGTCAGGCGCATTACTTGGTACTATAGAAGGGCGTGATGCGCTACTTTGATCGACACAACTTAACGGAATTTGCTCTAAAGAAGCAATCGCTAAATCAAGGGCTTTCCAGTTGTTTTCGACTAATTCTTGACCTTTGCTACTGTAACTTTTGGCTATCACTTCTTTAAGCTGCGTGATACTAAAATCATTTTTAAATATTTCAGAAAGATGAAAGAAAGCCGCTTGCATAACGGTATTAATACGGGCTCCTAAATTACATTCTCGGGCAATTTTAGCTGCATTAATAATATAAAAGTGTGCTCTTTTCTGGATTAATTGTACTTGAACTTCTTTCGGTAAACGATGCCAAACTTCATCTTTACTATAAGGTGTATTAAGTAAAAAGATCCCGTCATCTTTTAGTTTTTCAACAATCTGGTATTTATCGATAAATTGATCTTGATGACAGCCAATAAAATGTGCGCTAGTGATTAAATAAGGAGAATCAATAGGCTCCAAACTTACTCGTAAATGCGAAGTCGTTAAGCCACCAGCCTTTTTAGAGTCATAAACAAAATAGCCCTGCACATAAAAAGGTGAGCTATCACCAATAATTTTAATATTATTTTTAGTCGCCGAAACCGTACCGTCACTACCCAAACCATAAAATAATGCTTCAAGCGCAGATTTTTGTGGAATAGATTGTTCGGGTAATTTCAATGACAATCCAGTTACATCATCATAAATCCCAACGGTAAAGCGTGGTTTTGGTTTTTCTGCTAACAGCTCGTTAAAGATAGCCAAGACACAGCGAGGATCAAACTCTTTCGATGACAAACCATAACGTCCACCAACAATGGTTGGTAAACAATGGCGTTCACCTTGGCTAAAGCTTTCGGCAAAAGCAGTCATAACATCTAAGTACAAAGGTTCGGCTTGGGCACCGGGTTCTTTTGTTCTATCTAAAACCGCAATTTTTTTAACAGAATCCGGAATGATCGCTAACAAATGTTTTGCAGAAAAAGGGCGGAATAATCTAACAATCACCACACCGACTTTTTCATGATTATCAAGCAGATAATCGACGACTTCTTTACAAGTACTCACGCCTGAGCCCATTATGACAATCACATGTTCGGCATCACTTGCCCCATAATATTCAAACGGTTGGTATTGTCTACCTGTCTCTTTTTCAAACGCTTGCATCGCATCGACAACATGCTGATAAGTCTGATCATAATAAGAATTTACCGCTTCACGACATTGAAAATAGGTATCAGGATTAGCCGACGTGCCACGAATAACAGGATTATCGGGCGTCAAAGCACGGCTACGATAAGCTTTTATAGCATCATGCGGTAACAGGTTATGAATTTGTTCATCGCTTAAAGGATGAATTTTATTCACTTCATGGGACGTTCGAAAACCATCAAAAAAGTGGACAAAAGGCACACGACTATTCAATGTTGCCATTTGTGCAATTAGCGCAAAATCTTGGGCTTCTTGAACTGAACTTGAACACAGCATAGCAAAGCCCGTTTGTCTGATTGACATTACATCAGAATGATCACCAAAAATTGACAGCGCATGGGTGGCAACCGTACGAGCAGCGACATGTAAAACAAAAGGCGTTAATTCACCGGCTATCTTATATAACGAAGGGATCATTAACAACAAGCCTTGCGATGATGTAAACGACGTCGCTAATGCGCCCGTCATTAAAGAACCATGCACAGTTGAAATAGCACCCGCTTCGGACTGCATTTCAACTACTTTTGGAATATCGCCAAAGACATTAGGCTTATTAAATTCAGCCCAAGTGCTTGCTTGCTCAGCCATGGTTGAGCTTGGTGTAATAGGATAAATTGCTATGACTTCATTGGCACGATAAGCAACGGATGACACCGCACTATTAGCATCAGATATGATCATTAAAAAACCTTGTGTTTTATAGTGTTACGACATTACTTCATTATTATAAATTTAGACTATTGTATCAGAAACCAAGATAGCTTTGAGTTATTTTTGAATTAAAATTTTTTGATTTGAAATTAGTGTTCAATAATTGGATTAGGATTAACTAAATAAACCCAACCTTTTTTAAACATGATTGATGACTTTGTAGATATTAAAAAAGAATTGCATAGTTTCATTCATCTAATATGTGCTCGATAATGAACAAATGAAATGGTTTTGGCATTTTACATTGAATAGATTGTTACTATACAATTTATCTAAATTATATAGTAACAGATGTCTATTTTACAGAATAATGACTTGTTCATCCGATGTTGACTGTTTTATTTCACCCATTAACCACGCTTTTTCACCATGGTTATTGAGTAACGTTAAGGCGTCATTAACACAATGTTGGGGTAAGACAATAATCAAACCTACACCGCAGTTAAAAGTACGGTACATTTCGTGCCGACTGACATGACCTGCTTGTTGTAGCCAATTAAATAGTGGTGGCCATTGCCAACTGCTTTCGTTAATGATTGCTTGCATATTGTCGGGTAGCACTCGTGGAATGTTTTCCCAGAATCCACCGCCTGTAATGTGCGCTATGGCATGTACATTGACATGTTCAATTAAATCAAGAATCGATTTGACGTAGATTTTGGTCGGTGCAAGCAGGTGAGCAGCAAGTGGCATACCATTTAATTGTTCAGTTGCCGGATTTACCCCACTGACTTCAATAATTTTTCGAATTAATGAGTAGCCATTAGAGTGCGCCCCACTCGATGCTAACGCAATGATGGCATCACCGTCTTGTACTTGACTGCCGTCAATCATTTTTGATTTTTCAACGACACCCACACAGAATCCAGCTAGATCGTAATCGTTATCCTGATACATGCCTGGCATTTCGGCCGTTTCGCCACCGACCAGTGCACAACCAGCTTGTTTACAACCTTGTGCTATTCCTGTCACTACTGTTGCTGCAATGTCAACATTGAGTTTTCCTGTTGCATAATAATCAAGAAAGAATAGGGGTTCAGCACCTTGAACAATAAGATCATTTACACACATGGCGACTAAATCAATGCCGATAGAGTCATGGCGTTGTAAGTCCATTGCTAACCGTAATTTAGTCCCGACACCATCTGTACCCGACACTAGAATCGGTTCGTGATATTTTTGTGGGATTGCGCATAGTGCGCCAAATCCACCTAATCCGCCCATGACTTCAGGACGTTTGGTTTCTTTGACAACTGATTTAATACGATTAACCAGTGCATTACCGGCGTCGATATCGACACCGGCATCTTTATAGCTAAGAGGCGTTTTATTTGACACGAGAAGCAGTCCTTAAATAAAAAAACTGCTGATTATTTTAGCAAGTATGTAAATGATTAGCGATGAATTATTTGTAAAATAAATAAAAGGTTAAAATAGTTAATGGTTTTCAAACCAACTTTCTAAAATAATAATTGCCGAAGTAGCATCAATATGACCTTTTTCAAGTGCACGGTAACCACGTGACGCAAAAATGTGCGATTTAGCTTCGACCGTCGATAATCGTTCATCCTGTAAATGGACTTGATAACCAAACATGCCATGTAAACGGTTAGCAAATTTTCGTGCTCTGGCTGTCAGTGGTTGTTCGCTACCGTCCATGTTAAGGGGTAACCCAACCACTAAGTAATCAGGTTTCCACTCTTTAAGTACCTTTTCAATAGTTTGCCAATTAGGAATGCCGTCTCGTGCTTTGAACGAACAAAGTGGATTGGCTGTTTTGGTGATGTCTTGTCCAATCGCCGCACCAATACTTGAGGTTCCAAAATCAAATGCAATAATAGTTGCCATTGTTTATGCATTTCCCATTTGATGTGATATGCGATTGATATTAATCCCTAGCGATTCGGCGGCTTTTTGCCAGCGTTCTTCAATAGCAACATTAAAAATAATATTGGGATCGGCTTCTGCCACTAACCAATCGTTGCGGGCAACTTCTGATTCAAGTTGCAGTGATTGCCAACTTGAATAACCCAATGCAAGAAAAAGATCTTTCGGTTGTTCAGGTGTCCCAATTGATTTTAATGCATCAAGTGATGTGGTTATCATCACGTCATCAGATATTTGAATGCTCGATGAAAAGCCCGATTGTGGAGTATGTAAAATAAATCCTTGTTCATCCGCTAAAGGGCCACCACAAAATACAGGGTATTCTAGTTCAGCACAGTTTTTTGGTGCCATAATTTCAAGACGAGTCAATACGGTGGCAACATTGAGTTCAACAAGAGGTTTGTTAATGATGATACCCATTGCTCCATCTCGATTATGTTCACAAATATATACCACCGATCGGCTAAACAAGGTTTCGGATACGTTTGGCATTGCAATGATAAAATAATTTTTTAGATTCATATGCTCACATTTTAGTTTTATTTAAATTGCACACTTGCCGATTTTTACGTTGTGTTCAACTAAGCAACGCATCAATAATTCGGGTTCATTGGTTTCTTCATTGATGGATTCAGAAACAATTTCAAAATTTTGTGAAAGATAAAAATTAATAGCTGTACTATTTTGTTTGTAGACATGAACAAGTAATTCGTTGTAACGCTGTTTCGCTTTATTAACTAGTGCTTTTCCTGTCCCTTGTCGGCGGAATTCTTCATCAACAAATAAACCAGAAATATAGTTTTCGGTTAAGCCAATAAATCCTTTTACGCCATTAAGATCTTGCACGTAAATGGTTGACATTGGAATGAGCATTTTAACAAATTCATAATTTTGTTTGAAAAATTCAGGATCAATAAAATTATGGGCTTGTATATTTCCTTCAAGCCATAGTTGCATAATTTTATCGAGATCCGTTTTTTTATATTCTCTAATCATGTTTAGCTCTTTTTATTTAATCGTTTTTCAATGGCATCCATTAACATGCCTGTAATAGATATGTCTGGGTTTGCCGCTTCAATTTCACGTACACAAGTCGGGCTGGTGACGTTTATTTCAGTTAATTTATCACCAATAATATCTAAACCAACAAACAATAGTCCTTTTTCTTTTAAGGTTGGTGCTACGCTTTTAGCTATTTGCCAATCACTGTCACTGAGTGGTCTTACTTCGCCATATCCCCCAGCTGCTAGATTTCCACGGGTTTCCCCTTTTTGAGGGATTCTAGCAAGACAGTAAGGCACCGGTTGACCGTCAACGACCAAAACACGTTTGTCGCCGTCTTTAATTGCAGGAATAAACGCTTGAGCCATGCAATATCGGGTGTTCATTTCGGTTAGGGTTTCGATAATAACGGATATATTGGGATCATCTTGTTTTATTCTAAAAATTGACGATCCGCCCATGCCGTCAAGTGGTTTTAAGATGATATCTTGGTGTTCTTGATGAAATGCTCGTATTAATTGAGTTTGACGAGTCACGAGGGTTTCTGGCGTAAATTGGGCAAACCATGCTGTAAATAGTTTTTCGTTACAGTCACGTAAGCTTTGTGGTTTATTTACCACAAGTACACCATTTGCTTCTGCTCGTTCTAAAATATAAGTTGAATAGATAAATTCAGTATCAAAAGGGGGATCTTTACGCATTAGTATGACATCAAGATCACTTAATGGTAGTGTTTGTTCTTCATCCATATCAAACCAGTGATTGAGATCGTGATGAACGGTTAACTTTCGTGTTGTTGCATAAGGTTGACCATTACGTAAAAAAAGATCGTTCATTTCCATGTAAAAAAGTTGATAACCCCGTTTTTGTGCTTCAAGCAACATTGCAAAACTGGTGTCTTTTTTTATCTTGATATGACTGATTGGATCCATAACAATACCAAGCTTAATCATGGTAACTCCTTTTGTATTGTTCAATAAAATATGAATTGTGACAGATAGTGTTTTTATCACTATGTAAAAGCTTTGGCAACTATCATACTCGTAACAGATTAAGATGCAATGTAAACATGATGAATTATGATTTTTTACAGTTAATTATCCTAAATCACCAAATTGAACTTGTAGTGCTGTTAAGGCTGTAAGCGCTGCTGTTTCGGTACGCAGTATTCGTGGTCCTAGTAAAATATCGGTAAATTGATACTGATGTGTCATGTTGATTTCGTCATCAGATAATCCCCCTTCAGGTCCGATTAGTAAACTGATATCCGTTTGTCCGGTAGGAAGGTGTTTTACTCCATGTGTTGCTTTAGGGTGTAAGTTTAATCGTAAACCGCTGTTTAAGTTGGCACACCAATTTTCTAGTTTCATGACGGGATGAATCACCGGAATGATATTACGACCACATTGTTCACAAGCTGAAATCACAATTTTTTGCCACTGATTCACTTTTTTGTCTAATCGTTCTGCATCGAGTTTTACTCCACAACGTTCAGAAAGTAGGGGCGTAATACTGGTTACCCCTAATTCGACAGATTTTTGTATGGTGAACTCCATTTTTTCACCGCGTGATATGACTTGTCCAAGATGAATTTTTAAAGGGGATTCACGGTTGTCTAATAGGGTGGTCGCCGTTTTGACGGTTACCGATTTTTTATTGATTTCATGTATTGTTGCTGGTGTGATGTGATTAGTACCATCAAAAAGGATAATATTTTCACCTGTTTTCATTCGTAAAACCCGAATAAGGTGATTAAATGCATTATCATCTAATGTCATGATGCTATTTTCAATAATCGAAACAGGTTGATATATACGGGTCATAAGTGCTATGGTTAATTTCATTACAATTTAAAATAAATTATAGCGTAATTTGTTGAGATTCGGTAATCTTCTGTTTAAAGTAGATAAACTTAATCTGTTTTTAGGGTGAAATATGCGCATAAATAATCATGATCGTGTTCTGATTGAAGGTTTAACTATTTTTACAACCATTGGGGTCTATAGTTGGGAAAAAAACATTAAGCAAAAGCTTATCTTGGATTTAGAGATGGCTTGGAATAATCAACCGGCAGGCAAAAATGACGATGTTTCGCTCTGTTTAGACTATTTTTTGGTTAGTCAGTCTGTTACTCTGTTTGTTGAAAGTCAGCAATTTGAACTAATTGAAACCGTTGCTGAACAGGTTGCTGAGCATGTTATGCAAAAGTTTTCAGTTGGTCATATTAAAATTAAAGTCTCTAAACCCGATGCTATTGCTAATGCTAGTAATGTCGCTGTGTTAATTGAGCGATATGCAAATTAATAAGGGTCGTTTTAATGAGTTATGAACAGAAAAATATCGTTGATCAATCTCACCATAACGGTAAAAAATTTAAAAATCAGGAGCCGTTTAAGTTTACTTTAAGTGATACTTGTCGTTGGTATTTTAATCGGAATGTTTTGCCCCCACAAGCAGGTTATCTTGGTTTTAATCATCAATGGTGTCAATCGATTGATATGACGTTAGACGATGATAGAATTTGGTGGATAGGGCATTCAACTACGTTGATTCGTCTTAACGGTAAAATGATTTTAACCGATCCTGTTTTTTCTGATCGTGCTTCACCTTTTCAGTTTTTAGGCCCTAGACGCCGTACACCACCCGCACTAAGTATTGAAGAACTTCCTAACATTGATTTTATTGTGATTTCACATAATCATTATGATCATCTTGATTATCATAGCATTCGACAATTAGTGAGTCGTTTTGCAAATGTTGTTATTTTAGTGCCATTAGGTTTAAAAACTAAACTTCATAAGTGGGGGGCGAAGACGGTTATTGAGCTGGATTGGTGGGGATCGGCGGATATCGATAATCTTACTTTTACTGCAACACCTGCCAAACATTGGAGTAAACGTGGTTTATTTGATGTGAATAAGGTTTTGTGGTGTGGTTGGGTGATCCAATCAAATGTGGCTAATGCTAATCAAACAAAAACACTCTATTTTATGGGCGATACCGCTTATTCATCAGTTTTAAAGCATATTGGTGAATATTTTACACATATTGATTTGGCACTTATTCCAATTGGTGCTTATGCGCCTCGTTGGTTTATGCAGTCACAACATATCGATCCTGAGCAAGCAGTACAACTTTATGATGAGTTACATTGCCATGCTGCAATGGCAATACATTGGGGAGCGTTTGAGTTAGCCGATGAACCTTTAGATGAACCGCCAACTTTGTTATCTCAATACCGTGAAGCTCGAGCCTTTCATTTGTTAAAAATAGGTGGTAGTCTATCTATTCATCAAACAGATTCTAAAATAGAATAACAGTTATTAATCTATATAGCTTAAGTAATCATTTCTACATTAACATCGGAGAAAACCATGAAAACAGTACTGATTACATTGTCTTGTGTGATACTGAGTTTAAGCTTAATTGCTTGTGGTGGTAAGAATGATCACGGTAAACAATATCGTTGGTCAAAAGCGCACGGTGTGTTAGAAGGTTGTGATGGTGTGATGAGCAATTCACAACAATGCCAAAAAAATTCAAATAACCAGCAATATATGATTCAAATAGACAGGAATTAAAGATGAGTGCTTGGCTTATTTATGCCTTGTTGTCTGCCATTTCTGCGGCTTTCGTGGCAATTTTAGGCAAAATTGGTTTACAGCATCTTGATGCAAATACGGCAACCGCAATTCGAGCTATTGTTATGGCGATATTTTTGGTTGGCGTGGTGGCAGTTCAGGGTAAATTAAACTTAATTAATACGTTTTTTAATGATAAAAAAGCATTACTGATTATTGCATTAAGTGGTATTGCCGGTGCGTTGTCATGGCTGTTTTATTTTATGGCAATCAAAGACGGTAAAGTGTCGCAAGTTGCCCCTATTGATAAGCTGAGCGTGGTGTTTGCAGTGGTATTTGCCGCGGTTTTATTTGGTGAAAAAATTTCATTTTTGTCAGGCGTAGGGGTTGTGATGATAGCCGCTGGAGCCATTTTAGTGGCACTATTTTAATAAGTCATTAAACAGCGTAACGGTGACATATTCTCCTTTACTGACGTTTCCACGTTCTTGTTCTAATATTATAAAACAGTTAGCTTTATTGAACGATTGGGTAATATGTGAACCTTGTTGACCCGTTGATTTAACTTCTAACACGCCTTGGTCATTTGGTTCCACTCTACCACGTTGAAAATCTATGCGCCCAACACTTTTTTTAAGATCGGTTACTGTTTTAACTTGAAAAGTTAAATCCGCTGATAGCGTTTGTTGTCCTGCAAGCGCTGAAATTAAAGGTTGAACGAGTTGATAAAATGTCACTACTGTTGAAACAGGATTACCGGGTAAACCACAAAATAGCGCTTTGCCAATTTGTCCAAAGGCAAATGGTTTACCGGGTTTCATCGCTATCTTCCAAAAATTAATTTGTCCTAACTCTTCTAAAGCCGTTTTGGTGTAGTCAGCATCGCCTACCGATACCCCACCACTGGTAATGATTAAATCAGCTTGGGTTGAGGCTGTCATTAAAGCTTGTTTAATTTGGTTAGGATCATCAGGAATAATACCTAGGTCGATCACTTGGCAATTCAGTTTTGTTAATAGCTGTTTTAATGTGAAACCATTACTGTCATAAATAGCACCATTGTCGGTTAACGGTTGACCAATTGGCGTTAGTTCGTTGCCGGTTGAAAAGATAGCAACGTTTAATGTTTTATACACGCAAACTTGATGAATGCCAAGCGTTGCTAATGTCGATAAAGTAGGAATTGATAAGCGTTGACCTTTGGCAACTGTGACTGCATCTTTTTTGATATCTTCACCGATTCGGCGAATATTATCCCCAGCTTTAATATCTTTAAGAAAAGTAATGTGTTGACCTTTTACTTGTGTATGTTCTTGCATAACAACCGCATCAGCATCATTAGGAACAGGCGCACCTGTCATAATTCGTAAACAACTGCCAATTGCCCAGTTAAGATCACCGATATCATCACCTGCATAAACAGTCTTAGAAACCGGTAAGGTTCTCGATGTTTCAATATCAGCAAATCTGACAGCATAACCATCCATTGCCGAATTATCAAAACGAGGGACGTTAATGGGGGATATAATGGGTACAGCGGTAATTCGGTCGAGTGCATCATTTAATGATACTGTTTCGTGTTCAAGTGATTTTACGGTGGTGCAAGCTTGCAATATTTTTTGTTTTGCTTGGTCGAAAGTCAGTAACATAGTTTTTCCTTACCTAGTTGATGCATCCATTTTATCGATAGTGTTAATGTTTATTAACATGGTTATTTGCGTTTCAATGGATCGACTCGATGTGTTTTGATTATTGTTTAATGATTTAGGCTTTGGTTATCGTGTTTTTTATCGTTAAACGTTAACGCCACCTTGTGGTGACGTTAATGTATTTCATCATACGTGTTAATATTAGACATTAAATAAAAAGTTCATAATGTCGCCGTCTTGTACGATGTAGTCTTTACCTTCAGAACGCATTTTACCTGCTTCTTTTGCCCCTTGTTCACCCCCGTATTTGATAAAGTCATCAAATGCGATAGTCTGCGCTCGGATAAAGCCTTTTTCAAAATCAGTGTGGATTTTTCCAGCCGCTTGCGGTGCGGTATCACCAATGGATATTGTCCATGCCCGTACTTCTTTCACACCTGCGGTAAAATAGGTTTGTAAATTAAGTAATTTATAACCTGCACGTATGACACGATTTAACCCCGGTTCAGTTAATCCTAAGTCTTGCATAAATTCATCTCGGTCGGCATCATCAAGTTCTGAAAGTTCCGCTTCAATGGCAGCACAGACAGGAACAACAACCGCTTTTTCTGCTTCTGCAATGGCTTTAACTTTATCTAAATAAGGATTATTTTCAAAACCGTCTTCGTTGACATTAGCAATATACATGGTTGGTTTTAAGGTTAAGAAGCTAAGATACTTTATTGCGTTTAGTTCTTCTTTGCTTAAATCCAATAGTAATAATTTTTTACCTTGTTCTAAGTGGGGTAGACATTTTTCTAAAATTTCAAGTTCAAACTTGGCATCCTTGTCACCGCCTTTTGCTCGTTTTTGTAGTCGAGTCATAGCACGTTCACAAGCTTCAAGGTCTGCTAACGCTAGCTCGGTGTTAATAATTTCAATATCTTCGGCAGGGTCAATTTTACCTGCTACGTGAATGATGTTTTCATTTTCAAAGCATCGTACGACATGACCAATTGCTTCGGTTTCACGGATATTGGCTAAAAACTGGTTTCCAAGCCCTTCACCTTTTGATGCACCTTTCACTAATCCAGCAATATCCACAAATTCCATTGTGGTTGGTAAAGTGCGTTGTGGTTTGACAATTTCAGCAAGCTGATCGAGACGAGGATCGGGCATAGGCACTACACCAGTGTTTGGCTCGATTGTACAAAACGGAAAGTTAGCCGCCTCAATGCCTGCTTTAGTTAGTGCGTTAAAAAGTGTTGACTTACCAACATTTGGTAGTCCGACGATCCCACATTTGAATCCCATACTGTTTGTTACCTTTTATCATTAAATTACTTAAAAATAGTGGCTAATTATATACTAAATCGCACTATTTGTGCCAATGTTCTTATCGATGTTTTACTGTCTAATCTTATTCGAGGTTAACGCTTATCTTACGGTGTAGCTTGTAAGTTTGTTTTAGCTCAATAGCTATTAAATGTTAGTTGATTGATGCTTTCATTATTCCAAACTCAATCCAATTTGATAAAGTTGGTTCTTTTTAAGTCCGTATATTTCGGCGGTGATTGAAGCCGCTTTTTTTAATGGAAGTTCTTTGGTTAATAACTTTAATGTGTGAATGACATTGGGATCGATATCCGTGTCAGTTTTAGTATGACCTTCAACAATTAAAACAAACTCCCCTTTTTGACGGGCAATATCTTCATTTAGCCAATTAATTAATTGAGTCACCGGATAGCTAACAATCGTTTCCCATGTTTTTGTTAGCTCTTTGGCTAATACGATTTGTTTGTCTGCGCCAAATACAGTTTGCATATCATGTAAGGTATCAAGTAAACGATGTGTTGATTCATAAAATATCATCGTTCGTGTTTCATTCACCAGTGTCATTAAGTAGTCCACACGAGCTTTACTTTTAGCGGGTAAAAAACCTTCATAGCTGAATTTATCTGACGGTAGTCCTGCAACCGATAAGGCTGCAATCGCTGCGCAAGCGCCAGGAATAGGAACAACGTTAATCTCATTTTCACGGCAAGCTTTCACTAAATGATAGCCTGGATCATTTATTAAGGGGGTTCCAGCATCAGATATTAATGCTATCGATACGCCAGACTTGAGCTTTTCGATTAATAGCTGAGATTTTTCTTGCTCGTTATGATCGTGCAGTGCAAAAAGTTTGGCTTTGATTCCCAAATGTTGCAACAGTAATCCACTGTGGCGAGTGTCTTCGGCAGCAACTATATCAACCTTTTTAAGGATCTCAATTGCGCGAAGCGTGATATCATTTAAGTTTCCAATTGGGGTGGCTACAATATATAAAGTCATTAGATTTGGTCACATTTTAATTTTGAAAAAAATACCACAAATATACTATACGAAAACCTATTTTATTGTATATACTCATTGCGTTCAAAACAATTTCAGTTTTTATCATTTTATACCCATTGTAAAATTGCATTTTGAATATTTAATCTTAGTTGATAAGCAAGTTTGCTTGTTGATTCACTAATGGTATAGTGGTGTTAAATTTCTTGTCAGAAAGGGCATTCATTTTTATACAGCTTATTGGATTTATGGCGTGAGTTTGTCTTTAATTAAGTACTCCTCATCATTCTTCGACCATGATCAAATTAGCATGAATATTTTAAAGATAATAGCTTTTTACGGTAAAAACGTTAAAATGTATAATCATGGGCAATTTCTACCAAAATAAGATTAACGAATGAAAGGTATTAAAGTGAAAAAAATTCTCACATTAAGTAGTTTAAGTTTGCTGATTGCTGCGTGTACTCAAACAAACCCTGCTACAATTGTAGATATTTCAGATTCTTCCGGGAGCTCAAATCCGTCTGTTTATAGCAGACCACCGACAAATATTTCGACGGGTAACCGAATATCGAACTCTACTTATCCTAAATCGTCATCAAGCTCTAGTTCAACTGTGCAATCTTCCAGCTCGTCTGGTCAAAGCGTTGCAACAACGAATGAACGTATTGTGTATAATCGTAATTATGATGATATTCCTAAAGGTGGCTATAAGGGGGATACTTATACTGTTAAACGTGGAGATACCTTATTTTATATTGCTTGGGTAACGGGTAATGATTATCGATCATTAGCCGCAAAAAATAATATTAAAGAACCTTTCGCCGTTAATGTAGGTCAAGTTTTGGATGTCAGTTTTGGAACAACGGTTGTTGAAACTAAAAATAACGTTACCCAAAAAGTTGTGACGATCAAAGATAATTCAAATGGTACTTCATCAAGCCGTTCATCTGATCAAGGCAGCACCATTCAATCTGTTCAAAGTAATACTATTACATCTGTTCCAAGTAGTTCTAATTCATCGGATCAAAGTCGTTCCAATTTAGGAGGCGCAACAGCCACGGTTGCTAATATTTCATGGCAATGGCCAGCTAATGGTAAGATTATTGAAAAGTTTTCTAACGCAAGTAAAGGGATTGATATTTCAGGATCGTTAGGTGATAAAGTTGTCGCTGCGGCTGATGGTCGAGTGGTTTATTCTGGTAATGCGTTACCGGGATACGGTAATTTAATTATTGTTAAACATAATGATGATTATTTGACAGCTTATGCGCATAATCAGTCAATCTTAGTTAAGGAACAACAAACAGTTCGAGCCGGTGAGCAAATTGCAACAATGGGCGCAACAGGAACTTCATCAGTTAGACTACATTTTGAGATTCGTTATAAAGCGCAATCCGTTGATCCTGCAAAATATTTACCAAAATAATGTGTATAGTTTAAAAACGTTTATTGAAATACAACAGGAATACATGATTAAAATCATGTATTCCTGTTGATAACAAGATACATCAAATTTATTTTACGTAACAAAGGAGTTATATTCATGGCAGTAAAAAAATTAGTTCTTATTCGACATGGAGAAAGTGTTTGGAATCAAGAAAACCGTTTTTGTGGTTGGACTGATGTTGATTTATCTGATAAAGGTAATAAAGAAGCAGCAGAAGCAGGTCAATTACTTAAAAAAGAAGGTTTCGAATTTGATTATGCGTATACCTCAGTGTTAAAACGTGCTATTCATACATTATGGCATGTTTTAGATGAAGTGGATCAAGCATGGTTGCCTGTTGAAAAAAGTTGGAAATTAAATGAGCGTCACTATGGTGCACTTCAAGGTTTAAATAAAGCGGAAACTGCTGCAAAATATGGTGATGAGCAAGTAAAATTGTGGCGTCGTGGTTTTGCTATTACCCCACCTGCATTAGAAAAATCAGATGAGCGTTTTCCGGGACATGATTCACGTTACAGCAAATTGCCTGAATCAGAATTACCATTAACAGAAAGCTTAGCATTAACAATCAAACGTGTTCTGCCTTACTGGGAATCAACGATTGCACCACGTGTAGCAAGAGGCGAGCGTGTTATTATTGCTGCTCATGGTAACTCTTTACGTGCTTTAGTTAAACATTTAGATAATATCAGTGATGATGATATTATCGATCTTAACATTCCAACGGGTGTGCCTTTAGTATATGAATTTGATGACAATATGAAAGTGATCAAACATTACTATTTAGGTAATGCTGATGAAATTGCCGCCAAACAAGCAGCTGTTGCAAATCAAGGCAAAGCAAAATAGTTTTTATTTCATTATAATGATAAAAGGTAGGTTTGATAACTTACCTTTTTTATTTTCTAAATTATTCTGTTTCTTTATTAATTTATTTTGAGGCCTTATTTTGTCGAAAATTTATTATATTTATGCCGTCATGAATGCGGGTAAATCAACTGAATTATTACAAATCGACCATAATTATTTAAGTAATAATATGCAAACATTGCTACTTAAATCGTCTGTCGATACGCGTGATTCTGCTGTAGAAATTGTATCACGTTTAGGATTACGCAAAAAAGCGCTACAGCTTGATGATAATAGTGTTGATGAGATAATTGAATTAATTAAACAAAATGATTATGCCTGTATACTGATCGACGAAAGTCAGTTTTTATCCCGAAATACAATCTGGAAATTATCTGATGTTTGTGATGAGTATGGAGTACCAATGATGTTTTTTGGATTAAAAACAGATTATATGGGACATCTTTTTGAAGGCTCAAAAACCTTACTTGAAATCGCAGATAATTTTAGAGAGCTTAAAACCGTTTGTTGGTGTGGAAAAAAAGCAACGATGAATTTGCTAGAAGGTAAAGATGGTAAGATTGTTAAGTTTGGTAACTCTATACATTTAGGTGATAGCGAGTTTCATTCTGTTTGCCGTAAACATTGGAAAGCAGGACAGGTTAGACCCAATCGTTAATTGTGGTTAAATAAAATCATTTCATTATAACTCATAAGATTATTGATATTTTTTCTGTTTAAAAAGTGTGAATAATCTCTCATTTTTGATATTTTCTTTTTGTTGATTTATCTCGTTTTATGCCATATTGACTGAAGCGATTCAGTTTAGTTGTTTTAATAAATTATGAGGAATTAACATGAAAGTTAAAATCATTTCACTTGCAGTATTAGCATGTTTTACAACCATGACGGCTAATGCTAAAGAATTTGTGCTAATTGATACCGAGAAAGATGTAGCAAAAGGAAATTGGTCTATCTCCAATAAAGATTTAGGGATAAACGCCGAAAAATTTTTTATTGCAAATACTGTCCTTAAAGGTGGAAAACAAGAAGGAAGCGAGTTATTAACAATCAACAGTAATGATTTTACCATAAAATTAAGTCCGACTCGTGGACTGGGAATTATTTCAGTTGTTGGTGACGGTATTCGAATGGGGTGGGATTCACCAGTTGACGAAATTGTTCACCCGAAATTTATAAATCTTGAAAGCCGTGCAGGGCTGGGTTGGTTGGATGGTTTTAACGAAATGATGGTGCGTTGTGGTTTTGAATGGACAGGTCATGCAGTGCAAGCAGACGGAATGATGTATACATTGCATGGGCGAGCTCAAAACACTCCGGTTTCAAAATTAGTCGTCGAAGTTTTAGATAAAGCACCTTACACAATCACGGTTAAAGGTTTAATAAAAGAAAACACATTCAAAAAGAGCAATCTTGAAACGTGGGCATCAATAAGTTACGTACCAGGTAGTAAAGAGTTTACGGTACATGATGTTGTGACCAATAAAGGTGATTACACGAAAGATTTCCAAATCATTTATCATAGCAATTACGGTACGCCAATTTTGGAAGAGGGTGCTCAATTTGTTGCACCAGTCCGAGAAATCTCGCCATTTAACGATTATGCTAAAGATGGGTTAAAAACATGGCAAACTTATCTAGGGCCAACCAAAGGTTTTGACGAAATGGTATTTAACGTTTATCCGTATGCCGATGCTAATGGTAAAACGCAAGTTATGTTAACGAATAAAGCAGGGGATAAAGGCACGGGTATTGCTTTTAATACCAAAGAACTTCCTGTTCTTTCTTTGTGGAAAAATACCGATACACTTAAGCAAGGTTATGTTACTGGTTTAGAACCGGGAACCAGTTTTGCCTATCCTGTGACTATTGAACGTGAACAAAAACGGGTACGCCAGTTAGAGCCGGGACAAAGTACCGAATTTACCTTAACTTATAGTCTGTTATCCGGTAAAGATGCTGTCGCCAAATATGCTCAACAAATCCAAGCAATTCAAGGTAATCAAGAAACCAAAGTGGTTGAACAGCCAATGGCTAAGGAATAACTGAAACTATACTACGCCTAAGCCTATTAAATTAGGCGTAGTTAGCGCATTTTATCTTAATTCATCACATTTCATCCTGTAATGTTGTATTTGTGTCGCTGATATCCAAATCCTTAAACTTAATGTAATATCGTTTTATTAAAAAGATTAATTTTATTAAATAAATTTATTCTTTTTTGTTCTCAATTTTTATATAAGCTTTCCCTTACTTGAAAGCTAAATTCGATATAGGTATGATGTGTTGTGATAAATCTATCATAATCGATCTTTTTAACTTGACAGCTTTTTTGTTCAATGAGCTATCAATGATAAGTGATAAGATTTACTCATGCATAACATCTCAGTTTATCGAATGAAAAAATTGGAATCATCTTATTTTGAACATATCAATGTCAACCGATGTTGTTTGTAGTCAAAATACTATAGGAATTAACATGACAGCAAAGCGTATCATTATAGGAATCAGTGGTGCAACGGGGTTTGCTTATGGCATAAAAGCGTTAACGCTTTTAAAACCATTGGATATTGAAACTCATTTGGTAATCTCTAAAGCTGCCCACATGACCTGTTCTTACGAAGTTCCCAATATGAGCATCAAACAGATAGAGGCGCTTGCCGACAAGGTTTATTCTATTAATAATATCGGGGCAGCTATAGCAAGTGGTTCTTATAAAACAATGGGCATGTTAGTTGCACCGTGCTCAATGCGTAGTTTGTCTGCAATTGCTAACAGTTTATCGGATAATTTGCTAACTCGGGCTGCCGATGTAGTTTTAAAAGAACGTCGCCGTTTAGTTTTAATGGTACGTGAAGCACCTTTACATTTAGGACATATTAAAAATATGGAGGCTGTCACTTTAATGGGTGGGGTGATATTTCCACCTGTGCCGGCACTGTATCAACGTATTGATAGTATTGATGATATGATAACTCATAGTGTAGCTAGAGCGTTAGACCTGTTTGATATCGATATTTCTGCATTACCTCGTTGGGGTGAAGATATGCATTTAAACAATACACCATCTTAATCGAGTTTAACTTTCATTAAATATGCAGCCCAATAAAAAAATCCTTGAATTCATTAACAAACACCATGTGTTATCACTCAGTATGATTCTGCCTGATCATCAACTTTGGGCGTGTAATGCTTTTTATGTTTTTAATGAAGATTCCATGTGTCTTTATATCCTTTCTGACGTGAAAACAATTCATGGTAATGCGATGTTAACCCATTCACACGTGGCGGGTACAATAAGCATAGCACCAAAGACCGTTGCAAAAATCCAAGGTATTCAATTTCAAGCCATCGCATCGCGATTAGAGGGTCACGATGCCACCCAAGCTTACTCACACTATTATCGAAAATTTCCTTTTGCCAGAATGATTAAAGCGCCAATTTGGTCACTTAAATTACAACGAATTAAAATGACCAATAATTTAATGGGATTTGCACATAAAACCCATTGGGATAGGACAGAGGAATAAATAATGAGTGAGTTTTTTAGTAAAATCTGCTTAGTCCAATAGAGCTAATTAACATAACGATCTGTTATGCAATGATCCAAAATAGCGTCGGTACATAAGCGCATGGCAAGTATAAATATTGCACAAATTTCTTTACTAATATTGCTTAATAAATTGATAATATTATAAATTTTGTCAAACCCCATCAGAATTTTAATCGCTTAAAAAAGCAGCAAAAAAGTTGGTAGAATTTTACACCCTCCTATTTTAATTAATAAACAATAGGTTATAATTAGAGTGTTCCCTGTATACACAGGGATAAACCGCAGCTGGTTTTTGTAAGAATGTTTTTTTTGTTGTGTTCCCTGTATACACAGGGATAAACCGCAAAACCAAGATACACCAAAGGCGTGGAGTATGTGTTCCCTGTATACACAGGGATAAACCGGTTATTTTCAAAAATGCCGTCGTCAACTAGTTGTGTTCCCTGTATACACAGGGATAAACCGGAATATACCACTGCAAAAGCAAATACAACCCAGTGTTCCCTGTATACACAGGGATAAACCGTCTCTCCCCTCTTTATTTGGTTTAATAACCAGGTGTTCCCTGTATACACAGGGATAAACCGCCTGATAAGTGTTCTTACCACGTTACCAACAGGTGTTCCCTGTATACACAGGGATAAACCTATAAACTGGAACATTTACCCAATCATCAATAAAGTGTTCCCTGTATACACAGGGATAAACCGATCGCTGTAATTTGTAACCAATTAATTAATTGGTGTTCCCTGTATACACAGGGATAAACCGTCACGATGAGATACGCTCATTTCGCACCGGATGTGTTCCCTGTATACACAGGGATAAACCGACAAATGAAAACCAACACGATGATGCCCTTGAGTGTTCCCTGTATACACAGGGATAAACCGCCGTTCAACCACTACCAGAACAACCAACCAAAGTGTTCCCTGTATACACAGGGATAAACCGATCGAGGCATCCCGTTTGACATGGCTAAAATCGTGTTCCCTGTATACACAGGGATAAACCGACGATTTGCGAGGTTTAAGCAAAGTAATGGAAGTGTTCCCTGTATACACAGGGATAAACCGTGGCTAAAAGAAAATCTAAGCGAGGCTCAGGCGGTGTTCCCTATATATACGTAGGGATAAACCGAATAGAATTAAACGCCGAAATTCTTAGATGTGCGTGTTCCCTATGCACATAGGGATAAATCGTTCCCCTCAAATAGGGCTATCTTTAAAATTATCGTGTTCCTTAAATACATAGGGATAGCCATCATTTTCAAAGCTCTAAAAATTAACGCTTTGTTCAAACTCCTAATTATTTCTTCTGTTATAAAACTTCTAACTATTGTTATAACGTCTGTCTGCGAATTAATGGTTATAACATTCGGCATAAAGCCGAATAAAACAAGAAGCTAAAGGTAAGATCAATATAAAGTCGTTCGTTAAAATCATCTAGCGAAAAAGTAACATGTTATCTTGTTCTCAAGAATTGCTCGGTGAGCAGTAAAAATTACAAAAGAGTGTCCGCTAAAAAAACTCCATGATAGCAAGTAAGTATATGATAATTATAAAATTACATTCCTAATGTGTATTAAACCAAATCGCCTAAAAAAACAATAAAAAATCGGTAGAATTTTACACCTCCCTATTTTAATTAATAAACAATAGGTTATAATTAGAGTGTTCCCTATACACATAGGGATAAACCGAAAAAAACAATGTTGATAATGAAGAACAACTTGTGTTCCCTATACACATAGGGATAAACCGTTGACGCACGATGGGTACCATTAAATCCAATCGTGTTCCCTATACACATAGGGATAAACCGCCGCCTCAATTGCTCAGGCAGTGGTTAACACAGTGTTCCCTATACACATAGGGATAAACCGTCGCGTGGGGCGTCAATTTACAAAATCACAAAGTGTTCCCTATACACATAGGGATAAACCGATTTGGACGTCGGGACGTTCGGGGACAAATTAGTGTTCCCTATACACATAGGGATAAACCGCATGTTGATCTACAGCTATTCCCAATCCAATAGTGTTCCCTATACACATAGGGATAAACCGAGTCGCTCGGTCGCGCATTATTACCAGTTTTAGTGTTCCCTATACACATAGGGATAAACCGGGTATTTTTGCTGATGCAATTTGTCCTTGCAAGTGTTCCCTATACACATAGGGATAAACCGCACCTCATCATTCGAGTGAACAGATTCTGTTAGTGTTCCCTATACACATAGGGATAAACCGGCAGTATTAGTGGCATTTCATTGGCTCATAGGGTGTTCCCTATACACATAGGGATAAACCTCGATACAGCTAATACCAGTAGGTGATCTAAACTATGTTCCCTATATACTGTTCGCATGCGAACAAAATGGATTACAGGAAGCGTTTGCAGGGATTTCGTAAAATAAAGCTACTTGATCGGGCGTAGACATCAACAAAATAATGCCACTTGTACCAATCATGAACCCATTTGCATAAGTTTTTATTTCACCATTTAAAATATGTTCAGTATTGATTGTTACTTGAGTACCTTTACCAACTTGTTGCTGAATTAATTCAACAGGTATAGTTGAAGATTATCATAGCAAGTTAATAATTAAACATGCATGTAGATTTAGGAACATTAAAAAGACTTCCCACGGATTAGGTGGGATGTTTTTTAACAAGCGTAAGGAACCAAATGAGAATTTGGCAATCCATTATAGATATCGATCGCTTCTTGCCCTTCAGCTACAAGCTCAACATCTATTGGTCCAGGTGGATTATATGGGTCTTTATAAATACATTCTAGGCAAGCTTTGTATTTTTCTAAAACATATAAAAGCTGCTTCTTATTAATAAGAACTTGTTGTTGTTCAACGTATTCGGTACCTATAAAAACATAATCACCAGTAATTAAAACCCAATGAGCATTACCAACACCAAACATACCATCGGGTGCTCGGCTATGCTCTAAATCGGTAAGATTATTTATCCAAATATTGACAGAGTTGATCCCTGTAGGAAGATCTGTCGCCAACCAAGCAGCTATTTCACAGATTCCATAACCTTGTCTTGGCGTATTCCTAATATTTTCATCTTCAGATGTTCCAGAAAGAATATACTTACCTTCATACCATATAAAATACAATTTCTTTTTTAACATTACTTTTTAACTCCTTCATAAATAGGCCAAGCCGTTGCTCCTGTTCCATCAGGTTTTTTATAATAACCTTCCATTTTCAATCCATCAGACGATGTTCCTTGCCACATTTCTTTTTTTCGTGGATCAGTATGAGGCATTGAATTTTCAAAAGCATTTTTAATTTCCATTTCCGTTTGACGTTTAGACCAATGCTCAGGAAAAAACGTTGTTTCAGATTGTTTTTTATACCATTTCCCCGTTGCAGGATCTCTGACCGATATGTATCCTGTTTTTACACCATTAGCATCTGCTGCACCTGTCCACTGATCTACTTTAATATTCGGATCTTTTAAATAATGCCCACCAGTACCAACCTTAGTACCATTTGCATAAGTTTTTATTTCACCATTTAAAATATGTTCAGTATTGATTGTTACTTGAATACCTTTACCTGCTTGTTGTTGAATTAATTCAGCAGGTGTAGAAGAAGGTTTAAAGTTATTAAGATAATCTCCAGCTTCACTTCCTGTATGCGTCGTCCTCGTTTCAGCAACATTATTCCAATTAATCTCATCTAATTCAACCGTTACCGTTTCAATTTTATGATGTACTTTCGCTCTGACTTCAGTGCCAGTTATTTTGATGCGGGCGTATTTTAATAAGCGTAATGAACGGGTT
>NZ_JAFNNV010000019.1:3350-5081 GCF_026536705.1 Gilliamella sp. B3817 | reverse complement strand
CTGTCAGCTCTTTAAAAAGAAGAAACAGACAATCTGTGTGGGCACTTGCGAGACGAAAGAATAAAGTCTACGGACTCAAAAAATTAAGTCTTGATAAGTGACACTGAAGATTCATTTGAATATGTCAGAAACAGTTATTGAGCATCAAACTTTAAATTGAAGAGTTTGATCATGGCTCAGATTGAACGCTGGCGGCAGGCTTAACACATGCAAGTCGAACGGTAACATGAGTGCTTGCACTTGATGACGAGTGGCGGACGGGTGAGTAAGGTATGGGGATCTGCCAAATGGAGGGGGACAACAGTTGGAAACGACTGCTAATACCGCATAAAGTTGAGAGACCAAAGTACGGTTCCGCAAGGACGTGCGCCATTTGATGAACCCATATGGGATTAGCTAGTTGGTGTGGTAAAGGCTCACCAAGGCGACGATCTCTAGCTGGTCTGAGAGGATGACCAGCCACACTGGAACTGAGACACGGTCCAGACTCCTACGGGAGGCAGCAGTGGGGAATATTGCACAATGGGGGGAACCCTGATGCAGCCATGCCGCGTGTATGAAGAAGGCCTTCGGGTTGTAAAGTACTTTCGGTAGTGAGGAAGTTGTGTGTATGAAAAGTGCATGCAATTGACGTTAGCTACAGAAGAAGCACCGGCTAACTCCGTGCCAGCAGCCGCGGTAATACGGAGGGTGCGAGCGTTAATCGGAATGACTGGGCGTAAAGGGCATGTAGGCGGATAATTAAGTTAGGTGTGAAAGCCCCGGGCTCAACCTGGGAATTGCACTTAAAACTGGTTATCTGGAGTATTGTAGAGGAAGGTAGAATTCCACGTGTAGCGGTGAAATGCGTAGAGATGTGGAGGAATACCGGTGGCGAAGGCGGCCTTCTGGACAGATACTGACGCTGAGATGCGAAAGCGTGGGGAGCAAACAGGATTAGATACCCTGGTAGTCCACGCTGTAAACGATGTCGATTTGGAGTTTGTTGCCCTGAGTGATGGGCTCCGAAGCTAACGCGATAAATCGACCGCCTGGGGAGTACGGCCGCAAGGTTAAAACTCAAATGAATTGACGGGGGCCCGCACAAGCGGTGGAGCATGTGGTTTAATTCGATGCAACGCGAAGAACCTTACCTGGTCTTGACATCCACAGAATCTGGCAGAGATGCTGGAGTGCCTTCGGGAACTGTGAGACAGGTGCTGCATGGCTGTCGTCAGCTCGTGTTGTGAAATGTTGGGTTAAGTCCCGCAACGAGCGCAACCCTTATCCTTTGTTGCCATCGATTAGGTCGGGAACTCAAAGGAGACTGCCGTTGATAAAGCGGAGGAAGGTGGGGACGACGTCAAGTCATCATGGCCCTTACGACCAGGGCTACACACGTGCTACAATGGCGTATACAAAGGGAGGCGACCTCGCGAGAGCAAGCGGACCTCAGAAAGTACGTCTAAGTCCGGATTGGAGTCTGCAACTCGACTCCATGAAGTCGGAATCGCTAGTAATCGTGAATCAGAATGTCACGGTGAATACGTTCCCGGGCCTTGTACACACCGCCCGTCACACCATGGGAGTGGGTTGCACCAGAAGTAGATAGCTTAACCTTCGGGAGGGCGTTTACCACGGTGTGATTCATGACTGGGGTGAAGTCGTAACAAGGTAACCGTAGGGGAACCTGCGGTTGGATCACCTCCTTACGAAGAGCTCGTAAGTGTTCACACAGATTGTTTGTTTAGA
>NZ_JAFNNV010000019.1:0-3254 GCF_026536705.1 Gilliamella sp. B3817 | reverse complement strand
CGTTGATACGAAAGTATGGGTGTTTGAAGTAGGAAAGAGAAAAAAGCGTAATAGAAACCAAGACAACTGTGAGTTGTAAGGTTAAGAAATTAAGCGTACACGGTGGATGCCTAGGCAATCAGAGGCGAAGAAGGACGTGTTAATCTGCGAAAAGCGACGGTGAGCTGATAAAAGGCGTTATAGCCGTCGATGTCCGAATGGGGAAACCCAGTGTAGGTGACTGCACTATCATCTGATGAATACATAGTCAGATGAGGCGAACCGGGAGAACTGAAACATCTAAGTACCCCGAGGAAAAGAAATCAACCGAGATTCCCCTAGTAGCGGCGAGCGAACGGGGAGGAGCCCAAAGCGGGTAGCATAATGTATCAGTGGAAGCGTCTGGAAAGTCGCACGATAGAGGGTGAAAGTCCCGTACACGAAGATGGATTATGTGGAAGCTTGAAGAGTAGGGCGGGACACGTGATATCCTGTCTGAAGATGGGGGGACCATCCTCCAAGGCTAAATACTCCTGATTGACCGATAGTGAACCAGTACCGTGAGGGAAAGGCGAAAAGAACCCCGGGAGGGGAGTGAAATAGACCCTGAAACCGTGTACGTACAATCAGTGGGAGCATGTGTCGTTGGGCATGTGTGACTGCGTACCTTTTGTATAATGGGTCAGCGACTTATATTCTGTAGCAAGGTTAACCGAATAGGGGAGCCGAAGGGAAACCGAGTATTAACTGTGCGTTAAGTTGCAGGGTATAGACCCGAAACCCGGTGATCTAGCCATGGGCAGGTTGAAGGTTGGTTAACACTAACTGGAGGACCGAACCGACTAATGTTGAAAAATTAGCGGATGACCTGTGGCTGGGGGTGAAAGGCCAATCAAACCGGGAGATAGCTGGTTCTCCCCGAAAGCTATTTAGGTAGCGCCTCATGTATAACTGTTGGGGGTAGAGCACTGTTTCGGCTAGGGGGCCATCCCGGCTTACCAACCCGATGCAAACTCCGAATACTGACAAGTTTAATCATGGGAGACACACGGCGGGTGCTAACGTTCGTCGTGAAGAGGGAAACAACCCAGACCGCCAGCTAAGGTCCCCAAGTCATAGTTAAGTGGGAAACGAAGTGGGAAGGCTTAGACAGCTAGGATGTTGGCTTAGAAGCAGCCATCATTTAAAGAAAGCGTAATAGCTCACTAGTCGAGTCGGCCTGCGCGGAAGATGTAACGGGGCTAAAACTATGCACCGAAGCTGCGGCAGTGCACGTAAGTGTATTGGGTAGGGGAGCGTTCTGTAAGCCGTAGAAGGTGTGTTGTGAGGCATGCTGGAGGTATCAGAAGTGCGAATGCTGACATAAGTAACGATAAAGCGGGTGAAAAGCCCGCTCGCCGGAAGACCAAGGGTTCCTGTCCAACGTTAATCGGGGCAGGGTGAGTCGACCCCTAAGGAGAGGCCGAAGGGCGTATCTGATGGGAAACGGGTTAATATTCCCGTACTGGCTATAACTGCGATGGGGGGACGAAGAAGGCTAGGTTTACCACCTATTGGATGGTGGGTTAAGCGTGTAGGGGTGTGATTAGGCAAATCCGGTCACTGAGACCCTGAGGCGTGATGACGAGCTACTAAGGTAGTGAAGTAATTGATGCCCTGCTTCCAGGAAAATCCTCTAAGCTTCAGGTTATAGTTAATCGTACCCGAAACCGACACAGGTGGTCAGGTAGAGAATACTCAGGCGCTTGAGAGAACTCGGGTGAAGGAACTAGGCAAAATGGTGCCGTAACTTCGGGAGAAGGCACGCTGATGGTAATTGAAGTCCCGCGCGGATGGAGGTGAAATCAGTCGAAGATACCAGCTGGCTGCAACTGTTTAATAAAAACACAGCACTGTGCAAACACGAAAGTGGACGTATACGGTGTGACGCCTGCCCGGTGCTGGAAGGTTAATTGATGGGGTTATGCGTAAGCAGAAGCTCTTGATCGAAGCCCCAGTAAACGGCGGCCGTAACTATAACGGTCCTAAGGTAGCGAAATTCCTTGTCGGGTAAGTTCCGACCTGCACGAATGGCGTAATGATGGCCAGGCTGTCTCCACCCGAGACTCAGTGAAATTGAAATCGCCGTGAAGATGCGGTGTACCCGTGGCAAGACGGAAAGACCCCGTGAACCTTTACTATAGCTTGACAGTGAACATTGAGCCTTAATGTGTAGGATAGGTGGGAGACTAAGAAGTGTGTACGCCAGTATGCATGGAGTCATCCTTGAAATACCACCCTTTAATGTTTGATGTTCTAACCTATACTTCTGAATCGAGGTAAGGGACACTGTCTGGTGGGTAGTTTGACTGGGGCGGTCTCCTCCCAAAGAGTAACGGAGGAGCACGAAGGTTAGCTAATCCTGGTCGGACATCAGGAGGTTAGTGCAATGGCAAAAGCTAGCTTGACTGCGAGAGTGACGGCTCGAGCAGGTACGAAAGTAGGTCATAGTGATCCGGTGGTTCTGAATGGAAGGGCCATCGCTCAACGGATAAAAGGTACTCCGGGGATAACAGGCTGATACCGCCCAAGAGTTCATATCGACGGCGGTGTTTGGCACCTCGATGTCGGCTCATCACATCCTGGGGCTGAAGTAGGTCCCAAGGGTACGGCTGTTCGCCGTTTAAAGTGGTACGCGAGCTGGGTTTAGAACGTCGTGAGACAGTTCGGTCCCTATCTGCCATGGGCGTAGGAAAATTGAGAGGGTTTGCTTCTAGTACGAGAGGACCGAAGTGAACGCACCGCTGGTGTACGGGTTGTGATGCCAATTGCATTGCCCGGTAGCTACGTGCGGAATAGATAAGTGCTGAAAGCATCTAAGTACGAAACTAGCCTCGAGATGAGTTTTCCCTGATGAGAATCAGTAAGGTCCGTTTGAGACTAAGACGTAGATAGGTCAGGTGTGTAAGTGTAGTGATACATTGAGCTAACTGATACTAATGAACCGAGAGTCTTAACCTTACAACTCGGAGTTGTTTTGGGATACGCGAGAGAGAAGAGAAAATCATCGGAAGGTGATTGAATATTGTAGAAACAGTTTGTTCCGGATTGAGGAATTGATGTAAAGATGAGATAATGACATCAATAGAGAAAGAGAAGACAGGATATGTCTGGCGGTAATAGCGCGGTGGTCCCACCTGACCCCATGCCGAACTCAGAAGTGAAACGCCGTAGTGCCGATGGTAGTGTGGGTATTACCCATGTGAGAGTAGGGTGCCGCCAGACTTTTAAATAAG
>NZ_JAFNNV010000018.1:0-6229 GCF_026536705.1 Gilliamella sp. B3817 | reverse complement strand
TTTGGGAAGTTGAATTCAACTACCAACTCAAACCTTTTCATAAATTTTATCTGGATGATGCACATACAATGTTATCCAGTCATATTCCCCCGACTGATGATGTGAAAGCCTTACAAGATGAACTCTGTTCAGACCCGGACAGCTACTACTATCAAGTTCTGGCGGGTGACGATAAGGATTTATTTGGTCAAAACGACAGTGACACGTCTGAAAATAATAGTTCTTCCGCCACATCCACTTCAATCAGTACGGCATCAGCCGGTGGTGATTTTAATAAAGTGTTAGCTGACAGTATGAATAACATTTTTGGGGCAGATATCGATGCCAGCGACGGGGATATCATGTTAGCTTATGTTATTCGTAATTACCTTTTATCGTTGCCAACGGATGTCATTTCAGGCATTGCCACCGAATACCGCAATAGCAGGGTATTACTGAACGAAACCGTGATAAGCGATCGTTTAAAAAAATTGGCGACAAAAATAGCCGATGGAAAAGTAACCGAAGTTAAGTTAAAAATCCGCATACCCCATATTGCCGAAGTTTTTGAAAAAATTGGCAAAATATCGGTCACTGGTGGGGTTGATTTTAAAACCAACTTAAAAACAGCAACGGGCGATAACCTTTATTTTAATAAGGCTAATTCAAAATTTTATATTATGGATTTGAATGGCAAGTCCCGAAATTTTACCCGGGCTGAATACGATGTGTTAAAACAAAAAACCGTGACACTTGATGTGAGCATGGTGACAGAAAATGCACGCGTACCGCAAAATTTACTGGATGATTTTAAAAAGCTGGCAAACGAAGATATTTTACCTATCCAAAAATTTCGACGATTTGTCGCGAAAGTTCCTAAGGATGTTGACATTTCGGTAATGGCAAATGGGGATGAATTACAACAATCATCATTAAAAGAAGTTAAAAATAAAAAACTGAACCATGTTCCAACAGAAAATCAAAAAATTAAAGTGAATGGTTTAGCCAAATGTTTTTTAAACGTAGTGATGTTGGGGTTCACACTGAAAGGATTAGAAGAGAACCGAAAACAACTTCAATCCGAAACCGACCCAATAGCACGAGCTTTTCTGACTTATGATATCTGTTCGGGTTACATTGCACTGTGTGGCATGATGACCGAAGTGGTGGGGCATATTATCAAAATGGCAACCGGTAAAACAGCATTAAGGGTCAGCAATTTTTTAACCCGTTTTCCGCACGGCGAAAGTCGACTCATCACACAAAGTTTGCAAAGAGCTAACGGCATAAAAAACTTTTTCAATATCACCAATAAATTTGTCAATATTGCCGGTAAAGCACTTGGTGTCTTAACAATAGTTGATGGTGCGATGGAAATATTTAAAGGGTTTAATTTAGCGTTGAAGGAAGGGGAAATAGCAGCTGGAGCTTTTCATATAGTTGGTGGAATAACTGTGATTATTGGAGCGCTCATAACTTTTAAATATTTCACTTTACCTTTTTTGGCAGGAATGGCCACAGGAATTGGTATTGCTGTTGCTATTGCCGGTATGATTATTATCTATATTGCTTCTTTATTTGAGCGTACCAAGTTAGAGCGTTGGTTTGCGCGTTGTGGGTTTGGGGTTGATCAGTGTCGATACCCAATGACACCCAAAGGATTGCAAAATGCACTAAATGATTTTGCGTTTTTAACCTCGGGCATGTCACCCGAGCTAAAATTTGGGTATTCAGGGAGTGCAACAACCATAGTAGATGTTTTGAACGGTAATATCTATCCACCACTTTATCTTAGTATGACCATACACGGCTTTGATAAACAAAATGATAAATTACAATTTATTCTCACCATAAAGGATAAGACGGATGATACTAAAAAAGTGAAATTAGAGCTTAATCATAATAGCGAAACGTGTCTACTTGAACCTAAGATTATTGAAAATACGATGGATATGAACAATGGGAGACAACTGGTTGCGCTTCCGCTTGATAAAGGAAAATATTATAAATATCAATCCGAAGAGGTAGACATAGATAATAGCGATAAAACAATGAAAGTGGTGGAAGGTACCCAAACCAATCTGGTGATAAATTACAAATTGGCTGAAGTCAATTCCAGATATATCGAAAAGGTCATATATGCGGTAGAGCTGAATTATCAAAAACCCAATATGATTAACGGTGATAAAATCGAATATTCCCAGCCTTTACACCTATCTTATGAGTTTGAAGGGAATCATGCCAACTTGAAAATGAAAACATTCTAAGGAGTAAAAAATGCCATCACGTTACAAACCATCACTCCCCAAATGGAAAAGCGATTTATCTAAAGGGGGCGGACCGGGGAATAAGCGTCGTGCTAATTATATTGCATGTGCGACGGATAATTATCTTGAAATCTATCGTAAACGAAAAATTATAGGATCTTATTTCTCATTTTTTTTAGTGGGAGGTGGAGAACTTTTGCTTATTTGGTTATTTTTTTTTAGTCTAAATCAAAAAAATATTCCTTGGATTGCCGTGATGGTGTCTTTTGTTGGAGCTATAGTGTTTGGTCTGGCACTTTATATAATTTCTTTCACTTTTCTTTTTTATCAATGTGCTCCGGCTAGTAGTCCTATTCGCTTTAATCGTAAAACAGGCAAAGTTTATCTTTACGAAGCGGTGGCAATGGAACGGATGTCGATGAAAATATGGCCACCGCTAAAAGAATTTAAATATTTAAATAAATTTCATATAAAAGTTTATGATTGGGAAAACTTTCATGCCGTATTGCAAGGTTATACGGTAGTTAATCCGCAAGGTGGTAGTTATGAAAGTTATACTTTAGCAGGGGTTGCTTGTGAGCCCAATAGTTATAAAGTGATTGAATATATTTATATCCGTGAAACAGATTGTTTTGCGGAGGATTGGGATTGGATTTGTCATTTTATGGAATGGAACACAGATAAACCATTAGACCAAGCAGGTTTAGAATACGTTGATTATAAACCTTGGGATGCCAAAACCTTTATGCAAGTCAAACCGAAGTTAAAAATCACCTCGAGACAAATTGAAGGGTTAGACAAAGCATCGAAAGCGGGCTCAAAAGAAGAGCTAGCCCAGATAGAACAAGAGTATGAACTAACAAAAACCGTGTATCCGGTCGAATAATCTTCACATTAGTTTAAAAAATGGAAAGCAAAACAATCAGGATAGCAGGAGTAAAAAATGCCATCACGTTACAAACCACAAATTGTTTGTTGGAAAAGTGATTTATCTAAAGGGGGTGGGTTGGTTAAACGTCATGCTAATTATGTTGCATGTGCGACGGATAATTACCTTGAAATCTATCGTAAACGAAAAATTATCGGACCTTATATTGGATTTTTTTTATTGGGAGGTGGAGAAATTTCGGTTATTTTGGCTTTTTTTGTTTGTTTAAATCAGAATAATATTCCTTGGCTTGCCGTGATATTGTCATTTATTGCATCTTTAGGAGGAGGTCTGGTTGTTTATTTAACTTTTTTCACTCTTCTTTTTGGTCACTATGCCCCCGTAAGTAATCCAATTCGTTTTAATCGAAAAACAGGCAAGGTTTACCTTTACGAAGCGGTGGCAATGAAATGGATGTTTAAAGCATGGCCACCGAGAAGAGCCTTTAAAGATTTAAACAAATTTCATATAAAAGTTTATGATTGGGAAAACTTTTATGGCGTATTACAAGGTTCGACAGTGGTCAATGTAAAAGGCGGTAGCTTTGAAGATTATGCTTTAATTGGGGCTGTTTGTGAGCCTAATAGCTATAAATTGATTGAATATATTTATATTCGAAAAACAAATTGTTTTGCGGAGGACTGGGATTGGATCTGTAATTTTATGGAATCGGACATCGATAACCCCATAGACCAAGCAGGTTTAGAATACGTTGATTATAAACCTTGGGATGCCAAAACCTTTATGCAAGTCAAACCGAAGCTAAAAATCACCTCCAGACAAATTGAAGGATTGGACAAGGCATCGAAAGCGGGCTCAAAAGAAGAGCTAGCCCAGATAGAACAAGAGTATGAACTAACAAAAACCGTATATCCGGTCGAATAATCCTAACATTAGCTTAAAAAACGGAAAGCAAAACAATCAGGATAGCAGGAGTAAAAAATGCCATCACGTTACAAACCACAAATTGTTTGTTGGAAAAGTGATTTATCTAAAGGGGGGGGGGCCGGTTAAACGTCATGCTAATTATATTGCATGTGCAACGGATAATTACCTTGAAATCTATCGTAAACGAAAAATTATCGGACCTTATATTGGATTTTTTTTATTTGGTAGTGTAGAAATTCTGCTTATTTGGATGTTTTTTTATTCATTGGATGTATTGGCTGCGGCTACAGTGGCTTTTGTTTCATCTATTGGGTTAGGTTTGTTTCTTTATTTAGTTTTTTTTAATTTGCTTTTTGGTCACTATGCCCCCGTAAGTAATCCAATTCGTTTTAATCGAAAAACAGGCAAAGTTTACCTTTACGAAGCGGTGGCAATGAAATGGATGTTTAAAGCATGGCCACCGAGAAGAGCCTTTAAAGATTTAAACAAATTTCATATAAAAGTTTATGATTGGGAAAACTTTTATGGCGTATTACAAGGTTCGACAGTGGTCAATGTAAAAGGCGGTAGCTTTGAAGATTATGCTTTAATTGGGGCTGTTTGTGAGCCTAATAGCTATAAATTGATTGAATATATTTATATTCGAAAAACAAATTGTTTTGCGGAGGACTGGGATTGGATCTGTCATTTTATGGGATCGGACATCGATAACCCCATAGACCAAGCAGGCTTAGAATACGTTGATTATAAACCTTGGGATGCCAAAACCTTTATGCAAGTCAAACCGCAGTTAAAAATCACCTCGAAACAAATTGAAGGATTGGACAAAGCATCGAAAGCGGGCTCAAAAGAAGAGCTAGCTCAAATAGAACAAGAGTATGAACTAACAAAAACCGTGTATCCGGTTGAATAATCTTCACGTTAGTTAAAAAACGGAAAGCAAAACAATCAGGATAGCAGGAGTAAAAAATGCCATCATGTTATAAACCACCAATTGGTTGTTGGAAAAGTGATTTATCTAAAGGCGGTGGGCCAGGGATTAAACGTCGTGCTAATTATATTGCATGTGCAACGGATAATTACCTTGAAATCTATCGTAAACGAAAAATTATCGGACCCTATTTTGGATTTTTTTTATTTGGTAGTGCAGAAATTTCGTTTATTTGGTTATTTTTTTATTTATTAAATCAAAATAGTATTGATTTATGGGTGATTATAATGTCGTTTGTTATATCTATAGTGGGAGGTCTGGTTGTTTATTTTATTCTTTTCAATCTTCTTTTTGGTCACTATGCCCCCGTAAGTAATCCAATTCGTTTTAATCGAAAAACAGGCAAGGTTTACCTTTACGAAGCGGTGGCAATGAAATGGATGTTTAAAGCATGGTCACCCAGAAGAGCCTTTAAAGATTTAAACAAATTTCATATAAAAGTTTATGATTGGGAAAACTTCCATGGTGTATTACTAGGTTCGACAGTGGTCAATGTAAAAGGTGGTAGCTTTGAAAGTTATACGTTAGTTGGGGCTGCTTGTGAGCCCAAAAGTTATAAAGTGATTGAATATATTTATATCCGTGAAACGGATTGTTTTACGATGGATTGGCATTGGATCTGTCATTTTATGGGATCGGACATCAATAAACCCTTAGACCAAGCTGGCTTAGAATACGTTGATTATAAACCTTGGGATGCCAAAACCTTTATGCAAGTCAAACCGAAGTTAAAAATCACCTCGAAACAAATTGAAGGGTTAGACAAGGCATCGAAAGCGGGCTCAAAAGAAGAGCTAGCCCAGATAGAACAAGAGTATGAACTCACAAAAACCGTGTATCCGGTCGAATAATCCTAACATTAGCTTAAAAAACGGAAAGCAAAACAATCAGGATAGCAGGAGTAAATCGGGCTTTTTCTTCAAATTGTACAATTTAACGATTGGATTATAGGTAATGGTATTGTAAATACAATCAAAAAAAACGCTATTTTAATCATTAAACTGATTATTAATCTAAGTTATTTAAAAAATATAGTTAAATAAATGTTAATTTTATTTTAAAATAATAAGAAAAGCTTTGTACCGATAATGAAAGTTTAGATAGTACAATTTGCATAATAAAAAGTATGAATGGAAATAGTCATGAAAGCTCATTTAGACAAATTTATCAACTTGA
>NZ_JAFNNV010000017.1:0-6728 GCF_026536705.1 Gilliamella sp. B3817 | reverse complement strand
CAACCTTAATCTCCTGCTCCACAAATCCTGATTTTGCCGATGTTAACACCAGTTTCGGCGTAATTGGCGTACTTAATGCGCCAAAAGCAATATCATTTGCGCTGTATTTTCCGTCGTTATCGGCATCGATCACCACATAACCCTTGATAACCGCACTGCCGTGATAACCTATTTCTATTCCGTTAACTAATGACTTATTATCAGCAACATGCACTTTTAGCGATAAGTTAGGTGATCCGGCTTTAACTGCACCTTGACCTATATCCGTATAGCTCAATTGATAACCATCCCAGTCAGCCACACTTTGCGAACTGTCTGCCGTGATAATCCAATCGCCTTCTGATACGTTGCCCGCCTCAAAGTTACCTTTACTGTCAGTGGTCACTTGTTTCGTAATTGTGCTACCCGTTTTAGTCAGAGTTAATGCTAAACCGGATAAATCCGCATCAATCGCTGAGTGGGTTCGGCTGTTGTCTATATCAATGCTGACATGACCTTTGATCATGGCAATATATTTATATGCTGAGCTATTAGTTAACTCATCTTTTGTTAACGGGTTAAACACAAAGTTATCGCTATTTCCGGTTATGACACTGTTCGCAATTAATTCCGTTCCTTCCGGTGTGCTAACCATAATTTGATAGTTACCGCCTTTCGGTAATTTTTCAAACTGATAGTGACCTGAATTGTCGGTATTAACCTTTTTAAGCTCGACATAATCCGTTGTACCCGGTGCCTGATAATTAAGGGTCACATTGATGCCATTAAGCCCTTCGTTATCCTGTCTGTCTTTGCTGTCATTTTCATCAATCCAGACGACACCATCGATTTTTTGTTTTCCTACCAACAGATAATTATTATCCAGTGAGCCTTGTTTTGGTAAACTCGCAACCGGAATAACAATATGTTTCGGATCTTTACCTGCTGAGCTTTGTTTAAACTCATGGTCGGCATTAGCGCCTAATTTCAGCACCACAGAATAGTTAGCACTATTACCAAACATCAAATTAGGGAATTGATACTCACCATCCACGGTTTGTTGGGTCATTAATAACTTACCAGTACCATCTAAACCGTCATGCAATTCAACGGTATACGAGATCGCACTATCAAGTAAATAGGTAAACGCCTTTGTAGGATCTAAATCGTTATTATTATCGGCATAATCGACGAAGATTTTCCCTTGAATACCGTTAGCACTTGCTTCTTTATAATAGAAACTATTACCAAAGACACCAGTATTGGTTATTTGAATATTGGATAAAGTACTGATTGGTTGAGTTGAACCTTCACTATTTTTAACTAATGAATAACCATCCGGCGAGGTTACAACATTAATACTGTACTTACCGGAAGGTAAGTTATAGAAATGATATTCACCTTTATCATTGGTATATTGACGAGCGATCTCTGTTCCGTTTGAATCAACTAGACCAATCAATACATGATCAATTGGTAATTCAGGTGATGTGCCGTCAATAATAGTTTTACCCGCAATACCACTATTGATTGCTTGATTACTGCTTATACCTGCCGCCGGTGAACTGTTTGAACTACCAGCTAATAGGAAGGATTGGTTTTGTACAGTTCGTCCAATATCTTTAAAGGTTATTGTGTCTAAAGTTGCACTAGCTTTTTGATTAGCATTCGAAATAACGCCATAATTGCTTGTAGGAACAACTTGAACTACGTAGTCCGTATTAAGATCAATTCCAGTGAAACTATAATAGCCTTTCTCATTAGTAGTACTTTCAAGATAGTTAATAAGAGAATTATTTAATTTTTTAAATAATTTAACCTTAACATTCGATACAGGAAGATCACCTGTTTTATCAAAACTAATATCCGTTCTACCATTGTTGTTAATATCAACCATTACATAACCTGCAATAGCTGCATCACCATTTTTCTTATAGATGAAATCTAAATTACCACCTGATACTTTTGGTGTTTGTGATGTAATTTTAATATTTGGTACAGTATCAAACTCTGATTTTAGTTCATAAACGCTTACATCCAAGCCTTCTTCTGTAACTTTAATGGTATAAGTATCATTAAATAAATTTTGGAAAGTGTATATACCAGATTTATCGGTTTTAGTTTTAACATAGAATTTTCCATCACGATATAATTCAACCGTTACTCCGGCAAGTGGCACATCGCTTTTACTAGCATTGAAGTTACCATCCTCATCATAGTCAAAATAAAGTCGACCACTGATCTCGGTAGGTTGTTTCAGTTTTACTATCCAATACTGATCAGTTGCACCAGCAGATGGAATAGGGGCAACTTGTAAAAACTCTGGTTTTTTCAGCTCACTAGGAATAAGACTGCCTTGAGGTTCATTACCACTAGCAACTAATTCAAATTGTTGTGAATCTAGTCCACGTAATCTAAGAATTATATTAGTTAAATACAAATTACCACGAGGTGAATTAGTGTCATTATAAACAAATTCACCCGTATATTTTACATTGTTATCGACAAAGTCAGATTGATTTAAAATAGCGCTAATATTTCCATTATTGTATCCTTTATAGAAACGAGGCGTAAAAAAGCCTTCTACTCTAAGCGCATCTTTATTATATCTCATTAACTCTTGACTTGTTAATAAAACCGCATCTTCTATTTTTTTGGAACCTGTAATATCTAGGTAAAGATTTCCTGATATTCCTTTAGATGCTTTTGATGCTTGCATAATATATTGACTAGATTCAACATTATTAGCTAAAGTACCATCGGCCAAGACTTCTATGTCAAAAATACCTACAGCTGTGGCAGGATCTTTGTCGGCAATATCAATATAACTATAATTAGTATTATCTGGATCATGTATAATGCGATATTTACCTTTTGGTAAACGGTAAAGAATTAAATTCTGATAAAAATCTCCGCCAGTCATCCATTCTTGGTAAGTACTTCCATCCCAATAAAGAACTTTAAATTTACCATAACCTTGTTCTTTGGAACCATTACCTTCATACTTACCATTCCCATCTAAATCATTGATAGGAATAAAGGTAATTGCATCACTTTTACCTTGCATTAAAAAGTTATGGATAATAGGTAAATCTATTTTATCAAAACGAATCGTTTGCAACTGAGCAAGACCTTGTTTTGGATCTGTTACTGCCTCAGTATCTGAGCGAACAACTTTAATGATAAAATCTTTCCCACTCGTCAGTCCATCATTTCCAGTAAACTCATAACGTCCTGTTTTATCGGTTTTTTGTGAAGCTAATACACTTTTACCTGAGCGTGAAGTACAATCATTATTATCTTTACATAATAAAACTGTCGCATCAAACAATGGTTTATCAAAGGCATCAGCCGTCCCACCTACAGTAAGTATACCCTCTCCTCTGTAAGTATCCAAATAAACTGTACCTTTAGCAACATAATCTCGTTGTTTTAATTTAAACCAGAAATTAGTATCTTTAGTATAGTTTTGACCGCCTTTTACTTTTACAATAATGCTAGAAGTTTCATTAACAATAGTATCGTTTTGATCATTACGTTCTAATTCAATAGCATTTTTATCTGCATTACTGCCAGCGCCGAAAGTTGATTGAACAACCACTCGATATTCACCATCAGGTAACTTGGTAAAGTTATACCAACCATCATTGTTTGTTCCCATAATAGCAATATCATCACGTTCCCAATTGCCAGTAGATACTTGTTTATGTTGTAAAACGACACGAGTGTATCTAATAGGCGTATCTAACTTAGGATCATAACTACCGGTGGTACCAACATGGCTATTATTTAAGTAAACATAGCCCGAAATACTGTTAGGCGTTTTACCTCTAAAATATACAATAGAAAAACCACCCAATCTTTCGGTAGCACTTGCATTATTTGCAACTGATCTTACTCGATATTCTTGTGTAACAGCTTGGATATCTAAATAATTAGAATCATATCCAATAATTTTGTAAGTATAAATGCCACCATGATCAGAATTAACCCTAGCTCGTTGAGCACGCGAATAATCATCTGGACCTTTTAGATATTTAGCATATAAACGTGTCCCATCTAATTTGGTCGCAGGCGTGACACCATCTTCTTCAAAAAAAGCAACCTCTAGATAAGGTGCGGTACTTAATTCACTTATACCATTTTGTATACCACCCCAGTTTCCGTGGTTATTTGTAGACTGTAAGCTACTTTCTACAGCTAATAGACTTGGTGCAATGATTGAATACCAAAAGTTTTGGTTTGACTTAGTACCGCCATTTAAATTGGGAATAATAATCTCTTTCGGAGCAATTTTGTCTTGCTTACCATTGCTGAGTTTTACTTTACCTTTATGAGTACTTTTTGATTCAGATGAGGTACTGGTTGATTTACCATCTGTATCGCCAATAAAGAAATATTTGGTCGTATCAATACCAGATTCATCTAAAACGACTTTATAATCTTTATTCGCTCTTAGTCCTCCAAATTTATAAACCCCCGCTTTATTAGTGGTCTGTTTAGCAATTAATATCCAACTATTACCATCATGTTGATAAAGATTGACTGGCGTGTTAAGAAAGGTACTACCATCCTTAGGTAAAGTATTTCCTGTTTTACCCCCATCTGGGCCGTCTTCAGGGAATTGTTCTGAACCTAATGCAAATACCGAACCTGATATACCTGCTAAAGTTGTATCGTTCGGATCAATATTTAACAAAAATGTCGGGCCACTTGTTTGACCGATTGCATCAGTTATTTTAACAGTTTGTTCGGTTTTATTCTGTGGAATATAAGGTGCTTTTACATTGGTTACTTTTATGTCATAACTTGCAACAGCTAGATCTCTAAAACGATAACGGCCATTATCAGTTGTAGTTATTGTTCCTGTACCTAGTACTTTGGTTGTCGTGCCGGGATAGTAAAGCTCGACATTCATATCAATCGCACCGGTATCAGAGCCTACTGTATAGATCCCATCACCATTTTGATCAATAGCGACAACTCCGTCAATACCCCATTCATTACGTGGTTTAACATTAAATTGCCCTTTTTGATTTTTACCCGCCATATTAAAGCTAATTTTATTAACGTAGGCGTTTTTACTGTCTGGTAATGTTGCATCCCATAAAGCATATTTGATTTTATTACTTGAGTCAGCAACAAAATCTGCTGTATCAACCGTCATGTCATACAGATGCCCTTTTAAGGTATTTTTAAGTTCAACTACACCATCATTATTGGTTGCAAAAACAATTTGCCTTGAAGAAGAGGTATGAATCAACCTAACAGGAATATTCTTTGCACCATTTCCTTTGTCGTCTTTTATCGCTAAGTTGATATCACCGCCTTGCCCTTTGATAAATAAGTTTTGAGCAGACGCACCAGTATCAACGATAAGTTGCACTGAACGATCAATGGTTTCACCTTCCGTCGTCTTTGCCACAACCTTATATGTCCCCAGTAACGGCGCATCTAATTTATAGCTACCGTCCTGATTTGTGGTCGTGTCCGATAGTAACTTTTGATTACTGTCATATAATTCAACTTTTAAACCCGTTAACGGCATTTCTGTTTTACTGGCCGTATTATCATAATCTAAATAGACTTTTCCACCTATATCAAAGGCATATGCTGTTGATATCGTCGTCATCGATATCAACGCAGAAGCTAATAAGCGCTTTATGCTTCTTAGCATCGTCTTTTGCACTGTTGCATTATGCTCAGTTCGCATTATCTTCTCTCCTGATATGCGTAAATTCTTCTCTTCTTTACGTTTTTCAACCCTTGGGGCATTGAACTGCATCTTCGGTAAGTGCTTTTCTACACCGGTAACTTTTTGCCAACTGTTCATTAGAAACTCCCCACTACATTGACAAACCAACCTCGTGAACGGTAGTTCAGGTGTGTTAAGTTGTCGTTATAATCCGTGAAGTTGTAACCCACGCCCATCTTGATGTTGTCGCCAATATAACGATAAACACTGGTCACCAATCCGTCTTTGTGGTCATCTGCCAGACTTGTTCGTAGCGTTCGACCTTCAACCTGATATTCCCAGTCGCCTGTCTTGTAATTAACACGCACCGCATACAAACTTGCACCCGATGAGTACCAGTCACTTTCACCTTTATAACGTAAATGACCCTGTCTGTGCGCCGCTTTAAACGCCGTTTCCCAGTTCGCATTCCATTCGTAAACACCTTCTAATGACCATACCCAGCTCTTTTGGTCATACAAGCTCGACGTATAACGTTTACCGCTTGATGACGTTGAGTTCACTATCAACTGGTCATCCGGGTCTAATCCATACACATACGTCAATTTACCAAATAAGTTCAGGTTGTTTATCGCTCTCGGTCGGTAAGCAAAACCAACCATCGATTCCGTGTAGTTACTCACCACTTCACTGTTGTTTCTGTGCTCCCCTAACGTCTTGGCAAAGTCAAACTGTACCAGCCAGCTTAAGTCTTCATTGACCACCGTCTTCGCCCGGTTAGTAGTCACCCATTGTCTTATGCGTTCATTGCCGTTATCGATTCGGTATTCCACACGATTACGGATTTGGAAAACATCATTTTTATAACCGTATCCCACCGCCCAAACATCACGACGAGTTTCATCATTTCCGGTTAAACTGGTGTGATTGCGGTGACGGTTGCTCACACGACCTATCGAGTAAGACCCTTCTATAAATTGGGCTTCCGTCGGTTTATAACTTACCCCATAAACATCCGATGTCGTGTGGTCTATGCGGTTGGTTTTAAATTGTC
>NZ_JAFNNV010000016.1:0-6903 GCF_026536705.1 Gilliamella sp. B3817 | reverse complement strand
TCAGCGGATTATTCGCACTCTCCGTATCCCGACTTAATTCATTGATATCCTGTTTTTGCTGCTCTTTATTGCGGATGATTAACTCACCTTTTTCTACCGCCGATTTTGTCGTGCTTGAATCACTATCACTATTTTGATAAGCCGTTGGTACACCCACTCACCGAAACTTGTCTTACTTTTGTTTAGTTGATATTAGATTAAGGATAAATGAAAAGCTAAGTATTAACTTAAGTTTGGAGGGAAGGTTTAAGAAAATATAGTGAATAACGGCATAGATTAACAACAAACTGCTAACCACAACAACTAATGAGGCTAGTTATTATGGTTAAAACACATTCTAAACTAAAATCAACCACAGACAAAACACCGGCACTACAACCCAATGAGCGATTCTATACCGTGGGTTACGTGCCACAAGGCACAAAACCCAACCGCAGACCAGAACTGACCATTAAGGGCAGATGGCTGGAGCAATTTGGTTTTTATGCGGCTGCCCTGTTATCGTTAAGATTGAACAGGGCAAGTTGATGATAGAGATTGATTTGAAACTTTAAAACGATATAAAAGAACTCTATTCATTTTAATTGGCTATTTTCATAATTTATTTAATAATGATCTTAATTCTAAATTTTGACTAATAAACTATTTAATCTCCATTAATCCATTCTTGTTCTACCCAATCTGCAAGATCTTCCCAAGAATCATTGCTATAGCCATCTGGTGTCCAATAATGTACTTTACCATTTGGAAGTAAACAATAATAGCTACCATCAGCTTCCGGCAATAAATGCACAAATCTTTAAATAAATCAACCAATATTATATTTATAACAAATATCTTTTGCGGTTACTTCTCCAGTATGAAGTTTATCAAATTCTTCTTTAGTAATTTCAGTTTTATATTCACCACCTGCTAATGAGCCAGATATACATGAAAATAAATATTTATCTCCAACCGGTTTTATTCTCCACCAACTAGCTCCTTTGGGATATTCATTTTCTTCAACTATTGGTTCTTTATACTCTAAAGGTTCTCCTTCAATTTCAACGGGAACTCCTCCAAAATTAAATGTTACTTTCGTCATTTTGATTTCCTTAGTAATTGTTCGTTAATTTTATTAAGATTTAGTATGGTTCCTTGAGGTTTATGTGAAAAATCCATCACAGCTTCAACAACACCTCCAGAGGTATAACCACCTGGTTTCCAAAATTTATTAGCTCCACTTTCATTACCTGAAGGCATCCTTAATCCAGAAATATTATTTTTTCTATAACAACTACTACTGTATCAGAATTACTTAAATAACCTTTATCTAGCCCTAATTTTTGTTCAACTATTCTTAAATCACCTTTTGATTCGAACATTACTCTTTCAAATTCAGACTTAGGTATAACAAAACCACCATCTGGACCATATGTTCCATGCTTACTTATTCCACTTTTTGACGTAAATCTAACTGCACCATCATCAAATTTAGCTAAATGTGCTCCAATTTCAGCTTTTGACATATAAGTACTTGGATCTGGACGAAATCCTTTTTCTTTAGCAAGAATTTTATTTATTTCTTCTTCACTTAAACCCGAAATATTTCCTGCAGTCCCCTTTCCAGCTATAATTTTACTCAGAAATTAAATCAGACATATGTTTAATGCTAATATCATTAGTATCCATTTTTAATTCATTACAAATACTAATTGCAATATCATATTCTTTCTTTGTAATCGGCACTTCGTATTCACTAATATGATCACAAATTGTATCAAAAGCTAACCCTCTTTCATTGCAATCAACATAATAAATAGCATCTTGTAAAAGATCGTTATCTAAGCGATTTTTAAATAATTCACCAAATTCTTTAATTTTATTATCTAAATATTGCATTTTTTACCTTTATTTTATTGGTTTATAAGTATTTGGGACAGGAGCTTTGTCAGGAAATGCCGTTATTATTTTTCCATTCGCTGGCTGATAGACAACTCTTATTCTTACCCCATCGCGAACCTCATAAGAAACCCACTTTGCAGGTTTACCTTTTCCCGTGTAAATACCGCCAGTACCTGTTTGTGCATACCATTGTGTATTAGTCGATGTCGCAATATCCCCTATTTCATGGACAATTTTGTCTGCAGACCAATCCTTAGGAAATGTGGTTTTACCAGGATTTCCTGGGTACATGTGTCCCCCCACTTGTTGGTCCATCTCCATATAATATATGCTGCTTAGCTTCAGGTGATAGAATATCGACGTACTTCTGATTTTCAGGCGATATTTTTGCACCCGTCTCCTTTCCAGCTTATCATCGGCCAACTGATGCTCGATCGGGGGCTGTTGATTATCAGGCTTGAGATATTGGTATAGATGTCAAAGTAAAATCCTCACTGTTTAAGGTAAGGAGCTTACTATCACATTTATATTTAAAAATAAAAAAATAACCCTGTTTTATATTTTATTGCATTCTCAACTTGAGTTAATAATTTAATTAACACTTCGCTATTATTTGACATTATTGTATTTTGAATAATATTTCTAGCAATTATAAGTTTATCAATATCGGTTATCTTTTCATCTTCATAATCATCAATATTTATTCCTAATTCATTATTAAGTTGCTGAATAACATTACTCTTTAGAAGGTTGGCATAATTATCCTCATCAAGAGTTAACTCAATAAGATCACCATTGATACATTTATCAAAATATAGGCGCTCCATTGCACTTGTATTTACTGGAACGGATATATATTTCATATTATTTATTCCTTTCTATATTAAAATGAGTTACCGCATTATATTCACCTTGATTTCGGCCAGCTTCTTTTCCATTCTCTAATAATTTGTTGTTAGGAATATTTCCATTCAAATCCAAATAAGCCCTTTTTCCCGAAATATTAGGGTTATAAATTCGGAAGTAGTTTCCAGATATATCCTCAACAACCTGTATACCTGTCGTTGGATTAGTATAAATTCTTTTCCCTTTTTCAGTTGTAGTTATTATTGGATTTGTACCTGCAAAATCATTAATAGCTTTATCAAGATTTCCTGTAGGCCAATTATTTGAATATTGTTCAGCCCTAGCAGCACCACCTGTTAGTTTTTCTGTATTTGTAGCACCATTCACCTTACCAGCATTAATCTCTTGTTCTTTTTTTACATGCTCACCAATTTGCTACTTTTGTTGGCTTTCTGATTGGTAGCCTGATTATCTAGTATTTTATCCTTAGTCTCTTTATAATTTCCACCACTTTGCTCGATATTTCCTTTGCCGTGTTGCTTTTCTAAAGATGTTTTGTTTAATGGTTTGCTGGCACCCGTCCCCTTTCCAGCATTCTATTTACTGAAAAAAGGTTAAGCCAAGCTATGCGGAGATATTCTGCTTACTTTTGATGGTTGATAAATTGGAATTGATTAACACTATAACCAGTAATATGATTGTTAGTATTTTGATATTTTATGTTGCTGTTCGCAATAACTACCTTACTACCTGCATTATGTCCATCATCGCTAAATCTAAAAATGTCACAGAGCCTCGCCATAAATTTTTTATATAGCTAAATATCCTATTTTTTATCAATAGGTTATTATCCTTAATCATTATAATTGTTCTGCTTATAATTGATACTAAAGCCAAGAGTAAAATATGACCCCAGCTCAATACTGGGGATAATATTTGAATGTTCAGTATCCAGAACAACACGAGAAATATATTTAGAATAGATATCATCACCATATCTACACTGGTATTTTAGCTAATAACTCATTAACCTTATCTGTATCCTCTGGGTGAAGCTGTAGATACTTTTCACAGGCTAATCTAACATAATGATAACAAGTTTTTTCACTAACAGTTACCGTATCTTCTTCTGTTGGCGGATAACCAATTGCAAACTGAACCCCCTCAAAATGTTCTTCTTCATAATAACTATTCATATCAGGGAAATTGCAATACACACCATCCTGTATAAAAGATTCTTTTTGAATAATATTTTCGATAGCATTTAGAAAATAGCCATCATTATACATAAGATCAAAGTAATTTTTTATAATACTACTAGGTTTTGAAATACTAAGAGGTCTCTCAAACAGATGCTTATTTAGCTGTGAAAACCCATCTGTTTCAATATTTATAGAATCTTCCAAAATATACTCCTCAAATATTTATAATATACTATTTCGGGTGAAAATTAGTAACGGTACCGGTTTTAGGGTCTATATAAACCCTAAATGTTACTCCTCCGGCAGTCGCATTATATGCTCTTTCCCCTCGAGCGATTGCTTGCTTATAACCACTAGATGCTGCTTGTTGACCAAGTTCTAGCATTTTTTGATCTGTAAATATCTTTGGGTCATAAATTGTCTTTGTAAATGGTTTCGAACCATTACCTTTATAATCCCCAGTGAAGTTTCCTGCTCTATCTTTCGCAGGTATTTGATACTCAATCTTAGTAATGCCTGGAGTTCCTGTCGGTGTCTCATTCAAAATTTTAACATTATTTTGCTTAGCTGCATCATAAAAAGCATTAGCATTATGCCCACCTGAAATACCATTTTGACTAAATTTATCCACAGTTGCTAAATGCTTTGGTTGCTCAATATTAAAACTAATACCATCTGGAGTTTTGACTATTGTAGTCCCCTTTCCAGCATTAATCTCTTGTTCTTTTTTTACATGGTCACCAAATTTGCTACTTTCGTTGGCTTTCTGGTTGGTAGCCTGATTATCCTGTATTTTATCATTAGTCTCTTTTGACCATTAAGGGGAGATGGCTGGTGCAATTCGGCTTTTATGTAGGCTGCCCTGTTATCATTAAGATTGAACAGGGCAAGTTAATTATTGAACTTGAAGCAAGTTTAAAAAGTAATAAAAGCTCCGCCGTTTAAATGCTCGTAGTAGCTTAGGCAATCATTCGTCGATAGTTGATATGTTAAATCTATATTTATCAGGAAGGCAGCGGGGATAACTATCCAATATTACTCCCCAAGGAGTAAATTCTAAATAAAATTTACCGCTATTCCATAAACAGAGCTTACAGAGAACAAATATTTTTTTTAAGTGATTTCACATTTCATTGTCATTTTCAGAATGCGCCTCATTCAACACAGTTTCAAGATCATCCATAACCATGCGAGAGACGTCACAACATCATTACACTGTTGGCAAATCCAAGCCGAACCAGTCACCATCACCACTAAAAAGGTAAATTAATCGTCTAACTTGTGAAGTAGATCCCAGAGCTAGTAAATAATTACCCAGTTCTGCAAGATAGATTGCAGAACATAAAATTATATGTAAGAAAAAATAAATAAGTAAAATATAAAATTTTAATGATTAATCTTTCCAACCATAGTCATCTTTCATTATTTGATAAAATGCATCACATACATCATGTTCAGAGTTGTATTCTCCAATATAATTTTTGCTACTTCTTTCAACATAAATTAATTTCCACTTATTATTTTCCGGTACAATACATAAGCTCATTCCATTCTTAAGCCCATCAAGACTATATGACATATGGGGAACTTTTTTAACATCTAAAATTTTTTTTAATTCATCTCTATTCATTATTTTATTACCTCTTTTATGTACCCATTATCTATATACCATTTTACAGGTTTTGATAACTTATATTGTGTTCCCTGACCAGGCTGGCCAAACTACGGTAAAACTTTACTTTGTGATACATCTTCTATTGGTTTTATTATTTCATAAACTTTATAAGGAGAATTTAATGATGTTGATGGTAAGGCTCTTGCCTCAAATGCAACACCTTCTGGCGAAATATAGAAACCAGCACTACTTCCATATCTATCCACAGTTGTACCTGGTTTAAGTGTAACTTTTTCAACGGGTCCGTAAGCCCCATTATTTGGTGGCCAAATACCTAAATCTTCCTGAACTTTACCTTCCAATTTACTGTGTTCACCAAAATTACTTGATTCATTACCTTTTTGGTTTTTTGCAACATTGGATTCTACATTACCTTTGATTATACTTTGAAGATGCGTATTTGTACTACCTGTACCTAATCGATCTATCATCTTATTAAGCGCTGTCATTGATTCTGCATTACTCGAATCAGATAAATAATCTTTGCTTGCTTCATTTAATAACTGTACTAGATTAGTTTTATCTGTATCTGTTATAGCGATATCAGTTGCTGCTAAAATTGCCATTGCTGTGCCGATTGGTCCGGGTAAATATTGTCCAATTTGTTCTGGTGCTCGCATCCATAATTCAGCATAATCGCTACCGTTTGGCATTCCTTTACCTTTCATTAAGTCACTAAGCGCTTGCATGGTTTCTTCTTGCGTTAAATAACCATTCGCATAACCATGCATAATCGAATCCATGTTTCCACCTGTTGAATTATATACAGGCACTGGCATTTCATTACCACCATCTCCCCAACTAATACCATTATTCTCAACCGAATTCTTACCAGCTGCTATACCCGTGCTGACATCACCCACATCACCGCCCACACTGGCAATAGCCAGTCCGGTGGCGAGTTGGGCCAGGGCACTGATATTTTGTTTTTCAGCTTCGGTTAAGTCCTTAACTTCCTTACCATAGAGCTGCTTGCGTATGATATCCGCAGCAAGTTCACCGGTTACAGCACCGGCACCGCCGGCAAGTCCTGAGTTGCCTTGCAGTTCAGCTACCACCGCACCCAAAATCGCATGGGCAATAAGATTACCGGCTATATCATCGGTCTGCCAGTTTCCGTTTTCTTCCTTATGACCGGTATGCTTTTTGATTTGCTCCGCTACCCAAGGTGCACTGGCGCCAGCCAGTCCGCCCGTGATGTTGCCTGTGATAATGCCGGTCACTATCGATATCGCACTGTCTATCCCTTTGCTAACATCACTCCCCATTCCACCCAGGTTTTTATTATTTTCTCTA
>NZ_JAFNNV010000015.1:0-7822 GCF_026536705.1 Gilliamella sp. B3817 | reverse complement strand
AAAAAAACCATCATCGTCATAATCGTAATAAAGTCGACCACTGATCTCTGTATCATTTTTCAGTTTTACTAACCAGTACTGATCTTGTGCTCCAAATAAACCTGAAGGTGCAACTTGCATATATTCCAGATTTGTTTGTACTTTTGTTGGCAGATAAGCGCCTTTTAACTGACCACTGTTACCGACCAATTCAAATTGCGTGGTATCCAAACCAGTTAAACGTAATAACATATTGGTTAGATATAATTTTCCTCGCGTTGAATTCGCGGCAGTATAAGCAAATTCACCCGTGTATTGTACACTTTTATCGATAAAGTCAACTTGATCCAAAATATCGTCAACATTACCGTTAAAATATCCCGGGTAGATGCGAGGGGTAAAAATACCACTTACGGTTAGCAAACCTTTATTATATTGAATGAGTTCTTCTTTAGTGAGCTCAACTGCTTCATCTTTGTTTTTAGAACCTGTTACATCCAAGTAAAGCTTGCCCGAAATTGCCTCAGTCGTATTTGATGATGAAACTTGAGCTTGCATTAGGAATAGATTATTTTTATCTAAATTATTGGCAAGTGAGCCATCGGCTAATACTTCAAAATCTAATGTCCCTGGTGGTGTTGCCGGGTCCATATCTGCAATATCGATAAAATTATCACCCTGATTGTGAACGATACGATATTTGCCTTGAGGCAATGATTTTAGCTTGATCGTTCGATAGTAATCACCAATATCACCCCATTTTTCATAATCACTTCCATTCCAGAAGTAAATTTGAAAATATCCATCTCCATTCTCAATCGTTTGCTCACCTGCATACTTCATATCACCATTGAGATCATTAACAGGCGCCCCCGAAAATTGTCCTTTTCCTTGCATTAGGAAGTGCTTAGTTAATGGCATATCAAGTTGTTTAAACTGTACTTTATAACTTGGTGCTAACTCTTTATCAGGATTAGTGACAGCCGTTGTCCCTGGATAGATAGTTTTAACGATATAAGTCACATCTCGATTAATACCATCTTGTTGCCCTTGAAAGCTATATTCACCCTTGGCATTCGTTAGTTTTTTCCCAATAAAATTACTTCCGTTTTCAGTACAATCATTGGTACCGTCATCTTCACAAAGTAAAACAATAGCATTCTTTAAAGGTAAGTCATTAGCATTGTACATTTGCTCGGTTTGTATCTCACCATCACCTAACCATGTATCTAAAAATACTGAGCCACGAAGTATGTGTTGATTAATTTTTAATTTATACCAGATGTTAGTATCTGTGTTATATTTGTTACCACCACTCGCATTAACAATAATGCTCGATATCATTTTTCTATTATCATTAGGATCGATACTCGAACCACTATTCTGATCATTATTTTCGAAATCAATATCGCCATTCCTTATATCACTGCCGCCACCATATTCCTGTTTAGCCGTAACACGATACTCTCCATTAGGCAAATTAGTGAAATTGTAATGACCCTTGTCATCTGTTGCGAATTCGGTGATAACTGTCCATTCTCCAAATACTTCACGCTCCAGAGTAACCCGATTTTGTTTAATTGGTATATCTTGATTTGGATTATAAGTACCCAAAGTACCAGAATGACTATTATTTAAATAAACATATCCGGAAATCGTATTGGGTCTTGTTGGTGTAAAATAGATGGTATCTCCCCAAGTTTTAGCCGGTGCAACATTAACCGAATATTCGCCATTATATGATTCGGGATAATCCAAATTATCCTTATCATATTCAACAACAGAATAATAAAACAAACCCGCATGATCGATAGAATAATTTTGTGAGCCTCTTACGCCATAAAAACCCGGCTTTTGATAGCTGACTTCTAATTTATTACCTTGTAAATCGGTTGCTGGAGTCACACCATCTTCTTCAAAAAAGACAATTTTAGTATAAGTACTGGCGGTAATCGCTTCGAGCCCATTAATCGTTGAACTCCAGCTCCATTCCCCATTGGCTGTTTTCAAATAATTGACGACTAATAAATTACCTAAACCTTTACGTATTGGTGAATACCAAAAGTTTTGGTTGGTTTTTTGATCATTAAGTTTAGGTAAAATAATCTCTTTAGCAGCAATGTTAGCTTGCATACCATTACTTAATGTGACTTTACCTTTATGAATACTTTTTGATTTAGAGGAGGTACTGGTTGATTTACCGTCTGTATCATTGACAAAAATATTTTCATTTAAATTTATATTTGATTCCGTGACAACAACTTTATAATCTTTGTTTTTTACTAATCCAACAAACTGATAGGTGCCCAAATTACCGGCTGTTAATTGAGAAGCAATTTTTTCCCAATCGGTTCCATTATGTTGGTAAAGTTCGACAGTGGTATTAATTCCTGTACTACCCAGAGTGGCAAGCGGAATATTATTGCCCGTTTTACCTGAATCTGGACCTGCTTTAATATATTGCTGAGGTCCTAGTACAAACACATTTCCAGATATACCAGCTAACGTTGTATCGTTCGGATCCATTTTTAATAAAAATGTCGGACCACTTGTTTGATTATTTTCGTCTGTTATTTTAACGTTTTGTTCAATTTTACTAATTGGAATATAAGGTGCTTTAACATTGGTTACCTTAATGTCATAACTCGCCACCGCTAAGTCTTTAAAACGATATCGACCATTATCAGTAGTAGTCATTGTTTTTGTACCCAGTACTTTGGTTGTCGTGCCAGGATAATAAAGCTCGACATTCATATCAATTGCACCGGTATCAAAATCTACTGTATAGATCCCATCACCATTTTGATCGATAGCGACAACACCATCGACACCCCATTCATTACGTGGTTTAACATTAAATTGCCCTTTTTGATTTTTACCCGCCATATTAAAACTAATTTTGTCAACGTAGGCGTTTTTGCTATCCGGTAACGTTGCATCCCATAAGGCATATTTGATTTTATTACTTGAATCTGCAATAAAATCTTCTGCATCAACCACCATATCATACTGATGCCCTTTTAAGGTATTTTTAAGTTCGACTGTACCACTATTACTTGTTACAAAAATAGGAGTTTTGGAAGAAGCACTATAAATTAGTCTAACAGGAATATTCTTTGCACCATTTCCTTTGTCGTCTTTTATCGCTAAGTTGATATCACCGCCTTGCCCTTTGATAAATAAGTTCTGAGCAGAGGCGCCGGTATCCACTATCAGTTGTACTGAGCGATCAATGGTTTCACCTTCAGTCGTTTTGGCAACAATCCTATATGTCCCCAGGAATGGCGCATCTAATTTATAGCTTCCATCTTGGTTGGTTGTTGCATCAGATAATAGTTTTTGGTTACTATCATATAATTCAACTTTTAAACCCGTTAACGGCATTTCCGTTTTGCTTGCCGTATTATCATAATCTAAATAGACTTTTCCACCTATATCAAAGCCATACGCAGTTGATAGTGTCACCATCGATATAAACGCTGAGGCTAATAGTTGTTTTATACCCCTTAGCATTCTTTTTTTCACTGTTGCATGATGTGCAGTTCGCATTATCTTTTCTCCTGATATGCGCAAATTCTCTTCTTTTCGTTTTTCTACTTTTCGGTTTGATTTGATTTGCACGGATGAATACATCTGACCTCTATTAACTTTTTGCCAACTGTTCATTAGAAACTCCCTACTACATTGACAAACCAACCATGTGAACGGTAGTTCAGACGCGTTAAGTTGTCATTGTAATCCGTAAAGTTATAACCTATTCCCATCTTGATATTGTCACCGACATTTCGGTAAATACTGGTCACAACCCCGTCTTTATGGTCATCCGCTAGGTTTGTACGTAACGTTCGACCTTCTATCTGGTATTCCCAGTCACCTGTCTTGTAATTGAGGCGAAGTGCATATAAGCTTGCTCCTGATGAGTACCACGTGCTTTCACCTTTATAACGTAAATGCCCTTGTCGGTGCGCCGCTTTAAACGCTGTTTCCCAGTTCGCATTCCACTCATACACACCTTCTAATGACCACACCCAACTTTTTTGGTCATACAGGCTTGAGGTATAGCTTTTGCTATTTGACGATGTTGAATTTGCTATCAGCTGATCATCCGGATCTAAACCATACACATACGTTAGCTTTCCGAATAAATTCAGGTTATTGATAGATAACGGGCGATAAGCAAAGCCTAATGTCGATTCCGTGTAGTTACTCACCACTTCACTGTTGTTATCGTGCTCTCCTAACGTTTTTGCAAAATCAAACTGTGCCATCCAGCTTAGGTTCTCGTTCACGGTCGTTTTTGCCCGGTTGGTCGTTACCCATTGACGGATCCGCTCACTACCTTCATCTATCCGGTATTCCACCCGGTTACGTACCTGAACAGTATCATTTTTATAACCATATCCTACTGCATACACATCCCGGCGGGTTTCATCATTTCCGGTTAAACTGGTATTGCGGTTTCGGTAACGATTATTCACCCGCCCTACCGAGTAAGACCCCTCTATAAATTGTGCTTCCGTCGGTTTATAACTTACCCCATAAACATCAGAAGTGGTTCGGTCAATTTTGGTGGTTTTAAATTGACGCTCTGAGTAAAGCTCCATCTGACTGGTCGCTTTGGTGCGTCCCCCAACAATTGTCGTAATACCCCGCCCCGAGGTCGAGTCCACATCATTTAAGACTTTGGTATATAAACTGGTGCGGTCATTTACATCCCAGCTCCCCTGAACACCACCACCGGCCCCCCGATTTGATGCAAATACTTCTGCACCCAAATTGATGCTTTCGGTAATTTGTGAACTGTATCCTAAGGTGGTACGGTTATCATTCGCCACATCGCCCGATTTACCTAACGTCAGCTGCTGAATGAAATAACCTTTATCCCGTCCGCCAAAAAACGAACGCTCTACTTTCGCTGCCACTAAGGTTTCACGGGTAGAAGCATCACCATAATTATGTGTGTTGCGTTGTTGTAACTCTAACGCCGTTTTATATAAGTCACCGAGTGTTGTGTAATATTGAGCACGAGCGATTTTTTCGACATAATTTGCCTTGTCTTTTTCACGACTGTAACCCAGTAAGATACCTTTTTTATCCGTCTCAAAGTCATAACGTAATTCGCCACCCCACTCTTCTAAATCACTGCTACGGGCTTTAGCAAAGGACGAAAAGCCTTTCTGCTGCATCGAATAGTAACCCGTAAAACTTAATGGGATATCCTCACCGGTCAAATCACTGAATTCGATTTTTTGATTAATCTTCCATGCCGCTCCCCGTGTATCACCTGATAACACCGTCTGATTAAATGATAAGCCACCATTACTCGACACAAAAATATCACTCATCCTTGCCTTACTTTTGGCATATTCAAAATGGGTATGCGTGCCTTGCGTCGGTCTGACAATGACATCTAGCCCTTTTAACTCATACGTTTCACCGCCTGACTGGTCTTCACTGATATACGTCCCACCAATTCGAACATGGTCGTTTAACCAGTGATAAGCCCGACCACCAAACACTTTTTGGCTTTCAAAGTCAAAACCGTCCGAGTAATATTCGTATTCCGCTATAATCCAGACCGGGTTACCCCCAACCAGATTACCGCTTTCAATAATTGAACTGCCCGTGCCACCGTTTGCCGTCATCGGTAGGGCTTTGGTTAACATCACCCGACCCTGAAATTGATTCACTTCATAATCAACCCCTTCGTTCAAGGTACAGGTGCTCAGCACCCGACCGGTATTGCGGTCACGTACCTCCATCGACAGCTTTAAACTTCCTTCGGTAATACGCTGATGTTTTAAAAAGTATAAACTACCACCGGTCGAGGCTAACTCAACATGACTGCCTCGCGTTTCACCGTTCGATAAAAACACCGTCGCGAATGTGCGGGTATCACCATAACGGGTTGAATGCTCACTTTCGTGATATAACTTTGCCCCATATAAACTGCGGTTAAAGTTGGCAAACTCATTGCCGGTAATTTGGGTGTTATAGTTACCCCATAACCCGTAACTTTTGCCCTTCTCTAATTTGATATAAAACTTCCCTTCCGTATCCACATCACTTTCTGTGGTCGAATCATCTCCGTATATCGGGTAGTAAGCTTGCGGGTCGATTTCTCGGATAAAACGAGTCGGGTCTTTTTCACCTAAATGTCCAAATGCATTTTTTAATTTCGTTTCAGTCGTGTCCAGATGTGCCGTTAACCGATAATCGCCTTTATTTGCTTTTAAGTAAAAAGCAACCCGACCATCCCAGCTCCCTTTGCCGCTGTAGTGATGACTGTCGGCATCTTCCAGTATCGAACGCCCTTTTCCACTAACATTGTTTTGTGCATACGTCACATCCACGATACCCACATAAAAAATGTCATCTTTCTTTTCAACCACTAACTTTTCCTGTTGCGATTGTTTCTGACCCGATTCATCCTGCCAGCTTATATCAAACTGATACTCACCCGGCGATAAAATCATCTCTCGCATCGCTCGACCTTGAGCATCCGCCACTAAAGGCTCGCCATTAAGCATCAACCCTTGTTTACCTTTTAAGCCCGTCATTTGAATGACCACTTTACGGTCTTGTGCACTGGTGACTATGCCCTGATGATCTATCCGGCTTTCGCCAAAGCCCGGTATCGTGCTCTCTGATTTTAATTGGCCAAATAATAAATGGCCTGAGCCCGATTGATTGTCCAGTTTGTTGTAGGAAATAAAATCACTGTTATGGTCCGCTATGCCTTGACCTAATGTCTTAAAAGATGTTGCATAAACACTGTCTTTCAAACCGTCATAACTGGTGGTGGTTAAAATCGCTTTATACTCGCTGTCTGTCGATAACGGCTCGCCATTATCGGTTTCACCACGCCATAACACCGCTTCATACGGACTGATTTCTTTAAATCGTAAGATCTTTAATGGTTGTCGGTTATCTAAATCCGATTGACGGTAAATGGTGATTTGATATTCTGCGATTTTGGTTGGGTAGTTAGTGTAAATATAAAGTCCCATTGGTGTCGTAAACAATCCTTGCGACGTCAACTTCACTTTTGGATTATAAATACTTAAATTAAGCTTTTCTTCTGCGTTAAACTCATCCCGAATAATATTTAATTTAGGTATATCTAAACTACCTGCATAAACATTATTGGAGCCAAGTAAAAAAGCAAAACTAATACTCAGGCAAAGTGGATGCCGGGTCCAGTTATGTTTTTTCATTTAGTTTATTTCCTTCCTCTTCTTCTAAGATCGATTATATTTTTTATTTCCGTAATTCAACTCAACATCAAAATTTATCCATAAACCTTAAAAAATGATTGATGACCAATCTTAATTAACCTTTGTTGATAAATAATAAATTAGCCAATCAATCAGTTAAAAAAATTACAAAATGAAATACTTTTATTAAAACTTTTTCATAATATTTACATAATACTATATATTGATCACAATAAACGATCAATATATATTATTCTGATCGCTAATTTCTATATTAATTGTTACTTTAATTAGCTGTTTATAGTTATTAAAAGTAAGATTAAGAGGATAGATTAATTAGAAATAAAAAACCCCCGATAGACGGGGGAAAGACCTGAAAGGATAGGGATAGACAGACTTCCTTGTCCGTCTTTGATGGTAATTACTGATTTACCTCGGTAACACCAAAATCAACTTTACTTGGTAATCCCGGCGATACTCTCACCACTTTTGGATTACGTCCACTTACTTTGTACTCTTTCGGTAAGCTTCGTGGGTCTAGTTTGATGACGAAGTTTGCACCTCGTTCCCAACGGCCTCCCGATACGCCAACTATATGGTAACGACCATGCGTATCAGTTGTGATG
>NZ_JAFNNV010000014.1:0-13352 GCF_026536705.1 Gilliamella sp. B3817 | reverse complement strand
TTAAAGTTGTTTTACCATGGTCAACGTGGCCGATTGTACCAACGTTAACGTGGGGTTTTGTACGTTCAAATTTTTCTTTAGACATTTATTGTCCCTCAAATGTAATACAAATCGGTGGTGAATCACCACATTAACCAAGTATTATATTTTATATCAACATAATACTAACTTAAAATTAGCTCTGAATGATAACAGATAAAGCCGTCCAGTGACAAGCTTTTAAGCAGTCAAATTCGATATTTTTAGAAGTTTAGGAAAGTAACAAGAATGGTGCTGATAGGCAGATTTGAACTGCCGACCTCACCCTTACCAAGGGTGCGCTCTACCAACTGAGCTATATCAGCAATTGGAGCGGGCAGCGGGAATCGAACCCGCATCATCAGCTTGGAAGGCTGAGGTAATAGCCATTATACGATGCCCGCATGTTCAAACTCGGCTACCTAAATGCTTCAATTAGCTATTGCTAATATTAGATATATGGTGGTGGGGGAAGGATTCGAACCTTCGAAGTGTGACACGGCAGATTTACAGTCTGCTCCCTTTGGCCGCTCGGGAACCCCACCCCGAATCTTTTTAAATTTGTCTACTTAGGAAAATGGTGCCGGCTGCCGGAATCGAACTGGCGACCTACTGATTACAAGTCAGTTGCTCTACCTACTGAGCTAAGCCGGCCTAAGTGCTGCGCATTATGGACTAGAACATTTAAGCTTGCAAGCAAAAAAAACAAATTTTATTTTGTTTGCTTAAAAAAAAATCAAAAACATAAAAAAACCCCGAAATATAGACAATTTCAGGGTTTTATTTAATCAAAAATAATTTTTTAGATTATTTCTTTTTTACCGCTTTTTTCTTAGTAGTAGAAGCTACACCTTTAGCCGCTGTATGCACAGCAACATCCTCACTGATATCACCGTTATCTTGATATGGACGACCATAATAGGTATCAAGCAAGATTTGTTTTAGTTCAGCAATTAAAGGATAACGAGGATTTGCGCCAGTACATTGGTCATCAAATGCATCTACAGCAAGTTGGTCAACTTGTGCTAAGAACGTTTTTTCATCCACACCAAACTCTTTTATAGAGAAAGGTATTTCAAGATCTTTTCTAAGTTGATCTAACCAACCAATTAATTTCTCAACTTTCTTCTCATCTTTATCCACAGCAGCCGTTAAACCTAAATGATCAGCAATTTCAGCGTATCGACGAATGGCTTGAGGATAACCATATTGACTAAATGTACCTTGTTTAGTTGGCTTATCTGTTGCATTAAAACGGACAACATTGCTGATGAGCATTGCATTAGCCACACCATGTGGGATATGGAAAGCTGCACCAATTTTATGCGCCATTGAGTGACAAATACCTAAAAATGCTTGAGCAAAAGCAACACCTGCTAATGTCGCTGCACTGTGTACTTTTTCTCGAGCGATAGGATTTTTAGCCCCTTCTTTATAGCTTGCCGGTAAATAGGACTTAAGCATACTTAAAGCTTGTAATGCTTGACCGTCAGAAAACTCTGTTGCCATTACTGACACATAAGCTTCTAAAGCATGAGTTACCGCATCGTAACCACCAGCAGCACAAAGTGAACGTGGCATATTCATCACTAAGTTAGCATCTACAATTGCCATATGAGGCGTAACAGCATAATCGGCTAACGGATATTTTTGTCCGGTTGCATCATCCGTCACAACTGCGAATGGCGTCACTTCAGAACCGGTTCCTGATGTTGTGGTAACACAGATCAATTTTGCTTTTTTGCCCATATTCGGGAAATGACAAGCACGTTTACGAATATCCATAAAACGTAATGCTAATTCATCGAATTTAGTTTCTGGGTGTTCATAAAGAACCCACATGATTTTTGCAGCATCCATTGGTGAACCACCGCCTAAAGCAATAACAGTATCTGGCTGGAATGCTCTCATTGATTCAGTCCCTTTACGAACAACACTTAAGGTTGGATCTGCTTCAACATCAAAGAATGTTTCACAAAGAACACCTTGTGACTCTAATTGATCGGTGATTTGTTTTGAATAACCATTGTTAAATAGGAATTTATCGGTGACTAAAAAGACTCGTTTTGCGCCTTGCTCAACGACTTCATTTAAAGCAATAGGTAGTGAGCCACGTTTAAAATAGATAGAACTTGGTAATTTGTGCCATAACATGTTTTCTGCTCTCTTAGCGATTGTTTTCTTGTTAAGTAAGTGTTTCGGTCCAACATTTTCAGATACCGAGTTACCTCCCCAAGAACCACAACCTAATGTTAGTGACGGCGCTAAATCAAAATTATATAAATCGCCAATACCACCATGCGCAGCAGGTTGGTTAATCAAAATACGGCAAGTTTTCATTTTTTTGCCAAAATAATCGATACGTTCACGATTGCTATCTTGATCGGTGTAAAGAACAGAAGTATGACCCATACCACCCATTTCAACTAATTTTTCAGCCTTTTCTACTGCTTCAGTAAAATCTTTAGCTTTAAACATAGCTAATGTCGGTGAAAGTTTTTCATGCGCAAACGGTTCAGATAGATCAACTTTGCTCACTTCACCTACCAGTACTTTTGAACCTGCTGGTACTTTAAAACCTGCTAATTCAGCAATTTTGGTCGCTGGTTGACCAACGATATTAGCATTTAAAGCACCCTTGTCATTTAAAATGATACCTTGAACGGCTTTAGTCTCTTTAGCATTTAAAACGTATGCACCGTATTGTGTTAACAAGCGACGTACTTCGTCATAAACAGAATCAACTACGACGATAGCCTGTTCAGAAGCACAAATCATACCATTATCAAACGTTTTAGACATCAGAACGGAAGCCACTGCTCGTTTTAAATCCGCTGTTTCGTCAATGATGACAGGCGTATTACCTGCGCCAACACCTAATGCAGGTTTACCTGAACTATAAGCTGCTTTCACCATACCTGGGCCACCGGTTGCTAAAATTGCAGCGACATCATCATGATGCATTAAAGCATTTGATAATTCGATAGAGGGCTCATCAATCCAACCAATAATATCTTTTGGCGCACCAGCTTTTATAGCTGCATTTAGAACAATTCTGGCTGCTTCAATAGTTGATTTTTTTGCTCTAGGATGAGGAGAGAAGACGATTGCATTACGGGTTTTAAGACTGATAAGGGATTTGAAAATAGCGGTGGAAGTTGGATTGGTCGTCGGTACTATTCCACATATGATCCCTAAAGGTTCGGCTAGCGTAATAGTTCCAAAGGGTTCATTTTCTGCCACTACGCCACAAGTTTTGTCATGACGATATTTGTTTAGAATATATTCTGCAGCAAATAAGTTTTTAATCACTTTATCTTCTACAATCCCCATACCCGATTCAGCAACAGCTTGTTGGGCTAGTGGAATTCTCGCAGCTGCAGCAGCTTTTGCAGCCTCCGTGAAAATTTTATCCACTTGTTCTTGAGTATAAGTTGAATAAGTTTCCTGTGCTTTTTTTACACGGGCCATTAATTCATTTAACTCATTCATATTAGTTACTGCCATAGATTACTCCTTGAAATTAAAAAATAAATCTGAATCGTTTGGCGTCTTCCTTGAATCTTTTTAATGCCTATGCATAATAACAAAACGAAATTGCCGTTATCGTAAATCAGTTTTTTACTTTATACAATAAGATCTTGCAGAAAAATAAATGTTATGGAAATGGGTAAGTGAGATTCATCCTAGTAGATAGGAAAAAATTAATATTTATGATTTTTTGATAAAAAAAACTATTTTTACACAAGTAAAATAGCTTTTTTTAAATATGCAAAATTTTTTTAAGAAAGAGAAAGTTCACTTAAATTTTAGATAATTTGTCCAGTACATAACTAACAGCAACAAATCCAAAACTTGCCGTAACTGTCGTCACTGCGCCAAAACCTGATTCACAATCCATTTTTTTAGTGCCATGCGCTTCACTTTTCGTAAAACAGATTTGACCATTTTGCGCCGGATATGTCAGTTGTTCTGTTGAGTAAACACAAGGTATCGAATATTTACCTTTACTATCTTTATTGAGTTTATAATCGTTCTTTAATCTTTCTCGTAATTTAGCTGCCAAAGGGTCTTGAATGGTTTTAGCCAAATCAGCAATTTTAATCTGTGTTGGATCTTTTTGGCCACCAGCACCACCAATAGTAATGACTTTCAATTTTTGTCGCCTACAATAATTAAGCACTGCCGCTTTATCGCGCACACTATCAATAGCATCAATGATATAATCATAACGAGGCAAGTTTTGAGCTCCTAAATAATCTGAAACATTATCAATATTTATAAAGTCATCAATTTGATTAACAATACATTCAGGATTTATTTGTAATATTCGCTCAGCCATGACTGCGGTTTTAGCTTTACCTATATTTGAGGTTAAAGCATGAATCTGGCGATTGGTATTGGTCACACAGACATCATCCATATCTATCAAAGTAATTTGCCCGATACCACTGCGAGCAAGGGATTCAGCAACCCAAGAACCAACACCGCCAATCCCTATTACACAAATATGTGCACGAGCAAAACACGACAATGCGGATTGACCATACAACCGAGCAATGCCACTAAAACGTTGAAAATAACTGTCAGAAAATGTGTTATGCATAATTACCACTGATTTATCGAAATGTTAAAATACTAGCAGTGCATAAGGATTAACGCAACTAACGCTGCTATTCTTGTCATTGAGGTTATCGGTATTAGACTCATAAATTAACTATTTACGTCCTAATTTTAATATCTCTTGTACCATTTGTTTAGTATGGGTTTGCATATATTTTACTAAATGGTCATTTTTTTCATTGAGTAAAATGAGATAAAAACGATTACGAGCCAAATGCGTTGATTCATCATAAGTACTGACGATTAAATAACCTATACTATTTTTTTCATCCGTTCCTACGGCATAAGAAACGTTACCTTCTTGAGTGACTTTCGGATCAGATGAACGCATTGCGATTTGCAATTTAAAGAGTTTTTGAGCATCTTGAGCATTGGCAACGATATCATCCATAATGATGAAATAATCTTCATAATAGGTTGCTGATTTAGGATCTTGCATGTACATAATTGCACGCTTATCATTAGGATTACCTGAACCACTATCGCGACTTTGATTATATATATAATAGGTTTTATTGTGGAAATCTAATTTTTTAGGTAAATCATAAGCGGGTAATTTTTGATTAATTACCGTTAACATCGGACCATAGTTGCCAGGTTGATAATTACTTTCTAAAGTCCCACAACCTAACAATAATATTGAGATAAAACTGACAATAACTTTTTTCATTTTTGTTTCCTTTTATTTTTTATCAATTAATTTTAGATAAGTAAGAAAAATGAGACTAATTAATTTATTACCAAATAGTATCCGTGTGATTGCTCATTATAGGGATAACCGTAAAATGAAGGACAAAAAAATCACATTTTGGATTATCAGGTAGAAATCAATAGACAGAAAGTCATGTGATACCTTGTCTTTTTTGATATATAAGGCATCACAAAATAATCGCTTAGTTTTTGAAGGAGTGAATCGGAGCAGGAATACGTCCACCACGATTAATAAAATCAAATGAACTATATTTATTTACTGGCATCACAGGCGCATGACCCAATAACCCACCAAATTCAATATTATCACCCACTGTTAAACCAACCGCAGGAATGATGCGAACGGCAGTGGTCTTATGATTGATGACGCCGATTGCTGCTTCATCTGCAATAATAGCAGATATCGTTTCAGCTGGTGTATCACCCGGAATAGCAATCATATCAAGCCCGACCGAACAAACACAGGTCATTGCTTCTAATTTTTCTAAATTGAGTGCCCCCTTATTTACCGCATCAATCATCCCAGCATCTTCTGACACAGGAATAAATGCCCCACTTAAACCACCCACATGACCACATGCCATGACCCCACCTTTTTTGACAGCATCATTAAGCATCGCCAACGCAGCCGTTGTACCATGGGTTCCAACCACTTCCAGTCCCATTTCTTCCAAAATATGGGCAACTGAATCACCTATTGCAGGCGTTGGCGCTAAAGATAAATCAACAATACCAAATTTAACGCCTAAACGCTCCGAAGCCTCTTTACCAACAAGTTGTCCCATACGCGTAATTTTAAAAGCCGTTTTTTTGATTGTTTCCGCAACCACATCAAAAGGTTGACCTTTTACTTTTTCGAGTGCTCGCTTAACCACACCTGGTCCACTGACACCCACATTAATGACACAATCTGCTTCGCCTACACCATGAAAAGCCCCAGCCATAAACGGATTATCCTCAACAGCATTAGCAAACACAACTAATTTTGCACAAGCCATACTGCTATTATTCGCCGTTAATGCGGCTGCTTCTTTAATAATATGCCCCATCTGTTTTACGGCATCCATGTTGATACCGGTTTGTGTAGAACCTACATTAACCGATGAACAAACACGTTCTGTTTGGGCAAGAGCTTGTGGGATGGATTTAATCAAAATTTCATCACCTTTATGGTAACCTTTCTGCACTAACGCCGAAAATCCACCAATAAAGTTCACCCCCACCGCTTTAGCAGCTTGATCAAGTGTTTTTGCGAACGCGACATAATCATTATCATTACTTGCTCCTGCAATTAAGGATATTGGTGTAACAGAGATACGTTTATTAATAATTGGAATACCAAATTCAGACGTAATTTGATCACCAACTTTTACTAAATTTTTGGCTAATTTAGTAATTTTGTCATAGATTTTTTGACGGGCTTTTTCACCATCGCTATCAATACAATCAAGCAAAGAAATACCCATGGTTATTGTGCGAATATCAAGCTTTTCTTCCTCAATCATTTTAATCGTTTCGAGGATCTGTTTGGTTTCCATTAGTACTATCCTTCAGTAAAAATTATTGAATAAAATTTAAAGACGATGCATTGCATCAAATATCTCTTCGCGTTGAATATTTACTTTAACTTTAAGATTTTCGCCTGTTTGCGTTAAAGTATTTTTAACATCATCAAATGAAACATCGATTTTGGATAAATCGAGTAACATAATCATCGTGAAATATTCACCCATGATAGTTTGAGATACATCTAAAATATTAATATTCAATTCATATAATTTTTGACTTATACCAGCAATAATTCCGGTCTGGTCTTTTCCTATGACAGTTAAAATGGTTTTCATCACATACTCCGCACAAATTTTGGACAATCAAAAGATATTTACTTGGTTGATTATAATAACATCTTCAAAAATTATCGAAATAGGAGTAGATTGTTTTTTTGTTAAAAATAAAAAAACACTAAAATAATTAAAAAGGGCAACATTATGAAAAATTTCCAAAAATCAAATAAATTGGATCATGTCTGTTACGACATCCGTGGACCAATTCTTGAGCACGCAAAGCGTCTTGAAGAAGAAGGTCAAACTATACTTAAACTCAATATTGGAAATCCTGCCCCTTTTGGTTTTGCCGCACCTGATGAATTATTAGTTGATGTCATCCGTAATTTGTCTTCTTCACAAGGATATTCCGATTCAAAAGGACTTTACTCTGCACGTAAAGCTATTATGCAACACTATCAAGCCAGAGGAATAACCAGTTTAGATGTCGAAGACATTTTTATCGGCAATGGTGTTTCTGAACTTATCGTACAATCGATGCAAGCATTGCTCAATAGCGGTGATGAAATCTTAGTTCCTATGCCAGATTATCCATTATGGACAGCTGCAATTAGTTTATCTGGTGGTAGTGCTGTTCATTACCTTTGCGATGAAGAAGCTAATTGGTCGCCCGATTTAGACGATATTAAACGAAAGATCACCCCCAAAACGAAAGGAATTGTGATCATTAATCCTAATAATCCAACCGGTGCCGTCTATAGTAAACAGCTTCTACTTGATATTGCCGAAATTGCGCGTCAAAACAACCTTATTATTTTTGCTGACGAAATTTACGACAAAATTTTATATGATGATGCTGTTCATCATTCAATAGCCGCTTTAGCGCCCGATCTATTTGTCGTAACCATGAGCGGACTATCTAAAACTTATCGTGTTGCAGGTTTTAGGCAAGGATGGATGGCACTTTGTGGTCCTAAACAACATGTAAAAGGATACATTGAGGGACTAAATATGTTGGCGTCAATGCGATTATGCGCCAATGTCCCATTGCAACATGCCATTCAAGGTGCACTTGGCGGTTATCAAAGTATTAATGAATTTATTGTTCCTGGTGGTCGTTTATATGATCAATGTATGCTTGCATGGCGCATGTTAAATGATATCCCAGGGGTAAGTTGTACTAAACCACAAGGCGCATTGTACTTATTTCCTAAACTTGATCAGCAAAAATTTAATATTCACAATGATCAGAAATTGGTTTTAGATTTTCTATTGCAAGAAAAAGTTCTTTTAGTACAAGGCAGTGGTTTCAACTGGCATAAACCCGATCATGTCAGAATTGTTGCACTTCCACATACAGGTGAATTACAAGACGCTATCGAACGTTTTGCCAAATTTTTATCAAATTATCAACAATAAAACGAATCAACTCCCAATTTTAGTTGGGAGTTTTCTATCTGCAATGCTTCGTAAAATTTTTTGATTTCATTCAACGAAGATAATAAACACTTTCAGTGTTATGCTTAAATTCATCAATACTGCTCTATTTATGCTAACTAATTAATATGACAATGTTAATTTATTAACCGGCATTCAATTTTAATTATATTTCTACAACTCTACTCATTTTCAGTGCTCTAACACTAAAATCTATTTATATAAAATAATAATTTAGGATGCTTAATATAAAAAACCCCCGATAAACGGGGGAAAGAGCTGAAAGGATAGGAATAAACAGACCTACTTGTCTATCTTTATGTTTAATGGGAATTACTGATTTACCTCCGTAACACCAAAATCAACTTTACTTGGTAACCCCGGTGATACTCTTACCACTTTTGGATTACGTCCGTTTACTTTGTATTCCTTCGGTAAGCTTCGTGAGTCTAGTTTGATAACGAAGTTTGCACCTCGTTCCCAACGGCCTCCCGATACACCAACTATATGGTAACGTCCATGCGTATCGGTTGTGATAATTTCGCCACGGGTGGTCACTAATTTCACGCCGCCCAGACCATCTTCACCTTCATCCTGTATGCCATTACCGTTTCGGTCGATAAACACTTTTCCGAAGATTAACGCATTGTCAAATAGTGGATCGGCTGTCACCGTTACCGTCGCTTCCGCTATATTCGACGACACTTTACCCGTCAAGGCGTTTAGTGCCATCGCCGTATTGGTATACTCGCCTTGGGTAACGCCCGAGCCCACAACTAACATATAGCTGATCACCACTTCACTGTTAGCCGTTAAATCCAGTGAATCATACATCACCGCTTTAGTGCCTTTGGGATCCGCCACTTTTTTGCCATTTAAACGCGATGAACCTTTCACGAACTTAAATCCTGACGGTAAAATATCTTTTACTTTAATGCGTGATTTGTGTGACGAATTGTTAATCACCTTGATGGTATAAGGGACAATATCACCCACCACGACATTATCCTTCAGTGCCGTTTTTATTACGGTTACATCCGCATTATGTACTCGATAACCCAATATAATATCGTTACTTGTTGCACTAAAGCTGATACTGCCATCATTTAACTTAATCGGCACTGTTTGCATACCACCTGTGCCATTATAAACAATCGATGCTGGCGGTGTAGCAATATCAATTAAGTCATGTTTGACCACTTTACCATTACTATCAGTATATTGTTCAAAATATGGCACTTTTTCATATAATGGATTGCTATTATCTGAGCCAACCACGCCGTCGTGATATTCACCAAACAGTAAACGGATACTATATTTTGAATCATCAACCACATTCGGATCTATCACCAGATTACGGAATATAAATTTACCATCACTGCTTGTCATAAACGACAGTGGTTTACCATCTTTGTTCATCATATGTTTCTGATTATTGTCTAACAGATAAACCTCTGCACCCGATAATCCGGTTAATTCTGACAGACTGACCAGACCTTTACCTTCACGATCTTCTACCAGTTTACCCTCAATAATACCTCCATGGATATAACCAAAGTCCTGATCGGTTAGGTTACCTGTGATATCAATGATTGCCTGATTGACTGTTTTCGGTAAGGTTAAGTAACCTTTGCTGTCATGGTGCGCATCATCCGGGTCAAAGCTTGCTCGTAACGTGCTCGGCACCCCTTCCACTTCAATTTGCCATTTGCCCGGGATCATGCCGCTTAGTTCATAAGCTGTCTCTCCCGCTGCAATTGTTTGTGTTAACTGTAATGCCGGATTTTTGATATTACTCAATTTCACCGTCAAGTCCGCATTAACACTGCTGTCCGTGGAGGCGTTGTACACTCCGTTATCATCACTGTCTAAGTAAATTTTACCTTTAATACTGGTGCTACCTTTCCACGCAAAGCTTACCCCTGTCGCTTTATCTGTTGCTCCCGTAAACTGATAAGTTTCACTCATTTCACTGTCAGTCTTATTGATTACTACCGAGTGACTGCTGTCGCTTAACATAAAGCTGCTAACATAATCCGTGCCCGGACGACTTACTTTCACCTGATAATCAACACCCGAGACTAAGTTGTCAAACTGATAGTTGCCTAACTCGTGCTCTGCACTACCCGTACTGACCGCTTTAACCTCTTTCACCAGATTATTATCTACATATAATCCTACCGTGTAATCTGTAAATAACGTATCAATTCCGATATCCTGTGCATTGATCACCTCGCCATCATCCGCATTCACGTCTATCACAACCTGACCTTTTATGCTTGCCTGACCTTTCAGACCAAAATCAACATTTGTGATTTTGTTTGCCGAGGATGCTGGCGCAATGTTGACAACGGCACTATCTTTATTGATTGCGGTGATTGTTCCCCCAACTTTTTGTACTACATAACTGAAGTCATAACCTGAATTTGCCGGTGCTTCTACACGTATCGTCCAACGACCTTCTGCTATATTGGCTATCTCATATTCACCGTAACTACCACTGTCGACCGTTAAGGCTAAGCCATGGCTGTTTGTCGCCACAACTTTCACCCCTGATAAGGTGGCGGTGTGATAAGTCTGATGCGTTCCTTGTCCTGAGTAGTCTTTATAAATAGTCCCTTTTAACACATTCTCACTTTTAAAGCCGAATGCTTGTTGCTCGGCAACGTTACCGGCTGAAAATTGGTCATCTTTCGGACTATTGACACTAAACGTCACCTGATTGCTCGCTGCATTTGAATTCGGACTGAACACCAGTCTGTAACCGGAACGCTCAATTGCGTTATCATCAATTTTAAGCACATAATCATGTTGGCTTAAACCTGACACTTCAAACAGGCCGGTTCGATCATCAACCTTAATCTCCTGCTCCACAAATCCTGATTTTGCCGATGTTAACACCAGTTTCGGCGTAATTGGCGTACTTAATGCGCCAAAGGCAATATCATTTGCGCTGTATTTTCCGTCGTTATCGGCATCGATGACCACATAACCTTTGATAACCGCACTGCCGTGATAACCTACTTCAACGCCATTCACCGCTGGATTTTGCTTTGAAAGATTAACCGTTAATGATAAGTCTTTTGCCGTCGCTGCCACCGCTTTATTACCCGTTTGGGTATAACTCAATTGGTAACTACTCCAGTCAGCCACACTTTGCGAATTGTCTGCCGTGATAATCCAATCGCCAAATGATAAGTTATCCACTTCAAAATGACCATTACTGTCAGTAATAGTTTGTCGGGTAAGATTGCCATCCGATCTTTTCAGCGTTAATTTCAGTCCTGTTAAATCTCTATCTACAGCAGTGTTCGTTTGACTGTTATCGACATCAATACTCACATGACCTTTTATCACACTATTATATTTATATGCTGAACTATTAGTTAACTCGTCTTTTGTTAACGAAGTAAACGCATAACTATCACTATTTCCAGGGATGACACGGTTCGCAATTAATTGCGTTCCTTCTGGTGTGCTAACCTTAATTTGATAGTTACCTCCTTTCGGTAATTTTTCAAACTGATAGTAACCTGAATTATTGGTGTTAACCTTTTTAAGTTCAACGTAATCCGTTACACCCCGCGCCTGATAATTAAGGGTTACATTGATGCCCTTAGTCCCTTCGTTATCCTGTCTATCTCCACTTTCATTTTCATCAATCCAGACATCACCACCGATTTTTTGTTTTCCTACCAATAGATAATTATTATTTTGTGAACCATCTTTTGGTAAATTTGCGATCGGAATAATAATATGTTTCGCGTCTTTACCGGCTGAGCTTTGTTTAAACGCATAGTCGGCATTAGTGTCTAATTTAAGTATCACGGAATAGTTAGCATTATCACCAAACATCAAGTTAGAAAATTTGTACTCACCATCCACGGTTTGTTGAGTCATCAATAGCTTACCGGTACCATCTAAACCATCACGTAACTCAACAGTCAATGCTGTTTCGCTATCAAGTAAATGTGCAAACGCATTTAACTGAGTTAAATCGGTATTATTATCGGCATAATCAACATAGATTTTACCTTCGATACCTTTATCACTCGCTTGTTTGTAATAGAAATTATTGTCTTTTATGCCCACATTAGTTAAATCTAAACTAGATAAAGTATCAATTGGTTGAGTGGTACCTTTACTGTTTTTAACTAATGAATAATTATCTGGCGAGGTTACAACATTAATACTATATTTACCGGAAGGTAAGTTATAGAAATGATATTCACCGTTAGCATTTGTATATTGACGAGCGATCTCTGTTCCGCTTGAATCAATTAGACCGATCAATACATTATCAATTGGCAATTCAGGAGATGTGCCGTCAATAATAGTTTTACCCGCAATACCACTATTAATCGCTTGATTACTACCTATACCTGCCGATGGTGAAGTATTTGAACTTCCTGCTAATAAGAAATATTGGTTTTGTACTGTCTTTCCAACATCTTCAAAGTGAATCGGTTTTAAATTGATATTTGTGTTACCCTCTGCATTAGCAATAACACCAAAATCTTTTGTGGGTTCAATTTCAACAATATAATCAGTATTTAAATCAATACCACTAAAGCTATAGTAACCTTTCGCATTCGTTTTTACTTCACGATAAAACGTACGATTGGAACCATCAAATTTATATAATTTGACGTTTATATCTGGTACCGCCATGTCTCCGGTTTTATCAACATTAATTTCTAGTGTGCCATTATTGTTAATATCAACCATTACATGACCGGTGATCGCCGCATCGCCGTTTTTCTTGTAAATAAAATCTAA
>NZ_JAFNNV010000013.1:0-33042 GCF_026536705.1 Gilliamella sp. B3817 | reverse complement strand
CTAATAACTCTTCATCATCAACCATATCACATTTGTTTAAGAATACGATGATGTAAGGAACACCTACTTGACGACCTAAAAGGATGTGCTCACGAGTTTGTGGCATAGGACCATCAGTTGCTGCTACTACTAAAATAGCACCGTCCATTTGCGCTGCACCGGTGATCATGTTTTTAACATAGTCAGCATGGCCTGGGCAGTCTACGTGTGCGTAGTGACGAGTTGGTGTATCGTATTCAACGTGTGAAGTATTGATGGTAATACCACGTGCTTTTTCTTCTGGTGCGTTATCGATTTGATCGAATGCACGAGCTTGTCCGCCGTATTTTTTAGCAAGAACAGACGTAATTGCAGCAGTTAAAGTTGTTTTACCATGGTCAACGTGGCCGATTGTACCAACGTTAACGTGGGGTTTTGTACGTTCAAATTTTTCTTTAGACATCTTAATGTTCCTTTATTAAATCACTTCCCTCATTTTGTAGGGAAGTGTTACTTTATTTATATAAATAATTATTTCGCTTTACGAGCTTCAATAATTGCTGTTACGATGTTTGAAGGTGCTTCGTTATACTTCAAGAACTCCATAGAGTAAGAAGCACGACCTTGTGTTTGTGAACGAAGGTCTGTCGCATAGCCAAACATTTCTGAAAGAGGTACTTGCGCACGAACAGTTTTACCTGTTGCAGTATCATCCATTCCTTCGATCATACCACGACGACGGTTTAAGTCACCGATAACGTCACCCATATAATCTTCAGGGGTTTCAACTTCTACTTTCATAATTGGTTCTAAAAGCACAGGTTTAGCTTTCATGAAGCCTTCTTTAAATGCCATTGATGCGGCAAGTTTAAAGGCAATTTCAGATGAGTCGACATCATGGTAAGAACCAAAATGTAAACGCACACCGAGATCCACAACTGGATAGCCAGCTAAAGGCCCTGATTTCAATTGCTCTTGGATACCTTTATCTACTGCAGGAATAAATTCACCCGGAATTACCCCACCTTTGATTTCGTTAACAAATTCGTAACCAGCACCACCCGCTTCTAATGGATACATGTCGATAACAACATGACCGTATTGACCACGACCACCAGATTGTTTTGCATGTTTTCCTTCGATGTCTTTAACTGTTGTACGAATTGTTTCACGGTAAGCAACTTGAGGTTTACCGACATTCGCTTCAACGTTAAATTCACGTTTCATACGGTCTACGATGATTTCAAGATGTAATTCACCCATACCAGCAATGATAGTTTGGTTTGATTCTTCATCAGTCCAGACACGGAATGATGGATCTTCTTTTGCCAAACGACCTAAAGCGATACCCATTTTTTCTTGGTCAGCTTTAGTTTTTGGTTCAACTGCAACCGAGATAACCGGCTCAGGGAATTCCATTCTTTCAAGAATAATTGGTGAATTTTCAGCACAAAGCGTATCACCAGTTGTGACATCTTTAAGACCGATTGCTGCTGCAATGTCACCTGCACGAACTTCTTTGATTTCTTCACGTTTGTTCGCATGCATCTGTACGATACGACCAAAGCGTTCTTTACGATCTTTAACTGAGTTAAGCACTGAGTCACCAGAGTTAACTACACCAGAGTAAACGCGGAAGAAGGTTAAGTTACCAACAAATGGGTCAGTTGCAATTTTAAATGCAAGTGCAGCAAATGGTTCATCATCACTTGAATGACGTTCTGCTGGTTCACCATTTTGTAATTCACCTTTAATCGCAGGAACATCGGTTGGTGCAGGTAAATACTCAATAACTGCGTCAAGCATGAACTGAACGCCTTTATTTTTAAATGCACTACCACATGTTACCAAGATGATTTCGTTAGCAAGTACGCGTTCACGTAGTGCTTTTTTAACTTCTTCTTCAGTTAACTCATCACCACCTAGGTATTTTTCCATTAACTCTTCGTTAGCTTCTGCTGCAGCTTCGATTAAGTTTGCACGCCATTCTTCAACTTGCTCAACCATATCAGCTGGTACATCTTCATAAGTAAAGGTTGTACCTTGGTCTGCATCATTCCAGTTAATTGCTTTACGTTTAAGTAAATCAACAACACCAGTAAAGCCTTCTTCAGCACCGATTGGTAATACTAATGGAACAGGCACTGCCGCTAAACGTGTTTTGATTTGCTCAACCACACGTAAGAAGTTAGCACCCATACGGTCCATTTTGTTTACAAATGCGATACGCGGAACTTTATATTTGTTAGCTTGGCGCCATACTGTTTCTGATTGAGGTTGAACACCACCAACCGCACAGTAAACCATTACTGCACCATCAAGAACACGCATAGAACGTTCAACTTCGATGGTGAAGTCAACGTGTCCTGGGGTGTCGATGATATTGATACGGTGTGGTTCAAATTGTTGTCCCATACCAGACCAGAATGCAGTTGTAGCCGCAGACGTGATAGTGATACCACGTTCTTGTTCTTGTTCCATCCAGTCCATGGTAGCTGCGCCATCATGAACCTCACCAATTTTGTGACTTACGCCAGTGTAAAACAAAATACGTTCAGTAGTTGTCGTTTTACCTGCGTCAATATGTGCACTGATACCGATATTACGGTAGCGTGCTATAGGGGTTGTACGAGCCATATTAATCCTCTATTTAGAATCGTTTGCTTAATAAAATATCATTTAGGTTGACTGACAGTAGATATGTTCTGTCAGTCTAATTTCAAGCCACTTAATACCAGTGGAAAGATTACCAACGATAGTGTGCAAACGCTCTATTAGCCTCAGCCATACGATGAACATCTTCGCGTTTTTTCACAGCAGTGCCTTTGTTTTCAAAAGCATCCATAAGTTCATTCGCAAGGCGTAGAGCCATTGATTTATCGCCACGTTTACGAGCAGCTTCTACAATCCAACGCATTGCAAGTGCATTACGACGAACAGGGCGCACTTCAACAGGAACTTGGTATGTAGAACCACCAACGCGACGAGACTTAACTTCTACAGTTGGTCTTACGTTATCTAGTGCAACTTCGAAAGCTGCTAAGTGGTCTTTTCCACTACGCTCAGCTAATTTATCAAGAGCTGAATATACGATTGATTCTGCGATAGATTTTTTACCATCTATCATTAAAATATTTACAAATTTCGCCAGCAAATCTGAACCGAATTTCGGATCAGGTAGAATTTTTCTTTGACCGACAACATGACGACGTGGCATTGGAATACTCCGTTTATATGTTATAAATTTTCAGGTTTACCCAAAACTCAAATGAGTTAAATGGAATTATATAGTTTGGCCTTACTTAACGGAGTTCCATTAAGCTTTAGGTCGTTTTACACCGTATTTAGAACGGCTTTGTTTGCGATCTTTAACACCTGCGCAGTCTAATGCACCACGAACAGTGTGATAACGAACACCAGGTAAATCTTTAACACGACCACCGCGGATTAAAATCACGCTATGTTCTTGCAAGTTATGACCTTCACCACCGATGTAAGAAGTAACTTCAAAACCGTTGGTTAAACGTACACGGCATACTTTACGTAATGCTGAGTTAGGTTTTTTCGGTGTAGTCGTGTAAACACGAGTACAAACACCGCGTTTTTGCGGGCATGCTTCAAGGGCAGGAACGTTGCTTTTAACTTCCTTAAGTGCTCTTGGTTTGCGTACCAGCTGATTAATTGTTGCCATTAATAAGCTCCTGATTAATTAAAATAAATTTAAAATTGCATTTTAGATACGTAATTAATAACTGTAGACCAAAACCTAAATATATAAGTTTTGGGTCGCAAGATTCTAGACCTCAACAAGGATAATGTCAAGTTTTTGCTCGCATTTAACTATCGAACATAGACTTTATTCATTGGTAAGAAAATGCCCAATAAATGAGTAATAAAAAGTTTCACTTTTTAAGTGTACGCCAATTGAAAGGGGGATATATTAGTTAAAGATTGAGGGGGGCCTCATCAATAGCATTGATGAGGAATGACGATTAATGATGATCGATAAAGATAAATTTAAGTGCAAATAGTACAGCAAAAATGATGACACAAAGATTGAGTTCTTTAAATTTACCGGTAAAGGTTTTTAATGCCACATAAGAGATAAAACCAAGTGCAACCCCTTCAGTAATGGCGAAAGCAAAAGGCATCATTAAGGCAGTAATAAAGGCAGGTGTTGCGTCAGTTAAATCAGACCAGTTAACTTTCACTAAACTTGATACCATTAAGATTCCCACAAATATGAGTGCGCCAGATGTTGCATAAGTCGGAACTAAATGCGCTAAAGGTGATAAGAATGTCATCATTAAAAATAAAATCCCAACGACAACAGCAGTTAAACCGGTGCGACCACCTACGGAAATACCCGCTGAACTTTCAATGTAAGTGAGAACTGATGATGTCCCAAAAAGCCCACCAAGTGAAGAGCTGAAACTATCAATTAATAATGCTTGACGCATTTTAGGAAAGCGTCCTTTTTCGTCTGAAATGCCAGCTTTGTCGGTCAAGGCTAAAATCGTACCTGATGAATCAAATAAGCTGACGATCATGACGGAAAATATCACGCCCATTATACCGATATTAAGCGAACCGGCTAAATCAACATGACCAACTACGCTTGAAACACTTGGTGGAATAGAGGCGACGCCTTCATAATGAATATTAGGATCCAGCCACAGAGCAAGTAATGTGACCACGAGAATAGAGATTAGAACCGCAGCATGGAAGTTGCGCGCAGCTAAAATAATAATAATGAAAAAACCCAGAGAACCTAATAAGACTTTAAGAGATAGAATATTGCCTAAGGTTAATAATGTTGATGGAGAACTAACCACAATCCCCATATTTTGAAAGCCCATAAACGCAATAAATAGTCCAATACCCGCACTGATACCAACACGTAAACATTGTGGAATATGTTCTATTAGCCAATGGCGAACTTTAAAAAGGGATAGTGCAAAAAAGATTAACGATCCCCAAAATATTGCGCCCATTCCCACCTGCCAAGAATAGCCCATTGCGCCACACATGCCATAGGCAAAAAATACATTGAGTCCCATAGCAGGCGCCAACGCTATCGGTAAATTAGCAAACATGCCCATTAAAATCGATGCAAAGGCTGTTACTAAACAGGTTAATACAAATACTGCTGAGGTGTCCATGCCTGTTGCCGACAAAATGGAAGGATTAACAAAGATGATATAGACCATAGTAAGAAATGTCGTACATCCTGCAATCACTTCAGTACCAATGGTGGTTTTTTTTGCTTTCAATTGAAATATTTTTTCGAATATTGAATTCATAAGTTAAGGCCTAGTTTAGGTTAATAATAATGAATATTTGTATAATGCCATAACCACACTTTTGCTTATCATTAGTGAAGCGTGACAATTGTGGTGATTGGCGTGCTTATACAGTACAAAATTCACTGCATTATTATTACTGGTTCTTTTAACAGGTCAAGCATTATTCTGCTCAGTCTTTATTGATAAATACCTGTATTAAAAACTGACTTTAATAGTAAATTTCATATAGTCATTAAGTTGCGATGATGAAATAGTAAATCCTGATTAAATTAATCATAATTTATCTGCGTATTTTATAGCATCTTTAAATAGATAGTAGGATAGGTATTTCCCTGTTTTTGGTTAACTCATCTGTTTATAGCGTAATGGAGACAAATCTAATCACTTGTTATTGTTTTGTTAGAAAACGAAAATAATCCTTAAAACCAATTGTTCAACATCTAATGTTGGATTTTTAATGAGGATAAAGAATATTGAATGGTTTTTTAAGATATCGTAACTCATTAATAATGAGTTACGATGGAGTATGCCCTTGGTTCATTAAATTGAATCAAGTTTGTTCAGAGTAATTTTAACTTTTAAAATACGATGGCTTTCAATTTCAGCTATTTCAAATAGGTAATCACCTATTTGCATGGTCTCACCGACTTCAAGTAAATGCTGTGCTTTTTCCATCAATAATCCTGCAAGAGTATGATATTCACGTTTATCATCAATTGGGATTGGAACAAATCGAACCAACTCTTCAACCGGAATATAGCCATTGGCAATCCACGTATTATCATCCAGACATTGAATATCATGTTTGGCGTCAATTTCTTCCTCTTCGGTTGGAAAATCGCCAGCGATAGTTTCGATGATGTCGGTGACTGAAACCACGCCTTGCATGGAACCAAATTCATCAACTACAAAAGCAAAATGGGTTTTGGCTTTTTTAAATTGTTCTAACGCAACAAGTAACGATACCGTTTCGGGAAAGATTAGCGGTTGCTTAATTAAAGCGTTAATATCGATTGGCTCTTTATTTTGCAAAACATCTTTTAACAGGTCGTTAACTTGAATAATGCCTAAAGGTTCATCAATCGACGCATTATCAGTCACGACTAATCGTGAATGAGGATTTTCAAAAATCTCTTTCAAAATTGTTTCACGGTCGTCATTGATATTAACCATATCAACATCTAACCTTGCTGTCATAATACTGCTGACCGATCGCTGTGCCAGTCCAAGGACGCGTTCAACCATGTTGAGTTCTTGATGGTTAAAGACAGATTCTTTTTTATTGTTATCTGACACCGTATCAATTGTGTGAGTATCCGGATCTTCTTCAACATCGCCTTTCAGTAGATGTAAGATCGCTTCGGCAGTCCGTTCTCGCAATGGTTTTTTATTCAATGCTTTACGACGATTGAATATGGCTAACTGATTAAAAAACTCAATCATGATTGAAAAACCAATAGCGGCATATAAGTAGCCTTTTGGAATGGCAAAACCAAATCCTTCCGCAACTAAACTAAAGCCGATCATTAACAAAAAGCTCAAGCAAAGAATAACGATGGTGGGATGCGAATTGACAAAAAAGGCTAACGGTTTACTTGCGACCATCATAATGCAAATTGCCACACAAACGGCAATAATCATGACTGGAATATTTTCAACCATACCGACCGCAGTAATCACAGAATCGAGAGAAAACACGGCATCTAAAATAACGATTTGAACAACGACAGTCCAAAAGTGTGAGGTTTTTTTCGATTTTCCTTCTTCGTGAGCTGCACCTTCAAGACGTTCATTGAGTTCCATGGTGGCTTTAAACAGTAAAAATATGCCTCCCACTAACATAATGAGTTGGCGAGCATTGAAACTAATACCAAACGCTGTAAATAGTGGTGTCGTGAGTGTAACCAGCCAGCCGGTGAACATTAATAAAATAATGCGAGTAATTAATGCAAAAGCAAGACCAGTGATGCGTGCTTTATCGCGTTGGTGTGGTGGAAGCTTCTCGGCAAGAATGGCAATAAAAACAATGTTATCAATACCAAGGACGATTTCAAGTACAATCAGGGTGGATAAACCAATCCAGATTGTAGGATCCATGATCCATTCCATATGTCAGGTGATTACCTCTAATAAACACAGCACATGCTGCGTTCTAATTTTCTATGTAATTGACTAAATAATCAATAAAATATTTATGAATTTTGCATAATTTGGCAAAAAGTTTTATTTTTATGGGTGTTTGAGTTTAAGGTTAACTTCGCCAAAATGTTGGTGTAAAAAGGACTAATAATGTAAATATCTCTAGTCGTCCAAATAGCATATCGACCACCATCACCCATCTTACCACATCACTGACATGCGCAAAATTATCACTGACACTACCAAGCCCCACACCTAAATTATTCAGTGAAGAGGCAACAATATAAAAAGAGTCGGTTGCATCAACGCCTGTTGCCATGATGATAAACAAACTAATTAGAAAAACTAAAGCATAAGCAGAAAAGAATCCCCAAACTGATTCGATAATTCGTTCAGGTACAACTCGATGATTAAGTTTTAAGGTATAGATAGCGTTTGGATGAATTAATCGTTTTAGCTCACGCGAACCTTGCATAAATAAAAGTAGTACTCTGACCACTTTTAAGCCCCCCCCTGTCGAACCGGCACAACCACCAATGAACGAGGCACAAAGTAGAAAAATAGGTAATGATGAAGGCCAAGTATTAATATCATCTACAGAAAATCCGGCTGTCGATGATATGGACACGACTTGTAAGATAATTTTATCAATACTAAGGCGATGAGGTTTATAGAAAAAGATAACCACTGCGCATATGGCAATCAGTATCAATAGAATGAAAATAAAGGTTCTAAACTCTTGGTCTCGCCAGTAAACTTTTATTGAAAAACCGCTTAATGCGGCAAAATGGAGCGCAAAGTTACAGCCAGATAAGATTAAAAATAGGGTAACAATATAGTTGATTGCCGGGCTATTAAAGTAAGCCAAATTATCATCATGGGTGGAAAATCCCCCCATTGAAATCGTTGAAAAGCTGTGGGAGATAGCATCAAATACATTCATGCCTGCAAACCACAAGCAGATTGCGCATAGTGTGGTAAGTAGAATATAGATAGACCAAAGGGTTTTTGCTGTTTCGGCAATACGTGGGCGCATTTTACTGTCTTTTTGTGGGCCGGGAATTTCAGCACGATAAAGTTGCATCCCCCCAACACCTAATAACGGTAGGATAGCAACCGCTAACACGATTATCCCCATTCCGCCAAGCCATTGCAGTAATTGTCGATAAAACAGTAACGCTTTAGGTAAATGGTCTAACTTCACAATGGTGGTTGCCCCCGTTGTTGTTAGACCAGAAAATGATTCGAAAAATGCTGTCGTTAAGTTTAAATTAATGTGATTATCAAAAATAAATGGAAAAGCGCCAATTGTGCCTAACACAACCCAAAATAGCACCACAATAAAAAAGCCTTCACGGGTGTTAAGTTCGTGACGTTGGTGTCGATTTGGTAACCACAACAAGCCGCCTAAAATCAAGGCAGCAAAAAAAGAACGAAGAAATATCGCACCAGCGCCATCACGATAAATTAATGCGACTAGAGCAGGTAATAACATGAAAACAGATAATAATGTTATCAATAATCCTACAATTCGAATAATTGAACGCCAATGCATCATCGTTGTTGTCTCTATTTAAATCCGCGCGATACTTTTATGAGATCATAAGCAGCTTGAATCTCTTGAGCGCGTTTTTTGGCAGCTTCAAGCATCTCTTTAGGTAAGCCTTTTGACACTAACTTATCGGGATGATGCTCATTCATTAGTTTTCGATATGCTTTTTTTATTTCTGTAATTTCGGCTGATGATTCGATACCTAAAATTTTGTATGCATTTTGCAGATCTGATTGTGCTGAACGACCTTGATAGCCCTGATGTTGATGATTTTGTTGATATTGGTAATGCTGATCTTGGTATTGATTTTGGTGATAACCATTTTGACGAAAATGGTAGCTTCCCATCATCATTTTAATATACATGGTCATTTGTTGACGAGGAATATTAAATTCTTCTGCCACAATATACAATATTTGTGACTCTTTTTCATCTAAATGACCATCAACCAATGCCGCTTGAATGAGTTGTTCACAAAAAATATTTAACACATTACGTCGAAAGCGGTATTGAATATATATCTCTTTTAAACGAGCTCGAAGAGGGTAATCCGCAGCTTTACCTCGATTAAATGAGTCTTGCGCAAGTCGTCGACTGTTGCTATCAAGTTGTAGTCTATCCATAAAATGGCGTGCAAGATTGATGTCATCTTGTGTGACCACGCCTTTTGCTTTACTGAGATGACCAAGTACTTCAAAAACAATGGTTAAATATAAAGTTGGATTAGTTTGCGTTCTTTGCTGGTTTAACTTGTTACAAAGGGTTTGATAGAGCATTGGACCAACAAAAAATCCAAGTAAATAACCCCATCCCGATTTTAATACAATGCTTAATACAAAGCCTGTAATAATCGCCCAAATAAAAGACATACTATTTGTTTACCTCAATTCGATCTATTTTTTGTAGTCCACGTGGTAAAGCGCTACCTTTACGAGCTCGTTCTGCCCTAAATTTTTGTAAATCAACAGGATTTAGGGTAAGTTTGCGTTTGCCAACATATAAGGTGATGGATGTTTCCGGTGTAATTAAAATCATATAGGCAAGGCTGTCATCTGCATTGGATAATGAGATAATTTTGTTTCCTTTGCCTTTTGCCAGTTCGGGGAGATCTTTTACAGGGAAAATAAGCATCCGTCCTGCTTGGGTAATGGATAAAAGTAAGCTTTCGTCATTTGAAATTTCAATAGGCGTGAGTACTTTTGCATTATTCGGTAGATTAATTATGGCTTTACCGTTTCGGTTACGCGCGACTAAATCATTAAATTGACATATAAATCCATAACCCGCACTTGAGGCAAGTAAAAATTTTTGATTGTCATTCGCTGACATCAACACATGTTCAACGCTTGCACCAGCAGGTAATGCTAATTTACCCGTAAGTGGTTCGCCTTGTCCTCGCGCTGAAGGTAATGTATTGGGTTCAATAGCATAGCTACGGCCTGTTGAGTCAATAAATACCACAGGTTGATTACTTTTTCCTTTTGCGGCCGCTTTAAAACTATCGCCAGCTTTGTAGCTCAGTCCCGTTGGATCAATATCATGACCTTTAGCCGCTCTTACCCAACCCATTTCAGATAAGACAATGGTCACCGGTTCTGACGGTATTAGTTCTTGTTCGGTAATGGCTTTTGCTTCACTGCGTTCAACAATCGGAGAACGGCGTTCATCCCCGTATTTATCAGCGTCTTGTTGAAGCTCTTTTTTAATTAAACTATTCAATTTTCTAGGTGAACCGAGTAATGCTTGCAGCTGATCACGCTCTTTAGCAAGATCACTTTGCTCACCTTTGATACGCATCTCTTCAAGTTTAGCTAAATGGCGAAGTTTTAATTCTAAAATCGCTTCAGATTGGATTTCAGTTAAATTAAACCGTTGCATTAACTCTGTTTTAGGATCGTCTTCATAGCGAATAATATTAATGACTTCATCGATATTTAAAAAGGCGATAAGTAAACCATCTAAAATATGAAGGCGTTTTAATACTTTGTCTAAACGATAGTTTAAACGTCTGGTTACCGTATTACGACGATATTCTAACCATTCAGTTAAAATCTCAACTAACCCTTTGACGGATGGGCGATTGTCTAGCCCAATCATATTCATATTGACCCGATAGCTTTTTTCCAGATCAGTTGTGGCAAACAGGTGATTCATGACCTGTTCTAAGTCAACACGATTAGAGCGAGGTACAATGACGAGTCGTGTTGGATTCTCATGATCAGATTCATCACGTAAATCTTCAATTAATGGTAATTTTTTGGCACGCATTTGCGAGGCAATTTGCTCTAAAATTTTCGCACCAGAAACTTGATGTGGCAGATCAGTGATAACGATATCGCCTTCTTCTTTTTTCCATACGGCACGCATACGAATTGAGCCACGTCCCGTCTTATAGATTTTTTCTATATCTTGTGGTGGGGTGATGATTTCTGCTTCAGTTGGAAAGTCAGGCCCTTGTATGTGAGCCATCACTTCGCTTAGCGTAGCTTTCGGATTATCTGCCAGCATAATCGCTGCATTGGCCACTTCACAAATATTATGGGGTGGGATGTCGGTTGCCATCCCAACAGCAATACCTGTAGTACCATTTAATAGAATATTCGGTAATCTGGCCGGTAACATTTTTGGTTCTTGTAATGTACCGTCAAAATTCGGGGTGTAATCGACCGTACCTTGTCCTAATTCGCCTAATAGTAGTTCGGCATATTTAGATAGGCGTGATTCGGTATAACGCATTGCAGCAAAGGATTTTGGATCATCTGGCGCCCCCCAGTTACCTTGTCCGTCAACTAATGGATAACGGTAAGAAAATGGTTGTGCCATCAGTACCATTGCTTCATAACAGGCGCTATCACCATGTGGATGATATTTACCTAAAACGTCACCGACAGTACGTGCTGATTTTTTAAATTTAGCCTGAGCGTTAAGCCCTAATTCTGACATGGCATAAACGATACGGCGTTGCACTGGTTTTAAACCGTCACCAATAAAAGGTAGTGCACGATCCATAATGACATACATAGAGTAGTTTAAATAAGCGCTTTCTGTAAAGGTACGTAGCGACTGAACTTCTACTCCGTCATGAGTTATCTCACTCATTATTGTTCCTCTAAATCATTCTTTATGTTAGACATCAAGTTGGACTTGGTCACCTTTTTCTTGCAACCATTCACGGCGATCTTCCGAACGTTTTTTAGCAAGTAGCATATCCATTAACGCCATTGTTTCTTCTGAATTATCTAATGATAACTGTACTAGACGGCGAGTATTCGGATCCATCGTTGTTTCACGCAGTTGCAGTGGATTCATTTCACCGAGACCTTTAAAACGTTGTACATTTGGTTTGCCTTTTTTCCGTTTAAGTTGATCTAAAATTCCTTCTTTCTCTTCTTCATCTAAGGCGTAATGGACTTCTTTACCAAGATCGATACGATATAATGGTGGCATAGCAACAAAAACATGTCCGTGTTCGACCATTGCACGAAAGTGACGAACAAATAGCGCACAAAGTAGGGTGGCAATGTGTAAACCGTCAGAATCGGCATCGGCTAAAATACAGATTTTACCATATCGTAATTGGCTTAAATCATCACTATCAGGATCAATACCAATCGCGACCGAAATATCGTGGATTTCTTGAGAACCAAGGACTTCATCCGATGAGACTTCCCAAGTGTTTAGAATTTTACCTTTTAATGGCATTATCGCTTGATATTCCCGATCTCGAGCCTGTTTAGCTGAGCCACCTGCGGAATCGCCTTCCACTAAAAAAAGTTCAGTTCGACTTAAGTCTTGTGATGAACAGTCCGCAAGCTTGCCCGGTAATGCCGGACCGCTAGTTAATTTTTTACGAATAACTTTTTTTGAAGCTCTTAATCGTCGTTGTGCACTGGAAATCACCATTTCCGCTAGTAATTCAGCGGTTTGTACATGCTGATTTAACCACAAGCTAAAGGCATCTTTAACAATGGCAGATACAAATGCAGCACTTTGTCTGGATGATAAGCGCTCTTTGGTTTGTCCTGCAAATTGTGGCTCTTGCATTTTTACTGATAACACATAAGCACAGCGTTCCCAAATATCATCAGCCGTCAATTTTATGCCACGTGGTAACAAATTACGAAATTCACAAAATTCGCGCATTGCATCAAGCAGTCCTTGGCGTAAACCATTGACATGGGTACCACCTTGCACAGTAGGAATTAAGTTAACATAGCTTTCTGTTAACAGTTCGCCACCTTCCGGCATCCACAAGAGTGCCCATTCAACGGCTTCTGTATCACCGGTATGGCTGCCAGTAAATGGCTCTTCCGGTAGTAGTGAGTAACCACTGACGGATTCCATTAAGTAATCTTTTAAGCCATCTTGATAACACCAGCGTTGTTCGGTGTTATTAATTTTATCTTTAAAGATAATTTCAAGACCAGGACAAAGTACCGCTTTTGCTTTGAGTAGATGAGATAAACGGGGTACTGAAAATCTTGGTGAATCAAAATATTTTTCGTCTGGCCAAAAGTGAACTTTTGTGCCCGTGTTACGACGTCCACACGTACCAGTTACATGAAGATCTTCGACTTTTTCGCCATTTTCAAACGCAATTTGGTAAACTTGACCATCTCGGTTAACGGTCACTTCTACCCGTTTAGATAGCGCATTAACAACTGAGATACCCACACCATGAAGTCCACCAGAGAATTGATAATTTTTATTAGAAAATTTACCGCCAGCGTGTAAACGGCAAAGTAATAATTCAATAGCTGGTACTCCCTCTTCGGGATGAATATCAACAGGCATACCTCGCCCATCATCAATGACTTCTAATGAATTATCTTCATAAAGCGTGACTTTAACTTGACGAGCATGACCGGCTATCGCTTCATCGACACTATTATCGATAACCTCTTGCCCTAAATGATTTGGGCGAGCCGTGTCGGTATACATACCTGGACGATGACGAACAGGATCGAGCCCTTTTAAGACTTCAATATCAACAGCGTTATAAGTAGATTGTGACATAGTTTTTCTATTTATTCGAATAAATGACCTTATTATACCAATCTTTCTTTAAGATGCATGAAATTAAATTTATAATGAAAAGCAAATTCAGTATTTTTACCAAGTATGTATTGAGAATAATTGTTATTACCTTAATTTATTGATAGTTAAAGACGGTTTATGCCGTTTTCTATTTTATCAGCCCATCTAAAGTATTATGATAAATAAATCCCAAATAGACATAAGGGAACAAAATGAGCAAGTCAGATAATAAGATAACCCGACGAGATTTTTTACAAAAATCGTTAGCAATTGGGAGCGTTGCGGCATTAGCCAATACCATTCAATCCCCATTTGTGTACGCAGAACCTAACGTTAATGACAATGATAGTCTTGCCAGTTCGGATAATGAGGAAAAAATCGTCTATAGTGCTTGTTTAGTTAACTGTGGTAGTCGCTGTCCTCTAAAAGTCCATGTGAAGAATGATATTATTACTAAAATTTCTTCGGAAGACGGCATTAATGATCCTGTCTTTGGTCTGCATCAAATTCGTCCTTGCTTGCGAGGAAGAGCGGTACGTTGGCGAACTTACGATCCTGAGCGTTTAAAATATCCTATGGTGCGAGTGGGTAAGCGTGGTGAAGGTAAATTCAAACGTATTTCATGGAATGAAGCAATCGCTTTATTGGCAAATAAACTCAAGTATACCCTTAATCAATATGGCAACGAGTCTATTTATTATCAATATGGTACAGGTACTACAGGTGCAAATATTTCTGGGCGTAGTGCTTGTAAGCGATTCTTGAGTACGATTGGTGGTTACCTTAATTATCATGGTGATTATTCAAGTGGTCAAATAACCGCTATTCAACCTTATATTTATGGCAATGCAAAAGAGTCGTTAATAGACCAAATTAAACACTCTGATCTAGTGGTAATGTTTGGACAAAATATTGCTGAAACCAGAATGTCGGGTGGAGGGCAGGTGACCGAGCTATTCAATGCATTATCACAAAGTAAAGCAAGGGTGATTATTATTGATCCAAGGCGTAGTGAAAGTGTTGTGGGTTACAATGCTGAGTGGATTCCAATTATTCCTGGAACGGATGCCGCTTTAGTTGCTGCAATCGGTTATGCTTTACTAGAAGAAGATAGAATTGATGATGCAATGCTTAATCAATATTGTGTGGGCTGGAATGCTGACTCATTACCCGACAGTGCACCGCCTTTTAGTGATTTTAAATCTTATATTCTTGGATTAGGTGATGACAGAACGCCTAAAACCCCTGAATGGGCAGCTAAAAAAACCGGTATTTCAGCTAAACAAATTCGTCAGCTTGCATTAGATATTGTCAATGCTAAAGCGGCATGGATTTCTCAAGGTTGGGGGGCTCAGCGTTGGCAAAATGGTGAGCATACTACCCGAGCGATTATGATACTGCCAATTATCACGGGTCAGTTTGGTAAACAAGGTACTAATATCGGAACTTGGGGCGGAAGCGTGACTTATCCGGTTCCTGGTCTGAATCTGTTAAATCCGATTAAAACCAGTATTCCATTTTTTTTATGGACAAAAGCGATTGAAGAACCGCAGAACATGACAGCTAAAAATGCTTATATACTGGGTAAAGATAAATTGGATGTTGGTATCAAGTTTATCTGGAGCTATGCCAGTAATGTAATTGGTAATCAGCATGCCGATCTCAATCGAACCCATCAGATTTTACAAGATGAGTCGAAATGCGAATTTATCTTGGTTTGGGATACGCATATGACCGCTTCAGCAAGGTATGCCGATTTGTTATTACCTGATGTGTCATCAGTGGAAAATCATGATTTAATCAATAATTCCTATGCATCGGGCGCTTATCACTATGTGATTCGTATGCAACAAGCCATTAAGCCACTTTGGGAAAATCGTCCGGCTTATGATGTGCTAACCGAATTGTCTGAAAAAATGGGCGTTAAAGATAAATTTACGGAAGGACGAACACAAGAGGAGTGGATAGCGTATAGTTATGAAAGAATGCGCAAACAAAATCCTGATTTACCGTCTTTTGCCGAAACAGACGGTATGGGAGTTATTGATCGTAAATTAGCTGATAGTGATAATCACATTGCTTTAAAAGCATTTCGCGATGATCCCGTTAATCATCCGTTAAATACCCCATCGGGAAAAATTGAAATTTATTCTGAAGCCTTAGCAAAAATTGCGCGTGAATGGGAATTTGAGCAGGACGATAAACTTTATCCTATCCCAGCTTATTTACCTGCAATTGAAGGAAGTGAAGATAAGCTGAAACAAGAAAAATACCCGTTACAGTTAATTGGATTTCATATTAAAGGACATTGCCACTCGTCATATAGCAATCTTCCGCAATTGCGTGAGGCTGTTGCCAGTAGTCTGTGGATCAATCCCATTGATGCTCAGCAGAGACACATAAAGCATGGTCAATTAGTCGAAGTTTTTAACGATCGCGGTCGATTATATATACCTGCAAAAGTAACGCCACGTATATTACCCGGGGTGATTGCCATTCCACAAGGGTTGTGGGCAAAAACTAATGCAGTGGGTATCGATATTGGGGGGTGTGTCAATCGATTAACTTCATTGCGTCCTTCAGTATTGGCAAAATCAAATTCACAACATACCAATTTGGTTGATATCAAACCAATATCCAGTATGTCTTCGGCATCATAAGTCACAGGGAGATGATGAAAATGCAATATGGATTCTTTATTGATTCTTCCAAATGTACTGGATGTAAAACCTGCCAAGTCAGTTGTAAAGACGAGAAAGATAATGCGCTTGGGGTGCATTTTCGCCGAGTCTATGAATATGGTGGTGGCACATGGCAGCAAGTAGCTGGAATTTGGCAGAATGATACATTTACTTATTATTTGTCGATCGCCTGTAACCATTGTGATGAGCCGACTTGCGTACAAGGCTGCCCTACGGGGGCAATGCACAAACGCAAGCAAGATGGCTTAGTGGTTGTCAATCAAGATGTGTGTATCGGGTGTCGGTATTGTGAAATGCGTTGTCCTTATGGTGCACCACAGTATGATCATCAAAAGCGTGTCATGTCAAAATGCGATGGCTGTTATGAACGTGTCGCCGAAGGATTAAAGCCCGTGTGTGTCGAATCTTGTCCGCAACATGCTTTAGATTTTGACGAGATAGGCAAATTACGTGAACGTTATGGTAATGAACGTAATATTGCTCCTTTGCCTAATGCTGAGCTAACTAAACCCAATATTGTGATTAAACCCCATGCACAAGCTAAGAGTTCGGGTGATACAGTGGGTAAAGTGCTCAATCCAGAGGAGGTTTAATATGCATGAATTACCACTCGTTTTTTTTACGGTATTGGGGCAATTATCTGCGGGAATGGTATTGCTGAGTAGCTTGTCTTGTTTCATCAATCATTCACAAGCTAAACAAGTTATTAGACAAAAAATTAATGGGTTAGCACTGCTTTTTATGGCTCTTGGTATGCTAATTGCCTCATTCCATTTGGGGCATCCTATGCGTGCCTTCAATGTGATTTTGGGTATCGGTCGTTCGCCAATGAGTAATGAAATTTTTACCTTTGGTGTATTGTTTGGAGTCACGCTTGTATCCTTGTTACTCAATTATTTTGCCCTTTATCCCAATAGTGAAAAACTTGATATGATTAAGCCGCTTTGTTTAAAGATAAATCGCATCCCTTATATAAATCAATTATTAGCGATCGTGTTGATGATACTAAGTTTAGTGTTTGTTTGGACGATTGTTTTAACGTATAGATTACCCACAGTGAAAACGTGGGACACCGTTTATACACCGATTCAAATGTATCTAACGATGCTGGCATTAGGTGGTATTGCTAGTGCTAGGGTTGGGCTATATCGATTAGGAACTGGTGCTTTTATTATTGGCGTTTTATTAATTGTGCTATCAAAGGTACCTTATTTTAATTTAATGACTTCAATCAGTCCGGCGCTGGCTAATGCGCAATTGAGTTGGATGATAATCGAGTGTATTTTATTAATCGTGGCGCTAATGTTGATTATTTTTAGTTGTTGGCGAACAAAACATATGACGATACTTTGTACTACAGCCTTTGCTTGTATTTTTTTGGGGGAGGTTTGTGGACGCATTGCATTTTATAATTTATGGACAATACCGCTATAATCATTGAAGCTAATAACTCATAGCAAATTAAGTCATTTTATAATGAATAAGAGAGATAAGATTGGATAATCTAACTACCGCCACCTTAGCAAAAATCATTGGGGCATTTTTTTACTATTCTCCTCGGAGCGAAACCGTCAAACCGTTGATTGAGGCGTTACTCCATATCGATCAGCTGGCTAATTGGCAAAATCCCAAATTAATTTGTCAGCAATGTCAAAGATTGGCGGCAGAATTATCCCATCAAGATCTTGATTATCAATTTTCACTGTTATTTGAAGGACAAGGTGAAATGCTTGCACCCCCTTGGGGATCGGTTTATTTGGATCAAGAAAAGTTATTAATGGGGGAATCACAAGAACGTTATCGTGAATTTTTACAGCAACAAGGGTTAATGCTGTCTACTGGTATGAATGAGCCTGAAGATCAGTTTGGATTAATGTTAATGGCATTTGCATTACTGCTGGAAAAAAATCAGCCACAAACAGCAAAACAATTATTAAATGAACATCTATTTACGTGGTCTGCTTACTATTTAAACCAATTAAAACATAATCAAATTAGTCCGTTTTATGCTGCTCTTGCCGTTATTGCAGAACAATATTTAGAGATGCTTAAATGAGCCTGCTTGTTAATTGTAGCAATTAATTTGACTCAATTATTGAGAGCGTTACAGTTTTTGAAGGAAAAGGTATAATTTACCCATTGTTATATAAGATAGAAATCAGATATGTTAGCTTATTTACAACTTATGCGGTTAGATAAACCAATTGGAATCTTGCTATTGCTTTGGCCAACTATAACGGCAATTTGGCTTGCAAATCCTCATCCGCCAGTTGAACTTGTTGTTATCTTTGTACTGGGTGTTGTTGTGATGCGAGCGGCAGGGTGTGTGGTAAATGATTATGCCGATCGCCATTTTGATGCGCATGTGGAGCGAACCCAACACCGTCCGTTAGCGCAAGGTGTGTTAACCGCAAAGAATGCTTTATGGACATTATTGATATTGTTGTTAATGGCTGCTTGTTTATTATTCTTTTTAAATGCTTTGTCGTGGATGATTGCTGGCTGTGCATTGTTAACTGCAATGATTTACCCGTTTATGAAGCGTTATACCTACTTTCCGCAAATAGTATTAGGGATTGCATTTAGTTGGAGCATTCCAATGGTCTATGCGGCCACAATTGAACAGTTCCCGTTAACCTGTTGGTTATTGTGTTTGGCAAATATTTGTTGGACAGTTGCTTATGATACGGAATATGCCATGGTTGATCGCAATGATGATATCAAAATTGGCATTAAATCAATGGCTGTTTTGTTTGGGCACTATGATAAATTGATAATTGGCATTTTACAGATAATAACGGTGATTTGCTTGATAATTATTGGTTTGAATCATCATCTGTCTTTTATTTACTATAGTGGAATATCGATCATGTCGTTACTGTTTCTTTATCAACAATGGTTAATAAACGATCGTGATAGAACTCGATGCTTCAAAGCTTTTCAAAATAATAATTATGTTGGTTTAGTGATGTTTTTAAGTGTTGTTATTGTTTAATAATTATTAGAAACAGTAATACCAAAAGTTGAAAATTCTTAAGAATAAAACAAAAAGGGATTTTTATCTTATTTGTCTAAAAATTCCCTTTTTAACAAAATAACGGCTTATTTTGTTGAAGTTAAACGCCGTTTATTCCTGTTCAGCTAAAGTAGCTTGAACAATTCGCAGTGCATCAAAGGTTTCTTTTACATCATGCACTCGAATAATCTGTGCACCCTTCATCGCTGCAATTACTGCACAAGAAACACTACCTAACATACGTTCTTTAGGCGGAACATTTAATACTTGTCCAATCATGGATTTTCGCGACATACCAACTAATAGCGGTAAATGAAAGTGATGAAATTTTTCAAGTGTTGCTAGTAATCGATAATTGTGTGCTAATGTTTTACCAAAGCCAAAACCCGGATCAAGAATAATTTTTTCTCGCTCAATCCCTGCATTGATGCAACGATTGATATGTTGGGCAAAAAATTGATCGACTTCTTGATAGATGTCTTGCTGATAATGTGGTGCATTTTGCATAGTTTGAGGATCGCCTTGCATATGCATAATGCAAACTGGTAATCCTGTTTGGGCTGCGGCTTCGACTGCACCAGACTCTGTTAATGCTCGTATATCATTAATTAAGTGGGCTCCTGCTTTTGCTGACTCTGTCATAACTTGGGGTTTAGAGGTATCAACGGAGATCCAAACATCAAAATAGCGAGCCACTTTTTCAACTAAAGGCACCACTCTATCTAGCTCTTCTTCAACTGATACAATGGCTGCACCAGGGCGTGTTGATTCACCGCCTATATCAATAAATGTTGCGCCTGCTTGTATCATATTATCAACTCGACGCATGGCATCATCAAGATTGTTATAATTACCGCCATCAGAAAACGAATCCGGCGTCATGTTTACGATACCCATTACTTGAGGAAAAGAGAGATCCATAATTTGATTGTTGAAACGAATTTCCATGATTATGCCTTATTTAAGTCATCTTAAACTTAATTTTGCTATCGTTAAACTTTGTTATAAGCTAAGCAATAGCAAAATCATTCAAGCTTGTTACCTGTGTTTATTTCAGATTTATCTGAATTATCCGATAAAAAACGCGCCGTAGCGCGTTATAGAAATTAAAACAGATTAATCATCAGATTCAGGTGGTGTATCACGACCTTCATTTGGTACTTCTTGTGCTGCTTTTTCATCACTGGCTGTCCAACCCTCTGGTGGCGTGACTGGCTGGCGATTCATCAGTTCATCAATCTGTTTTTTATCAATTGTTTCATATTTGAGTAAAGCATCTTTCATTGCATGAAGAATATCAATATTTTCAGTTAGTGTTGTTTTAGCTCGTTGATAGTTTCGTTGAAGGATTGCATCAACTTCTTCATCAATAATTTTAGCTGTACCATCAGATATTTTCTTCATGACTCCATAAGAAGACTCTTCATATTCAAACAATGCAGGTGGTAAACGATCTGAGAAGCCCCATTGTGTCACCATTGCTCTGGCTACATTTGAAGCGTATCGTATATCACTTGAAGCACCAGAGGTAATTTTATCTTCGCCATAAATTAAGCCTTCGGCAATACGTCCTGCATAAGCTGTTGAAATTTTTGATTCTAACTGAGTACGAGTTTGACTAATTTGATCACCTTCCGGTAAGAAGAAGGCGACACCTAACGCCCCTCCACGAGGAATAATCGTGACTTTATGGAGCGGATCATGATCTGGCATTAAATAACCCACAATTGCGTGTCCAGCTTCATGATAAGCCGTATTGGTTAATTGCTCTTTTGTCATGGATAATGAACGACGTTGAGTACCCATATCGATTTTATCTTTGGCTTCTTCAAACTCATCCATCGTGACTAAACGTTTATTACGGCGAGCGGCAAATAGCGCTGCTTCGTTAACTAAATTAGCTAATTGAGCACCCGAATAATTTGGTGTTCCGCGGGCTAATACTGCTAGATTAACATCTGACCCTAAAGGCACTTTACGTACATGTACTGCCAGAATTTGCTCACGACTTTTTAAGTCAGGTAAATCAATTTGAACTTGACGGTCAAAACGACCTGGACGAAGTAATGCAGGATCGAGAATATCAGCACGGTTTGTTGCTGCAATCATAATAATGCCACTGTTAGCTTCAAAACCATCCATTTCAACTAACATTTGGTTTAGGGTTTGTTCGCGTTCGTCATGACCGCCCATTGAACCCGCTCCACGTTTGCGACCAACAGCATCAATTTCATCAATAAAGATAATACAAGGTGAATGTTTACGGGCTTGTTCAAAGAGATCACGTACACGTGATGCGCCAACACCAACAAACATTTCAACAAAGTCGGAACCTGAAATACTAAAGAAAGGCACATTGGCCTCACCGGCAATCGCTCTAGCTAATAATGTTTTACCGGTACCCGGTGGTCCAACCATCAAAATACCTTTTGGTATACGTCCACCTAATTTTTGGTATTTCCCCGGATCACGTAAAAAATCGACTACTTCTGTTACTTCTTGCTTGGCTTCTTCACTGCCTGCGACATCGGTAAATTTGGTTTTTACTTGATCTGGCGCTAACATCCGAGCTTTACTTTTACCCACCGACATTGGTCCGCCTTTACCACCGCCTTGCATTTGACGCATGACAAAGATCCAAAATCCGATTAATAAAATAATGGGGAACCAAGAGATTAAAATACTTGCTAACAAACTTGGTTTTTCATCTGGACTACCATAAACGGCAACTTTATTTAAAACTAAGTCATCCATTAACTTTTCATCAAAATAAGGGATGTAAGTTACATAGTTACGATTATCTTTTGTCGTGGCAATAATTTCGCGTCCATTAATATGCACTTCTTGGATTTTACCACTGGTGATATCGGAATTAAATTGAGTATAGTTGATTTGAGGACCGCTATTTGAAATTGAGCTGAATTGATTAAATACAGCTATCAATACTACGGCAATAATTCCCCAGATCAGTAAATTCTTTACCATGTCGTTCAAAAGAAAAACCTCTCATAAAAATTAACAGTTACGACTAAAATTAGGAAGTAATGGTACTACAAAATTGTGCTACTGGCTACTTCATACCCATTGCAACGATATAAACTTCTCTCGATCGCGATCTGGATGCTTCAGGTTTGCGAATTTTGACAGTTTTAAACATCGATCTAACTTGTTTTAAATAATCTTCAAATCCCTCACCTTGAAATACTTTGACAATAAAATTGCCATTTGGGGCAAGGACATCTCGACACATATCTAAAGCAAGTTCAACTAAATACATTGCTCTTGGAATATCAACAGCAGGTTGACCACTCATGTTAGGAGCCATATCTGACATGACGACTTGTACTTTTTCTTCACCAACACGGTCAAGTAATGCTTTAAGCACGGCTTCGTCTCGGAAATCACCTTGTAGAAAATCAACACCGACAATCGGATCCATCGGTAATAAATCGCAAGCGATAATTCGTCCTTTGCTACCAATAACAGACGCCACATATTGTGACCATCCACCAGGCGCTGCGCCTAGATCAACAACGGTTATGCCGGGTTTAAATAATTTGTCACTTTTTTGAATTTCTTCTAATTTGAACCATGCTCGCGATCGTAAACCTTTTTTTTGTGCTTGTTGCACAAAGCGATCATTAAAATGTTCATTAAGCCAACGAGTCGAGCTTGCTGAGCGTTTTTTGTTACTCACAGGGAATAAATCCTTATAGTAAAGAGTTCACTTCAATTGATTACAAATATATATAAGGGTAGAATAACAAAATTGCAACTTAATGTGATAAAAAAATAATGAATTTATCAAATAAACAAAAACAGTATTTAAAAGGTGAAGCTCATCATTTAAAACCGATTGTCATGATCGGCGCTAATGGGTTTACTGAAGGTGTGCTTGCAGAGATTGAAAATGCGTTAAACTTTCATGAGTTAATTAAGATCAAGGTGTCTGCTGAAGATAGAGAGACAAAAAAGCTTATTTGTGAGGCTATCATACGTGAAACGCATGCCCTTGCAGTACAACAAGTTGGTTCTATTTTTACCATTTTTAGACCAAGTGAAGAGAAAAAAATCACTTTACCTAAATAATACGATTAATAAACAGGGTATTCGCCCTGTTTATCTGTAGTAAATGACAATGCAGAATTAACCTTTTAAATATATTCTACTTTAACAATATCAAACTCTACATCGCCGCCAGGCGTTTTGATTTGTACGGTGTCGCCATCTTCTTTACCAATTAATCCTCTGGCAATAGGGGAATTAACCGAAATGAGATTTTGTCGATAGTCAGCTTCATCATCACCTACAATTCGATAAGTGGTTTCTTCATCAGTATCCACATTGATAACAGTGACGGTGGCACCAAAAATAATTCTGCCAGTGTTTTTGACTTTGGTAATGTCTATAATTTGTGCTTGTGATAACTTTCCTTCAATTTCTTGAATACGACCTTCACAAAAACCTTGTTGTTCTCTTGCTGCATGATACTCTGCATTTTCTTTTAAATCACCATGTGCTCTCGCTTCGGCTATCGCTGCTGTAATTTGAGGTCTTTTGACATTTTTTAGCTCTTCAAGTTCAGCACGTAATAATTCAGCTCCCTTTACTGTCATTGGGATTTGTTTCATTTGTGTGTCTCCCGCTTTATTTAAATTAAATAAAAACAATCCCTCATCTTACTTTAAATAAAGGAAGAGTGATCGATTCCATTTGGTATTTCAAAGATATGATTGTGTATTTCTATATATTAACTGTAAAACTGACTTAACGACAAATCATTTATACTAAAATAAGATGCTATTTCATTTAAAATCGTTTATCGTAATGTCATTGTGAACGGCTTATTATAACAATTTTATTCATTTATGCGACGGATACGATTCTACTTACTTACTCTTTTAGCAATTGCTTGGTTGTTAGTGTTACTCTCTTATTTTGTAGTACAGACGGCGTTTGGGGCAAAATTTGTAAGTGAGCAATTATCAAAATTAAGTCCCTATACTATCTCAATTGGGCATGTTCACCATTCTTTTTCAAATGTTTATGAAGTTGTCTTGGATGATGTTGTCATCAGCGATGGTCAGCAACAGATAGCTAATATTCCTAAAATGGTTATAGGGTTAGATAAACATGAACTGTGGCAATTCAATCATTTTAGCTATGTTACTGTGATTGATGGAATATTGGCTGATAGCAAAATTAAACATTATGATTTTTCGACTGATACGTTAAAATTCATTAATTCTACCATTACTGTTTCAATAAATAATAATGAAGATAAAATTCTATTTAAACAGGTAAATGGCGGAATTAAATCTTATTCTTCATCAAGTTTAAATAATGCCCAGTTTGATTTCACTTCTAACGAAGTATTGATCAATGAGGTTGCTATAAAATCAGTAATCGTTCAAGGATTTCACCGTGATAATATTACCTACTTAACCAATTTAGGTGGGAATATTGAAAATGGATTTTTTGTAAGTAAGTTAAAGATATTAGCTGATAAAAGTTGGGATATTGAACAATTTAAATTAAGCAATATTCATCTACAATCTCAAACAGACGATTTTTGGGAAAAATATATTTCCTATTTACCGAAATTCTCTTTACGACAATTGTCGATATTTGAAAGTAGTATACAGCTACCCTCTTTTCTCGTTGAAAAAGGGAATCTTGAAGTCAAAAATATTCGTTTTGATAATGGATGGTATTTTGATGAAAGCTCTCTTGTTTTCAATGCCGATAACGTTGTATGGTTCGATAATCTATTTTCCTCAGTATTACTTCAACTCAATCTTAATGATAATAATATTGAAATTGAAAAAGCGATAGCCACTTGGAATAAAGGTAATGTAAATCTTACAGGTAGCTGGCATGATAATACTTTACAGTTAGAACAAGTCACGATAGCTAGTGTCATTTATCAATTACCTCAACATTTAGAGCAATTAGTATTACCAACACAATTTAGTCGGATTGAAATTACTCAATTATCGATTTTACCAAGTCTATTAATTAATGTTGATGCTAACTATCCATTTGCTTTTACTAATTTTGAAGCACTGGGCTCAGATATTGTTATAGTCAAAGATAAATATTTAGGATTTGATGCCGGAAACCTATTTTTTAAAGCTGAAAGAGGATCTATTAATGGAATTGAGATTAATTATCCAGATTTGACCTTAAAATATGATTCACAACAGCATGCATTATTAAACTTTAGTAGTTTAATTAACAAGGGTGTTGTTGAAATAAAAGCAAAGCTTAATGCTAATCAAACAGAATTTACCTCTTTTCAATTAGGTGCTGCTAATATCCCAAGTTCTTTATTAAAAGATTGGAAATTAGTTAATTACGATCCTGAGTCAACTAATTATACCGCTAATTTAGTTGGTAAAATTGCACCATTTAGTTTAGCTGGCACAATACAAGTCAATGCGATCAATCATTTTCTTCAATCAGACAATTGATATTGGTTTAGTTAGCCTTATATATTATTAAAATGCTAAAACTCCTGTTCGTGTTTAAATGACGTTTTTGATTAATTAATATGAGAGTGAAATGGATCAAATCAGACTAGATAAATGGTTGTGGGCTGCCCGATTTTATAAAACGCGTTCACTTGCTCGTGAAATGGTTGAGGGGGGAAAAGTCCACTATAATGGTCAACGAACTAAACCGAGTAAATTGGTGGAAGTCGGTGCAATTTTGACTCTTCGTCAAGGTTCAGATCAAAAAACAATTAAAATTCTGGCGATTAATGGACAACGGAGATCAGCGCAAGAAGCTCAATTACTTTATCAAGAAACACAAGAGAGCATTGATAAACGCGAAAAAATAGCTGAAGCACGTAAGCTTAATGCATTAACCATGCCACATCCTGATAGAAAGCCGGATAAAAAAGAGCGGCGTAACTTAATAAAATTTAAATATGATAGACAACAAGGCGACAATAATTGATATGGATACTTTAAATCGATTTATCTTTGATAATCACCCTGTTCGTGGTGAAATAACTCGTTTAGAACAAACTTACCAAGCAATTTTAGATAACCATAATTATCCTATAGCAGTACAAAATTTATTGGGTGAATTACTGGTTGCGACGAGTTTATTAACCGCAACCTTAAAATTTGAAGGCGATATTGCGGTTCAATTACAAGGTGATGGTCCTCTGCGTTTAGCGGTTGTTAATGGCAATCATCTTCTACAATTACGTGGGGTTGCTCGAGTTAATGGAGATATTGCTGATAATGCGTCATTGAAAGATATGGTGGGTAATGGCTATATTGTAATTACCATTACGCCCAAAAATGGAGAACGCTATCAAGGTATTGTCGGACTTGAAAAAGAGACGCTAATAGGATGTATTGAAAATTACTTCATGCAGTCTGAACAGTTGCCAACTAGATTATTCGTTAAAACAGGTGTTTACAATAATAAACCAATGGCTGCCGGCATATTATTGCAAGTGTTACCAGCTAATGAAAATACTGAAGATTCTTTTGATCATCTATGCGCTTTAACCGAAACAATCACGAACGATGAATTATTTAAACTCACCAGTGATGAAATTTTATATCGCCTTTATAATCAAGAACAAGTTCGATTGTTTGAAACTGAGAATGTTACATTTAAATGTGGTTGTTCTCGGCAACGTTTTGAGGATAGTTTAGCAACAATACCGCAAAATGAAATTGATGAAATCCTCAAAGAGGATGGTGGAAAGATTGATATCCTTTGTGATTATTGTGGTAAACATTATATATTTGATGAGATAGATATCACTGAAATGCGAAGCAAACACAAAACAAATATCCATTGATTTTTAGGCATAAAAATACCACTAAGATTATTAACTAATTTTAGTGGCAAAGTGAAATATAGGGAATTAAACCCGTACATAATGTATCAGAATCGTATAAATACACCAACCTTTTTTATTAATTTTTTGCCATAATTTTGTTAAGAAAATTTACAAAGCTATTTTATCCTATTAGAAAAAGAAAATTATTTACTTTTCAGTTAAGTAAATTTTTTTAGATAACCTCGATATCGCCGACTATTGCGCATTCATTTTTGATTTTCCATTTTATGTTAAAATGGTATAGCGTTAATCCATATGTTTGTTCAGCGATGTTATTTTGTTTATAAGCAGGTCTAGGATCTTGTGAAATGACTTGAGCAATTAAATCTGCTAACTCTGGATAATTCTGTTTTTGCGATGTTAAAAAAAGTTGAGCTTCATCTGAAAACACGACGTGTAATTTTTTTTCTGGAGACGTTTGTGCATAGCCAGCAGTGGCATCTGGATAACTATCACAATAAGGTAGATAGGGTTTTATATCGATTATAGGTGTGCCATCAACTAAATCTAAACTTCCTAATTTTAAAATAACTTGTTTATTTTTAATGACTATATCTTTTAATTCTACTGCTGAAAGCCCGATATGATTGGGTCTAAATGGGGAACGAGTTGCAAATACGCCTAACGTTTTATTTCCACCTAAACGAGGAGGACGAACGGTTAAGCGCCACTTGTTCTGATCTATATGGTGGAATTGAAATAGCAACCATAAATGTGAAAACTGCCCTAATCCTTTAACACTATTAGGATCGTTATAAGGTGCCAATAAATGAAGTTCTCCATGTCCAGCAGGAACTAAATTCGGTTGTCTGGGTACAGCAAATTTTTCGCTATAAGGGGAATGTATAATACCAATGGGATCTATTTGCCAGGTCATGCTCTTAATTATGCTTTGCTGAATTAATGTATGGTCTGCAGTATATCACTCAATAACTCTATTTATTTTGTCTTTTATTGTTTCCGCCGACCTTAAATCGGCGGAATTTTGATTTATTAATGTTTTTGGTAAGTTATTACCAACCACGAATAGCACCACCATTAAAAATTTGATCTGCCTTTTGCGCTACAGCATCAGTTTGGTAAGCTTTCACAAAATTTTTGATATTCTCGTTATCTTTATCGGCTTCACGGGCAACGATAATATTAACGTAAGGGGATTCTTTATCTTCAACAAAAATGCCATCTTTACTTGGCGTTAAATTTGCTTGTCCGGCAAATGCATTATTGATAATAGCAAGGTCAACTTGTGCATCGTCTAAAGAGCGTGGCAACATAGGCGCTTCAAGCTCAACAATTTTATAATTATTAGGATTACTGGTGATATCTAAAACTGTCGGTAATAAACCTTTTGATTTATCAACGGTAATTAATCCTTCATGTTGTAATAACAGTAGTGCACGACCTAAATTAGTTGGATCATTTGGAATCGCAATGGTTGAGTTAGCTGGAATAAAGAAAGTTTCGCCACGTGGAGATGTTACTTTCACGCCTTCACCCGTTGGCGTAGCATTGTCGATTGGTTTAAGTTTATGAGAATAACTTGCAATTGGGTAAACAAATGAATTACCAACCACAGCTAATTTGTAACCACGCTCTTTCATTTGCTCATCTAAATAAGGTTTATGTTGGAAGGCATTAACGTCAATTAAGCCATCATTTAATGCTTGATTAGGGGTGACATAATCATTGAAAATAACCAACTCAACATCTAAATGATAAAGATCCTTAGCTTGTTGTTTTACCACTTCGGCTACTTCTTGTTCGGGCCCTGAAATAACACCGACTTTAAGTGTAGTCATATTATCTGATTGATTTAAATTGTTATTTTCCGATACTGTTTGTTTACTATTATCACAACCCGTTAAAAAAAAGGCACTTACTAAGGTGGTAATTAATGCTAGCTGTTTAATTGACATAAGTTTCTCCAAATTTAATGATGAGTTACGCGTTTTACAATGGCATTTCCTATAAACTGAATAATAAATACAATAATGATTAAGATAACTAAAACTGTATTCATTATAGCAGGCTTGTATCCATTGTAACCATATTGAATTGCCAATTGACCAAGACCACCTGCACCAACAGCGCCTGCCATGGCAATATAACCCGTTAGCGTAATTAAAGTAATTGTCATACTATTAACAATGACCGGTAAGGATTCAGGTAATAAGACTTTATAAATGATTTGAAATGGCGTTGCGCCCATTGAGCGAGCTGCTTCAATCAAACCTTTTGGAACATCTAATAATGCATTTTCAATCATGCGAGCGATTAATGGCGAAACACCTATACTTAGTGGCACAACAGCAGCTTGTTTACCAATAAACGTTCCCATTAAGAAAGTTGTAAAAGGAATAATCCAAACAATCAATATAATAAAAGGTATTGAACGAAATATATTCGTTATAAATGAAATAACACTATTAGCGATATAACAATCTAAAATTTGTCCTTTACGAGTGGTATAAAGTAGTATACCAATCGGTAATCCAATAACGGTTCCCCAAAATCCAGATAAGATAACCATATAAAGTGTTTCATCAGTTGCTTGTGCCATTTTAAATAACATGGCTTCATTAAAACCATTAAAAGAAGAGCAAAAAGCGACAAAATCACCCCAAAAATTGTAGTGTGCTAAATATCGAAATAATGTTTCGAAAGGTTTAAAAGAAGGAATAAAACTAAACATAACCAAGCACCTCTACGTTGGTGTTATTTTTTTCTAAAAATTCAATTGCGGATTCAATACTTTTCGTCTCTCCCTTCATTTCCGCTAGCATTAAACCAAATTTAACGCCACCGGCGTAATCCATCTGAGCGCTAATAATATTGCTTTCGATATTGAATTGTTGAGCAATTTGCGATAACAGCGGTAAATCAACCGAAACACCTGAAAACTCTAGGCGTACTAGGGGATTAAGTCCTTCTCTATACTTTTTTGATAGCTTAGTTAAATAGTCATCAGGAATGTTTAAATGTAAAGTGGATTGAATAAATTGACGGGCAATATCGGTTTTAGCATGGGAAAACATTTCACCTACTGATGATTGTTCAATTAACTCTCCATTGCTAATAATGGCAACTTGATCGCAAATCTGTTTAACGACATCCATTTCATGGGTAATTAATAAGATTGTTAATTCAAGTTTCTGGTTGATTTCTTTTAATAAAGTTAAAATCGAACGCGTTGTTTCTGGATCAAGGGCACTGGTAGCTTCATCACACAATAATACTTTTGGGTCACTTGCCAAGGCTCGTGCAATAGCAACACGTTGCTTTTGTCCACCAGATAAATTGGCTGGATAGACATTTGCTTTTTCAGTCAAACCAACTAACGCGATTAGTTCATCGACTTTTTGCTTAATCTTAGCTTTGGGTGTCCGATTAAGTTCAAGAGGAAAAGCAATATTATCAAATACGGTACGTGATGAGAGAAGATTAAAATGTTGAAAAATCATGCTGATTTTTCGACGAACAGGAATTAATTGTCGATTAGATAAATTGGTTATCTCTTGATTATCTAAAAAAATTTTACCACTTGTTGGCTTTTCTAACAGATTGACACAGCGAATCAATGTACTTTTTCCAGCGCCTGATTTACCGATAACCCCATAAATTTTACCTTTGTGTACATTAATAGTAATATCCTTTAATGCGTGGATTAACGTATTATTATGTTCAAAAGTTTTCGAAATATGTTGTAATTGTATCATAATATATAAAAGCAAAATGCGAATAGTTGAATATTAAGACGTCTAGACATCTAAGTCAATCAATAATATATTATGCAAATTAGGATAAATACCTAAATAAAAGGAAAATGAGTAAATATGAAGCCTGCTATTTTTTTAGATCGTGATGGTACAATAAACATCGATTATAACTATGTGCACACAATTGATAAATTCCACTTTATTGACGGAGTTATTGAGGCAATGCAAGAGCTCAAAAAAATGGGTTTCTTATTAGTTATTACCACCAATCAGTCTGGAATTGCCAGAAACAAATTTTCTGAAGAGCAATTTCATACTTTAACTGAATGGATGGATTGGTCGTTACAAGACAGAGGTGTTGACTTAGATGGTATCTATTATTGTCCGCATGATCCACTAGTCGATCATTGTGAATGCCGAAAACCAAGTCCCGGTATGATTCAAACCGCAGCGAAAGAGTTAGGCATTGATATTGCTAATTCCTATATGGTGGGCGATAAACTTTCAGATCTATTATCAGGTAAAAGGGCTGGGGTTAAAAAAACCGTTTTAGTGAAAACGGGCGACCCAATCACTGAAGAAGTCGTTGCTCAAGCCGATTGGGTAATCGATAGTTTGGCGGATTTACCTAATAAAATAAAAGCAGAATCATAACGTTCTAAAACAATACTATTCTATTACGGTGTTTAAAATAAACGCCGTATAATTCTCAAGACAAGTGGTGCTAATATTAATCCTAAAAATAGTGCATCAATAAAGTTCACCACATTTTGACCAAAAGTATGGATAGTATTAGCGAAAAAAAGAGAGAAACCACCTATAACGATCATCATAACCAAACCCCAATATAGAAAACTAACCGTATTCCTTTTATCAGTCATGATCGGTAATCTAAGAATAAAGAGGCATATTAAACTCATTCCGACCAAAGTACTGCCATGCTGTAGTAATTGGTAGATAGGAATATCAATATTTTTTAGGGAAATTGTCTGTTGTAAAAAAGGAATGTGTTTTACTACAAAACCCGTTAAGTGAGTAAAACTGTCCCAACCAATATGAGACGTAATGCCTATTACGGCTGATGTCAAAACAATAAACCAATGATGTAAGCAATACTGATTCCAATTAAAAGTAAGATAATGAGCAAATCGTTTATAAAGGAAATGAGGCAAATTTTTGATTAGTTCATTACGAATAATGGAATGAAAGATAAAAGCAACCATTAATGTTATTGGCAGATCAAAATAAACAATACCAAATAAAGTATGGCTCATATCACTTTTTATTTTCATTCTAAGAAAATATTCAAAGTCAGGGGACATGCTACCTATAATTAAGGCTGTCATGGAAAAAAATTGAGGCTTTTTATTAAAAGGTAAAACAATTGCTGGGTGTGCGAAAGTAAAAGGCATATGAAAAATCCATCTTAAAAAATTAGCCTAAAGCAAACATATCATAACTGACATAATAAATAATAATAAAGAAAGTTTGTAAAATTTGTATAGGATCAGTTTGTTTTCAATACGGCATGGGTAAAAAAAACACAAACAGAAATAAAATTGCAATAAACGCTTGCATGATTTTTTTAAGGCTCTATAATGCGCATCCACTGACACGGCGTCAGCGAAAGCAGGCGGTAAAAGAGGTTAGTGAGCAGGATCAAAAATTTTGAAAAAAGATCTTGACGAATAAAAAGGTGTAGCGTAGTATACGCAGCCCTTGAGA
>NZ_JAFNNV010000012.1:0-44859 GCF_026536705.1 Gilliamella sp. B3817 | reverse complement strand
ATTTTATCTCATTACCCAAATTTTATCCTGCTGGACGATTAGATACTGACAGTGAAGGATTACTTTTATTAACAAACGATGGTAAACTACAAGCTAAAATTAGTTCACCAAAATTTAAGCTACCAAAAACGTATTGGGTTCAAGTTGAAGGATCAATTACTCAACAAGCAATAGATAAATTAAAGCGTGGTGTTCAATTAAAAGAATTTTATACTGCACCTGCACTAGCAACTATTTTGCAAGAACCAACACTCCTATGGCAAAGAGTGCCTCCTATTAGAGAACGTAAAACTATTCCGACATCATGGATAAGTATCACTATAACAGAAGGTAAAAATCGACAAGTTCGAAGGATGTGTGCTGCAGTTGGTTTTCCATGTTTACGATTGATTAGAGTCCAAATAGGTCAATATAATTTATTCAGCCATAATTTACCTTTAGGTGAATGGAAAACAATAAACCTAAATAATCTTTATCTATAAAATAACTAGCAGATAATTAAGTACTATTTTGTAGAGAATTTTTGAATAAACTAGATCAATATATTCATCTATTTGTACTGAATAAATTGGGCTTTATACTAAAATAAGATAAAATGATCTTTATCATGATCATAGGATAACTATTTATGGTAGAACAAAAAAAAGAGGGATTTTTTTCTCGTCTAAAACAAAGTCTCTTTAAAACAAAACAAAATATAGGATCAGGTTTTTTAAATTTATTTAGAGGAAAAAAAATAGACGATGCTTTATTTGAAGAACTTGAAGAACAATTATTAATTGCAGATGTTGGTTTTGAAACTACGCAAAAAATTATTTCAGCTTTAACTCAACAAGCTTCTCGCAAAGCGTTAAAAGATGCTGATGCTTTACATGAACTATTAAAGCAAGAAATGAAATCTGTGTTAAATGGAGTTGATAAACCGCTGGATATTTCAACTCATAAACCATTTGTGATATTAATGGTTGGTGTTAACGGTGTCGGTAAAACAACAACAATAGGTAAATTAGCTCGTCAATTTCAACAACAAGGTAAATCTGTTATGCTTGCCGCAGGTGATACATTTCGTGCTGCAGCGGTTGAACAATTACAAGTATGGGGAGAACGAAATAATATTCCGGTAATTGCACAGCATATTAATGCGGATTCGGCTTCAGTTATTTATGATGCCATTCAAGCAGCCAAAGCTAAAAATATTGATGTTCTAATAGCTGATACTGCAGGTCGTTTACAAAACAAATCACATTTAATGGATGAACTAAAAAAAATTGTTCGAGTGATAAAAAAACATGATGAAACTGCACCACATGAAATCATGTTAACAATTGATGCAGGCACTGGACAAAACGCAATTAGCCAAACTAAATTATTTAATGAAGCAGTTGGATTAACAGGCATGACCTTAACTAAATTAGATGGTACCGCAAAAGGAGGTATTATCTTTAGTATTGCTGATCAGTTTAATATCCCTATCCGTTATATCGGTGTTGGCGAAAAAATTGAAGATTTAAGACCTTTCAACGCTGATGATTTTATTAACGCACTGTTTGATGAAACAGATGAATAGAGAGAGGCTATGATCCAATTTCAACATGTGAGTAAAGTTTATTCTGGCGGAAGACCTGCATTGCAGAATATAAACTTTACATTATCAACAGGTGAAATGGCATTTTTAACAGGTCATTCGGGTGCTGGCAAAAGCACCTTAATGCGTCTTATTTGTGGTTTGGAAAAAGCGAATGATGGTAAAGTAATGCTTAATAACATTGATGTGTCAACGTTACGAAAGCAGGATATGCCTTTTTTACGGCGAAAAATAGGTATGATCTTTCAAGATCACCAATTACTTATGGATCATACTGTTTATGACAATGTTGCTATTCCTTTAATCATTTTAGGTAAACCAGTTGAAGAAATCCGACGACGGGTTTCTGCATCGCTTGATAAAGTTGGATTAATCAATAAAGCTAAATTCTATCCCATTCAGTTATCTGGTGGAGAACAGCAAAGGGTAGGGATTGCAAGAGCGATTGTTAATCGTCCCAGTGTGTTATTAGCCGATGAGCCTACAGGTAATCTTGATGATAAACTTTCAAAAGATATCTTAAAATTGTTTGAAGAATTTAATCAAGCTGGCGTAACGGTATTAATGGCAACGCATAATATTGGGCTTATTCGTCGAAAACACCACCGGATACTTCATTTAAATCAAGGGCGTTTAGAGGGCTAATATTAATGATAAACGCTAATGTCAGATCAGCCAAAGCAACTTCTAAAAATAAAAGTCACTTTTTAGGTCGTTGGAAAAGACAAATAAGTTATGCATGGCAAAATGTTTTTAATCATTTCAAACAAAATATTTTAACATCACTACTGACAATTTTAGTTATAGCAATTTCAATAAGCTTACCAACAATCGGCTATTTATTATGGAAAAATGCGAATCAAGCTGCACATCGGTGGTCTCCAACGCCAAATTTAACGGCATATATAAGCAAGACATTTAATGCTGAGCAAACTGACGAATTAATTGAAAAAATCAAATCTCTTTCAGAGGTGGAAAAAGTTAATTATCTTTCACGCGATGATGCTAAAGAAGAATTTATTTCATGGTCTGGATTCAGTAGTGCATTAGATTTATTAGAAGAAAATCCACTGCCGGCGGTAGCAATTATTATTCCTAAACCAGAAGCAAAAAAGACAGAAATACTTCATAAATTACAATCAGAAATTTTCAAAATTGATGGTATCGATGATGTCAAACTAGACGATAGCTGGTTTACTCGTTTGACAGCTTTAACTGATATGGTTAAAGCAATAGTTTGGGCTATTGCAATATTTATGATTATTGCAGTATCACTGGTTATTGGAAATAGTATTCGTTTAAGTATTTTTGCCCGAAAACAAACAATTATTGTTATGCAATTAATAGGCGCTACCGAAGGTTTTATTTTACGCCCTTTTCTGTATAGTGGAATGTTTATTGGATTTATAAGTGCTTTATTTTCTGTCGTTTTATCGGAAATATTTATTTTTCAGATAGAATCTATTATATTAAATGTCTCAAATGAATTCGGAACAGTATTTTCACTAGAAGGGTTATTGTGGGATGAAGTCTTGCTAATTGTATTAATTACAATTGTGATAGGATGGTTATCATCACTTATTACAACAAAAAGATATTTAAAAATTAGTTAATTAAGATAGTTCTTCTTAATAGTATTAAGTAGAAAAGGTGATTAATATTTTTATAAATATTTTTTTATTTTAAACCTAATTGTGAACTAAATTACATTTTAACTGTCTAATATTAAAAGTTTAAAACTGTATAAAGTTTTATATTGTTGTAATCAAAAATAAATACAACAAAAAAAGTTTAAATAAAGGGGGAATTAAATGAGTACTGATTTAAAAATGCAAGTAGGTGCTTTAATCCCACAAGGCAATATTGAATCTTACCTTCGCTTGATTAATACCTATCCTATGCTAACTGCTGAGGAAGAAAAATCTTTAGGCGAAAGACTTTACTATCATGATGATGTTGATGCAGCAAGACAATTAATTTTATCGCATTTACGTTTTGTTGCGCACATCGCCCGTGGTTATTCTGGTTACGGTTTACCACAAGCAGATTTGATACAAGAAGGTAATATTGGTCTAATGAAAGCAGTACGTCGCTTTAATCCTGAAATGGGCGTTCGTTTAGTGTCATTTGCAGTACATTGGATTAAAGCTGAAATTCATGAGTATGTGTTAAAAAACTGGCGTATTGTTAAAGTTGCAACGACTAAAGCACAAAGAAAATTATTCTTTAATTTAAGAAAAAATAAACAACGTTTGGGTTGGTTTAATAGTGCTGAAGTTGATATGGTTGCTGATGAATTAGGTGTTAGCCGTAAAGATGTGCTTGAAATGGAATCGCGTATGTCTGCACAAGATATGTCCTTTGATGTCGATAGCGATGATGATGATAACGCAGTTGTTGCGCCGGCATTATATTTAGAAGATAGTAATTCAGATTTCTCTAAATCAATTGAAAATGATAATTGGGAAAATGATGCAACCGACAAGTTACATGATGCTTTATCACAATTAGATGAACGTAGCCAAGATATCATTAAAGCTCGATGGTTAGATGCTGATGATAGTAAATCAACGTTGCAAGTTTTGGCTGATAAATATAGTGTTTCGGCTGAACGAATCCGCCAACTTGAAAAAAATGCTATGAAAAAACTACGTGTTGCGATAGAAGCATAAGCTTTTTGTTAACTGCTACTTTTATAAGCCTTGCTGGAAAAGCAGTAAGGCTTTTTTTATGAATAAAATCTTTAAATTACAGTTAATAGGGGTTTAAAATACTATTATCAAAATTCATCCAAAAAACATATAAATATGTTATAAATAAAAAATAATCTTTATTTATGACCACATTGCATAAATATATTTATGTAAATGACTTACTAATTTAGGAATAAGAAATGTTGAAAAAAATTACTAAAAGTATTTTATTAAGCCTTCTGTTTGCAAATCTTGTTGCTTGTAATGAAAAAAATAAACATGACCTAGGAACTATCAAAATAGATACTGGTGCAGTTGAATGTGATCGCTATATTGCATTGATTTTGGATTTACAAAATACATCACAACTGCCTGCCGAATCTGAAGAGTCAATTAAAAAAAGTATTGAGGAGTTTAGACAGATGGTTGAAAAAAATCCAGATGTGATTAAAGGTGAATGTAATGCGGCCTATTCTGCGATGCGAGGCGCTATAGAGGAACGCTAATTTCAATGAAACATTAAACAAGGATTCTTTAGCGTATCCATTCAAAAGAATTTTTATGTGCTTATAATAACTGATTTCAAAGCGCACAATAAAAAGTTAATTAGTTTTTGTTGAAAATGCATATTATTCATATCAGTTAAAATCAAGAATTTTTTCGTAGCGATTTTATATTAAAGGCAATCGGTAAGTATTTAGATTGCCATCTGCTATAGGATTAAAAACAACCTTTATTTATTGCGCTTAATGCTGCTTCTTGAGCATGTAACAGAGCTGTATCAAAAAAAGGGATCTTGTGATCTGCTTGAGAAATTAATAAACCAATCTCCGTACAACCAAGTATCACTCCTTGGGCTCCTTTTATAACTAGCTTATCAATGATATTAAGATAGGTTTGTTTCGATGTAGGGTTAATGATACCATGGCAAAGTTCATCATAAATAATTTGATTGATGATCATTCTACCTTGCTCATCGGGAATCAGCACTTTTAAACCTTTATTAATCAGTTTTGATTTATAAAAGTCTTGTTCCATCGTATATTTTGTTCCAAGCAAAGCAACGGTTTGAATATTTTCTTTAATTAAGTGCTGTGCCGTAACATCAGCAATATGAAGAATGGGAATATCAATGGCTGCTTGAATCTGATCTGCGACTTTGTGCATAGTATTGGTACAAATCACGATAAAATCTGCACCAGCTTGCACTAACCTTTTCGCTGCATCAATTAAAATAAGCGCACTTTTATCCCACTCACCATTGGCTTGGCAATGTTCAATTTCTTGAAAATCGACACTATATAAAAGTGTTTTCGCTGAATGTAATCCTCCTAATGATTGTCCTACCTTTTGATTGATAACTTGATAATAAGTCACGGTACTTTCCCAGCTCATCCCGCCGATTAAACCTATTGTTTTCATTTTATTCATCCTTAACGTACTAAATCATAATATAACTTCTTTAAGATATCTTTTAGTTTATTATTAAAAGTTTATGTATCTCTTCTCTCAAAAAATAGTACTAATGTTATAATTTATCTTATTGGAATTTAAGATAAAAAACAATTAATGTCTAAACCGTTATCAAGTTATCATCCCTTACTTTATTGGTTAAGGGTAAATCAGCGTCGTTTGTTTCGTCATTTGTTCTGGTATTGTTCTTCGCGTCAATATAGCTTAGAACGTAGTCATGATTTACGTTTACCATATCGTTATAAAAAACATACATCCAAATTAATACGTCGATTGGGTAACAGCGATATTCAGCTTCAATACAATAAAGTCACAAATCTAAAAATTGCAGTGGATTCGTTAAATGGAATCTTAATTAAACCAGGTGAATATTTTTCGTTTTGCCGATTAGTCGGAAAACCAACTAAAAAGCGAGGATTTTTGAATGGAATGGAACTATCATTTGGTGTAGCTCGTTCCGGTATTGGCGGTGGTATATGTCAGATTAGTAATCTAATTCATTGGTTAGCTCTCCATTCAGAACTCCAAATAGTCGAACGAGCAAATCATAGCTTTGATCCTTTTCCTGATGATGGTCGAGTGTTACCTTTTGGTTCGGGTGCCGCTATTTTTTATAATTATATTGATCTTATTATTTATAATCCTACCGATAAAACGTTTCAAATTATGCTTCATGTTGGAGAGCACCAACTAGAAGGTGAGCTATTATGTGATGAAGAAAGACAATACAGCTATCATGTTTATGAAAAGCAGCATGCCTTTATTAAAAGGCAAGGTGTTATCTATAGAAAAAATGAAATTTGGAGAGACACCATGACCAAAAACAATGTCGGTGGCGCCCCGGCATGTATTCGTTCAGAAATGATGTATAAAAATAATGTAATTGTAAAATACGAAGTGAATGGAGAATTGATAACAAATGAAGAAAACGAGTAAATATCTATTATTAATGCCATTAATGTGTTTAGTTTTATCTTTTTCATGTTTTGCTGATCCCAAAGTGATTCATGTCGTTGTTGCATTATGTGATAATAAGTATCAAGGCATTGCACCAGTTCCGGCTGCAATCGGTAATGGTCAAGATCCAAAAAATAATCTTTATTGGGGGGCGGCCTATGGTTTTAAAACCTACTTTGGTAAACAAAAAGAGTGGCAAGTAGTACAAATCAATAAACCTGATGATGATAAAATATTAGAAGAGATTATATATAAGCATCGAAGCAAAGATGTTTATCTGATTGCTCAGGCATATAATGGCAAATACATAGATGATACTATTGATGATTTTATAGAATATTCAGCAGGCAAAAAACAATCATCATTTACGATAGATAACAAGAAAATAACGGCTGGAGGTAAAGCTGATTTAGTCGTTTATATTGGTCATAATGCTTTAATGGAATGGTCTTGGCATAAATTTTTGCCTGATAGTTGGCGTTGGGAAACACTTCCAAATGACGCACAAGAACAACAAAAATCGAGATATGCGGCCGTTTTTGCTTGTAAAAGTCAAAAATATTTTTCGAAACCGTTATCTGGTTTGGGGATTTCGCCCTTAATTTTAACTATGCATCTTATGGCTCCGGAAGCATATAGTGTGCACGCTATGATCGATGCTTGGTTAAAAGGCGAAAGCAAAGCTAATATTCGATTGAAAGTGGCTACTGCCTATAGCAAGTATCAGAAATTGAACAAACCCGCGTTGAACATGTTTACTACGGAATATAGTCAGTAGTATTTTAGTTAAATCGGCATAATTTTGAATACTGGAGTCTAAAATATGATCAAAACACCTAAAATTGTTATTTTAACTGGTGCGGGTATATCGGCGGAATCTGGGCTATCGACATTCCGTGCGAAAAATGGATTGTGGGAAGGGCATGATGTTAACGATGTTGCAACCTATGAAGGTTATAGTCGAAATCCCATTGCGGTTCATTCCTTCTATAATATGCTACGAAGAAAATTACAAAGTCCTGATGTAAAACCGAATTTAGCTCATTTTGCTTTAGCTGAAATGGAACACAAATTGGGCAGTGAAAATGTATTAGTGGTCACACAAAATGTAGATAATCTACATGAAATAGCAGGTTCTAAAAATATTATTCATATGCACGGGGAATTACTTAAAGTGCGCAATGAACAAACAGGGCAGATTATCGATTGTCTGGAAGATGTCGATTATCAACAAAATAAATTTATTCGCCCCCATATAGTATGGTTTGGAGAAATCCCATTACAAATGGATAAAATCTACGATGCACTTTCACAGGCTGACTATTTCATTTCTATTGGGACATCTGGTAATGTTTATCCTGCCGCAGGATTTGTAAAAGTTGCCAATCAATCGGGGGCTAAAACTGTTGAGCTTAATTTAGAGCCAAGTTTAAGTGAAAGTTTATTTCAAACCAAAATTTACGGCCCAGCAAGTCAAGTTGTGCCTGAATTTATTAAAAAATTTATCGTTTAATTTCTGTTTTAAAATCATGTTTCTCAGATATTTTTGGGGATTTGGAATAAGGAGGGAGAAAGGGATTAAATTGATAAGCTAAATTGTTTTGTTATTGAGTTTTTTTATGTGCTAAAAAGTTTTAAAGTTTTATCATTTCAAATATAAATGAATTTTCTGATTTTTTAAGGCAATATGGTAATTATAATAATTTAAAGCTGGTTAAAATATGTATAGTAACTTTGATTAATTATCGATAGCATATTTTAATATACGTTAAATTTAAACGTAACAATTTATTTAAGTATACAAATGACGTAATATACTGCTATAATTTTTTTTCTAAGATTTATCATGAATAATAATCCTGATTCAAATTATTGTTACTCTTTTCCGGCTATACGAGGTATTCAAGCAGGTAGACCTTTCTATATAGCTACATGCCCGTTACGTATTATCCCTAAAATATTTAGTTTCGACGATAAAGAAGCAAAACCTGAACTAAGAGCGCAAAGAACATTAAATAAATCAAGAATACCAGAAATGGTAAGATATTTAATAGATAATCCTAAAGATTATGTATTTTCCGCTTTAACTGCTTCAATAGCTGTTAATGTTGAGTTTAAAGAATATTCAGAAGCACAAAATTTAGGTATGTTGCTTGTGCCTATGGACTCTCAAATTTTAATAAATGATGGTCAACATCGAAGAAAAGCAATTGAAGAAGCAATTAAGAAAAAACCAGAACTAGGTCAAGACAATATCCCTGTGCTATTTTTTATCGATCAAGGATTGGTCAAAAGCCAACAAATATTTGCTGATCTGAATAAATATGCTGTAAAACCGAGTCCATCTTTAGCAACGCTTTATGATCATCGAGATCATGCATCAGAGCTTGCTCGTAATTTAGCTTCTCAAATAGAACCGTTTATTGGTTTAACTGAAATGGAAAGATCTACTATATCAACACAATCAGACAAATTATTTACTTTAAGTAGTATTAGACAAGCTACTCGAGCTCTTTTATCGAAAGGTTTAAAGGATAGTTATTCTGAGGATGAAAAAAAATTAGCTACTGAATATTGGTATCAAGTATTTCTTAATATGCCCGATTGGAAGATGGCAATAAACAAAGAAGTATCAGCTTTAAAACTTCGCCAAGAATTTATTCATTCTCATGGAGTTGGACTTCATGCTTTAGGAATACTTGGACAAAGTTTACTACAAAATAGTCCTTTAAACTGGAAAAAAGAATTATCAAAGTTAAGATTAATCAATTGGCGTAAAACAAATCCTGAATGGATCCGCAGAACGATGTCACATGGAAAATTGAGTAAATCTATATCTTCAATAAAGTTAACAACAAATTTTTTAAAAATTACTTTTGATTTACCTCTTACAGAAGAGGAAAAAATACTAGAGCAAAAAGTGAATTAGCAATGGTAAAATTAAAGCAAGTTTATGATTTATATGACTATGAGAATTTTATTAATAAAGAAATTTTTTCTGGTCGAGTTTTAGCTGAGTATGTAGCAGAAGTTCAAAGAGTTTATTGCTCAGATAAGCGTCCTTGGGTTATTGGTTATAGTGGAGGGAAAGATTCTTCTGCAGTAATTACTCTAATTTATTTAGCATTATTAGGTCTAGAGCCTAAGTTTAGGACAAAATCTGTCTTTATCGTTTCTTCTGATACTTTAGTCGAAACCCCAGTGGTTGTTGATTTAATTAGTCGTACTTTAGGGCAAATAGAAAAAGGCGCTAAAAGAGATAATTTACCAATAACTTGTCATGCTGTTGTCCCGAAAACAGAAGAAACATTTTGGGTTAATCTATTAGGTAAAGGCTATCCAGCTCCTACAAGAAGTTTTCGGTGGTGTACCGAACGAATGAAAATAAATCCAGTTAGTGATTTTATAAAAGATAAAATTAGTCAATTTGATGAAGTTATTGTTATTCTTGGTTCGCGTAGTAGTGAAAGTGCTTCACGTGCTCAAGTTATAGCCAAACATAAGATTGATGGTTCTCATTTAGCAAGGCATACTACTTTGGCTAATGCTTTTATTTATACTCCTATTGATACATGGGAAGTAGAGGATGTTTGGAAACTGTTACGTGGTGCATACAAATATGCCCTTGATGATATTGAGGAATGGGAATCTCCATGGGGAGGAAATAACCGTCCTCTTTGGACTCTATATATGGATTCTTCAGATCAAGGCGAATGCCCTCTAGTTATTGATGAAAGCACCCCTTCTTGCGGAAATTCTCGTTTTGGATGCTGGACATGTACTGTGGTGAAAAAAGATAGAGCTATGGAAAGTTTAATTAAAAATGGTGAGGAATGGATGTTACCATTGTTAAATTTTCGTGACCTTTTATCATTGACTACAGAACCAGAAAAAAAAGATATTTATCGTAATTATAAACGACGAACCGGTAAAGTAAGCTATCAATATGCTAAAGAAGGAGAAAATATTGCAACTACTCGAAAAATTGTTCCTGGACCTTATTGGATGAAGTATAGAAAACAATGGTTAAAACAACTTTTAGAAATAGAATTGAATTTCAATAAAAAAGGTCATACTATTCAATTAATAACAGAGCCAGAATTGCATGCAATTCGGCATGAGTGGTTGAGAGATCCTAATGAGCCAGACTGGAGTGACTCTTTACCTAAAATTTATAAAGAAGTATATGGAAAGAATTTAAATTGGGTTATTGATGATCAATCCCATTTTGATGAATCTGATGCTCAACTTTTAAAACAGCTTGCTCCTGAATATGATGTTGAAGCTGAGATGGTTATGAAATTAATTGAGCTTGAAATAAGTCTAGAAGGCTTTAGTCGTCGACAAGGTATTTTTAATAAAATTGAAAATATATTGAAACAAGATTGGGGTAAAAGCTTACAAGACATTGAAAAAAAACAATCTGAATTGCAAAAGCGTCATGAAAAAGACTTACATCAAAAAGAACTTACCAAAATTGAAAATGAACTTAAGAATTTACAAAGTGAATTTATAAAAATAGATAATTCAATTTCATTATTGGTAGAAGGTCATTAATATGATTATTAAAAAATTAGTTTTACAAAATTTTCGGGTTTTTCAAGGAACACATGAGATTGAATTATCGCCAACTAATACTAAAAAACCAATTATATTGTTGGGGGGATTAAATGGTTCAGGTAAAACATCAATTTTAACTGCCATTCGTTTAGCACTTTATGGAAAAATGGCTTTTGATTCTGTATTAACGAATCAAGATTACCTTGATCAACTTTCTAAACTCATTTATAAAAATGCAGAAACTAAAAAAATAGAAAAAAGTGCCTCAATTGAATTAACTTTTGCTTATAATCAAGGGGGAGAAACATCTGACTTTACAATAAGCCGTAGTTGGGCCTTAGGGCAAAAAGACAAATTATTTTTATCAAAAAACAGTAAACCATTACAAGAATTAAATTATGAACAATGTCAGGGCTTTCTTAATGAATTAATTCCTAATGGCGTTGCAGATTTATTCTTTTTTGACGGTGAAAAAATTGCAGCCTTAGCTGAAGACGAATCTGGGAAAATTTTACAAACAGCTGTACGACGTTTATTTGGGTTAGATCTCATTGAAAAATTACGTAATGATCTGACTATTTTTCTAAAAAGACATACAACCAATACATTAGATGTAAAAAACCAAGAAATATTAAATCAATTAGAAAACGAAAAAAATACCTATCTTAAAAAGGCTGAGCAATTTAGGCATTCAGCCCATCTTATTTATGTACAAATAACTAGTATTGCCGAAAATATTCAGAAAAAAGAAAGATTATTTTCAGCTCAAGGAGGGGCTTTTGCTTTAACCAAATCAAAAGAAAAAGAAAAGGTTGATACACTTGTTAAAGAAAAAGAAACACTTGAAAAATCAATTCGCCAAGAATTTGATGGTGTTTTCCCGTTATCATTGGCGCCTAAAACATTAAATAGTTTATTTGAACAATTACAACAAGAAGTAGAATTGAAGCAGGCTAAACATTTTGTTACTGAGCTAAACCATTTTTTAAATAAACTACAAGCTGATATGGCCTTTCGTTCAACCACTACCGCTAAAATTGCTAGCGAAGCAATTAAAGACCAATTAGATGATTATTTATCCAATAAGCCTTTTGGTGAGGTTTTACTTGATATATCTGAGCGTGAATTAGGTTTTTACCAAAAGATGATTCAAATTGATGTTAATAAAACAAAAATACATTTTCAACAATTACTAAACAGATTAACTATTGTTGAAAACGAATTAGAGCAAGCCTCGCTAAATATTGATCGAGCGCCGGAAGATGAACAATGGTTTGAACTTTTTTCACAAATTAGGCAACTCGATTGTGAAAGAATCACTAAAATCAATGATCATAATGAATTTCTTGAAGATGCTAGAAAAATGTTAGTATTAGCGTTGGAAAGAACAAAACAAATTCAAAAATTTCATGATGAAATACGTTTACAATATAACGATAATAATGCTATTGTCCATGCTAAAAATAGCTTAGCTCTTTTAGAGGAATATACTGTTTCACTCACTGAGTCAAGAATCAAAGCTCTAGAGACTAAATTTTTATCAGCATATAAACGGTTGAATCGTAAGGAGCATGAAAAATTATCAGCTAAAGTGAATACAAAAACCTTTGATGTTGAACTTGTTGATAACGATGGTCAATTTATTAATCGACAATCTTTATCAGCGGGTGAAAAACAGATTTATGCTATTGCTATTCTCGAAGCATTAGGTAAAACATCTGGTCGTCAATTACCTGTTATTATTGATACACCTCTTGGACGGTTAGATTCACAACATCGAGATAAATTAATTAAATATTATTTTCCTATCGCCAGTGAACAAGTCATTATTTTATCAACTGACACTGAGATTGATAAAAATTATTATGAAAATTATTTAAAAGATAATATTTCTCATTGTTACCAAATAAATTTCAACAACAAAACTAACTCTTCAGAAATAAATAGTGGTTATTTTTGGTCAAAGTCACAACTCAGTAAAAATCAAGAGGTACTCAATGTTACCTAATAGGATGCAACTTACTCGTCAAACCGAAGAACAATTAAAACGTCTTAAAATTGCAACAGGAATAACTCCAAATATATCTTCTCGCCTAGCATTTTATCGTTCAATCGAATCGGGATTTAGGTACCAAATAAATGATAAAAAACTAGATGGTTTATTAGTTTTAGAAAAATCAATTTGGTTAGGAGAATTAGAAGGGATTACTGAATTATTGCTACGATTCATATATCCTGATCTTGATAGTAAAGCGCTCATGAAAGCTTGGGCTGCGCATGTAGAAGATGGTATAGCGGCTTTAAGAAATCATAAAAATTTATTAAATTTAGTTATTGCCATAAAGTAATTAACCTTTATATTTGTCTAATAATGCTTTAAAAAATATTTTTATTACATTAAAAAAAGTTAATGCTTATCTTTTCAACCTTTTTATTGAAATAGATATATCAAGTGATTAAATTATTATCTGATTTATTTCTTATTACATAGAAATAAATGTATAAAGACCTTTTTAATTTATTATACCCAAATATTAAATAATAAAATAGAAAATATATATAGCTTAATTTTTTTATTTGGGTTGTTTATCAACTCTTTATCAACATATAACTTTTTAAAAAGAAAAAACTTTACAACTATAATTTATATATAGTTCTGTTAATTCATCGATTTCTTCTTTAGTCCAATCTTTTTTAGTTAATAAGTGTTTATGAATCCCTATACCTGTATTTTTAAAGTTTTCCTTTTTTCCAGAAAAAGATTTATTATCATTTTTCGCATTTCTATTTATATCCAATAATGCAATATTTCCTATATGATTTTTCATGGTTTCCAAAACATTATTTCGATCTCCCTCTTTAGCATTATATGGATAAAGATGTTCTAAAGTAGTTTGACTAAACTCAAAAATTCGGCTTCTATCTTCTTTTTTTATTCTATTTTTTCTCGAACCAATACCTCCACTATTAACCCATTGCCAATTTTCTTCTAATGTAATTAATAAATATTTAAGGGGTTTATTATCTCCTTTTCTGTTATATCTCAGTGCTCTAATTCCATTAGAAAAATGTATATTTTCAGAATCCTTTAACTCAATAATGTTTTTATATTGGTTTAGTAAATAGTCGATAGTATAATTTTCTTTATTGGTATAAATATGAAAAGCAATTTTCGAATATAATGATGAAAAGACCGCTGCATGCAAGCCACTGATAACCTTATAGCGTATAAAAAATTTGCATGTTTCACTTACTAAAAGTTTAAATTCATTTTCTTTTGAAAAACTAGCAGCAAGCAAAACAGGCATAATATGTGTATGTTGTAATTTTTTTATTAACCACTCTAACTTACTTTTATACCAAGATTGATCATTTGAGCTAGAGTCATCGTAAGTCCACTCTGCATTAGATAATAAATTCAATTTTTCAGTACATTCTCTAAGAAAGGAAACACGATTGGCCATTTCAGTAATATCTAAATCTTGAGTAAAATATTTTTCCTTAAATTGTTGTAAAACAGTTGAGGTAGTTATATGTTCACCTGTAAACATAATAATAGACCACCTTAAATAATTACTCACTGTTTTAGAATCGTAACCTAAAATGGAATCCCAATCGTTAGACATTTGCTGAACTAGTGCTTTTCCCTCATCATAATTACCCAAGGTGTGTGCTTTTAATAATTCTCCTTCAGTTAAATTAATTCCGCGATCATTAAGAACCATAAATAATTTATAAGCATCATCAATATTTGTTGTAATAATATGAATCAATAAAAAAGACTCATCAAAAATTTTGATAATTTCATCGATAATGTCAAATTGCTTCTCAATACTTTTGTCAGAAAACAGGTCGACGGTGATAAACCTTTTGAATTCTTTTTTTGCTTCTAATATTAATTTATGTGAATCTCTTTCTGGAGTTGGGTTATTAGCTCCTTTAATAGTCATAAGAAAAAAGTTTTTATCTGCATTGCCTATTTCTATTCTGTCATATATTTTGGTTTCTCTATGGTTTCGTTCCTGATAGAAAAAGTATTTATTAATATCTGATAATAAACTATCTTTGAAGTTAGTATCTTCTCCTTGATAATCTAAAGATTCTAAATACTCTTTTATAACAGAAAAAAATAAAACAATTGTAGACAAGCGTTGTTGACCATCGACTAATAAATTTTTAATTTTCCTTTTCCCTACTCCTTCTTTTTGGGCACAAACAATGCTACCAAAAAAATGTTCACATGATTGTCTATTTTCTTTACAATATATAGCCTCTTCAATATCTTTACAGAATTGAGAAATTTGTTCAGATTCCCAAGAGTAATCTCTTTGATATTTTGGTGTATAAAAAACGTTATCTTCTTTAAATAACTCGCCAAATGATTTGTATTGAGGGGTTACTTTCATATAACTTATCCTTATAATTCATATAATTTTTTTATTCATATTCTTCTATATCATCATGACAATCAGCAACTAAGTTTAATGCGTCTTCGAAATAAATATTAAAATTTTTACATTTGGGTACAAACTCTTTATATGATTCGGGAATATTAATTATTCCATTATCATTTTTTAGAGGGATAGACCAGCGTTCAATAGAAAATTTTATCATGTCTAATTCCCTTTTTAGGATTTCACTTTCTTTCCATGTAGAACCATCTGTATATTTTTTTATTTCTTTCTCGGAATTAGTCGCATTTTTATAATTGTAAGAATAAGAACCATTAGGATCATCTAATTTTAATTTAATTGATTTTCTTCCTAATTCCTGGTTGCCTTTTGTGATAACCAAGTTTCCCAAGCGATGAACATATTGTTCTGCTTTTAACTCATCAGGCCAATGGCTTTCCCACCAATCAGCATCTCTATGAGATTGTGGTAAGATATGTTCTATTGATTCTTTTTTATCCTCATCAGCCCTTGCCCAAGGAATAGGTTTAACAGATCGAGACGATAGACCAATTTCTAATTCATATAAAAAATAATATAATAAGTTAATGCTGGATTTATAATTTATTTCACCTGATAATAATTTAGAAACAGAATCTGAAAGGTTTGCACTTTGATTTAATAGATAGCCGATTTGAGATATAATATAGATAGTAGTTTTATTTTTTTTCAGAATTTTATTGGCTAACTCTAAAATTGCTTTTGAATTTTTATCTACCCTATATCGAAGTAATCCATGCATTCTGAATGTATATATTTCACAAGCTCGACAGATATTTTCAAAATCGTTTTTGCTCAAATTATTAGCATATAACAAATATGCTGATGTAATAATTTTTCTTGTAATGCCTTGCAATCCCAAATTATCTAATCTGTCTAGCCAAACGCCTGATTCTTTTGAACATAGTTGACCGTAAAATTTTTCTTTATATTTTGAGTTAATAAAACCAAAAGCTTCAGAATAATTAATCCAATGTTCTATAAACCCTTTGAAACTTATTTCCTTTTGTGTGTTCTCTCCTTCTAGAAGAATTCGATATTCATTGACAAAATTATTATGAACTTCATTTGTCCCAATACTATAACCATGATAAATAGAAAATAACTCCGATATGAAAGAATTTTCATTATTTCTAGAGCTAACCCCAAATTTTTCCAAATTAGAAATGGCTCGAAACCAGTTTTCGTCGGCAGATATTTTTATACTTCGTTTTTCGCAAATCAAAATACAAAAATTTTTTATTTTATCAAATTCAGATAAAGGTAATCCTCTTGAATTTATAGCATCAAATGTTAGATATCTATCAATACTAGCATCAGCAAGATCGACACTAATTATCTGAATTTGATGACATACTTTATTTCTTAACTTTATTAATTCTTCTCTTGTTTGAATTAAGTTTACTATTTCTGCGATCTGAATTTTTGCATTTTCTAAACATCGCATAGGAGAAATTTTTTCTGCTGGAAGAGAAGGATATCCTAGTAAATAATGACTTAAAGATTCATTTAAAACTCTATTTTCATTTTCGATTCTAAGTTTTTCTGACCCATCACTGTAAACAATTAAACTTTTCAACTTTTCAGACTCAACCGTTTCTCTTTGATCTAATTCAAGAAATCGTCTTCTTAACTCATTAATAATTAATAAAAAAGTAGTTAATCTTTGTTGACCATCTTCTAAAATAAAACGAAATGTAGGCATGTGGGTTATTTCATCTGAGAAAGCGCCATCTTTTGTATTTATTTTTGTATAAATTATAGTACCTAAATAATGAGCTTTATTTCCCATTAATTCTAGATCACTAAAAAGATCTAGAATTTCTTTTTTCGTCCAACTATAACCTCTTTGGTTTTTGGGAATTTTATATACTCTTCCACTAAACATTGTTTCTAAACTATTCATTTATAGTCCTTTTACTTATCAACTTTTATACCGTCCAGTAATTAAAATATGGTAAAATTATTTTTAAGTTCAATTTTTTTATAATAGTTTTTTTAACAAAAAAAATACAGTTTAAATACAAAAAATTAATTAAAATATTATAAAATTTTCATAATATGAATTAAAATAAAGTTTTCAGATGACATAACTTAAAAAATTGTACATAATTTTTTACATTACTAATTAATCATTCAAAATATTTGTAACGACATACAATACTCTTCAGCTATCATTTTTCCATCATTACTAAAATAAAATTCATTTCATTGGATGAAACGCCACTCTTACTTATATTTTTCATAATATAAGTTATTAACCGATTTACCTGATTTTTTAGATCAAATTAATATTAGCAGTAGTCAATTAAAGTTTATAATTAATGGCATCATATAAATCTTGTATGTAATCTAAGTTATCTGTAGGTAAATAAAATTAGCTGCAGAATTTAATAAATTTACTTCAAGATATTAAAAGGTTTGTTATAAATTTCGATTTCTAAACAAATCTATTTTTTAAGCTTACATGCAAAATTGTTTAAATTATAAAATTAATATATTCAGTAATATAATTGGATATCAGTAAATACTAATGAGTTAATACTACTAAAATAACTTTTCATAATTTACTTTGAGTTTTGCTGATTAGTATAAAATATTGTTCTAATGGTTTAGGAACAGTCTTTAGTTCAATTCATATCTTGTGGCTAAAGAATCGATTTAACTTATAATTAGATATCATTTTTTAACGTAAAGGTGACAAAGTTAATTTTTGATCACATACCTATCAATCCCACTATTATTATCTCCTAAATAATAGGAGTTTAAATGATTAGTTTTAATATTTTAATTGATTAAGCTATTAGAGGAATCAAGATGAAAAATATTTTTGAACATTGATATAAAAGTGGTACCTATTAAGCTTTTTAGCTATTGCCTGATAAAAATTTAGTAATTAGTTTATACTTTAGCTTCGTTTATTACGTCATTACAAGGTTTAGTGAGACGAAGAAATTTTAATTAATTTATAAGAGTACAAAACTATTTATCAATTATTACTGTGATTTTATTGATGTATTTTTATTCAAAATGATTTTTGTTTTTCCATTTACAAAAATTAAACATTCAAACAAGTGGAAATGCTTATGAAAAGACTTTAAACACAAAAAAACCAGCTTTCGCTGGTGTTCTTTTAGAATTGGTGCCCGGACGCGGAATCGAACCACGGACACGGGGATTTTCAATCCCCTGCTCTACCGACTGAGCTATCCGGGCAACAATGGAGGTGTATTAAACACGATCTGTGATAATTCGTCAATTCTTTTTGTGATATATTTTTTAAAAAATAGTTTGTTTGGTTGAAAAATAACTTATTGGCTTTATATTATTACTAATATCTAACAATATCACATTATTTTAAGGGAATTGTTACATGCGATATTTCTTGTGTATTCTTTTTTTCATTTATGCTTATTTCGAAATTAGTTTTTTCATAAAGGTTGCTGATTCAATTGGAGTATTCCTTGCTCTAATTTGTATTATTGCTACTTCCTTTATTGGGTTTTCTTTAGTTAAAACACAAGGTTTAAAGAATTTTAGTATTATGCGACAAAAAATGGCTAATCATCAAAGTTTGAAAAACGAAGTAATTAAAAATGTCGCTTTGCTATTTGCTGGTTTTTTCCTGCTGATTCCGGGATTTTTGACTGATATATTAGGAGTGATTTTATTAATTCCTTACGTACAAAATTATTTAGTGAAATTAATTGTAAAAAAAATGCCTATTCAATCTAGCGTTGATTCATCAAGATCCTTTAATCAATCTGATGAGATTATTGAAGGAGAATTTATTCGGAAAGATGATGAATAAATAATCAATTGGTCATTTTTTTGAAATTCCTCACTTGAAGAATATAAAAAAGACCCCCATGTAAACTTCACTACATTTTAAAATCATAATTTTATGATTTATTTTTAATTATCATCTATTTAAATATTAGTGCTAGGAGATAACTAATGAAAATTCGTCCATTGCATGATCGTGTGATCATTAAACGTAAAGAAGTGGAATCAAAATCAGCTGGCGGTATTGTTTTAACAGGTTCAGCTGCAGGTAAATCAACACGTGGTGAAGTTTTAGCTGTTGGTAATGGTCGCATTTTAGAAAATGGTCAAGTACAACCGCTAGATGTTAAAGTTGGTGATATCGTAATTTTCAATGAAGGATATGGCGTTAAAACAGAAAAAATCGATAATGAAGAAGTGCTTATCCTGTCTGAAAGCGATATTTTAGCTATTGTACAAGCATAACTGGCAACTAATTTAAATTATATACAGAATTTAGGAGAAATACGAAGATGGCCGCTAAAGATGTAAAATTTGGTAATGACGCTCGCGTTAAAATGCTTCAAGGCGTGAATGTATTAGCTGATGCAGTAAAAGTGACTTTGGGTCCTAAAGGGCGTAACGTCGTTTTAGATAAATCATTTGGTGCTCCAACTATCACTAAAGATGGTGTTTCAGTTGCTCGTGAAATCGAATTAGAAGATAAATTCGAAAATATGGGTGCACAAATGGTTAAAGAAGTTGCATCGAAAGCAAATGATGCTGCTGGTGATGGTACAACAACGGCAACTGTGCTTGCTCAAGCTATTGTTAACGAAGGCTTGAAAGCAGTGGCTGCAGGAATGAATCCAATGGATTTAAAACGTGGTATCGATAAAGCAGTCGTTGCAGCTGTTGAAGAGCTTAAAAAATTATCAGCTCCATGTGCAGATTCTAAAGCAATTGCACAAGTTGGTACTATTTCTGCTAACTCAGATGAAACTGTGGGTACTTTAATTGCACAAGCAATGGAAAAAGTAGGTAAAGAAGGTGTTATCACTGTTGAAGACGGCACAGGTTTACAAGACGAACTTGATGTGGTTGAAGGTATGCAGTTTGATCGTGGTTATTTATCACCTTATTTCATCAATAAACCAGAAACAGCAACGGTTGAATTAGATAGTCCATATATTTTATTAGTTGATAAAAAAATCTCTAATATCCGTGAATTATTACCGGTATTAGAAGCGGTTGCAAAAGCGGGTAAATCACTATTAATTATTGCTGAAGATGTTGAAGGTGAAGCATTAGCAACATTAGTGGTAAATACTATGCGTGGTATTGTTAAAGTTGCAGCAGTAAAAGCACCAGGCTTTGGTGACCGTCGTAAAGCAATGTTACAAGATATCGCTATTTTAACAGCTGGTACTGTCATTTCTGAAGAAATTGGTTTAGAGCTTGAAAAAGCAACATTAGAAGATTTAGGTCAAGCTAAACGTGTTGTTATCAACAAAGACAATACCACTATCATCGATGGTGTGGGTGAAGAGTCTTTAATTAATGCTCGTGTTGAACAAATTCGTAAACAAATTGAAGAATCAACTTCTGATTACGATAAAGAAAAACTTCAAGAACGTGTGGCTAAATTAGCTGGCGGTGTTGCAGTAATTAAAGTTGGTGCAGCAACAGAAGTTGAAATGAAAGAGAAAAAAGCACGTGTAGAAGATGCATTACATGCAACTCGTGCTGCTGTTGAAGAAGGTGTTGTTGCCGGTGGTGGTGTAGCGTTAGTTCGTGCTGCTTCAGCGATTGCTGAGCTAAAAGGTGTGAATGAAGATCAAAACGTAGGTATCAAAGTTGCACTTCGTGCAATGGAAGCACCATTACGTCAAATCGTCACTAACTGTGGTGAAGAAGCATCTGTTGTTGTTAACGCAGTTAAAGGTGGTAAAGGTAACTATGGTTACAATGCTTCAACTGAAGAGTATGGTGATATGATTGCAATGGGTATTTTAGATCCAACTAAAGTAACTCGTAGTGCATTACAATATGCTGCATCTGTTGCTGGTCTTATGATCACAACTGAATGTATGGTTACTGATTTACCTAAAGATGATAAAGCTGATTTAGGTGCTGCTGGTATGGGCGGCATGGGTGGTATGGGCGGAATGATGTAATTCTTTCCTTACACACAAACTAAATATTTGAAAAAACTATCCGTTTACGCGGGTAGTTTTTTTATATTCACAAATCAATTTTTTCCCTTTATCATTTTTTATCAAAAAAACTTTTTTCTTTGACAAGTTTGAATAAATTAACAAATTAAAATTAAATGTATGTTGGAATATGAAAAAGAGTATTGAATTTTGCGAATTTAATTTGAAAGATGCTGATAAAGTGTTATTACGCCAATCGCAATTAACACCAATCCGCCTAAAATCTCGGCTTGTTTTCCGATAAAACAACCAATTTTTTTTCCTAATAATAAACCTATAGTTACCATGACACAGGTTGCTAATCCAATCATGCTTGCTGCAATATAAATATTAACACTAGCTAATGCTAAACTAATTCCAACAGCAAATGCATCCAAGCTGGTAGAAATAGCGGTAAAAATTAAGATAAGAAAAGATTTTTTGGAAGAAGCTATTTCTTTTTCTGAAAAATCTTCATCGCCATCTTTAAAACTATTATAAATCATGCTAATGCCTAAAAATAACATGACAGCAAATACTACCCAGTGATCCCAACGCTCTATATAGTGCAGTGTCAAAATGCCTATGAGCCAACCTAGCAATGGTGTGATTGCTTCAACGACACCAAATAAAATACCAACTTTTAAGGCGCCAATAAAGGGAGTCGATTTAAATGAAATTCCACGACAAACAGCAACCGCAAAAGCATCTGTAGACATTGCCATTGCTAATAAAAATATCGTCAAAAAACTCATGACATATGCTCTTGTTTATAATTATTGGGATACCCGATTATTTAATATTGGGTTGTACTTTATTGTTTAACAACTGATAATAAATAACTCGTTATTCTTTTATCACCTTTATTTTGATAAAGATCAGCTGTTTTTAAAACCGTTTCACGACGTTTTGCATCATATTGAAAAAGTTGTTTAAACATTAAGTCAGCTGTTTTTTTATCATCATTTTGGATTGCACAATATCCATATTGTTCATAGGTATCGGCTTTCCAATTATGGCGATCGTATTCAAGGCTTTTTTCAAACTCCTTTTGTGCTTCCTGATAACGTCCAAGACCACATAAAAAAGATCCATAATGTACATGATATAAGCCATTACCTGGTTGCATAAGGGTAATGCGTTTATAAATCATTTCTGCTTCATTGTATTCACCAACGTGCTGATCAAACATTGCCATAGCTAGCATAATTTGTGGGTTATTAGGTGAATATTGATTTGCTAATTTGAGATTATAGTGTGCAGCTTTAATGTTATCTTCCGATTCATTTGCTTTGCTTAGATATCCTAATCCTAATTGCATTCTTGCAAAAGCTGCCGCTTCGGGATCGAACTCTTCGTTACCACTTATTTGGCAACCTGATAGTGTTAATAATGCTAAACAGCTTAGTAATATGAGTATTTTTTTCATCAACTATTCCTTTATTAATTTACCTTGATCGTTATGCTGTTTGTTTAATGAGATTTTGCTTTTTATATAAAGTCCGTTTAGTACGATCAACGACGTCACCGGCCAACTGACCGCAAGCCGCATCAATATCATCGCCACGTGTTTTACGAACAATCACTGTAAATCCATATCCCATTAACGTTTTCATAAAACGATCGATACGTGTGTTTGAGCATTTTGAAAAAGGAGCACCAGGGAATGGGTTCCAAGGTATTAAATTGATTTTACTTGGAACGTTTTTTAAAAATTTAGCAAGTTCATGAGCATGTTCAACACTATCATTGATTTGATTAAGTAATACATATTCAATCGTTACTTTTCCATGATTAGCGTTTGATGTCGACAGATAACGTAAAATTGAGTCGCGTAACATTGCCATATTATATTTTTGATTAATTGGCATAATTTCGCTACGTATATTATCATTTGGCGCATGCAATGAAATAGCTAAGGCGACATCAATCATACCTGCTAATTTATCTAAAGCAGGAACAACACCAGAAGTCGATAGGGTTACTCGTCTTTTTGATAAGCCATAACCAAAATCATCTAACATGATTTCCATTGCTGGTACGACATTCGATAAATTGAGTAAAGGCTCTCCCATACCCATCATGACCACATTAGTAATAGGTCTATCTGCTAATTTACCGGTTACACCAATGACTTTCGATGCTCGCCATACTTGACCTATAATTTCAGATACCGTTAAGTTACGATTAAAGCCTTGTTGTGCGGTTGAACAGAATTTGCACGCTAAAGCACAGCCAACTTGTGATGAAACACAGAGGGTTGCACGATCTCTTTCTGGAATATAAACAGATTCAATCATCTGGTTATCACCAACATCTAACGCCCATTTTATTGTACCATCGGATGAGCGCTGTTCCATTGCAATTACTGGTGCTTTAATTTCAGCGATTAATTTTAGATGTTCACGTAACTTTTTGTTGATATCGGTCATCTGATCAAAATCATCTATCCCAAAATGATAGATCCATTTCATGACTTGATCGGCTCTAAATGGTTTTTCGCCCAATGAAATAAAAAACTCTCTCAATTGTTGACGAGTAAAATCAAGTAAATTTATTTTTTCACTTTTAGGATTAGTTGTATTAAGATTGGATGCATCTGCACAATTAACAGACGTATTTGGTGTAGCAGGTGTTAACATATGGCCTCGTTTTTACACATTATGGCTATTTAAAAATTTAAGGAAAGGATTATACTGTTTTTCCCTTTATATGGCTAATAGAATATTAATAATGAAAACAAATTCAGCAAAATATATCCATATTTTCTGTTTAACATTAACCCTATTTTTATATTCAACGTTTACTATGGCACAACCTATACCTTTTAACAAACTAATTGGACAGTTTGATGAAAAGATTGACAATAATTTTGTCGCATTAGATTCTACCATGTTACCTGTCAATAAAAAGGGCATGTATCTTCAAAAGGAACCCACTCAGCAGCTTATAAAAGCTTATCAAGCTTTTAAAAAAGCACATCCTGATATTCCGTTTATTATCGTAAGTGCTACACGTAATTACACCTATCAAAACTCAATTTGGCAGCGTAAATGGGATAAATTGTCCAATCAGTTTAATGATCCAGAACAAATTGCTGAAGAAATACTAAAATATTCATCAATGCCTGGTACATCTCGTCATCATTGGGGAACGGATATCGATATTACCAGTGTTTCATCAGATTATTTCAAAAATGATAAAAAGGGTAGAATTTTATATCAATGGCTTCAGGACAATTTACCTAAGTATGGCTTTTGCCAAGCGTTTAACGAAGGAAGAAATGGAGGCTATCAGCCAGAAGAGTGGCATTGGTCCTATAAGCCTATCGCTAGCCAATATATAGCACAATATAAAACACTATTAGAAAATGAACCAAGCACCATCACACAAGTCTTGAATTTCATCGGTCACGATAAAATTGATTTAGAAAGATTAGTGAAAGAATTTGTCTTAACGGTTAATACTGATTGCTATTAATCCGTAAATGAATATGCATGGTTGATTAATGCTTTCGCCAATAAGGTAAGCGAATTGTCACCGTAAGTCCACCATGGTCACGGTTTGTTGCTTGAATAGTGCCATTATGCATGGTGAACGTCTTTCTGGCTATTGCAAGACCAAGACCGTAACCCTTACCTAATTGAGGCGATTGAATGCGAACAAACGGTTCAAAAATACTCGATAGTTTATTTGGATCGACACCAGGACCACGATCTTTAACTTCAATTTGTAGGTATTTACCGACTTCTTTTAAAGATACATTAACTTCTTGTCCCGGCTTTGAAAAACGAATTGCATTACGAATAATATTTTCAACTGCACGGCGAATTTGTTCCGAGTTACCTTTAACAATAGAATGAATAATCGCTGATGAAATGAAGTGAACATTTATCGATTGGTGATTCGCTTCATAATTTGCATCATTAATGACCACACGCAATAAATCTTTTAGATCAAAATATTCATCTGTGCGATTATTCATTTCAGCACGTGAATAATTTAATATTTCACCAATAAGTTGATCTAATCGTTCAGATTCTAATTCTATTCTTGCTAATGCAGTATCAATATTTTGCTTATTTTGTTGAGCTAATCCGATGGCTAATTGTAAGCGAGCAAGTGGCGTTCTAAGCTCATGTGATACATCATGCAAAAGAGCTTGGCGGTCTGAGATTAAAATATTGAGTTGTTCAACCATCATATCAAAATCTTTGCCTAATTCGCTAAGCTCATCATGGCGTGGTTTAAGTTTATTGAATAATCTAACCGAGAGATCACCTTGAGAAACTCTGAAAAAGCCTTGCCTTAATAGTTTCATTGGTCTGGTTAAGTTCCAAGCCAAAAAGAGACTAAAGACTAATCCCACACAAATTCCCATTAACACAATTGGCATTGGCATATTAAACAGGGCTTTTTTGACTTGATCGTCTTTGTCTTTATCTTCCCTAAATGAAACCGCATAAAGCGTTCCATCAGGCGCAACTGCTGTGCGTTGATAAATATAATTTGGCGGTTCTAATTCATCCGTAATGATATTGATTTGATCGTTTTGAGGAGAAATCAATTTTATTGATAATAAAACTCGCTCGCGTTCAGGCAGATGAGCAACAAAATTTAACGTTTCATTTTCACCTGCTACATGTAATAATTGAGCGATCATATCGACTTTTGTCGGCATATGATTGAGAAATCGTTGGTTTTTATTTTCTATATAATAAGAAAATGCAATCCAGGTTAACTGAAAAGTAAGATAGAAAATCACCCAAAATATAATGAGTATTTTCCAAAATAATCGACGATTCATCTCAAGCCTATTATCACATTAACGGATTCGGTAACCAACAGCTCGAATAGTTTCAATAGTTACTACATTTTGAGCAACTTGATGAAGTTTTTGGCGAATATTACTGATATGCACATCGACGCTACGATCATAAAGTTCACGAGCTCGACCAAGACCTATTTCAGATAACTCTTCTTTAGTGACCACGCGCTCACTGTGTTTTACCAATAATACTAATAAATTAAACTCGGTTGATGTCAAATCTATCACTTGGCCATTCCAAGTGCATAAACGTTGCGGTAAATCTAATACTAAGCCATTAAAATGGTATTTTTTATCATCGACCAACTCAACAGAACGTTCATCAAAACGACGTAAAACAGCACGCAGTCTTGCTAATAATTCGCGTGGATAACAAGGTTTTGGAATATAATCATCTGCGCCCAATTCTAACCCTAAAACACGATCAATATTATCGCCTTTAGCGGTTAACATAATAACAGGCATATTACATTGCTGACGAATACTTTTAAGAACATCAATTCCATTAATATCGGGTAACATTACATCCAAGATTGCAGCTCGATATTTGCCTGATAAGGCTTCTTCAATACCATCTTTACCTAAATAAACACTTTTGATATTAAAGCCTTCATTAGTCAGATACTCACTTAGCATCTGTGATAATTCAATATCATCATCAATTAATAAAATATTTATCATAATCGCCATTATTATATAATTATAGGTAGTTATATTATTGCAATAATAAAAAAAATGTCAGGTAATTTTACTAAAATATTACATATTTTGAACGATTGCTGTTTATTTAATTTACTACCTAATTGTTTAAAAAATGTTAGTTTAGCTATAGCTTTAATCAAAATTTAAATGAAATTGAATAACACTTTATTTTGATTAATCTAATTTGCTATAAAATTGCACTATTATATAGAGATTGTGTCATATCATCATTCAAATATAGCTTAAGATATAATAAAATATTGATAAATAAATTGTTAAATTTTCAACTAATAACATTAAGATTGATGAATGGAAGAATCTAAACAGCAAACACAATGGCAAGCATTAATTCAATTAATAAAACATGAAGTTTTACCAACACTTGGTTGCACTGAACCTATTTCTTTGGCATTTGCTTCAGCGGTTGCTTGTCAATATCTTGACAAAAATAACATAAAAAAAATTGAAGCTTATGTTTCGCCAAATTTAATGAAAAACGGAATGGGTGTCACTGTTCCTGGTACCGGTATGGTTGGCTTACCTATTGCTGCTGCGATTGGTGCAATAGGCGGTGATGCAGATGCTGGGCTTGAAGTGTTAAAAAACATCACTTCAGCGCAAATTATACAAGCAAAAGAAATGCTCACTAATGGTAAGGTACGTGTTCAAATTGCAGATAATCATAAAGCAATTTATGCAGAGTCTAATGTTTACACTGAAACAGATCATGTCAAAGTCTGTATTGAAAACACGCATACTCATTTGATATTAATTGAAAAAAATGGTGATCTTCTTTACCAAACCGATTCAGTTAATCAAGCGTTATCTCACGATGATCTTATAATAAAACAAATGACGGTTAGATTAATCTATGAATTTGCCACCTATGCTAATTTTGACGATATAAAATTTATTTTAGAGGCAGCAAAATTAAACGATGCTTTATCTGAAGAAGGATTAAAACAGGCTTATGGTCTAAGTATTGCGACCACTTTACGTGAGCATACTAAAAATGGATTAATGGCAGATGATTTATTATCTAAAGTAATTATTCGTACAACTGCAGCATCTGATGCTCGAATGGGCGGCGCAACATTGCCTGCGATGAGCAATTCAGGTTCAGGCAATCAAGGTATTACAGCGACCATGCCTGTAGTTGTGGTGGCTGAACATTTAAATGTCACGCAAGAGCAATTAGCCAGAGCGCTTATTCTATCGCATACCATTGCAATTTATATACATAGTAAATATCCGCCGTTATCTGCGCTTTGTGCCGCTTCAACCGCTGCTATGGGGGCAGCGGCAGGAATGGCATGGTTACTAGGCAAAGGTGAGTATGAACCGGTAGATATGGCAATTTGTAGTATGATTGGTGATTTATCAGGTATTATTTGTGATGGCGCATCGAATAGTTGTGCTATGAAAGTTTCGACATCCGTATCCTCTGCCTATAAAGCGGTATTAATGGCTTTGAGTCGTATTCGGGTGACGGGTAAGGAAGGGATTGTGTGTGATAGTGTTGAAACATCAATTAATAATTTAGGGGCAATTGTCAGTAACAGCATGAAAGCTACCGACACACAAATTATTCATATTATGTCTCACAAAGCATAAATTTTTCAAATATTCTATTGCGTTAAACACTGTTGCGGTTTTTATATAACCAATTGGTAAGTTTTTTTAAAAATATACTGGACAATATTATTTTTTATGCGTAATATTTCGTCCTACTTCAGCGGTGGCTATAGCTCAGTTGGTAGAGCCCTGGATTGTGATTCCAGTTGTCGTGGGTTCGAGTCCCATTAGCCACCCCATTTATGCCATGCATAAATAAATCTAACGGCGAGTAGCGCAGCTTGGTAGCGCAACTGGTTTGGGACCAGTGGGTCGGAGGTTCGAATCCTCTCTCGCCGACCAATTTAGATATAAAAACCGACTTATTTAAGTGGGTTTTTTTATTATCTGCGTTTTAGTAAAATAAGGACTAATATGCGGTTTTCGTCCAATAATAGATTAATTACTCGATTCTGTTTTAAACGGTTTAATCCATAATTTTTTATTTTTGAAATCTATTTTAATTAAATGACTTTGTAGTACATCAATACCTAAAAGCCCATCTGATTGGAATTCAGGTGGAAGAGAATCGAGAATAATCGCTTCCACTTTATCCGATGAAACGTAGCTCACACCAAGTTCAACAAATTGATAATCACTATTTTCATCCTTAATTTTAATTGATTGAGGTGAAAGGGATTGAGCTTTAATCATAGATAAGCTTGCTCCGGTATCTAATATCATTTGGTAATTTTTATAATCATCTGACATTTCAATAACTAAACCTTCATCCATTAAACGGAAAGGTAATTCAACCCATGTGTTATCTAAACTTAAATTTATATCGTCTGAAATAATAATTTCACTTTTAGGAAAATTTAAGGTTAAAACATATTGATCAAATAAACCTAATCCAATAGCAGGGAAATCATCACTTTCTTCTTTTTCATTGTTACTTGATATGGCTAAACCCCATGGTTTATATTCAATAACATTAACTTTTTTAAATATTAGCGAATTGATGACTAAATTATTCGCAATAAAAGATCTTGTTATATTTATATTACCTGATAAATCAATACTTTTTTTGTTTTCAGAAAGTTCAATTTTATCAACGATATTATTAATAAAATCTAATGGTAAATATAATCCTTCTTTACCACCTGTGTCTAAGGTAACCTCAATATCTTTACCATCAATGTTTAAGTTCAGATGAGGAATATTAAGCTTTCCATCAAAATTTATTTTCCAAACAAACTCATCACTTTTGGCTAATGCACTAAATAAACATAGAATTAAGAAAATTATTTTTTTAATCATCCTTTTCCCCTTATTAAAGCAATGATAAAACAGATTATCCTATCGGCATATTTTATAATGTTAAAAAATAGTCATTTCTGCACAAAATTCTTCATCATACTTATGTTTATATAATAAATTCATGAACTTTATAACACAATCATTTCTATTTATTATTTAAAGTATCACCTATCTCATCTTAATTATCCGTAGTTTTTCAATTTTAATGATTCAACATATTCGTTAATGCATATTACGAGTTATTATCTTGATTTTATGTCGATAATAAAAAATATTGTGATCATGACAACACTTTTGGTACTTAAAATTGACGGCATGTATTTTTTTAGATAATTTTTAATCAGTAATTGGTTGTTAAAGATATATCTATTGGATAAAAAAGCCCAAATAGGGAGCGTGATCTTTGGAATACCGTGATATTGCAGTCAAGACAGAAGTCGAAGAACAAATTAAAGCAAATCCTAAAATTATCAGTCAAATAAAGACAGAAAGAGGGCTTGCCGAATATTTTAGGGTAAGTCGAACGACAGTTAGAAGAGCATTAAATGATTTAAGGATGGAAGGTAATGTTTTTCAGGAAGATCACCATTTCCCTAATCATACTGTCTTTGAAATGAATATGCTAAAAATGTCTTCGTTTACTGAAGAGTGCCAAAAAGAAGATGATGTTCATATTAAAATTAAAGTACTCTCCAATGATATCATCCCTATGCCTGCCGAATTAAAGACCTTTTTTAAATCAAATCAGCAATTAATCAGAATAGTAAGACAACGTTTATTGAATGAATCTCCGTTATCTTATGAAATCAGTTATCTTTCTTCCCAAAAATTTAAAGATTTAGCCAAACAAGATTTGAATGATGTTTCCCTTTATGAATATTTAAAAACACATTTTCATGTTATACCCAGTCATGGTCGAGAAGAGATCGCATACGAAGTCGCTCTCGACGATAAAGCCAAATATTTAGCAATTACTGAAGGCACACCTATCTATAAAGTATCAAGTTACAGTTATGATCATGACTTTGAACCGTTTGAACACACCGACCAGTACTTAATTGGTAATCGATTTAAATATCACTTATCTGCAAAAAATATCTTTAATTATCAGGAAGAATATAAATGAAGTTATTTGAAAAATTAGCACTCCAATTAATGGAGCAGATAAGTACAGGACAATATAGTGTGGGTGCAGAGTTACCGCCAGAAGGTCAGCTGCAAAAAGATTATGAAGTCAGTCGAACCACAGTCCGTAAAGCGATTGATCGTTTAGTTGAAAAAAATATGGTAGTCAGAAAGAAAGGGGTTGGATTATTTGTCGCTCCTACACTTTCAACTCAAACGATTTTAGAAATGACAGGCATAATTAAACCTCAAGCTTATTCAAATCATAAAAAGCAGATCAAAGAAGCCTATCTCAGGCAAGCAGGTTGTTATTACAGCCAATTATTAAAAATAAAATCAACGGAACTTATCTACTTTATTGGTTTTTTGGAGATAGCAACAAATAGCGTAACGAAAACCATTTTTTTGCTACCGTTAACTAATTTTCCAGACTTTCAGCTTTCCATTATCAAGGTACTATCAGCACTTGAAATCATTAATTCGGGAAAGAAAAAAGTCGATAAATTAGAGCAAGATTTGCAATTGATGGTAGCCAATGCTGAACTTTCCAAACAATTACGTATCAATATTAACGCCCCATTTTTTAAAATAACTAATCACTATTTTGATATTAATAACGAACCGATTGCGCTTGAGTACAAGTTTGCTAGTAATACTAAATATGTGGTCGATTTCACCTAGGAGGTATATCAATGATTAAATTATTACGTGTAGATCACCGTTTATTACATGGCCAGGTAGTTGTTTCATGGTTCGAAAATGTTGGTGCAAATACTATTTTAGTGGCTAATGATGTCGTGGCTAATGACGAATTACGTAAATCTGCTATTCGTTTAGCTAAACCAGAAAACGCAAAATTAGTGATGAAGTCAATTGATGACAGTATTGAGGCGATCAATTCAGGCGTAACAGATAAATATCAAATGTTAATTGTCGTTGAATCCGTTGCAGATGCTGAAAAACTCATTCGAGCCACGCACGGAAAAGTCTGTAGCCTAAATTTAGGTGGTACAAAACCTCGAGAAGGGACAAAAAATTACTCTAAAACAATTAATTTAACTGATACTGAGGCGGATTTATTAACAGGATTACAACAAGACGGCATTGAGATCTATATTCAACAAGTCCCAAGCGAATCAAAGCAAAAATTTGAAAAATAGTTAAGAGGGACAAAAATATGAGTATCGAATTAACAGCTGTTGTTCTAGCTTTGATTGCGATGTTAGCCAATGGTGAATACTTATTAGGTTCATCAATGTTATCCAGACCACTTGTTACTTGTACTTTAGCTGGTTTAGTCATGGGCGACATCACACAAGGTATTGTTATTGGTGCTACATTAGAACTCGCATTTGTAGGTTCGTTTTCTATTGGCGCTTCTATTCCACCCGAAATTATATCAGGCAGTATATTGGGTACCGCTTTCGCCATTGGGGCTGGTAAAAGCACCGAAATTGCTTTGGCGTTAGGTATTCCTATTGCGTCATTAGTTTTATTGGTTAAAAACTTATGTTTTCTTTTTATTCTTCCTTATTTTGTTCATAAAGCAGATAAATACGCCAGTGAAGGCAATGGTAAAGGTATGGATCGAATGAATTTATTAGGTGGATTCTTTTCAATCAATCTGCCAATCGGTTTAGTCGTAGGACTTTCTTATCTATTTGGCAGTTCTGCGGTGAATGGTCTATTGGAAATGATACCTAAATTTATTATTGATGGATTAGGTATTGCAACTGGCTTACTACCGGCATTTGGATTTGCGATGTTAATGAAAATCATGATTAAAAAGAGCAATGTAACATTCTTTATTTTTGGTTTTGCACTTGCCGTTTATATGAAAGTACCCGTCACCGGTGTGGCTATCTTTGGGGGATGTCTTGCGCTCATTTTGACGGGGTATTCGGCATTTAATGGCAAAAAGATGATAACAGAAGAAAGCGGGCAAAAACTCAGCACCAATACAGGCAATACGGTAGCTGCACAGGAGATAGATTATGAAAATGAAGAGTTCTAAACTAATAACCAATAAGGAGTTATCCAGAACGTTTTGGCGTTCATTTACCGCTGAATGGTCATGGAATTATGAACGACAAATGAACTTAGGCTATTCCTATGCGATGCGACCAGCTTTAGATAAGATTTACAGTCATAATAAAATCGAACTCACTGATGCCTATCAACGACATTTAGAATTTTATAACGTCACACCATGGTTAATCACCTTTCCACTAGGTATTTGTATTGCCATGGAAGAACAAAATGCCACCGATAATGATTTTGATAAAAGTGCCATCAACGATGTCAAAATTGCACTAATGGGACCTTTAAGTGGTCTGGGGGATTCGTTCTTTTGGGGAACATTACGCGTTATTGCAACAGGTATTGGTACCTCTTTAGCACTGGAAGGTAATATTCTAGGTCCACTTCTTTTTTTACTTATCTTTAACGTACCTGCCATTTTAGCCCGTTATTTTGGTTTACTTATAGGCTATAACATTGGCGCATCTTTTATTGAAAAGGTTCAAAAGACAGGTTTAATGGATAAGTTATCCTATGGAGCATCAGTGTTAGGGCTATGTGTGGTTGGCGCCATGGTTGCTACTATGGTGACATTAAATATGCCGTTAAAAATTGGGTCTGGCGATGATTCAGCCTCACTACAAGATATCTTCAATGGAATTGTACCGCAAATTTTGCCTTTGATGTTTACGCTATTCATCTTCATGTTAGTCAAAAAAGGGATTAAAGCGCATTGGATACTTCTACTTATTGCCACAATCGGGATTTTAGGGGCATGGAGTGGATTATTGGGATAATTAGGAAATAAAAATGAAAAGTATCGCAGACTATGTCGCCTTAGAGCCAGAATTTTATCAAAGAATATTAGATAATTATCAATCGTTATTTGCTGATCAGATTGATTTAAATACTGAAAAGTCACTTCAATCGATTGTTATTTTTGCTACAGGATCGAGTGCCAACGCCGCTTATGGTGCCAGACCATTGATGAGTAAAATATTAAAAATCCCTGTTTATATTGAAGATCCTTCAATGGCAGCAAACTACTTACACTATAATGACGCTAATACGCTCTATTTTGCCATATCACAAGGTGGGGAAAGCTATTCCACCATTCATTTGGTTGAACAATTTATTAAAGAAAATCTAGCTATTTATACCCTCACTAGTAATTCTAACAGTCCGATATATAACATCAGCAATCATGTTTTATCAATGGGGATGCCTGTTGAAGAAATGCCCTATGTCAGTGCTGGCTATAGTGTCATTATTCTTGATTTAATGTTGATAGCGTTAATTATTGGTCAAAAAACAGGGTATTTGGATAAGCAACAATTTGAAAGTTATCTTAAACAAATACAGGATATTACGACATCATTGCCACAAGTTATCCTACAATCACAATCATGGGTAAATCATCATCTCAGACAATTTAATCACGCTAAACGAGTGATTTTTATTGGCTATGGGGCAACTTATGGTGTCGCCCGTGAAGGAGAAACTAAATTCACCGAAACGGTTCGTAACACGGCGTTCGGAAAAGAGTTGGAAGAGTACATGCATGGCCCTTATCTTGGCTTACATCCTGATGATTACATCATATTTATTGAACCAAAAGGATTATTAGAAGCAAGAGCTGTAGCATTAAAAACCTTTTTGAATCACTATGTAAAACAGGTAATAACTCTGTATGCACAGCACTCGCATTCTATTACTGAGCACGATCTAAACTTTGATATCCATTGTGATGAATTATTAACATCATTATTTATGACTATTCCTATTCATCTACTCAGTTACCAACTATCCCAGTTAAAGGGTCATAATCTAGAAAAATCAACATATCCAGAATTTGATGAAATCACTAAATCCAAAATTAAGAGGGTCACCGTATGAGAAAATTTGACGAACAAAAAGAACTTAACAGTATGAATGGCGCATTAAAATTACGTCCGTTTATTAATCAGTTTATTGATCAGATTCATGAACGAGGTTATCGTAATATCTGTTGGTTAGGCATTGGTGGCACTTATGCTTCATCAATGCAAGCCGTCGTTCATATGAAAGAAAAATCTGCACTAGAAACTTTTGTGCAACATGCTGCGGAATATTTGGTAACTGGCAATAAGCGAATAACCAAAGATTCTTTAATAATCATCTCCTCAGTGACTGGCTCAACACAAGAAGTCGTTGAGGCTATCGATAAAATTCAAAAAGAAGTCGGCTCAACGGTATTAGCCTTTTTAGATAATGCTGATTCACCATTAGGTAAAATGGTAGATCACGTTATTTCTTATCCGATGAATGAACAGTTAAAATTCTTTATGACCGCAGACAGACTAATGTATTTAGCCGGTGAATTTCCAGACTATGATGAATTTTATCAACAAATTGATCAACATTTTGCCAAAAATATTGTTGCTGTTGCCAAAAAAGCCGATGCCTTTGGGCAAGAAGTTGCGCAAAAACATCACGATGATGCCATGCATTACTTTGTTGGAGCAGGTAATCAATGGGGAGCAACCTATTCACATGCTATGTGTTATTGGGAAGAACAGCATTGGTTACGTTCAAAATCAATCGAATCTGCTGAATTTTTTCATGGAACATTAGAAATTATAGACAGGGATACGGCTGTTACTGTTTACGTTGGTGAAGATAGTCAGCGCTCACTTAGTGAAAGAGTAGCTAAATTTTTACCGCAAATCTGCGCCAATTACACCATAATCGATACTAAAGATTATGAATTGCCGGGTATTTCGGAAAAATATCGGGGGCACTTATCTCCATTTGTTTTTCGTGCTATTAATAACCGAATTGATGCTTATGTCGAACACCTCAATCGTCATCCAATGTCAATCCGTCGTTATTATCGTTGCTTAGATTACTAAAAGGAGTCGTGCATGATTGCAGTATTAGTAAGTACTCACGGCACAACGGCTAACAGTTTAATTGAAACGGCTGAAATGATATGCGGTAAGCAAACTCAATGTGAAGCCGTTTCCTTTTTAATGGGACAATCGCTAGATGATTTTCAACAGCAAATTGAACAAAAGTTAGCAATGTTAACTAAATCGGGATCAGCTATTTTATGCTTAGTCGATTTAAAAGGCGGTACGCCTTTTAATACTCTTGTTAAACTGATCCCAAATTACCCGACGATGGAAATTATCACTGGCGTTAATATTCCAATGCTATTAACCACATTTATGCTCAGATCGGATATAAATAATTTGAATGAGTTAATACCAGAAACGATTGAGGTAGCTATGAATGGTATTGAACGCTATAACATTACCTCATTAACCAACAACACGTATCAAAATGAGGAGTTTTAAAGATTTTTTGATTCTCTTTAATTTTTTGAATTAGGCAGATTTTTTATATCAATAAAAAATTTGCCTTTTACCATTGAAAAAAATATATAATTTATAGCTACTTTTGATTATAAAAATAAGGTATAATCAAATTACTTATTTATGCCCTCCTTTACTCTGTATTTCATCCTCTTCACTAACTGATAGTAATTCAACTAAGAATGGATGATAAACTATTTCAGTTTATTATTTATAAAATAATTGTAGACAAACCAAACGATTTTACAGTACCATAATCATTCGTTAAGAAATTGTAACAATTGTTAATATAATATAAGTATTGTGATGAATTAGTTATTAAAGGTTTATTTACCCGTCTCAGTTTTACTCTGTTCTGTCTCACCGTTTCTGTTTGCTGCTGAGCCGCCTGAAGGGTTAAAGATCCTCAGTGATAATCAGCTTATTCGTCAGCAAGAGCATGATAAAGCCTTGCAGGAAACATTAACGCCTGCCTCGCCAGATATTCGCTTATTACCACCGATTGATAGCTTAGGGGAAATGCAATTCCCGCAGGAGCCTTTATGCTTCAATATTCAAAAAGTTAATTTGGTTGAACGTGATAAGTTAGCCTGGTTTGTTCCCTTAAAAAAATTAGCACAGCAAGCCGAGCAGCGCTGTTTAGGGGCGGAAGGGATTAACCTGTTAATGAGTGCGATTCAAGATCGCTTAATCAGTTATGGTTATATCACAACCCGGGTGGTTGCTCCCGAACAAGACCTGAACGAGGGTGAACTGAAATTATTGTTAGTCGAAGGGAAAATTCGTGACGTGCATTATGCCCCTGAGAGTGATAAATATGCACAGTTATACACCGCTATGCCCGCACATGCCGGACAATCGCTGAATTTACGTGATATTGAACAGGGACTTGAAAATCTGCAACGTTTGCCAACCGTCAGCGCACAGATGGAGTTGGTGCCGGGCGATAAACTGGGTGAAAGTGATATTGTTATCAGCCGAAAACAGTCTAAGATGTGGCGTTTAGGTTTATCAGTCGATGATTCAGGGACTAAAAGCACCGGGCGAGACCAGGGGGGGCGTGACTTTATATTTAGATAATTTATTATCGTTAAGTGATGCTTTTTATGTCACCGGTGGTCGGGATTTAAGTGGCAAAAGTAAATATGGCTCACGGAATTTTCTGTTTTCTTACTCCGTCCCGTTTGGCTACTGGTTATTCAGCGCCTCGTTATCGGGGAATAAGTACCATCAAACCGTCGCCGGACAACTCGTCGATTACAAATACAGTGGTCGCAGCCGTAATGCCAATTTCCAGTTAAGTCGGGTCATTCATCGAAATGAATCGCAAAAAACCACCCTTAATTATGGCATCACATTAAAGCAATCGCATAACTATATTGATGATAATGAAATTGAAATCCAGCGCCGAAAAACGACTTACTGGCAGCTGGGAGTGCAACATCGTCATTATGTCAATGATATGGTTTTTGATGCCGGCGTCTCTTTCCAAAAAGGGGTACGATGGTTTAATGCCCAAAAGGCACCGGAAGAGTATGACCTGGAGGCCAATATCACCCCCATTAGCGGAAATTATTTCCGTTAATTTCTCCTCCAACATTCCTTTTATACTGGGCTCACAACAGTTCCGTTATCGTCTGGATTATCAGGGACAATATACGCGCAAAGGGAATTTAACTTCACCTGACCAGTTTTCGATTGGCGGACGCTGGAGTGTACGTGGCTTTGATGGCGAGTTGACGCTAAAAGCTGACCGCGGTTGGTATGTCCGTAATGAGTTGTCATGGCAGGCACCGTTAAATCATGAGCCGTATTTAGGGTTTGATACCGGCGAAGTATCCGGGGCAAAAAGTGAATATCTGTTAGGTCGGCATTTAACCGGCAGTGTGGTGGGGGTGCGTGGCAGTAACTTTGGCATGTACTATGACCTGTTTGCCGGCATGCCTGTTCGTAAGCCAAAAGGATTTAAAACTAATCCAATGACATTAGGTTTTTCACTTAACTGGAGATTTTTAATCTTATTGCCTGACGTTGCAAATTTAGAGGATTAGTCCCGAACAACGTCAGCCAATAGCTCACTCAAGAAAACAATGAAAACAATCAGTAAAAGAGAAGCAAGCTGAAACACACTTACCTTAAAAATAAGTGTCATAGCAGACGAAAAAATCAGCAAACATATTAATAAAAAACAATATATTAATAAGCAAAAATAACATCATAAAACAATAATAAACAAAACAATTACAGTATAAGGTTATATAAGGGTATTAGCATGAATAAGGATTTATATCGGGTTATCTTTAATAAAAAACGTGGCATGCAGATGGTGGTGGCTGACATAGCAAAAACCCATACCGGTCACGAAAAATCAACATCAGGTTTAGGTCAGACTTCATCTAAATCCGTGTTGGCAACATTAAAACTGGTTACCTTGTTGATGTCGATATCATTCGGATTTGTCACCCTCTCTTTACCGGCTCATGGCAGCCAAATTATTGCCGACCTGCAGGCAAAGAAAACGCAGCAGGCGCAGGTTATTCAGGCGGCGAATGGGGTCACGCAGGTCAATATTCAGACGCCAAACAAAAAAGGGCTTTCTCATAATAAATACAAGCAGTTTGATGTTTCACAGCGTGGGGTGATTTTAAATAACAGCGGCAAAATCACTCAAACTCAGATTGGCGGTTATGTACAGGGTAATGAGTACTTAAAAACAGGCTCAGCAAAAATCATCTTAAACGAAGTCAACTCCCGTAACCCGAGCCAGTTAAATGGTGTCATTGAGGTTGCCGGTCAAAAAGCGCAGGTCATTATCGCCAATCCGTCCGGGATTAGCTGTCACGGATGTGGTTTTATTAACGCAGACCGAAGCACGCTCACCACAGGTAAACCGATAATAGACAACGGAGAGTTAACCGGTTATCAGGTTGAGCAGGGGCATATTTCGGTAGCCGGTAAAGGGCTCGACAGCACCGGACAAAGTTACACGGATTTAATTGCCCGTTCGGTGTCAATAAATTCAGCGGTATGGGCCAATGATTTAAATGTGGTGACCGGTCGTAATAAAGTCAGCCGCAATGCACAGACTATCACGCCGTTAGCGGAGGATAACAGTCCAAAACCGGAAGTGGCACTGGATGTGTCAGCACTGGGCGGGATGTATGCCGGTAAAATCCAGATGGTGGGCACCGAGAAAGGGGTTGGGGTTCGTAATGCCGGTGAATTAGGGAGCAGTAAAGGTCATTTTAGCCTGACAACGGAAGGTAAAATCGTCAATACCGGTACATGGGTCAGTCAGGGCAATATGACGGTTAAGGCAAAAGGCCGCATTACCAACGCCGGGTCAATCGGCAGTCAAGCCGGTCTTCAGGTCAGTACCACCGGTCAGGTAAGCAATAGCGGTAAGATACTGAGCAAGGAAAACTTAACGCTCAAAGCGACAGATAACATCCGTAATGCCGGGGTGATTAACAGTCAGACCAACTTACAGATTAACACCGGTGGAGACCTGAATAACTCAGGCAATATTCAGGCACATGGTGATATCGCACTTGGCAGTGATAAAACGTTTAAACAGGAAGGTCGCATACTTTCCAAAAAGAATATTGTTGTGACGGCTAATGACATTGTCCAAACCGAATCCGGGTTAATGGCCAGTGGCGTGACCGCTGATGGTGAAGTGCCACAGGGTGGCGATTTAACCTTAAGGGCTGCGCAGCACATGCATTTACACGGTGCGGTGCAGGCGACGAAAAACGCGATCATCAGCGCGAAAGCCATTGACGGACAAGGGCTTAAGCTAAGCAGTGATACCTTAACATTAAATGCCGGTGCGGGCGCTGTCAATCTTGATAATGCCGCTGTGTATGTTGACGGTCAGGCAACGATACATGGCATTGACGGCGTGTCGGCAAAACACGCCACACTCAGTGCCGATGCGCTGACTCTCCACGGGGCAACGATAGATAACCGGGAAGGAACCTTATTTGGTAAAACCGCACTTAATCTCACCACGCAACATCTTGATAATCAGCAAGGGAAGGTATTAAGTCAGGGGCAGTTAACAATAGCCGGGTCTGCTCAGGCGTATCTGAATAACCTCAATAATCAGGACGGGACAATATCGTCGCTTTCGACGTTAAAAATAGGCAGCCACACATTAGCCGGTAATCGCAACGGTCGTATAGAAAGCGGTCAGGATATGTTCCTGACGGTGATATCTGACTGGATTAATCAACAAACCATTCTGGCCAATGGTCAGCTAACCCTGAATGCCAGTGGTCGCATTGACAATCAGTCACAAATTAAATCCGGGGGGCAATTAACCCTGACCGCCCGTGAACTTTATAATCAACAGGATGGCGATATTGCCGGGGGCAGTACCCGGATTTCAACTACCCAATTAACTAATTATGGTGTGATTGATGGCGGGCTGACTGATATTCAGACCGATACGCTCAATAATCTCGACAGCGGTCGTATTTATGGGGATGCAGTGATGATTAATACCGGCAAGCTGACTAACCTGAAGTCTGCTGCCGGCTCGGTGGCGCCGGTGATTGGTGCCCGTGACCGGTTACTTATCGGTGCCCGGGAGCTGCTGAATAAAGACCATGCATTATTATTAAGTCAGGGGGAGATGTTTATTGGCGGGCAGGCCAGCACGCAAGGGGTGACCGGTCGCAGTCAGCAGGTCAGTAACCACAGTGCCACAATAGAGGCCGGTGGCTCCCTCTATTTAGCGGCGGATAAGTTAGATAACCGGGACTTATATGTCAAAATCAGCAGCCCGGTTGAGGTTGACCGCAAAAGTTATCATGACTATGAATGGTGCTCGGGTGACAAAGATAAATACAGTTGCTTTGGTGGAAATCAAAAACGTTACCGTATCAGTGACAATCGTGAAGGTAAATTTCGCTATATTATTGATGAAAATGGCAAAAAGACCGGAGAGGGGCATCTTAAATTTGACAAAGGTAATCACGTCAGGTTTTATGTCAAGGGACTGAGGCACAGTAAACATTTTATAGAGTATTTCTATGACCGGGTTATTTATGAAAGCCAGCTGCTCAATCAGGACCCGGCCAAAATACAGGCCGGTAAAAATCTGATTATTCAGGGCGATGTGGTGACCAATCAGGACAGTCAACTGCTTTCAGGTCAGACCATGCAAATTAATGCAAGGCAGTTTGATAATCTGGAAACCAAAGGTGAACGCTGGATTAAAGAGGTCGATTCAAAAGGTCATGAAAATCGCGGAAGGATTTCTCATTACAAAAAAGAAAAGGACGATCACAACTGGAAAACCAAACAAAAGTACGGCGCTTATCAGGGGGTTAATACCACCGAAGCGATGTCACTGGGCACGTTAACGGTGGCGGAAAACACCCAGCTCTCCCCGGTATCCACCATTGCGGATAAAGAAGCAGTAACGGTATTACCACCGGAATTTGTTCAGTGCCCAACGGTGGTGCCGATTAAATTGCCGGATAATACCATTTTTCAAATCAGACCGGAAAAAGAGAGTCTATATTTAGTTGAAACTGACCCTCGCTTTACTAACCGTAAAAAATGGATAAGTAGCTTAGATTTTATTGATTCTGACAGTTTACAAAAACGGTTAGGTGATGGTTACTATGAACAGAAATTGATTCAGGACCAGCTGATTGCACTGACCGGTAAAAGTTACCTGTCCGGTTATAACAACAGTGATGACCAGTACCGGGATTTACTCTTAGCCGGTCAGTTATATAGTAAACAATATCAGCTGCAACCGGGGGTTGCCTTAAGCGAAGAGCAGATGGCGGCATTAACCACGGATATGGTGTGGATGGTCAATCAGGCTATCACGTTACCGGATGGTCGGGTGGAAGTGGTCAGCGTGCCTAAATTATATCTGGTGGGCAAGCATACCGGCGTAAACCTGCAGGGGAATATTGTGCATGCCGGTCAGGTGAATATTCAGACACAAGAGGATATCAATAATCAGGGCGTGATTAGCGGGGATAAGATAGCGGCGAGTGGTCATAATATCATTAACCGGGGAACGATTGCCGGCGACAGTGTCTGGTTAGAGGCTAAACAGGATATTATTAACCAAAGTGGTTTACTGCAGGCAAAAACAGAGCTTGATGCCTATGCCGGTCGGGACATTATTTTAACAACGGAACAACATCAGTCCGGCAAAGAGCGCTGGTTAGATAACACGGCAACCGTGTATGTATCTGACAAAGAAGGGATATTACGGTTAACCGGTCAGCGCAATATTAACATTAATGCGGCGGATATTATCAGTAACGGTAAGGAGACTACGCTGATTGCGGGGAACTATATATCCCTGGGTACCCAAACCATCAGTCATGCCACCGATTATACGCTTGACAGTAAAAATTATGACCGTCGAGAGTCGACGCAGGAGGTGGGCTCATCTATCAGTACGGCCGGTAATTTAACCCTGAAAGCCGGGCATGATGTGAAGGTAAAAGCCAGCGATATCAACAGCGACGGGAACATAGTTGCGCAAGCCGGAAAAGATATTCTTATTACCGCCGGGCAGGCGACGTATGACCATGAAGCACGCGCCAAATCGAGCACGAAATCAACCTTTTCGAAAAGCAAATATTCACACTATGGTGAAGAGCATAATAAAACGGCCATTGGTAGTAGTCTGAGCGGTGAGAGTGTGACACTCAATGCCGGTCATGATTTAACGGTGAGCGGTAGTCAGGTTGTCGGGACAGATGATGTGAATTTGCAGGCGGGGAATAATGTTAATATCGATGCTGCAGAAGAGTCTTACTATAAATACCAACAGACCATCAATAAAAAATCAGGCTTAATGAGCAGTGGTGGACTGGGTGTCACGATTGGTAAAACGAAAGAAGATTTAAAACAAACCGATACGGAAAAAGCTTATGTTGGCAGTGTGGTAGGCAGTACTCAAGGTAATGTCAACATTCAGGCGGGCAAGGATATCAAGGTACGTGGAAGTGACATTATTGCGCAGCAGGATGTTAATTTAAAAGCGGAAAATGTTGAAATCGCATCACTTGATGCGAAAACGACCTATAAAGAAGAGTACAGTTATGAAAAATCCGGATTAACGGTTGCGTTAACGGGGACGGTGGCTAATATTTATGAAGCAGCGCAAGCTCTTGAGCGGGCGAAACATAAAGACAACGATAAGATAATGGCGTTGCAATCGATAAAGTCAGGTTTAACTATTACAGAAGAGATACAAAATTTACAGCTGAAGAACGATAAAGGTCAAAGTCAAGCCTCGATTGGCGTCAGTGCCATGGTGGGAACGCAACGGACTGAGCGTGTAGTCAATCAGGAACAACATAATGTGATTAGCAGCGGCGTGTCAGCGGGTAAAAATATCAATATTATTGCCACGGGTGATGCGAATAAAAACGGGGGTGATATCACGTTAAAAGGCAGTGATATCAAAGCCGGCAATGATATTAACCTGACGGCAAATCGTGATTTGAATGTGATTGGTGCGGTAAATACGCAGCACAGTGACCGGGATGAAAAAAGTTATGGTGCGGCGGTAGGTATTCAATTCCAGGTAGGCGGAGATGAAAGTGGTCTGCGGTTTAAAGCGAACGGTAATTTTAGTCGGGAGCGGGAAGTTGCTGATGGCAGTGCATGGACGGAAAGCGTTATTGATGCCAAGAACAAACTGAATATCAAAACGGGCAATGATGTCAATGTGGTGGGTGGTCAGTTGAAAGGCGATACGGTGAAAATGGATGTCGGGAATAACCTGAATATTCAGTCACTGCAAGATACGGATGATTACGACTACGAGAAAATCAGTGCCTCGGTCAGTGGCACGGCAGGCACAGGATTTAGTGCCAATGGTTCGATATCAGCAACGAATATAGACAGTAAATGGGCAAGTGTGACAGACCAGTCGGGGATATTTGCCGGAAAAGGCGGTTATGATATTTATGTGGGTAATAATACTGACTTAAAAGGTGCGGTGATAGCGTCGGAAGCGGAAGATAAAAGTAAGAACAAACTTGATACCGGCACCATCAGCTTCAGTGATATAAAAAACAAGGCAGACTTTAAAGTGACGCATGTTTCGGTGAGTGGGGGAACCGGAGGTCCGGGTGTCCCGACGGCTTATCAAAACAGTGATAGTGACTCAAGCACGACAAAATCGGCGGTAGAAAAAGGCGAGTTAATCATCCGCAATAAAGAGCAGCAAAAACAGGATATCAATGAATTAAGTCGGGATACGGAGAGTGCGAATAATCCGCTGA
>NZ_JAFNNV010000011.1:0-73136 GCF_026536705.1 Gilliamella sp. B3817 | reverse complement strand
AACTCAGAAGTGAAACGCCGTAGTGCCGATGGTAGTGTGGGTATTACCCATGTGAGAGTAGGGTGCCGCCAGACTTTTAAATAAGCGTGAGAGCCCAGCAGAGATGCTGGGCTTTTTTGCTATCTATGATTTAAGAAATTAAAATCAACGTAATTGAAGAGCAGAGAGGGATATAGTCTGGAAATGAGCTCATTAATCGCTTTTAATAAACCATTTAATGTGGTGTCTCAATTTTCAGCGCATGAAAAGTATCCAACATTGAAAGATTTTATCTCATTACCCAAATTTTATCCTGCTGGACGATTAGATACTGACAGTGAAGGATTACTTTTATTAACAAACGATGGTAATGTATTTGATTAAAGTAGGTGTATTTTGAAAGGTGTAAGTTATCCCTATTTTTCAACCAAACACTATTGATGTTACCTTTCTTTATCATCTATTTAAATTCAACTTATTGTTTTAATATAATTTAACAATCATTTAACTCATTAATATTCTAATTTATCTTATAATTTTAGTCATTCAAAAAACAGTTTTTATAGAAACAATAGCACTACTGAAAATGGTTAAAACTAATCTGTTTAATAACATATTTCTCGATTAATAGCATTTTTCTATTTATTTATTGCTGTATGTATGAAACAATTTAGCCATATGAAATAGATTTTTTGAGGTAGTCAGTGATTGATAATGATGGCTACCGTCCAAATGTAGGAATAGTTATTTGTAACCGTTATGGCCAAGTACTTTGGGCTCGTCGTTATGGGCAAAATTCTTGGCAATTTCCTCAGGGCGGAATAAAACAAAACGAAACGCCTGAACAGGCAATGTTTCGAGAATTGAACGAAGAAGTCGGATTATTACCTAAAGATGTAAAAATTTTATCTGTTACCAATGGTTGGCTCAGATATAAATTACCTAAACGTATGATTCGTTGGGAAAATCAACCTGTTTGTATTGGTCAAAAACAAAAATGGTTTTTATTAGAGTTAATTTCTGATAATTCAGTGATTAATCTCAATGTTTCTTCTACACCTGAATTTGATGATTGGAAATGGGTCAATTATTGGTATCCAATTCGACAAGTGATTTCTTTTAAACGTGATGTATATCGCAGAGCCATGAAAGAATTTTCATTACCCGTATTTGCCATACAAACTGAAGTGGATGTACAAGCAACAAACAGTTCAAACAAAAAAAAATCCAATTATTTTGTTCATAAACGTAAAAATAAACAGCGAACTAAAAGATGAATCAATATTTACAGTTTCCAAATTTCAATCCAATTGCCTTCTCAATTGGACCTATTTCTTTACACTGGTATGGAGCAATGTACCTTTTTGGGGTATTAGGTGCCCTTTTTTTAGCCAAGAGGCGAGCAAAAAAAACAAATAGCCAATGGACTGTTCCACAAGTTGAAAATTTACTGTTCTGGGGATTTTTAGGTCTTTTCGTGGGTGGGCGATTAGGTTATGTACTCTTTTATAATTTTAATGTTTTTATAAACGATCCCATATCATTATTTAAAGTTTGGGAAGGCGGGATGTCTTTTCATGGCGGATTGATTGGGGCTATTTGTGTTATTGCAATTTTTGCTAAAATAAACCACAAAACATTTTTGCAAGTTGCTGATTTCGTCGCACCTTTAGTGCCAATAGGTTTAATGTTTGGGCGATTTGGTAATTTTATCAATGGCGAACTATGGGGGCGTGTGACTCATTCTTCAGTTGGGATGTTGTTCCCTACATCATCACATGCAGATTTCATGTTTGTTCAATCACATCCTGAATGGAAAGAACTATATACTCAATTGCATGGCATACTTCCAAGACATCCTTCCCAATTATATGAAATGGCTTTTGAAGGTATTGTCTTATTTATTATTTTAAATCTGTTTATTAGAAAGCCAAGGCCAACAGGATCTGTATCTGGATTATTTTTACTATGTTACGGTTTATTTAGGTTTGTTATTGAATTTTATCGACAACCTGATGAACAATTAGGCTTATTTTTCAACATCATTAGTATGGGGCAAATTTTATGTCTACCTATGATACTAGGTGGTGCTTTAATTATGTTATATGCATATCGATTTAATCAAAAAGCGAGAAATTCATGAAACAATATTTAGACCTGATGAAAACAATCTTAAATGAGGGTACGCCTAAATCAGATCGCACAGGAACGGGTACGTTATCAATTTTTGGTTATCAAATGAGGTTTGATTTGCAAAAAGGGTTTCCACTGGTAACTACAAAAAAATGCCATTTACGTTCAATTATTCATGAATTACTTTGGTTTTTAAAGGGCGATACCAATATCAAGTATTTACAAGATAATAAAGTGACCATTTGGGATGAATGGGCGGATAAGAATGGCAATTTAGGCCCTGTTTATGGAAAACAGTGGCGAGCATGGGGAACAGCTGACGGTAGGCAAGTTGATCAAATATCGCAATTAATTCAACAAATCAAAACAGATCCCGATTCAAGACGTATGATTGTTTCTGCATGGAATGTTGGAGAGTTAGATCAAATGGCATTAGCACCATGTCATGCTTTTTTCCAATTTTATGTTGCAAATGGAAAACTATCATGCCAACTTTATCAGCGTTCATGTGATGTATTTTTAGGCTTACCGTTTAATATAGCAAGCTATTCATTATTAGTGCATATGATTGCTCAACAATGTGATCTAGAAGTGGGTGATTTTGTTTGGACGGGTGGCGATACCCATTTATATTCAAATCATATGGAACAAACGCATTTACAGCTAAGCCGGGAACCTCGAGCTTTACCAAAGCTTAAAATTAGACGTAAGCCACCCACAATTTTTGATTACGAATTTGAAGATTTTGAAATTGTTGATTATGACCCTTATCCCGCTATTAAAGCACCTGTGGCTGTTTAATCGGAATAAATTACTTCAATTGATTTTTATTTTACAAATTAAGTTGTCTAATATATTGGGATTAATCTGATTAATCCCTAATTTTAATTTTTAATCCTCATGTTAACAATTAGCATTATGAGAAATGAATGTCATTGTTAAGTTAGTAATTTGATTTTTCTGCCACCAAAACCAAGATATAGTATATAATAGTCCACTTTGTTATTGATAATAACTTAATCTTTATATGACTCAAAATCAGGAAATTCGCCCAATCTTTACTAAACGTTTATTACACCCGCGTTATTGGTTAACATGGTTTGGGATTGGTCTTTTATATCTTATCGTGTTATTGCCATATCCAATTATTTATCAATTAGGTAAAGGGTTAGGATTGCTATCAATGAAAATAATTGGCAAACGTAAAGAAACAGCAAGACAAAATCTAATGCTCTGTTTCCCCGAAAAATCACAGCAAGAACGTGATCAGATGTTGCGTGAAAATTTTATATCAACCGGTTTAGCGATTTTTGAAACGGGTATGGCTTGGTTTTGGTCAAATAAACGATTAGCTAAACAATCTTCTATTGTTGGCGATTCGCATATTACTCAAATACAGCAGGCTGGAAAGGGGGTATTACTAATCGGTATCCATTTTCTCACATTAGAATTAGGTGCTCGTATTTTAGGTATGCATCATCCTGGAGTTGGTGTTTATCGTCCAAATGATAATCCTGTTATGGATTACGTGCAGTTAAAAGGTAGGTTAAAGTCTAATAAATATATGTTAGAACGATATAACACCAAAGGAATGATTCGTGCATTAAAAAATGGTGAATTATTATGGTATGCACCAGACCATGATTATGGACCTAAAAACAGCGTGTTTGCGCCTTTCTTTTCTGTCGAAAAGGCTGCAACTACAATAGGTACGCGTATTTTGGTTAAACTTGGTCAACCTGCAATTATCCCTTTTACCCCCAAACGTGAAAAAAATGGGCATTATACTGTTTATGTTACATCCCAGCTTATTGATTTTCCGATGGACGATGATGTGCAAGCAGCAACGTTTATGAACAAAGCGATTGAGCAAGAAATTTTAAAAGCGCCAGAGCAATATATGTGGTTACATCGAAGATTCAAAACTCGTCCAAAAGGTGAAGCACCATTATATACAGACAGTGTTCAATCCGACTAATACAGCTATTTTTTTGGGATTTTTGAAAAAAGAGTTAAAGATACAATATGCAAAAATTAAATAAGATTATTCTCTATTGCCGTATTGGTTTTGAAAAAGAGTGTGCCGCTGAAATCACAGATAAAGCGGCTCAAAAAGAGATCTTTGGATTTGCTAAAGTTAACGATAATAGTGGCTATGTTGTTTTTGAATGCTATCAAAATGGCGATGCTCAACGCTTAATTCAAGCGTTACCTTTTAGAACACTTATATTTGCACGCCAAATGTTTGTTACAGGCGATCGATTAGTTGATTTGCCAACAGATGATCGTATTACGCCTATTGTTGAAGCGTTAACGGGATGTATTGATAAAGCCGGCGATTTGCGAGTTGAAGTGGCAGATACTAATGAAGGAAAAGCGTTGGCGGGGTTTTGTCGCAAATTTACTGTTCCGCTTCGGCAAGCGTTAAGAAATCATCGGATTTTATTAAAAGTCCAAAATCCAACCCGCCCTGTTATTCATGTGTTATTTCTAAATAATAATAGTTGTTATGTTGGTTATTCACTAAGTGAAAATAATTCACCGTTCTATATGGGGATACCTCGGTTAAAATTTCCAGTTGATGCCCCAAGCCGTTCCACATTAAAACTTGAAGAAGCGTTTCATATCTTTATTCCCTATGAAGAATGGGAAGAAAGACTAAAAGGTGGATTAAATGCTGTTGATTTAGGCGCTTGTCCGGGAGGATGGACATACCAGCTTGTCAAACGAAGTATGATGGTTTATGCCGTTGATAATGGTCCAATGAATCCGAAATTAATGGAAACAGGGCAAGTTAAAAATTTTCGAGAAGATGGCTTTAAATTTATGCCTAAAAAGCATAATATTTATTGGTTAGTTTGTGATATGGTTGAGAAACCGACTAAGGTGACAGAATTAATAACTAAATGGCTTATCAATGGTTGGTGTCGAGAAACAATTTTTAATCTGAAATTACCCATGAAAAAGCGTTATGAAGAAGTAAAACAAAATTTACAATTGCTCAATAACATATTAAATGACAATCAAATTAATGTTCAAATTCAAGCAAAACAGCTTTATCATGATCGAGAAGAAATTACCGTTCATGTACAACGAATTTGGGGATAAAAATAATTAATTCTTTAATTGACTGTAGTTAGTTAAACTAAGCTAATTTTTTAGGTAAAAGAATATACTTTATTAGTCATCAAAATAGTTTATATATTGTTGTCTGTATAGCTTTATATATGTAACGAAAAAGCTTAATATTGATTGATATATGTTCTGATTTAAATCAATGAGTAATGTAATTAGCGGTCAAATCGCGGTAAATAGATAATAAAGCGAAAATAGTTGTGTTCTTCTATATCCCAAGTAAAAATGCGATAAATTAGCACGATCAAATTTACTAAAAAGTCATTATAAATTGAAAATAAATAGATTATTTTTGAAGTTAAATTAAACACATTATCATAACCAAACTAAGTAACAATGAATTAACAACGAATTTAGTGACAACAAATTACACGAGAATAGGTATGAATATAAAACGCTCATTTTACACAATGTTAATATCAGTATTATTAGCATTTTTAGTTGGATGTTCAGGGAGCTTTTCAAAAAACGGTTCTGGCTTTGATGAAAGCAAAGATTCGAGTTATTATCTTTCACAAGTCGAAGCAAGTTCTGGAGAAGCTAAAACAAATTGGCAATTGTTAGCTATTCGGGCATTAATTAAAGAAAACAAGCTTTCACAAGCTAACACACTACTTTCTAAGTTGTCGACAGATCTCAATCCGGAACAAAAAATAGATAAAATTTTATCTCAAGGTGAAATCGCAGTTAGAACAGGAAAACGATTTAAGCTTGATACCTTATCTATTAACGAGCTTAATAATTCACAGTTATATCGATATTACTCCATCAAATTAGCTTTAGACAAAAAAAATATTAATGCTCAAGCACATGACTATATTGAATTAGAAAAATGGTCATCGAAAGATCAGCGTCAACAAGTATTGAGTAGTACATGGAGTTTTTTCAGCAAGTTAAAAAACGATCAAATGGGTAAAATTGTTGTAGGTACTAATGAAACCATATTACAAGGTTGGATTGAATTAAGTATCGCTTATCAAACAACTACACTAGTTGGTGCTTCTGACAATGAAAATTTAAAACAGGCTTTTCATGATTGGGCGACACGATATCCTAACCATCCTGGTAATGCGGTTATTTCAATGTTAACGGGAGAACAAACACTTAGTGTTGATAATGAAGGAAAAAAAGTGGCATTGTTATTACCGTTAAGTGGAACTTCACATATTTTTGGTGAAACAATTCGTCAAGGTTATTTTGATGCCATGAAGTTTTATCCACAAGAACCACAACAAAATATTGTGACGTTTGATACTGCAAGTGCCTCATTAGATAAATTAATTCAACAAGCTAAAGATGAAGATGTAGAATTAATTGTAGGACCTTTATTAAAAGGTGATGTTAACTATATCAAGCAATTGGCGCCGGGTATTCCTGTATTAGCATTGAATAAAGTTGAGAATAAATCAGATACCCGCAACAAGATGTGTTATTTTGCATTATCGCCTGAAGATGAAGCAAAAGATGCAGCTAATCATATATTTGCACAAAATAAACTAAAACCATTGTTATTAGTCCCACAAAATGAACTTGGTAAACGCGTAGCACAAAATTTTGCAAAACAGTGGTCTCAACTTTCAGTTAACAGCTCACCAGCTTATGTCCAGTATTTTGGAAATGCGAAAACATTAAGCGATAGTATGAATAAAAATGTTGGTATCGAACTTGTTGGTGAGCCTATTGTTCTTAATGATATGCCATCGGAATCAATGAGTTTAGTTGATAATTTTACTGATTTTGATGCAATTTATATTTATTCCTCATACGATGAATTAACGTTGATCAAACCGATGTTAGATATGGGAGCTGATAAACCGATTGGTCACTCGTCATCTGCGAGTGTTGCGCTGTATTCAAGTTCTAAAAGTCATGTCGCAAATGCATCTAATGACTTCTACTATGATTTAAATCAAACGCAATATGCTGAAATTCCGCTCATTTCTAATCAACTTGATACCTCGATCGAGTTGCCGGACAGTATTAAGAAGGATTATTCCTTAATGCGTGTTTATGCAATGGGAATAGATGCTTGGCGTTTAGCAAATCGTTTTAATCAATTAAGTTCAAATCAAACTAATTTTTTAGATGGAATGACAGGTAAATTATCAACGTCAGAACAATGCGAAATAACGCGCGCATTATCATGGCAACAATATTCTAATAGCTCAACTAAATCAGAACCGATTAGTGAATAGAAAAAAAATTGGCGAGCATTTTGAAAATATTGCTTGCCAGTATCTGCTTGGGCAAGGTTTAACGCTTATAGCTAAAAATAGTCAATTTCGCTTTGGGGAACTTGATTTGGTTATGCGTGACAAACAATGCCTTGTTTTTATAGAAGTGCGCTATCGAAAAAATGCCCATTTTGGTCATGCAGAAATGACAATAACGCCTAATAAACAAAATAAAATTAAACAGGCAGCGCAACTTTGGATGATTGCGCAAAATTTGAATATTGAAGAAACTGAGTTTCGATTTGATGTTTTTGCTATTACTGGTAAAAGCCAACAATGGATTATTAATGCGTTTTAATATTTAGGTGAAAACGTGCAAGACTTAATCAAAAATTATTTTACAGAAAGTATCCAAACACAAATTGTGATGGCTGAATCCTTAGGTTCGTCAATTGAAAAAGCTGCTAACATCATCGTTGAAGGATTACTTAATGGTAATAAAATTATGAGTTGTGGTAATGGCTCTTCGGCTGCGAATGTCCAAAGTTTTACTTCTCGATTAATTACCAGTATTGATATTGAAAGACCTAGTATCCCCGCTATCGCTTTAGTGTCTGATAATGTTTTATTAAGTGCGATTAAAAATCATGAAGAGATTTATGCACGCCAAATACAAGCATTGGGGCAACAAGGTGATATATTAATCGTGGCAACTTGCCAAGGGAACAGTAAAGCAATTATCCGAGCTGTACAAGAAGCGGTCATTAAAGATATGAAAATTGTTGCTCTAACGGCTTTTGATGGTGGAGAGGTAATAGGTTTATTAGGTCAAAATGATATAGAAATTAGAATTCCGACCTATAAAAAAGTGATGGCTTATGAGATGCATGCTATGATTTTAAACTGTTTATGCCAATTAATTGAAAATACTTTGTTTAATCATACTTAATAATGAAAATAAAAACAGTTTAGTTCTGCAATAATAGCGAATAATATGCTATAATTATAAGCTGTTTTAATGATTTATATTAATAAGAGAACTTGGTGTTATGACCGAACTAGCCAAAGAAATAACTCCCGTTAACATTGAAGATGAACTAAAATCCTCTTACCTTGATTATGCTATGTCTGTAATCGTTGGGCGTGCACTGCCTGATGTTCGTGACGGCTTAAAGCCTGTTCACCGACGTGTTTTATTTGCCATGCATGAAGCGGGGTATGATTGGAATAAACCTTATCGAAAATCAGCTCGTGTAGTTGGGGATGTAATCGGTAAATACCATCCGCATGGTGACTCAGCTGTTTATGACACAATTGTACGTATGGCACAGCCATTTTCACTGCGTTATATGCTGGTTGATGGTCAAGGTAACTTCGGATCGGTTGATGGTGATTCGGCAGCAGCAATGCGTTATACCGAAATTCGTATGCAAAAGTTTGCAGGTGCATTACTGACAGATCTTGATAAAGAAACCGTCGATTTTTCACCAAACTATGACGGATCAGAAATGATTCCTGATGTGTTACCTACACGTATTCCTAACTTATTAATTAATGGATCATCAGGAATTGCAGTAGGTATGGCGACCAATATCCCACCGCATAACCTTACAGAAGTTATTAATGGGTGCCTTGCTTATATTGAAGATGAAAATATTTCAATTGAAGGGTTAATGGAACATATTCAGGGGCCTGATTTTCCAACCGCAGCATTAATAAACGGTCGAAAAGGCATAGAAAATGCTTATCGTACTGGCCGTGGAATTATCTATATTCGTTCTAAAGCAACCATTGAAGTTGATGATCACAGTGGTCGTGAAACGATTATTGTTAATGAAATACCCTATCAAGTTAACAAGAAAAAACTCATCGAAAAAATTGCTGAATTAGTTAAAGATAAGAAAGTTGAAGGCATTTCTGCTTTGCGTGATGAATCGGATAAAGATGGCATGCGCATAGTCATCGAAATTAAACGAGATGCGGTGGGTGAAGTTGTACTGAATAATCTTTTCTCATTAACCCAATTACAAGTCTCGTTTGGTATCAATATGGTGGCTTTACATAAAGGTCAACCAAAACTGTTAAATTTACGTGAAATGATTGAAGCTTTTGTGCTACATCGTCGTGAAGTTGTAACACGCCGTACTATTTACGAATTGCGTAAAGCCCGTGAACGTGCACATGTATTAGAAGGTTTAGCGATTGCACTTGCCAATATTGACCCTGTGATTGAGTTAATTCGAGCAGCTGCAACACCAGCTGAAGCAAAAAGTAAACTTTTATCTCAAGCTTGGCAACTTGGAAATGTCGCGGCAATGCTTGAAAAAGCAGGCGATGATGCTGCTCGTCCAGAAGATTTGGCTCCAGAATTCGGTATCCGTGACGGTCACTATTATCTTTCTGAGGCGCAAGCTCAAGCAATTTTAGATCTTCGTTTGCATCGTTTAACCGGACTTGAACATGAAAAAATTCTTGATGAATATAAAGAGTTATTAGTTCAAATCGGTGAACTATTATATATTCTGGCAAGTCCTGAAAGATTAATGGAGGTGATACGTGAAGAGCTTGAAGCGATACGCGATCAGTTCCAAGATGCAAGACGAACGGAAATTACGGCAAGTAGTGCAGATATCAATATTGAAGATCTGATTGCACAAGAAGATGTTGTTGTTACCCTTTCTCATCAAGGGTATGTGAAATATCAACCGCTTTCAGATTATGAAGCTCAACGTCGTGGTGGTAAAGGTAAATCAGCAACCAAAATCAAAGAAGAAGATTTTGTTGAAAAATTATTAGTTGCTAATACCCATGATACTATTTTGTGCTTCTCAAGCCGTGGTCGCTTATATTGGATGAAAGTTTATCAATTACCTGAGGCAAGTCGAGGATCTCGTGGTCGTCCAATTATTAATTTATTACCACTTGAAGAAAATGAACGTATCACCGCAATTTTACCTGTTCGGGAATTTGACGATGAACATTGCGTATTTATGGCGACTGCTCAAGGAACGGTGAAGAAAACTTCTCTTATTGAATTTAGTCGCCCACGTAGTGGTGGTATTATTGCAATCAACTTACGTGATGATGATGAGTTAATTGGTGTCGATTTAACGAGTAATGAATCATCAGCCATTGATGATGAAGAACTGAATGATGATGTAGTGAATGAAGACATTGAGTCAGATGATGACGAAATCACTCAAGTTTCAGATACGGAAGACATCATGCTGTTCTCTGCTAATGGTAAAGTTGTTCGCTTCCCTGCTAATAAAGTTCGAGCAATGGGGCGTACCGCTGCAGGTGTGCGTGGCATTAAACTTGAAAGTGATGATAAGGTAGTGTCACTTATCGTCCCTCGAGGCAATGGTGCGATTTTAACCGCAACACAAAATGGTTATGGTAAGCGTACTCAACAAGAGCTTTATCCAACAAAATCTCGGGCAACAAAAGGGGTGATTTCGATCAAAGTCAGTGAACGAAATGGCGCTGTGGTTGGTGCTGTACAAGTGGATGAAACTGATCAAATCATGCTAATTACTGATGCCGGAACGTTAGTACGCACACGCGTTTCAGAAGTAAGTATTGTCGGTCGAAATACACAAGGTGTAAGATTGATTCGCACAGCCGATAACGAAAAAGTTGTGGGTCTGCAACGAATCGCTGAAACCGAAGATGATGATGTGGAATCAGTATCATCGCAGCAGAGAGACGAGCTGGATAATTCAGCTCAGGAGTCCGAAGAATAATTTTTAATTATTAAGAAGGATTAGTTATATAGCTAGTCCTTTTTTATTTTAGAAAACCTCAAAAAGGAATAGTATTAGATGTCATTTTTAATGAAAAAAATATTATCAAATCTTGCATGGCAAATCTTAATAGCATTAATTCTAGGCGTGGCTGTAGGTGCTTATCTGTACGAACTTTCTGATTCAAACCATCCTTTGCATTCTGATTACCAATTTTTAATCGTTAATGTCTTTCAACCAGCTGGGGATATTTTTATTAGCTTAATAAAAATGATTGTATTGCCAATTATTCTTAGTACTTTAACGTTAGGTATAGCAGGCATTGGTGGTTCAAAACGTTTAGGAATGCTTGGTTTTAAAACTATTCTTTATTTTGAAATTATTACTACTATTGCTATTTTGTTAGGTCTTTTTTGGGGAAATTTCTTTGCACCTGGCGCGGGAATTGATTCTTCAACGTTAGCCTCAGCAGATATGAGTAAATATACTAAAGCAGCTGAAGAACTTAGCGGTAAACCACATGGTTTAATTGTTATGATTTTAGACATGATTCCGGCTAATATCTTTAAAGCAATGTCTGATGGTGCAGTTTTACCTGTTATCTTCTTCTGTGTCTTTTTTGGCTTAGGCTTAATGTCTTTACCTGATAAACAGCGTGATCCATTTTTATTCTTATTAAAAGTGGTATCAGATACAATGTTTAAAGTAACTAATATGATTATGCGTTACGCACCTATTGGGGTATTTGCATTAATCACGGTAACCGTTGCCAAATATGGATTTGCCTCATTACTGCCATTGCTGAAATTGATTTTAACTGTCTATTCAGCAATGATCATATTTACCTTGGTCATATTAGGTTTAGTTTGTAAAATGTGCCGATTTAATATTTTTACCTTATTAAAAATATTAAAAGAAGAACTCGTTATTGCGTTTTCAACAGCAAGCTCTGAAACAGCTTTGCCTAAGATTATTGAAAAAATGGAAGCTTATGGTGCACCGAAAGCAATTACTAGTTTTGTTATCCCTACTGGATATTCATTTAATCTTGATGGTTCAACACTATATCAAAGTATAACTGTAATTTTTCTCGCGCAATTATATGGTATGGATTTAAGCATTCTAGATCAAGTTATCATCGTTATAACATTGATGATAGCGTCAAAAGGGATTGCTGGTGTACCGGGTGCTTCAATTTTGGTACTTTCTGCGACTTTGGGCAGTGTTGGTATACCGCTTGATTATATCGGCTATATCATGGGAGTTGAGCGTATATTAGACATGGGACGCACCGTGGTTAATGTGGTTGGTAATGCCTTAGCGGCTATTGTTATTGCTCGCTGGGAACATGTATTTGATGATAAAAAAGCCCAAGCATATGAACAGCAATATTTAAAATAAAAAATAGTTTTATAACTTTCCAAAAAGCTTCAGGATAAAAACTGGAGCTTTTTTTATAATTGAATTTAAGTGGTAAATGCTTATCTTCATTAATATTCTGTTTATGTGATAGTTTGTAACAATCAATATTTTTTAATTATCCATGTAGATAATAGAAGAATACATATGGACTATTAATAAAAGTTTAATTTAATAATGATAGGTAATCGATAAACATAAAAAAACCCAGCTCTTGCTGGGTTTTTGATATTTATCTAAAACTATTTGATTTTAGCTTCTTTATAGATAACATGCTGACGAACAACAGGATCGTATTTTTTGATCTCCATTTTTTCAGGCATGGTTCTTTTGTTTTTGCTAGTGGTATAAAAATGACCTGTACCAGCAGAAGAAACTAATCTAATTTTTTCGCGTACACCTTTTGCCATGATAGGGTTTCCTTATTAGTACTTTTCACCACGGGCACGAAGTTCAGCTAAAACTGCATCAATACCCTTTTTATCGATAGTACGCATACCTTTAGCTGATACACGTAATTTTACAAAACGTTTTTCACTCTCAACCCAAAAACGGTGAGTTTGAAGATTTGGTAGAAAACGACGTTTAGTAGCATTCATCGCATGAGAACGATTATTCCCTACTAAAGGTTTTTTTCCTGTTACTTGGCATACTCGTGACATGTCAATAATTCTCCAAAATTTCTATGCTTAAGCCTTGGGCGTAATATGTTAATGGAATTAACCTCGTCAGGCTTTTAGTTTGCTGCAGCTCTATTTGAGAAGCAGTTTCACCTCTCACACTACACCCACAATAATGAGGTAGCGAAGTATACGCTTTTATCGGCAAATTCTCAAGTATTATCTTGTTTAAGAAAAAAATAAGTTTAAATTTAACTGAGTTAAATAAAATACAAATATTGTGTTAATGGAAAATTCTCCTATACTGTCTTTTGTATAACTAAGTAAAGAGAGTTTGATCACATGAATCTTAAACAACTAAAATATTTCCAAGTGCTTGCTAAAACTCAACATTACACATTAACATCAGAATATTTTTCAATCAGTCAGCCAAGCCTTAGTCATTCTATATCAGAACTGGAAAAAGAGGTTGGGATTAAATTATTTCAAAAAAGAGGCCGAAATGTTGAACTAACAAAAGAAGGAAAACAATATCTTACTTATGTAGAACAAGCATTAACGGCATTATCAGAAGGCGAACAGTTTGTTAAAGAATTAACCAGTGTTTCACATGGTCATATTGGACTTGCTTTTATCTATTCTATTAGTTCCAATTATATTCCAAAAATTATCAAGGCGTTTTTAGCTCAACCTGAGAATAAAGATATTACTTTCTCTTTTTATGAAGGAATGTCACAAAATATCATTGAAGGATTAAGAGACAAAAAATACGAGATAGCTATCTGTTCACGTTTACAAGATGAACCAGATGTTCATTTTCAAAAGTTAACTAAACAAGAATTAGTTTTTATTATCTCTAATGATCATCCTTTATCTAAGCGTAAAAAACTTGATTTAAAAGACTTAATTCACGAACCCCTTATTTTATTTACAGAACGAAGTGGGATGAAAAGTGTGATCGATGACATGTTAAATAAAACGGGCATCAAGCCGAACATAGCTTGTCATGTTGAAACAGAAAGCGCCATGATGGGATTAGTATCGATTAATTATGGTATCGGTATTATGCCGAGAGTACATATACCTGAAGAGTTCAATGTAACATTAGTACCAATGAGCAAAAATTATCAAAAAAGAGATATATTTATTGCGACAATGGAAAATAGACCGTTATTACCGGCAGCGCAGAAGTTTTATCATTTCTTAATTGAACACAGTGATGATGCGATTTTTGGTCGATAAATTTTATCAACTAGCATGAATTTATCATAGGGGATTTGGCATATCAGAATAATGATAAGGTTTGTGATGTGATAAACCTTATCAATGATCAATTTTCATCAAAAAATATAAAAAAGTTTATTATCGATGAATTTTCTAAACAATTTAACATTGCTTTTACTCATCAAATTTAAATTCTATATATTAAACAAATTGTTATAAAACAAATCATTAAGGGTATCTATAATTTTAGAAAAAATGATTTAATTTTATAATAAATATGCTTTAATACAATGAATGACAGAATTTATTTATTCGGTTTAATTTTCTAACTTTCAAGGAGATTACATGAGCCAGTTCACGCCTTATAGTATTTACGGTATTATCGGTTATCCTTTAGGACATAGTTTGAGTCCACTAATTCATACCACATCATTTCAAGATTATGGCATTCCAGCGGTTTTGGTTCCATTTTCAACACCACCAGAAGATATTCCTACTCTTTTTAAATCTGTAAGATTATTAAATATTCGCGGATTGTGTGTCACAATTCCACATAAGCAAGCTATTATTCCTTATTTAGATGAAGTGACTGAACATGTCAAAAAAGCAGGTGCTGCAAATTTGGTTTATTGGGATGGTGATAAGCTTTGTGGTGATAACACAGATATTGTTGGTTTTATGCAACCTCTTCAAGAAAAGCAGCTACCGCCACACTACAAAAAAGTGCTATTACTTGGCGCAGGCGGTGCAGCTCGAGCTGCGGTAGTTGGCTTACATGATCTAGGTTATACCGATATTACTGTAACGGATATTGTAACAGATTTGCCGTCAGAGCTTGCCAAAGAATTTAATTTAAAAACGGTTGCTTGGGAAGACCGTGATAAAGTTGAAGCACAAATTATTATCAATTCTACGCCATTAGGTATGAAAGGTAAATTGGAAGATCAGACACCTTATGAATATTCTTGGTTCAAAGGAAAAGGTATTGCATATGACATTGTGTATACTCCATATCATACTCGTTTTAGACAAGAAGCTGAAAAAGCGGGATGGGAATCAATTTCGGGACGAGAAATGTTTATCGGTCAAGCGAATGCCCAATTCAAAATTTGGACAGGAAAAGATTTATCTGACCGGGCAAAACAAGCTGTTATAGATGCTTTAGCTGAAAAATAAGTATTTAGTAAAAATTCAATACATTGAACCATTTTGCATCATTAAATGTGTTTGATAAACGATTTATACAATTTGCTGAAAAATTCTAATTTTCGATTTTAATTGGTTTTTATTCTATTGTATAAATTTAGTCTGTTATTAGAAGGAGTAATTATGACTAACCTAGAATTGCAAGCTTATCGCCGTTTTCTTATGCTAAAAGTGCCAGAAGCAAGCGAATATATTGGTAAAACTGATGCGAAAACTTGGCACGATTGGGAAAAAGGCATAGAGCCTGTACCGGAATTTGTGGCTAATGCAATGAAAGCGCTAAAAAAACTTCGTACTGATAAAGTAAATATTATCATCAATAGTATTAATGATAGAGTAGGAAGTAATACTATTCGTTATTTCATGACATTTGAAGAATTTAAAAAGGTAAACCCAGATCTTGATGTCATACAGTGGCGCTTACATCAATCAATTGCAACGGAACTCTATTTTCGTGGTTTAGAAAAACTTTGTTAGTAGATTATAGATGATAATATAAATTTATAAAGTGAACAGAATAAAGGGTGTAAATTTTTATTTACAAAAAATTGATAAAAAATTAAATTAAATTTATAAAAATCAATGCCGTTTGTTTTGATAAACAATATGTAAAAAAATTGTTGCAAAAGCTGAAGTGAATCACTAGCATAGTGATATATTTTTCAATCTGTAAATATGAAAGGATCCAATATGAATAAGACAATTTTTTTAGTTGGTGCAAGAGCAGCAGGTAAAACAACTATAGGAAAAATGCTTGCAAATAAGCTGTCATTTTCTTTCGTTGATACAGATTGCCATTTACTGGAAACTACCCAAAAAACCGTTGCAGAAATCGTCGAAAAAGAAGGTTGGGAAGGATTCAGAGCAAGAGAGAGTCAAGTCCTGATTGATACGACCAAATCGTCACGTGTTATCGCAACTGGAGGTGGGATGGTATTAGCTGAACATAATCGTGACTTCATGAAACAAAATGGAACAGTGATCTTTTTATCTGCTCCTGCGGCAACATTAGCCGCACGCTTAATGAAAGATCCTAATGTTGCCCAAAGACCATCCTTAACAGGCTTATCCATCGTTGATGAAATGGAAAAAGTATTAGCAGATAGATTACCTTTATATCATGATGCAGCACATCATGTAATCAATGTTGATCAAGATGAAAGTCAAATTCTTAGTGAAATTCTTCAAATTTTGCAGAATTAATATACTATTTTCTTCCTTTCTTCCAAAGTGCCACATTCAATGTGGCATTTTTTATAAAAAAAAAGAATAAATTCTTAAAATACTATAGAATAAATTTATTTTTTGGTTCGTATATTAATCAATACTATATTTTTCTATTTATGAATTTATTAGAATCTATAAATAAATGTGACCAACATTAAAGTTTAGCAATAAAATTATACTTATCTCTTTTAGATTCAGATTGATGATTGTATATTGAAAGCAATTATAGTTTTATATTTTTAATTTTTAGCTATGGAGTACTACCAATGGATAATCGAAAGGTCAATTCTTATGGGATTGTCAGCTCTATTTACGCAAATTACATTATACAAAGTATTGCTTTAATCGTAATCATGCAATTTTCAAATGATCTTTCAAAACAACTCAATACCGATATTGTTGAACTTGGCTATGTTGCTTCTGGTATTGGGATAGGAAAAATATCTTTGATGCTAGCTGGTGGAATCTTGTCAGATATATTTGGTCGTAAACTTTTTATCTATTTAGGAATGGCATGTTATGTAATCTTTTTTGTAGGTATGACGTTTTGCACTGACATTCATATCGCCTTTTGTCTCGCTATTGCTATTGGGGCTGGAAACTCATGTTTAGATACTGGCTCTATGCCTACATTAACTGAGTGTTTTCCTCGATCAGCAGGTTCTGCTAGTGTATTGATTAAAGCGTTCATTTCAATTGGAACATTAATATTACCTTTTATCGTTACTTTTTTTGGTGAATATCATATCTGGTATGGTTGGGCATTTCTTTCTTTTGCTGCATTTTTGATAATCAATGGAATATTGCTTGCACCAACCCAATTTCCTTCTAAAAAAATTGCTATTACGGGGTGTGAAGGAAGTGATAATTATTTTAAAGATACCCCAAAATTTGCTATTGAAGGTGTGCTATTAATTATCATGGGGTTTACCACCACAGCAACATTTTTGGTCATTTCACAATGGTTGCCAACCATAGCGGTTCAAGGTGTGAATATGGATGAATTTGAAGCTAACCAGTTGATTAGCTATTATAGCGGAGCATCAATTATTTCTGTGTTTGTTACTGCATTTATAGTCAAATATTTTTTAAAGCCAATAGATTGCATCATTATTCTTCCTGCTCTATCCGCTCTTGTGCTCATTCTTTTCTATTTCAATATATCTTCGGAGATGTGTTTTTTTGTTGCTATTGGAATGGGGTTTACTGCTGCAGGTGGCGTACTTCAACTAACGTTAGTTGTCATGCAACAATTATTTCCAACCCATAAAGGTATTGCCGTTGGTTGTATGTATACTTTTAGCGGATTCTCTTTTACTGTTATTCCATTGATAGTGCCTAAATTAGCGAAAATTGATGTACGTTATGCCATTTTAACCGATTTTGTTATTGCGCTGACTAGTGTGGTATTAGCGCTGATTGTCTATTTCCGTTTTAACAAAGTGATAGATATGAAAAAAATTTAAAACTCAATGTTATTTACATGATGAGTAAAATTTAATTTAGTGTTTTGAAAATTAATTTATACAGGAAATAATAAATGAAAAATAGATATTTAGGCACTTCGATCTGTTTATATATAAACTACTTTGTGCATGGAATGGGGGCAATAATACTTGGTTTGAATATTGATTATTTAGCTGCTCAGTTTAATCCTGACATTGCTTACTTATTTCATATTGCGCAAGATGCACTTACTCCTGAACAAACTGACTTAATAGGTAAGGCAAAAAAGAGTGTTTATGATGTCATGATGGGCTTAGGCGTGGGGCGCTTGTTAGTCCTATTTGTTATGGGAACGTTATCCGATAAGTATGGGCGAAAACCTTTCATTGCGTTAGGCGGATTATTTTATATTGGTTTTTTAGTTGGTATTTTGGTTAGCCCAAGTTTTGAAATTGCCTTTATGTTTGCAGTGTTAGGCGGTATAGCTAATTCAACACTTGATGCCGGTACTTATCCAGCATTAATGGAAGCTTTTCCAAAATCGCCTGGCTCTGCATCGATATTAACTAAAGCAGCGATTGCCGCAGGTCAATCGGTACTACCTATCATTATGGGTATTATTATGGCGAGTGAAGGATATTACGGTTGGTCATTTATCTTATGTTGTATTATTCTCGCATTAAATGCATTAGTTGTACTGAAAATGCCATTCCCAAATCATAAAATCACACCAGAACAAGAAGAAAAAGATTTACAAACGATTACTGAAGAAGCGCCAACTTTAAAACATAAATCAAATTTTTGGATTGAAGGTATCTGTTTTATTGTGATTGGTTTTACCTCTACCGCAACATTTTATTTGGTTTCTTCATGTTTAAAGGATTTCTCTCAAACTGTCGCTGGCATGGATGCAGCAGGAGCGGTTAAGGCATTCTCTTCGTATGGTCTAGGTACCCTTGCTAGTGTCTTTTTAACTTCAATATTAGTCAAAAGTTTAATTAAACCTGTATATATTGTGGTTGTCTATCCGCTGTTATCTATGTTAATGCTTATCGGATTGTATCTCAATCCAACACCAACAATGTGTATTGTCGGAGGATTTGTGCTTGGTTTCACAGCTGCAGGCGGTGTATTACAACTTGCATTAACGACCATGGCTGAATTTTTTCCATCAGGAAAGGGTAAAGTATTGGGCATTTTCTTCACTTCATCGAGCGTTGCAACGACAGTCATTCCCTTTTTAATTGGCTGGATATCTACAAATTTTGGTTTAAGATATATCATGTTAAGTGATGCAATCATTGCAGGTTTAGGTACATTACTAGCGGTTGTCGTATTAATGCGCTATCGCATGATCTTTAATATTAATAAATAAACGATTTAATAAAAATTTAAGGGATGTTGATATTAATTATGACAAAAAACGATGAATAAATAATACTCGTTTTTTAGTGCATTACTTAAAATTATTCTTAGTTTAAAAAGCATACAATAATGGTGTGCTTTTTTTATACGTTGATTTTGTTTGTTGTTACCACTTTTAATAAAATTTTGATAAACAACACACTGTTGAATACAGGTTTTTCTTTTGGTACTTAACTTGTGATTTTATCTTGTCAAAATTTTATCAAATATTGCTTGCTTATTGTTCGCAAATAAATAAAAATACAAAAAATATGAATAAATATTCAATTTGGGTGATTGCGAAAATGAAAGAGCGAACAACCGAGTTAGTTGAAGGATTAAGACATTCTGTACCTTATATCAATGCTCATCATGGAAAAACTTTTGTTATCCTATTAACAGGTGCTGTGCTAAAAAGTAATAACTATTCAAGTATTATTAGTGATATTGGATTACTGTATAGTCTTGGAATCAAATTGGTTATTGTCAATGGAGCACGCAATCAAATTGATGAATCACTTAAAAATCACAATATTGAGCCGAAATACCACAAAAACACCCGAATTACAGATGCCGTTACTTTGGATATTATTAAGCAAGTAACAGGCATGTTACAACTGAATATTACTGCCAGTTTATCAATGAGTTTAAATAATACCCCATTACAAGGTGCTCATATTAATGTTGTCAGCGGTAATTTTGTTATTGCTCAACCCTTAGGAATAGATGAGGGAATTGATTATTGCCATACGGGTAAAATTCGTCGTATTAACAATGAGGCAATTGATGAGCAACTCAATCGTGGTTCAATTGTGCTATTAGGGCCGGTTGGTGTATCGGTGACTGGAGAAAGCTTTAATTTAGCTTCAGAAGATGTTGCTGCCGAAGTGGCGATTCGAGTCAAAGCTGAAAAGTTAATCAGCTTTTGTGCTGAGCAGGGTGTACTTGATGAACAAGGTAAAGTTATTACTGACCTTTTCCCAATCGATGCTGACAACTATGTCAATCGTAAACAGCAATTAGGTAAATATCTATCCAGTGAAGCTCGCTTTTTGAAAGCCGCTTCAAAAGCCTGTCGAAATGGCGTTAGGCGTAGTCATTTAGTTAGCTATCTAATTGATGGTGCTATTTTACAAGAACTATTTTCACGTGATGGTATTGGTACCCAAGTTGCTAAAGAGCATTCTGAACAAATTCGCTTAGCGACCATTAACGATATTGGTGGTATTTTAGAATTGATTCGTCCGTTAGAAGAACAAGGTATTTTAGTTAAGCGTTCACGAGAGCAGTTGGAAATGGAAATTGATAAATTCACGATTATTGAGCGTGACAATATGACTATCGGTTGTGCAGCGCTTTATCCTTATCAGGAAGAAAAAATGGGTGAAATGGCGTGTGTTGCCATTCATCCTGATTATCGCAATTCATCCAGAGGTGATTTGTTGATTAGCACGGTTGCAAGTAGAGCACAAAATTTAGGACTTAATAAAATCTTTGTGTTAACAACGCGTAGTATTCATTGGTTTAGAGAAAAGGGATTTAACCCAGCTGAAGTTGATGATTTACCGATTAAAAAAAAGCAACTTTATAATTATCAACGTAACTCCAAAATTTTAATGCTTGATATTATATAAATTCTTTTCTTAAAATCAGGATGATAGTATTAGTAAGTAGCGTTGTGTAAAATTTGCTTGGTGAAAGACTTTTTAAGATAGAAGCCACGTGGACGTGTTAAAATAGTTTGACCATTTTCTCCTACCGCTTCGGTTAAAGCTTTACCGTTTGCTGCTTTAGGTCTTATTTGTAAATATGTGCCATAATGTGCTGTAATTTTTTCAACATGACCTAATGCAATCATATCCATCAGTTCTTGCCAATCTTGTTTGAGTTGCTGTTCTTGTTCTTTTGAGGGTATCCATAAAATAGGACTGCCAACTTTACGATTGGCAAGTGGGATAGATCTTTCCCCTTCGATTGGGATCCAAAGTACTTTAGATAATTTATATTTCACATGGCTTGTTTCCCAAATCACACCATGATTTGCCATTAATGGTGCTACACTGACAAAGGTCGTTTCTAATGGTTTACCATGCATATCAATTGGAATTGTTTTTAGTTCGATGCCCAAATTACTAAAATCTCGTTCAGCTTTACTACCGGCATTGGCTCCCAAAAACGTTTCAATAAGATTGCCAACCCATCCTTTTTGTTTAGTCAAATTGTCAGGAATTGGCATGCCTAAATATTGAGCAATTTCACCAAATGTATATCCAGCAACAAGTTTTGCTCGATCTAATAACTCTTGTTCGTTGCTTGGAAAAAATATTGCCATTTATAAACGCTATCATCTAATAATTATGCCTACCTAAAATGATAAAGGATTAGCTTAATTTTTCAACCCATACTGCGTAAGCTTGAATAATTGATGAAAGAAATTCTCGGGTTTTTTCTGAAATATTGCCATTCCCATCGAAAGCGGCACTGATACCACCAATATAAGCTTCAGGCTGTTGTAAGGTTGGCATATCTAGAAAAACTAGTGACTGACGTAGTTGATGATTAGCACCAAAACCGCCAATTGCACCTTGTGATACCGAAATCACTGCGGCTGGTTTTTTTGCCCAGACATTTTTACCATAAGGACGTGAGCCGACATCAATTGCATTTTTGATCACAGCAGGCAAACCTCGGTTATATTCAGGTGTGACAAAAATCACGCCTTGGCAATCCGCTATTTCGTTGCGAAATAAAGTGTAAGATGCTGGTGGGGTATCGGTATCAATATCTTCATTATAAAAGGGAAGATCGCCAATTTCGATTAAATATAAGGAAAGTGAAGAAGGGGCAATTTCTTTAAGGATTTTGGCTACTTTTAAATTATATGAACCTTTACGTAAACTACCAACGAGTACTGCAATTTTTTTACTCATTTTGGGTCCCCTTAAATTGAAAATAAAGAGACACCATTAGTGTCTCTTATTTAAAATAATTACAGATCATTACGGTGTTTTAATGTCCTGATGAATCCAATTTACGTCCTGTTTCAAATAGGAACCAAGCTCGTCTTTCTGATTGGTCAATCCATTCTTCAATTAAGCTTGCTGTTGCTGAATCATTATATTTATCACAAATATCATGAGCAACACGCATTCGTTCTGTTAATCTAATATTATCTTGACAAAGTTCAGCAAGCATATCAGACGGCTCAACAAAATCTGCATTATTGTCAGAAATACTTTGTAATTTAGAGATGTGACTAATTGAACGTAACGTTGTTCCACCCAATTTACGTACACGTTCAGCAATCGGATCAGTCATTGCAAATAGTTGATCTCCATGATCGTCTAACATTAAATGGTAATCACGAAAATGTGGACCACTGACATGCCAATGGAAGTTTTTAGTTTTTAAATACAAAGCAAAGACATCTGCTAATACAGAATTCATTGCTCCAGAGATATCTTTAGACGCTTTTTGACCTAAATCAGTTGGAAATAAAATTGCAGATTGTTGTAGTCTTTTTGCAGTAGCTGTACTTTTGGCAGATAACGGTTTTTTTGTAGTCGTTTTTTTGGAAGTAGTACTTTTAGCCATCTAATATTCTCCTATAGGTGAATTGTAAAAATTGCTTAACTTTCCTATACCAAATTACGCCAAGTCTTAACTAAAGTCCAATCAAAATGAGCTATTTTTAACTATTACTGCTATTTCAGCAGTCTATGATTCTTATTTTTATTCTAAATAAAGCATCATTTGAAATAAATTCTTTCACAATAAAAGAATTTATTTCAAATTGTGACATAGTTAAAAGTTTTGTGTTTTTGAAATTGATACTCTTTGTTTGAAGTTTAATTAATGAGGAGAAATTATGATTGATACAATTTCATATGGAGCCGAATGGTTTATCGGCTTATTTCAAGAAGGTGGAAAAGTGTTTGTCGGTATGGTTACGGGAATATTACCACTGTTAATTTCACTGTTAGTGGTTATGAATGCCGTAATCAAATTCATTGGGCAAGACCGTATTGAGCGCTTAGCGCAAGCTTGTGCAGGCAATCCTATTTCACGATATTTATTGTTACCTTTAATAGGCACATTTGTTTTTTGTAATCCGATGACGCTTAGCCTAGGGCGTTTTATGCCCGAGTTTTATAAACCTAGTTATTATGCGGCATCTTCTTACAGCTGCCATTCAATGAATGGGTTATTTCCTCATGTTAATCCCGGTGAACTTTTTGTTTATTTAGGTATCGCGGCCGGGTTAACAACCTTAAACCTTCCTTTAGGACCATTGGCTGTAAGTTATTTTTTAGTTGGCTTATTCACCAACTTTTTTAGAGGTTGGATTACTGATTTTTGTACTGCTATTTTTGAAAGAAAAATGGGCATTAAATTAGATCGAAAGGTACATCTATAACTAAAAGGAATAAACAAGGAAATGAACATGATGAAATTTATTCGAATTGAAAAAGGTGAAGCCGGTTGGGGTGGACCTTTAGAGCTGCCAATTATAGTGGGTAAAAAAATTGTCTACATTGCAGCAGGTACCCGACCAGCAATTGTTGATACTTTAGAAAAATTAACGGGTTGGCAAGCTATAGATGGTTTTAAAGAAGGGGAACCGCCTAAGGATGAAATTGGGGTTGCTGTCATTGATTGTGGTGGCACATTAAGATGTGGTATCTATCCTAAAAATAGAGTGCCTACGATTAATATTCATGCGACAGGTAAATCAGGGCCGCTTGCCCAATATATTTTGGAAGATATTTATGTCTCAGCCGTAAAATCCAATAATATTAGTGTGATTGAAAAAGAGATAGATAGTGACATCCAGAAAGCATCTGTTACAAACAATTCACATCAAAAAGTGCACACAAATAATTTTAAAGAGTATGACAGTAGTAAAAAAATTACCGAACAAAGCGATGGTTTATTAGCAAAAATCGGTATCGGTATGGGATCAGGTGTTGCCGTATTCTTTCAAGCTGGTCGAGATACGATTGAAACTGTACTTAAAACTATTTTACCGTTTATGGCATTTGTATCGGCCTTAATTGGTATTATTATTGCCTCAGGATTAGGTGATTTAATAGCTCATGGCTTAGTTCCATTAGCTGATAATCCATTTGGTCTGGTTATTTTAGCGCTTATTTGTTCTTTTCCATTACTTTCGCCATTTTTAGGACCCGGTGCGGTTATTGCACAAGTCATCGGGACGTTAGTTGGTGTTCAAATTGGTCTTGGTAATATTCCGCCACACTTAGCTTTACCTGCTTTGTTTGCCATTAATGCTCAAGCTGCTTGTGATTTCATTCCTGTCGGTTTGTCTCTTGCCGAAGCGAAACAAGATACCGTGCGTGTTGGGGTTCCCGCTGTTTTAGTCAGTCGTTTCTTAACTGGCGCGCCAACGGTTTTAATTGCGTGGGCAGTATCGTTATTTATTTATCAATAAGCAAACGAATAGAGAAGGTCAATGATGTCAAAAGTTATCTACCATTCAAAAGTTAAACAAATTGGTGACTTTGCCAAAGAAGCGTTGGCAGATGGCATGCTAATCCTGTTTAAAGAAGGTGCACCGTCTGATTTAGCCGATTATTGCTTTATACATAGTCATAACGAGTTAAGGCAGAATCTTGAAATAGGGCAATGCATTCAATTAGGCAAGCACACTTATCGTATAACTTCGGTTGGGGAAGTCGCCACAACCAATTTTAAAGAGTTAGGTCATGTCACATTAAGATTTGATGGGAATCGTGAAGCTGAATTACCGGGGTCAGTGCATGTTACTGGTGAAATACCTAATCAACTTAATATCGATGATGAAATTATAATTTTAACTATTTAAGGAACAGAAAATGAAACAAGTAGCAGTCATTATAGGTGGTGGACAAACCTTAGGGGCTTTTTTATCTGAAGGTATTGCTGATGCTGGGTATAAAATTGCCGTTGCAGATTTAAATATTGATAATGCAAATAAAGTTGCTGAAGTAATAAATAAAAAACATGGGGTAGGAACAGCAAAAGGTTTTGGGGTCGATGCAACAAATGAGGAGAGCGTGCGACAGCTAGCTCAAGAAGTTGATAACACATTTAAACGAATTGATTTAATGGTTTACAGTGCCGGTGTTGCTAAAGCTGCGCCCATTACTCATTTTGTATTGAAAGACTTTCAATTATCCGTCAATGTTAATCTTACTGGTTATTTTTTATGTGCACGTGAATTTGCTAATTTAATGATTAAATATAAAACTGCTGGTCGAATTATACAAATTAACTCTAAATCGGGCAAAGTCGGTAGCAAACACAATTCAGGGTATAGCGCCGCAAAATTTGGTGGCGTTGGATTAACGCAATCTTTAGCACTCGATCTTGCTGACTACGGAATTACGGTTAATTCATTGATGCTGGGTAACTTATTAAAATCGCCAATGTTTCAATCCTTGATTCCACAATATGCTAAAAAACTTGGTATACCAGAAAACCAAGTTGAACAAGTTTATATTGATAAAGTGCCACTCAAACGAGGTTGTGATTATCAAGATGTGCTTAACGTATTGTTATTTTATGCAAGCGATAAAGCATCATATTGTACAGGACAATCAATTAATATTACGGGTGGACAAGTTATGTTTTAACTCAATTTGGTGCGAAGGTATAGCGATGCCTTTCGCACATCTCTTTTCTGGTCTGGTTAAAAGGAGAGAATAATGGATACGACATCAACGTTAGCCTTATTGGCTCTAATTGCTTGGAGTATACAGATAATACTTGGCTGGTTTCAAATTCGTCGTTTTAATCGAGCATTTTTATCGATGAAGAAAGGCACTTACTTAGGTGTTGGTCGTAGCCAAACTCAACGTTTTAAACCGAAAGTTTTAATCGCGCTATCATTAGATCACGATAAAAAAGTGATTGATTCAGTATGGATGAAAGGAGTGACCGTTTTTGCATTGCCAAAACCAATACCACAATTATTGGGACTAAATATTACCGATATTATGCCTGAAACCATTTTCCCCAATGATTTTGCGTCACAAAGCGCCTTGATTCTTGCATTAAAAGCAAATAAATAATCCCTATCTTTTATTTTGAAAAGTATTTTCTTTCATGATGAAGTATAATATTTTATACAATAAATTAATTCTGTTATTAAACAGTAATAATGGACTCCAATCATGAAAGTAAGGCAACGACAAACTGCAATCTTAGAATATCTGCAAAAAAATGGGCAAGTGAGTGTTGATGAGCTAGCTACCCATTTTCAAACGACGGGTACCACTATTCGAAAAGATCTTACTCAACTCTATGAAAGTGGGCTTGTACTACGGACTTATGGTGGTGCGATGTTAAATCGCGAAATTGGTGACCGTGCGATTGATCACAAAACTTATATTAATACGGCACAAAAAAAAGCAATAGCACAGGAAGCGGCAACACTTATTCATGACGGGGATTCTGTTATTTTTGATGCAGGAAGTACCGTTGCACAAATGATTCCTATGCTAGCTCAATTCAATAATTTAACTATCATGACCAACAGTTTACATATGGTGAATGAGCTCGTTGCTAATGATAATGACCAAAATATTATATTAACAGGTGGCACATTTCGTCGTAAATCCGCTTCGTTTCATAGTAATAATGCTTCCGCTATTGCAGCATTTGAATCCTATTCATTTGATAAACTGTTTATGGGTGCTGATGGCGTGGATTTGGTTGGTGGGGTAACCACTTTTAATGAAAGTTATCACGGTAGTGTGGCAATGAGTAAAGCTGCTGCCAAACTGATTTTATTAGCGGATTCTTCAAAGTTTGGACGACGAAGCCCAAATGTTGTTTGTGATTTAGATGCAGTGGATACTATCATCACTGATGATCATTTAGATGATAAATATTATGATGCTTTGATACAACGGGGTATCAATGTTATTAAAGTTAAAGTAGTTGATAAATAGATTAATACTAAAGTTTGATTGAATGTGGAATTAAATTTCTGGAGTATTTGGCTTCTTACGTAATCTCAATATATATTGAGATACGTTAGAAACCAAAACCCATGATCAATAACCCTTTAATTGATAATTTTCTTTAGTTAAAATAGTAATCTTGCTCTGATAGTCCCTGCGACATTTTTGAGTTTAATTAATAACTCTTCAGCTTTACTTTGTTCAACCCTATCGATATCAATAACTACATAGCCAATTTTAGGATCCGTTTGTAGGTATTGAGCCGAAATATTTAAACCTTGTTCTGCAAACAAAGTATTGATTGCGGTTAATACACCGGGTTGATTATGGTGGATATTGATAAATCGACTCGATCCTTTAGCCGGAATAGGTAAAGAAGCTTCAGGGAAATTAACAGCTGACAGGGTCGCACCTGTGTCGGAATATTTAGCCAATTTAGTCGCCACTTCGATACCAATGTTTTCTTGAGCTTCGCTGGTAGAACCACCAATATGCGGAGTGATAATGACATTATCGAATTCACATAATGGCGATTCAAATGGATCATTATTACTTGCTGGTTCGGTCGGAAATACATCAATGGCGGCACCACTAATTTTATTGGCTTTTAAAGCATCAGTTAATGCATCAAGATCGATAACTTTACCGCGTGATGCATTAATTAATATCGCACCTGATTTCATTTGATTGATCTCATTTTTGCTGATCATTCTGATTGTGGTTGGGTTTTCAGGGACATGCATACTGACAATGTCACTCATTGCGAGTAATTCATTCATGCTTGCTACCTGTTTTGCATTGCCTAAAGGTAATTTTGTTTCAATATCATAAAAATAGACATTCATTCCCAATGATTCAGCCAATATACTTAATTGGCTACCTATGTGACCATAGCCAATAATACCTAGATTTTTACCTCTAGCTTCATGAGATCCCGTCGCTATTTTATTCCATTTACCTTGATGAGCTTGAGCATTGGCTTCTGGTACTCGTCGAAGTAATAATATGGCTTCGGCTAAAACAAGCTCAGCAACAGATCGGGTATTCGAAAATGGAGCGTTAAAAACAGGAATACCTTTAACAGTTGCAGCATCGAGATCAACTTGATTCGTGCCTATACAAAAACAACCAATACCGGCTAATTTAGGTGCTGAATTAATAATATCTTCGGTTAAATGAGTTCTTGAGCGAATTCCTATGAAGCGGACATCTTTTAAGGCTGTTTTAAGTTCGGTAGGGGATAAGGCGCTTTTAAGATATTCTATATTTGTAAAACCTGCGGATTTGAGTACCTCAATGGCACTAGGGTGAACACCTTCAAGTAATAAAAACTTATTTTCATCTTTAGTTAAAGCCTGAACAACCATCTTTTCCTCTCTTTCCATATACTACATCAATGCGTAAAACTTTAATAATAACACTCAATTTAATTTGAACAACGGTTTAATGTTAACTCTTTGACACCTGAACTTGAACCGACTAATGCAATGTTTGCACCTCGGTTAGCAAACAAACCAACTGTGACGACACCTGGAATATTATTAATACAATTTTCTAATTCAATTGGGTTTGTGATGACTAAATCATGAATGTCTAAAATAACATTGCCATTATCAGTCACCACGCCCTGACGATAAACGGGTTTTCCACCCAGTTTAAATAACTCACGTGCAACGTATGATCTAGCCATTGGAATGACTTCAATGGGTAAAGGAAATTTACCTAATACATTGACAACTTTTGATTCATCAACAATACAAATAAACTGTTTAGCCAATGCTGAAACAATTTTTTCGCGCGTGAGTGCAGCTCCTCCACCTTTTATCATCTGCATCTGATAATTAATTTCATCTGCGCCATCAACATAAACATCCAAACTATCGACTTCATTACAATCAAGTACGGGGATACCATAGCTGAGTAGTTTTTGGGTGGAAGCTTCTGAACTTGAAACCGTTCCTTTAATTTGACCTTTAATCGTTGCTAAAGCATCAATAAAATGTGCGGCTGTTGACCCTGTTCCAACTCCAACTAATGAGTTGGGTTTTACAAACTTTAAAGCAGACCAGCCGACCGCTTTTTTTAATTCATCTTGCGTCATAATATCACCGTAGTTTTAAATAATTTTTATTCAAAAAAATAAAATTTTGAAAGCAAAATTACTGAAGATATGGCATAGTAACCGTTTGGAAAGCAAAAATCATTAGTATTTTAATAAAATATATTAAGTTTTAGATCTATTTAAAAAATTAGCCGGTTCTAAAAGGTTTGAGTATTCAAGCAAAGATCCCATTATTCGTAAAGAGATTATGAAGCGTCCAGATTATAGAGCATTACAAGCATTAGATGCAGTAATAAAAGAGCGAGGTTTTGAAAGAGCAGCCGATAAATTGTGTATTACACAACCGGCGGTTTCACAACGCATCAAGCAACTTGAAAGTTTTTTTGGTCAGCAGCTTTTAGTCAGAACCATTCCGCCCAAAGCGACCAAGCAAGGGGAACATCTTTTAGGTTTATTGCATCAAGTAGAATTACTCGAACAACAATGGTTAGGCGATAACGATCAAAATCCGACACCATTGTCGTTATCGATTGCAATCAACGCGGATTCACTCGCAACCTGGCTTTTACCTGCGTTAAAACCCGTGTTAGATAAAAATATTTTACGTTTTGATATCCAAGTTAAAGATGAAGAGCATACATTAGAATTATTGCGACTTGGTACGGTTGTGGCCGCAATCAGTATTCAAGCCAATCCATTACCGGGTTGCTTGTCAGATATGTTAGGCGCCTTAGACTATATTTTTGTTGCGTCGCCAGATTTTGCTAAAAAATATTTTCCTAATGGGGTTACCCGTTCTTCCTTGTTAAAAGCACCAGCGGTAGCTTTTGATCATTTAGATGATATGCATCAAGCTTTTTTACAAGAGAATTTTAATCTTACGCCAGGAAGTGTCGTCTGTCATATAACCAGTTCTTCTGAAGCATTTGTTCAGCTAGCCAAACAAGGTTCGGCTTGTTGTATGTTACCAAAACTTCAAGTTGAACAAGAGTTGAAAACGGGAGAACTTGTCAATTTGACAGAAGGTCTTTATCAAAGACGAATGCTTTATTGGCATCGATTTGCCCCTGAAAGTAGTGTGATGCAAAATATTTCTGAAACATTGATCCGTTATGCACAAAATGTGCTTTCTCAACCTCATAAATAATCGATTATATAAGCATATAAAATGCTAAAATAACATGTTAACTTTAAACGTTTGGATCAATTGTCATAACAACTAAAAGAGTCGATGCTATGTATCAACTAAAAAATGATCGTTATTTACGAGCTTTACAGTGTTTACCTGTTGATTATACGCCTGTGTGGATGATGCGCCAAGCTGGGCGTTATTTACCTGAATATCGTGATTTAAGAGCTAAAGCAGGGGATTTTATGACGATGTGTCAAACTCCCGATTTAGCTTGTGAAGTGACTTTACAGCCACTGAAAAGATTTGATCTTGATGCCGCCATTATTTTTTCTGATATATTAACTATTCCTGATGCAATGGGTCTTGGTTTGTATTTTGAGACGGGAGAAGGTCCTAAATTTAAGCAATCAATTCAGTGTCTATCTGATATTCAGCAACTCCCCATTCCTGATCCAGAGCAATCATTGAGATATGTGATGGATGCTATTCGGCTAACCAAAAAAGAACTCGACGGAACAGTACCATTAATTGGATTTTCGGGTAGTCCGTGGACACTTGCTACTTATATGATTGAAGGTGGTAGCAGTAAAGCTTTTACTAAAATAAAAAAAATGCTGTATAGTGATCCTAAAGCACTGCACCTATTACTTGAAAAACTGGCTAACAGTGTCGCTATATATTTAAATGCCCAAATTGAAGCCGGAGCGCAGTCGATAATGATATTTGATACTTGGGGCGGGGTGCTAAGTCATCAAAGCTATCAAACGTTTTCATTAGATTATATGAAATTAATCTTATCGCAATTAAAACAAGGTAAAAAGAGTCAAAATATCACTTCTTATGTACCTGTAACCTTATTTACTAAAGGTGGCGGATTATGGCTAGAAAATATTATAAACTCGGGATGTGATGCGATAGGTGTTGATTGGACAGTTGATCTAAGTAACGTGCCACAAAAAGGACAAATAGCGGTACAAGGTAATCTTGATCCTTCAGTATTATATGCTGATAAGCAAATAATCGAAGCGAATGTAGATGCTGTGTTATCGGAATTTGGCTATCATAATGGGCATGTTTTTAATTTAGGACATGGTATTCATCAAGATATTCCGCTAGAACATGTACAATATTTAATTGACGCGGTTCATCGTCAATCAAAAAGGTTTCATCATGATTAAAAACCCAATTCAATTAAGAATGGAAAAATTGCCTGAATGGCAACAACGTTTATTTATGGTTTGTTTGTGTGAACGAATGTACCCTAACTTTGTTTACTACTGCAAACAAGTTGATAATCAAGAAGATAGTAAAAATTACAAAAAAATACTTGATTTAATATGGGAATCCTTATTAGTCTATGATGTAAAAATAAACTTTGATTTACAGCTAGAAAAATTAGAAGCTATCATTCCTGTTTTTACTAATGAAAGCCCTTATATGGTCTATCCTGCTATTGATGCATGTCAGGCACTTAGCGAGTTGTTACACTCGTATTTAAGTGGTGATATTGCTGAACACACCGCTAAAGTAAGTAGTATCTCAGCGACAACTATTGCTGAATTTGAGATGACAAAAGAAAATATTTTACTTTCAGAGGATGAACAACAGCAATTACCTAGTGTAATTGATGAATTTGATTTGCAATGGAAAATTTTCCGATTATTACGCGATGAAAAAAATGAAATGGAAGATTTAATAAAAGGTCTAAAAGCAGAAATTCGGACGTCACAAATGAGCAATATTGGTGTTTTTTTAAGCAATTAAAGCGTTCCAGCCATGATTTTTTTATTTTTTAATAAATTTTTCTTTTATATTAGAGCAATATAGACTACATTTAATAGTAATGTAACCTAAATGTTGTTTACAGTTGGAAAGTTATGTAATTAACTTTCTTTATTATGTTAACTTTAACAATAAAATAAATATGTAAGGATATTTCCATGAATAAAACAGAACTTGTCGATGCAATTGCTAGTAAAGCTGATATTACTAAAGTTGCAGCTAAAACTGCGTTAGAAGCTACATTAGCAGCTATTACTGAATCATTAAAAGCTGGCGAACCAGTACAATTAGTTGGTTTCGGTACATTTAAAGTTAATGCTCGTAAAGCACGCACGGGTCGTAATCCTAAAACCGGTAAAGAAATCAAAATTGCTGCAAGCAAAGTACCTGCTTTCGTATCAGGTAAAAGTCTTAAAGAAGCAATCAAATAGTTTTTTTAAATTGTCGAAAATGTTTTTTTGACAATTAATAACGCTAGGTCATGGAACATCGTTTCATGACCTTTCTATTTAAAAAAATGATTAAAACGTATCAATGCATTACAATGCGTTTAAAATATCTTACATTTAATCTGTGTTTGTTAGTTAATATTATTTAATTAAGCTAAGATGTAATTTCTATAAATTTAGCATTTAATACTGTAAGTAAATCACTAGGTGCCATTTCAATTTCTAATCCTCTTTTTCCGCCTGATACCAACATAGTGTTTAAATAATTTGCGCTAATATCAATTAATGTGGGTAGACGTTTTTTCTGACCTAATGGACTGATTCCTCCAACCAAATAGCCTGTCGTTTTTTCAGCTATATTAGGATGAGTTAAATCAATCTTTTTACAGTTAAATGCTTTTGCTACTTTTTTAAGATCTAAATGTTTATTAACAGGTAATACGCAAACAGCTAATGTTTTGTCATTGTTGTTTAAACTTACAACAAGCGTTTTAAAAATTTGATCGGCAATCACATTTAATGTTGGATCAAGTTTATTGACAGCTTCTTGACCGTAATTAGTTGTATTAGGGTCGTGTTCATATTGATGAATTTTAAATTGAATTTTTAATTTTTTTAGTTGGTTAATCGCTGGTGTCATATCAATATCCCCTGTAATTCAAAATGATAGGGTATCATTTAATTTTAATCACTCTATAAATTTTTTAATAGAGTGATTAAAAAGAATAGTGGATAATTTTAAATAATTAATTGATATTTTGCTTTGTTTTTTAATGGGTTTTATGCTGGTTTTTTAATAGCATATTGAGACGATAAAGAAAACATATCATAAAGATATTTGCAAATATTATTATTGTTGAATAGATAATATTTATCATCAGCGATGTAATTGAAATTGCCCAATGTGACAATAAAAATATAGCTAAAAAGTAGATTAAAAACATTGGTAAGGTTAATCGCCAATACATTAACGTGTGTGTAAAACATTCTATAAATTTTTGGAAAAAATCTTTTGTTGAAGGTTCAATAATTAAACTATTGAATTGGAAATAAACTATCGATATAACAATCATAGCAACAATCGTGACCGTTAAAATTAAAAGATTCATGATTTGGATGGGTAAAATCAGATTCAAAACTGAGCATATTAATAACATAAATATTAACCCAGTAACGATTAAACATGCACAAACTAAATTTAAACCGATTAAATTTAATATGTTTGGTAACAAACGGGACAATATTAAATTGAAATTAAATTTATTGCTGATTGAATAATTATATATCACAGCAAGTATAATCGCCTGTGTCATAAAATTTATCACCATATAAATCATTGCTGGTTTTAATAATTGCAATAACACGGCATAGAGAGATTGGTTAGATAATTGCTGAAAAAGTTGTTTATCAAATAAATTATTTAAAATTGGTGTGGTAGTGGCACTGATTAAAAAACAGATGATAATGATTGGCTGAAAACGATTTCTAATAAAATTAATTGTTTCATTTAACAATCGAGAAAAGGATAATTCGGTTTGCATTTTTTAGCTCTAAGTCATTAAGTGGTAACCAAAATAGGCTACCACAAGTGTTGATATATATTTATTATGATTGTAATAATGAGATATCTGCAACTTTTAAAAATAAACTTTGTAGTTTTTTCAATAATGATAAACGATTAAGTTTTATTTTTTCATCATTAACCATGACCATAACTGAAGCAAAAAATTCATCAACGGGTGCTTTAAGCGTAGATAACTCAACGAGGGCATCTTGATACCGTCCTTGATTAAAATATGGGGCTAATTTATCCATTAACACCGCAACATGTTTTGCTAACTCTCCTTCTGCACCGGCTTCAAGCAATGAAGCATTAACACTATCAGGAATTGCTAGTTCTGCTTTAGATAATATATTCGATACTCGTTTATTTGCTTCAGCTAATGATGATGCTTCTGGCAGTGTTCTAAAATGTGTTACGGCTTTTACACGCGCATCAAAATCGGCTGGTTTGGTAGGATTAAGAGCCAATACGGCTTGAATAGTATCAATGGTGAAACCAAGTTCTTGATACCAAGCACGAAAACGACCCTGCATAAAACTAACAATATCAGTTACAACATTTTGGTTATTTAATTTATCACCATATAATGAAACGGCAAATTCAGATAACGCAATAAGATCTAACGGTAAGTTTTTTTCTACAATGATTCTTAGCACACCAATAGCCGCACGTCGCAGTGCAAAGGGATCTTTATCGCCTTTAGGGTGTTGCCCAATACCAAAAATACCGGCTAAAGTATCCATTTTTTCAGCGATTGAAACAGCACAAGAAACAGCTGTACTTGGTAACTCATCACCGGCAAAACGAGGTTTATACTGTTCTTCTATGGCGGTGGCGACTTCAACACTTTCACCATCTTTAAGGGCTAAATAACGTCCCATAATCCCTTGCGTTTCAGGAAACTCGAAAACAGTGTTCGTGACTAAATCGCATTTAGTCAATTTGCCTGCACGTTTTGCTTGTGCTACATCTGCACCAATTTGCTCAGCAATGAAACCTGACAATGATTCAATACGTAATGCTTTATCTTTTACAGTACCCAACTGTTGTTGAAATAATACCGTTTCAAGGCGAGGTAAGCGATCTTCTAAACGCTGTTTTAAATCTGTTTTATAGAAAAACTCAGCATCGGCTAAACGTGGACGAACCACTTTTTCATTACCAGCAATGACCACTTGTGGATCTTTTGACTCAATATTAGCAACAAAAATAAAATTCGGTAGCAATTTTCCTTGTTTATCATAAACAGGGAAGTATTTTTGATCGCCTTTCATAGTATAAACAAGTGATTCGGCAGGGACGTCTAAAAAACGTTCTTCAAATTTTGCTGTTAAAACAACAGGCCACTCAACCAATGAAGAGACTTCTTCTAATAAACTGTCTGTTAAATCCGCTTTACCATTAAGTTTTGCCGCTGCGGCTTCTGCTTGTTGTTGGATAATTAATTTACGTTTATCATAATCAGCAATAACTTTACCGCGTTGTTCTAAAATTTCAGGATATTGATCGGCATTATCGATAGTAAACTCCTGTTCACCCATAAAACGGTGTCCACGGATCACCCGTGCGGAATCAATGTCTAAAATAGTACCGGGTACCAGTTCATCACCATATAACATCGTCACAGTATGGCTTGGGCGAATAAATTCAACTTGACGGGCTGCCCAGCGCATTGGTTTTGGTATTGGTAATTTGTTTAAAGCATTTTTAACCATATCACATAACAAATTGACAACAGGCTGTCCTTTTTGATTTTGTGTAAAAGAAAGCCATTCCCCTTTATCTGTTTGTATTCGTTCTGCTTGATCAACCGTAATACCACAACCACGAGCCCAACCTTCTGCGGCTTTCGTTGGATTTCCTGCTTGATCGAATGCTGCACTTACTGCTGGGCCTCGTTTAACGATTTGGCTATCAGGTTGAGTATCATTCAGATTTAATACTTTTAATGCTAAACGTCTTGGTGATGCATACCAAAGGACTTCACCATGTTCTAAATTTGCATTATCCAGTTGTTCGATAAAATTAGCCGCAAAACTTTCAGCCAAAGTTCGGAGCGATTTTGGTGGTAACTCTTCTGTACCAATTTCCACTAAAAATGTTTTTTGCATAATATATATTCCTACTTAGATGATGCACTTTCGCTTGAAGGTGAATTTTGGCACATAGGGAAACCGAGCGCTTCACGTGATGCATAATAGGCTTCAGCAACCATTTTAGTTAATGTTCGAATACGTAATATATAGCGTTGTCGCTCTGTAACCGAAATGGCTTTACGGGCATCAAGTAAATTAAAACAGTGAGCGGCCTTTAAAATACGTTCATAAGCTGGTAAAGGAAGTGGCTTTTCTAACTCAAGCAAAAATTTTGCTTCTTTTTCGTGTTGTTCAAAACAGTAAAATAAGAAGTCAGTATTCGCATATTCAAAATTATAAGTTGATTGTTCAACTTCGTTTTGATGGAAAACATCGCCATAAGTCGTTTTACCGAATGCTCCATCACTCCAAATCAAATCGTAAACACTATCGACGCCTTGAATATACATGGCTAGTCGTTCCAAACCATACGTTATTTCACCTGTTACTGGCTTACATTCAAGTCCACCGACTTGTTGAAAATAAGTAAATTGGGTTACTTCCATACCATTTAACCACACTTCCCAGCCAAGCCCCCAGGCACCTAAGGTTGGGTTTTCCCAATTGTCTTCAACAAAGCGAATATCATTGATTGTTGGATCTAGACCAAGCTCCTTCAACGAACCTAAATAAAGTTCTTGGATATTATCGGGTGAAGGTTTTAAAATAACTTGGAATTGATAATAATGTTGTAGCCTATTTGGATTTTCACCATAACGACCATCAGTAGGGCGACGAGAAGGCTGAACATAAGCAGCATTAATTGGCTCAGGTCCAAGCGCACGTAAACAGGTCATTGGATGTGATGTACCTGCACCCACTTCCATATCTAAGGGTTGAATCACTGTACAACCTTGATTAGCCCAGTAATCTTGTAACGTAAGTATTAAACCTTGAAAGGTTTTGACATTAAACTTTTGCATGATGTTGTCTTTATGGTTGAATTGATTTTTTCGATATTTAAAACAGTGCTGTATTTTATACTTTTTATGAGTGCTTGTGAAATGTCTAATCGCTTCATATCATAATATATTACTTAACTATCTTAATGTGGTTTACATTTTGCATCTTTACCTATTTGTCGGTATAGTGACATTATCATTATTGCTTGGTAATAAATCTAAAATAAAACACCATGTCTATTTATCAAAAAATTGTTGTGATTATTTTTATAACATTAATCAATGTTAGTTTTTTGCACGCTGATGATACTCAGAGGCTAGAGTCTTTGCGTCGTTCAATTGAAGAACAAGAAAATCGAATAGCAGAACAAAATAAACAACGCACTCAATTAGTCAAAGACCTTAAACAGCAAGAAACCGAAATAGCAATTTTGTTGACCTCAATTGAAAAAAATGATTTATCGTTAAAAAAACTTAATCAAGAAATTCATATAATGATTGACCAGATAGATGAGCTGGTTAATAAGCAAACACAGCAACGAGCAGTGTTAGCTAAACAATTGATTGGTGCATTTAAAATTGGGAAAAATAGCGGATTAGAACTGGTATTTTCGGGGGAAAAGGGGGAACGTAACGAACGAATTATTCAGTATTACGGATACATTAACCAAGCTCGAGAGCAATTAATTAATGAGCTTAAAGAGACCCAATTACAATTAAGTGAAAAAAAAGCAGCTTTGCAAAAAAAAGAGTCCTCTCATAAAGTATTACAAAATAGACAAAAGCAAGAACAATTGAGGCTTGAAAAAAATCGTCAAAATCGTAAAAAAACGATAGTATCGCTTGAATCATCTATGCAACAGAATCAACAAAAATTAGCGCAACTACGTGAAAACGAAGCGAAGTTGCAAGCAAAAATCGCTCAAGCAGAAAAAGAAAGTCAACGTATTGCAGAAGAAGAAGCAAGGCAAGCTAAAAATATTGAAGAAAAACAAAAAAATAATAACTATACATTGAGCTCAGATGAACAATCACTCATGGCAAGAGTGAGTGGTATTGGCAAACCGGCTCATCAATTTAACTGGCCGGTAAGTGGGAGTGTGGCACATCGATTTGGTGAGGCATTACAGGGCGAATTATACTGGAAAGGTATGGTCATTAATGCGAAAAATGGTGTGACAGTCAAAGCAATTGCTGATGGAAGAGTGTTATTAGCCAGTTGGCTACAAGGCTATGGATTTATGGTGGTTTTGGAGCACGGAAAAGGCGACATGAGCTTATATGGATATAATCAGCGTGTTTTAGTGGGAGTTGGGGATAAAATTAAAACCGGTCAATCAATTGCAATTGTTGGCTCGAGTGGTGGTCAAAATAATCCCGGACTTTATTTTGAAATTCGGCGTGATGGTAAAGCGCTAGATCCGAGTGGATGGTTAAAATGATTGTACGCTGTGTAAGTTTAGTTTTTATGAGTCTGTTATTATTCCCTATTAATAATGGACTTGCTTCACAACTGGCTATTGTTATTGATGACTTCGGTTATCGTCAGCAAAATGAACAAAAAATTATTTCACTATCACCTAATATTACGATTGCAGTCTTGCCTTATTCACCCCATGCCAAACAGATGTCTACCTTAGCAAACAAACAAGGTAATGAGGTGATTATTCACTTACCCATGGCACCATTATCTAAACAACCATTAGAAAAAGAGACACTATTTCCTTATATGGGGGAAGAAGAAGTTAATCAAATTATTGCCAATGCTGTTGAGCGCGTACCTTATGCAATTGGCGTGAATAATCATATGGGAAGTTTAATGACATCTGACCTTAAAGGTATGGAGCATGTTATGAAAGCACTTAGCCATTATTCATTCTTCTATTTAGACAGCAAAACAATAGGTAAAACGCAGGTAATTAATGCGGCTCAAAACTATAATATACCTGTTCTTGTACGAGATGTTTTTCTTGATGATAAACAGAATGAAAATGCCATTGCTTACCAATTTGATATTGCTATTGAATTAGCCCGAAAAAAGGGGCAAGCAATTGTTATTGGTCATCCTTATCCACAAACGGTGAACGTCTTAACAAAAAAGCTGTCCGAATTACCTTCAGATATACAACTTGTTAAACTTAGTGAATTAATTCATCCAGAATCCTTACCCGAAAAACCAACATTAACCTTCAAAGATATATACAAAATATTTGAAAAAATAGGTTATGAAATCTATTATTTATCAATAATTCAGCAATAATTACTTCTTCTCTAAAGTACGGTGACGGACTTGGACTTGTTTATTTTGAGCTCGAAAAATATCAGCTAACTGGTCAGCAATGAACACGGAACGGTGTTGACCACCAGTGCAACCAATTGCAATAGTTAAATAACTTCGATTGTTTTTCTCTAACATTGGTAACCAATTTTTTAAATAATCTGCAGTTTGATAAATAAAATTGGTCACTTCATCATGTTTTAATAGATAGTTTTTGACCGGATCATCTAATCCTGTTAGTGGTCTTAACGATACATCCCAGTGTGGATTCGGTAAAAAACGAACATCAAAGACAAAATCTGCATCCACCGGTAAACCATGCTTAAAACCAAATGATTCAAAAATCATAGTGAGTTCACGCTCTTTTTTGCCTAAAATACGAGATCGTAAAATATCTGATAATTCATGCACGGAAAGATTATCAGTATTAATCATTAAACTAGCATGAGATTTTAAGGGTTCTAAATACTTTTCTTCTTGATCGATGGCTTCTTCAAGGGAAAATTGCTGATTAGCCAATGGGTGAATTCGTCTTGTTTCACTATAACGACGGATAAGCGTATTACGGCTACAATCAAAAAAAATTATCTCAGGCGAAACAGATTGAGGTAAACGTTGAAATATATCTTTATCAAAATCAAAATTGATTGGTAAATTACGGATATCAATACTCACAGCAACAGGGGTTTTATTATTTTTGAGTGAATCAGCTAATTGTGGTAATAAAGCAACAGGAATATTATCAACACAATAAAAACCCATGTCTTCTAACGCACGTAATGCAATCGATTTTCCTGAACCTGAACGGCCACTTACTATCAGTAGGATCACAATTTCAACTCCGATATAATTGATGCATGTAAGTATATAACGTTTATTCGTAAACTTGCAATTTGGAATATAAACAATATTACAACAAACTAAATATTTTTAATATTTAGTTTTTATTTCTTTAATCAATTGTTTAAGAGCTTGCCCTCTATGGGAAATTTGGCTTTTGTGTTCTTTAGTCAGCTCAGCGGCAGTACAATTTAGTTCTGGCACATAAAATAAAGGATCATAACCAAAACCGCCTTTACCTTTTAATTCATTTAAGATTAAGCCATTCCATTTGCCTAAACAGATGATGGGAGTAGGATCGTTTTCATGACGCATAAAAACTAGAGCACAATAAAAATATGCGGAACGCTTTTCTTGAGGAATAGGTTGTAATGCTTGTAATAATTTTTGATTATTACTTTCATCATTACCGTGCTCGCCTGCATAACGTGCAGAATAGATACCCGGTTCACCATTAAGTGCTTCCACAACTAACCCTGAATCATCGGCTATGGCGGGTAACCCAGTTAATTTTGCAGCATATCTGGCTTTTATAATGGCATTTTCGACAAATGTTAAACCTGTTTCATCGGCATCAGGGAGATTAAACTGACTTTGTGCGATGATATCAAAACCCGCATCAGCCAGTAAATTTTGTAATTCATTGACTTTACCCTGATTATTGGTTGCTAAAACAATTTTTTGCATAAAGGTTCCTTAACCTATTGGCTTAATATTTGAGCTGATTGCTTAAACATAATGAGTGTTTTTTATATTTACTTATTTAAAATTCAGGATCACAAGTAAAAGTCATGTTTTCACCTGATTTAGGATGATTAATTGTTAATAATTGTGCATGCAATAGTAATCTTTTTGACATCGAGAAAGCTTCTGGATGGGCATAAAATTTATCGCCTAAAATTGGATGACCAATAGCTTGCATATGCACACGCAGTTGATGAGAGCGTCCTGTAAATGGAAATAATTTAATGCGAGTTGTATTATCGGGATTTCTTGCAATAACTTGATACTCTGTTAATGCATATTTGCCATTTTCCTTATCTACCATTTGTCTAGGACGATTTGGCCAATCACAAATCAGTGGTAATTCAACAGATCCTGTGTCTTGCTCAACATGTCCATGCACAACCGCGATATAGGTTTTTTTAGGAATACGTTCTCGAAATTGTTTTTTAATTTCTCGATCGGCAAGTTTAGATAATGCGACAACCATAATGCCACTGGTTGCCATATCTAAACGGTGTACCGATTCCACATAACTATATTTTTGTTGCAAACGATGAATGATACTGTCAATAAATTGTGGTTTATTACCAGAAACCGATAAGATTCCCGGTTGTTTGTTAACAACAACGATATGATCGTCTTGATATAAAATTGACAGCCAAGGATCAGTAGGGGGATGATATTCCAAAAGCATTTAAATATGACAATTAATAACTAAAAATTGCCATATATTCTAGCAAAATCAACAAAAAGTGCCAGTTCTATAAATTGTTTACTTATGCCATGTTGATTCTTTCGGTGAAAAGAGCTGCATAAACAATATGATCAGACCCACAATAAAATAGCAAGCAAAAATGATGATCATCCATTGTGACATTTCAATCGTTAAAAATGACCAGATTTTTTCAGAGCAAGAACCATAAGCACTAAATACTTCAGGTAACCAAGTATCTAAAGGTAACCAGGATGGAAATTCAGTTTTAATTGAACACGTATCACCAAAGCTTGGCTCGAACTGTAGTTGTGCATGGAATTTTGCTAATCGAAAACCTTGAAATGCACTAATAAGCCAAATAAAAATACCGGCTAAACGAAAAGATGTTTTGCGAGGAGCCAGAAATCCAATAAAGCTTGCTATCATGATACCAAATATTGCACAACGTTGATAAATGCACAATGTACAGGGTGCAAGACCTAAATTGTATTGAAAATGTAGAGCAATTAATTCAAAAACAACGGTTGAAAGAAAAAGTAAAAACCAAGCAAACCTTCTACGTGAGTACTGATTAAGCAGCGATAACATACTATTTTATTCTCCCAGATTCCGTTATAATTGTTTTGCTTTTATTATACTGAAAAAAACTACCTAATTATAATTAAGATTAGTGTAGATTATTTAAGAATAATGTAAACGACTTTTACTCATTGATAGCGGACTAATCATCTCTTATGCACACAAACGCTCCACAAAAAAAATTAAATGTTACTTTTGTGACTATATCTGAAGAAAATGCGACTCAACGTATTGATAACTTTTTACTCACCTATTTGAAAGGTGTACCAAAGAGTATGATCTATCGTATATTACGCAAAGGTGAAGTGCGAGTGAATAAAAAACGTATTAAGCCAGAATACAAATTGAATATTGGCGATGAAGTTCGTATTCCTCCTATTCGAGTTGCTGAAAAAGCCACGCCCGAAATCTCAACAAAATTAAATAAAGTGGCCGAATTAGAAAAGGCAATTATTTATGAAGATGAGATGATTTTAGCTATCAACAAACCTTCGGGCATTGCGGTGCATGGTGGCAGTGGTTTAAGTTTTGGTGTGATTGAAGGATTACGCGCGTTAAGGCCTGAAGCAAAATTTTTAGAGTTGGTGCATCGTATCGATCGTGAAACATCAGGGGTACTGTTGATTGCAAAAAAACGCTCTGCATTAAAAGCGTTGCATGAACAGCTTCGTTTAAAGCAGATGCAAAAAAATTATTTAGCGTTAGTGAAAGGCAATTGGTCTTCTGAATGTAAAGTGATTCAAGCACCATTGCTAAAAAATGTGCTCAAAAGTGGTGAACGAGTGGTGAAAGTTGATAAAGAAGGAAAACCTTCAGAAACACGTTTTAAAGTAGAAGAACGATTTGAGTTTGCCACGTTGATAAAAGCCAGTCCTGTAACAGGCCGTACTCATCAAATTCGAATTCATACGCAATATGCTAATCATCCGATTGCTTTTGATGATCGTTATGGGGATCGCCAATTTGATGCATTATTATCACATACTACACTCAACCGTCTTTTTTTACATGCGGCGAGTGTAAAATTTATTCATCCTAAAACCCAGCAAGAAATGCTATTACAAGCCCCAATGGATGCCACATTGCAAGCTTGTTTAACTCAGCTTAGAAAAGATAAATTTAAACAAGCATAATTTAAAAAATAAATAAGGTAGTTAGCACCAATGAAAGATATCAATTTATATTTAATTAGACACGGTCAGACGGAATGGAATATTAAAGATCAAATGCAAGGCTCACAGAATTCCCCTTTGACAGAAGAAGGAATTTTAGGTGCAAAGGTGACAGGAAAGTACCTTAAAGATATTCCGTTCATACAGGCTTATTCAAGTACTCAACAGCGTGCAATGGAAACTCGAGACTATATTATCAATGAAAATGTAAATGTTATTCCAACAGCTGAACTTTCAGATTTATGCGAAATGGATTTTGGTATTTGGGAAGGTAAACATGTGCCGACATTAAAAAAAGCATTTCCGGAATTTAATACTTATCTCACTGATCCTGCTAACTTTGATGCAACAGTCAATCAAGGTGAAAATTATCAACAAGTTTTGGCACGTATGGAGCGAGCATTAAAGACCATTATCGAAAATACTAAGCAAGATACCGGTAATATTTTAGTTGTTTCTCATGGCACAGTATTACGGATACTACTTTGTGTTTTAAATGGAGGAGACTGGCGTTTACACCGTGATGAGGCGTATTTTCCACGTATGTTAAATACAAGTATCAGTGTGGTTAACTATAAACAAGATGAAAATCAGCCTAAAGGGCAATTTTCGGTTAAGTTTTATAATAACGTTGATCATTTAGCTAATAAATAAATTTGCTGAATGAATATTTTTCTGGCTAATGTGGATGCCATTAGCCAGAAAATTATAAATTTTACCTTTTGTATTTTGCAAAGCGTTTTTGTAGTTGCTTTAATTGATTTATTCTGGCGTCTATTTTAGATAGTGTGATTTGATCGCCTTTAGCTCTATTTTTAGCGTTTTGCAGCAATTGAATAGATTCATCAAATCTACCTTGTAAAGCAATAAGCTCAGCTCTTGCAGTCATTTGTTGTGCTGTTGAGTGCAGCCCACCATAAGCTTTAATCAATTCATCCCAGCCATTCATATCGTCATTATGATCATGGGTATAGCGATGAAGAAGGCTAACCGCCTGTTGGTAATTTTTATTATTATTATAAGCCGCCGCTAAATTTAATTGTATCGCTGTGCTGTTAGGAAATTTTTTTAAAGCTTGCTGTAATCGTGTAATGGCAACACTATTATTATTAAGTTCTAAATCTATATCAGTCATTAAATCAATAAACCATAGATTATCAGGCTGACTATCTAATAATGGTTGAAGTTGCTGTTTGGCTTGTTGATATTTACCTGCCTGATAATCCGCCAATGCGCCACAGTATATGATGGCAATTTTGCTTGGTTGATTATTTAATTTTTTATAATCTTGAATTAATAACAAAGCGGCATTTTTATTTTTAGCCGTAATAATCGCTAATCGAGCTTTAGCTAAATAGTAATCAAGAGAAGAAGTAATATTTTTTTTACTGTATTGCAAAGTTCGGTTGCGAACGTCAGTTAAACGATTATTAGGCAATGGGTGAGTAAGTAATATTTCAGGCGGTTTACTACTAAAGCGCGTTTGGTCAGCAAGTTTTTGCAAAAATTCAGATGATGCATAAGGATCAAATCCGGCTTTGACTAAAGTCCTAAGACCAACACGATCCGCTTCTTGCTCATTGCTCTGAGTAAAACTAATCATACTTTGTGCAGACCCCGCCATAGTACTTGTCATCGCAGCCATTCCAGCTTCAGGATTTGCTAATGTAAGTAATATAGAACCTAACGTAGCTCCCCAAAAATAAGGACTGTTACGATTTTGGGCTTCGATTGCACGGGCTAAATGTCTTTGGGTGACGTGACCTATTTCGTGAGCCATGACCGACGCTAGTTGACTTTCGTTATCCGTATCAAGTATTAACTTAGAATGGACAACAACATTACCACCAAAAAAAGCGAAAGCATTAAGGACATCGCTACGCATGATATAAAAGTGAAAAGGGGTTTGTACCGATTCTGATTTTGAAACTAATTTTTGACCCAAATCATTAATATATTGATTCAAAACAGGATCATTTAGAATAGGGGCTTGAGCGCGTAACATTCGCATGTAATAATCCCCCATTTCCATTTCTTGACCGATACTTAATGTTGATGCAGCCGCTGTACCAATATCGGGCAAGTTAATGTTATCTGCATATACCAATGAGGTATTTTGCAATAGCAATGAAGCCGAGATTAAAAATGCAATTGTTTTTTTTAGCATTATTTTATTCCATAGGGATAATATAATTATTAATAGTTATTTTAGCTGAAAAAAAACACAATATCACTTTGAATTTGTGATTAAACTTTACATAAAGTTAATAAGCCTAACAGATAGCATCTTTAATCAATGACGTTGTTTAGGGTTATCAAAATTTCTATCTTTTTATTGAAAAACGGCAGAGCGAATTTTTTCAATATCAACTGTTTCAAGATATTTTTTGATATTGGGATAAACATTGTAGTGATGACCAAATTCAGCTTGCATTAACTCATTAATAGCTTGAGATTTAGTCCAATTTTCAAAAACCAAACGGTACATAGCAATAGTGACGCCGGTACGATCACTACCTTGCCAACAATGGATTAATATCGGTTTAGGGGAGGTATGAATTGCTTTCATTACTTGGATCATTTTCTCATCAGTAATATCACCTGCCCGCATTCGAATCCAAACTTCTGACATCTGTGTATTTTCGACTAACTCACGATCACTGTGAAATAGCCGTAAATTTATAATGGTTTTAAAGCCAAGTTTATCAAGATATTTAAATTCAGTTATTGAAGGTTGTTCTGAGCGATAGATATCGTTAGACACTTGATGAAAATTATCCGGTAATTGATAATCAGAATTAAGCTTAGATTGACAGCCAATGAGATTTAAACTCATACAACACAGCAGTAGTGAACATATCATAATCGTTGTAATACGGTTATGACTCATTTTTAACTGTTGTGTTGTATTTTGCATAACTAATTATTCGAACATGTTTATTTAAACTGTTTGAAGACGTTTTTTAATAAATGTCATCAATTCATCGATTTTTACTAGCGATTTTTCACCACCAGCTCGGTGTTTATATTCAACTTCGCCATTTTCAAGATTGCGTTCACCGATGACAAAAGTATGTGGAATACCAATGAGTTCGGCATCAGCAAACATCACGCCCGGTCGCTCTTTACGATCATCAAAGAGTACTTCAATACCTGCTGATTGTAGATCTGCATAAAGCTTTTCAGCAGTGGCTTGTACTTTTTCTGATTTATGCATATTCATTGGTATTATGGCAACGCTAAAAGGCGCAATTGCGTCAGGCCAAATAATACCGCGGTCGTCGTGGCACTGTTCAATCGCTGCTGCGACAATACGACTTACACCAATACCATAACACCCCATAATCATGACATGATTTTGACCATCTTCCCCTTGAACAGTGGCTTTCATCGCTTGAGAATATTTGGTGCCTAATTGGAAAATATGTCCTACTTCAATACCACGTTTAATTTGTAATGTTCCTTTACCGTCAGGGCTAATATCGCCTTCAACCACATTACGAATATCTTCGATACGCGGTAAAGTGATATCTCTGTCCCAGTTGATATTGAAATAATGTTTATGATCGATATTGGCGCCTGCGCTAAAGTCGCTCATCACTGCCACATCACGGTCAATGATGATTGGCATATCAAGGTTTACCGGTCCTAATGAACCTGGTCCTGCATTCACTATCGCACGAATTTCATCTTCAGTTGCAAATTCTAAAGGCGATGCCACAATATCAATTTTTTCCGCTTTGATTTCGTTCAACGTATGATCACCACGGACTAATAAAGCCACAAGTTGGTGCCCACTCTCTTTAGTCGCCTTAACCATAAGTGTTTTAACTGTTTTTTCAATAGGTAAATAAAATTGTGCAACTAATTCATCAATCGTTTTTGCATTAGGTGTATCAACCAGTTCCATCGCCTTGGTTGGTGCAAGGCGACTTTGTGTTGGCGCTAATGCTTGTGCCATCTCAATATTCGCCGCGTAATCAGATTCGGTAGAAAAGACAATATCATCTTCACCACTGTCGGCTAATACTTGGAACTCATGCGACCAGTTGCCACCAATAGAACCCGTATCAGCTCGTACCGCTCTAAAATTTAAACCTGCACGTGTAAATATGGCACTGTAGGCTTTATACATATCATCATAGGTTTCTTGCAAGGATTCTTGTGAAGTATGAAATGAATAAGCATCTTTCATAATAAATTCACGAGAACGCATTACGCCAAATCGAGGGCGGACTTCGTCACGAAATTTGGTTTGAATTTGATAAACATTAAGCGGTAACTGTTTATATGAACTCACTTCGTTGCGTAGTAAGTCAGTGATCACTTCTTCATGGGTTGGACCTAATACAAAATCACGATCTCCTCGGTCTTTAATACGTAATAATTCCGGACCATATTGTTCCCAACGGCCGCTTTCTTGCCAAATATCAGCAGGTTGCACAACTGGCATTAACACTTCAATTGCCCCTGCTCTGTTCATCTCTTCCCGAACAATATTTTCAACTTTTTTAAGTACACGATAACCAGTGGGCAGCCATGTATATAATCCTGCGGCAACTTTACGGATCATGCCGGCACGTAACATTAATTGATGGCTTATCACTTCAGCGTCTGCTGGAGTCTCTTTTAATGTAGAAAGAAGATATTTACTGGTTCGCATAAATTTATCCTGAAAAAAATAATGTACTAATGAATATACTAAAATGTGAGCTAGTTTAGCAGTCCGTCGCGTAACACTAAAGTAATTTTATGCGTAATTGTTGTAATCGACAAAAATTATTTATAAATTTAAGCAAATAAAGAGAGATAAAATGAAAATTAACAACATGACTAAGGCGCATATCTTCGCTGGGCAAAATTTTTTACGATTTAAATTGAAAGCTTGATTCTATACTTGATTATGCCATGGTTAACGCCATAATATAGCCATCATCTTTGATCAAATAGTTATTCTTACTTTAATCGACGTTAACCGTATAAAGGAAACAAATGGCTTCAGTTTTTGAGATATTTAAAATTGGTATTGGCCCTTCAAGCTCGCATACTGTTGGTCCAATGCGAGCAGGCAAAGCATTTATCGATCAGTTAATTGATAATGGTCAAATGCCTGTTGTGACTAAGATTATTGCCGATGTCTATGGTTCATTATCTTTGACAGGTAAAGGTCATCATACTGATATCGCTATTATTTTAGGGCTAGCGGGTGAAAAACCCGATACCGTTAATATCGATGATATTCCTATTTTTATTCAAAATTTGAATCAAAATAAACGGTTATCTATCTATAATGGTCGTTATGAAATAGCGTTTTCAAGTGAAAATATTCTATTTCACTCTACTTTTTTGCCTAAGCATGAAAATGGTATGACTTTAACGGCTTATCAAGGTGAGCAAATACTTGCTCAAACCACTTATTATTCGGTCGGTGGTGGTAAAATTGTAGAAGATACACAGTTTGGTCAACAAGATCAAAATACGGTTGACTTTCCTTATCCTTTTTCATCGGCAGCACAACTTTTGCAGCACTGTGATGAAAACTCATTATCGATATCAAGCATTCTGCTTAAAAATGAGTTACAACTCCATTCGCAACAGGAAATTATCAACTATTTTACGTTGGTTGGGCAGACCATGTTAGATTGTATTAAGCGAGGTATCCACACTGAAGGTTTATTACCGGGTGCATTAAAAGTACCTCGTCGAGCGAATGCACTTTACCGACAATTATCAACCAGTAAAAATGATAATGATCCGATGATTATTATCGATTGGATAAATATGTTTGCCTTAGCGGTCAGTGAAGAAAACGCAGCAGGGGGGCGGGTGGTGACAGCGCCAACCAATGGGGCTTGCGGTATTATTCCAGCAGTGCTTGCTTATTATGATAAGTTTATTGATCCAGTAACTCCTGATACCTATGTTCGGTATTTTTTAACTTGTGGCGCCATAGGGCTTTTATACCAAAATAATGCTTCTATTTCGGGGGCTGAAGTAGGTTGTCAAGGTGAGGTGGGAGTAGCTTGTTCAATGGCTGCAGCTGGACTTGCGGAATTACTGGGTGGCAGTCCTGAACAGGTGTGTATGGCGGCTGAAATTGGTATGGAGCATAATCTTGGTTTAACCTGTGATCCCGTAGATGGTCAAGTACAAGTCCCTTGTATTGAACGTAATGCTATTGCTGCAGTAAAAGCGATTAATGCGACACGTATGGCGCTAAGACGAACAACTGCTGCCATTGTATCTCTTGATAAAGTAATAGAAACGATGTACGAGACAGGTAAAGATATGAATGCCAAATATCGTGAAACATCACGGGGTGGATTAGCCATAACGGTGCATTGTAGTTAGTAGTGCATTTATAATTAGTAATCGATTTGAAATCTATTTCTTAAAATCAATTTTGCCAGTCAATGCTGATTGGGGCGATCCGATTTTGATTGTTGATAAACAAATTGTAATATCTTGAAAAGATTGTGAAAGGTGTGCTATTTATACTTGTATGGTAGGCTAGGTATCTAGCCATACCGACAAGCATAAAAATCAATTAGATTAAATCTTGGTCTTCCTGCTCTTTGCTTTGCTGTTTTGTTAACTTATCCAAAAGCTTTTTATGAATACCATTAAATCCTCCATTGCTCATAATTAATATTGCATCGGTTGGTTTTGCTGATTTAACAATCATTTCAACTAACAAATCAATATCACCAGACCAATAAGCCGGTTGAATACAAGCATCAACAACATCAACGACTAACCATGGTAACTGTTCTGGTTGAAAAATGAAGATTTCATCGGCACGACCTAATGACGGCGCTAATTCATCTTTCGATATGCCTAATTTCATGGTATTTGAGCGAGGCTCTAACACTGCCAGAATACGACGATTAGCACCAATTTTACTACGTAGCGCTTCTAATGTTGCCAAAATAGCCGTTGGATGATGTGCGAAATCGTCATATATTTCAATATTATTGACTTTACCATAAAGTTCTAAACGTCGTTTAGCATTAACAAATGAGCTGAGAGCTAAACAAGCATCAGCCGGTTGAATACCGACATTATGGGCAGCAGCAATTGACATGAGTGCATTATGCATATTGTGTTCACCAACCAAAGAATACTCTACTTCGCCGACTTTTTGACTATTGTAATAAACAGCAAAGTGACTTGCATCATGGTTAATTCTTTGGGCTAGCCAACCAGATTCAGACTCAGTAAACGTTTGTTCACTCCAGCAACCTTTGGCTAAGACTTGTCGTAAATTCACATCATCTTGAGGCGAAATAATCAGCCCTTTGCTAGGGACTAAACGTACCAAATGATGAAATTGTTTTTGGATTGAATTAAGATCATCAAAGATATCAGCATGATCAAACTCAAGATTGTTCATAATAAGCGTTTTAGGGCAGTAATGCATAAACTTGGAGCGTTTATCAAAAAACGAACAATCATATTCATCAGCTTCAATAACAAAAAATTTACCTTCGCCTAATCGAGCGGAAACATCAAAATTACCCGGTACACCACCAATCACAAAACCTTGTTTATATCCCTGTTTTTCCAATATCCAATTGACCATGCCTGCTGTGGTTGTTTTACCATGCGTTCCTGCAACAGCGATAACCCAACGATCTTTTAATACATTGTCATGTAACCACTGTGGCGCAGAGATATAAGGAATATTACTATTTAGTATATGCTCGACACAAGGATTACCTCTGGATAAGGCATTACCAATAATGACTAAATCCGGGTTAGGAGTCAGTTGTGATGGATCATAACCTTCAATAATGTCAATATGCTCTTTTTGTAAAAGCGTGCTCATAGGTGGATAAACGTTTTTATCTGAGCCAGTAACTTTATGGCCAAGAGAACGGGCTATTAATGCAATTCCTGCCATAAATGTGCCACAGATCCCAAGAATATGAATATGCATTTTTAGTCCTCAATCTCTACAAATTATGTTAATAAACTAGTCTTTATCTGAATTATATCAAAGGTTAATGTAATATAACTTTTAAATATTCTGCGAATTATAATCGATTTTGATCAACTATGCGATAGGCCACAAATGTCTAATCAATAATTTGGCGGCTTGATTACCACGAAACTCATCTACGTCTAAATGATAAACAAGTTTAGCTTGTTTTATTGATAAATCAGGCCATTCTAGACGATCAACATTAAATGCAATACCATCAATGATTGGTCCGCCATTTTTAGGTTCTAAAACCAATTTAAGATGCTTGTCTGCCAATAATCGCTGTTGATGAATGATGAATTCACCATCAAAAATAGGTTCAGGGAATCCTTCTCCCCAAGGCCCGGAATCTTTTAATTGTTTGGCAATTGAATAATTGAAATCTTGTCCATCGATTTCCCCGTCTGTTTCAATAACCGTTTCTAATAATTTGTCATCTAATCGTTTAAGTAATAATGCTTCAACACATGCGGTAAAACGTGATAAATCATTTTCATGTATTGTTAAACCAACCGCCATCGCATGTCCCCCAAAACTTACCATAAGCTCAGGGTGTAAGTGCTGCAATTCATCAAGTAAATCGCGTAAATGAATTCCTTTAATTGACCGTCCAGATCCCTTTAAAAAACCATCTTGAGTAGAAGCAAACGAAATAACCGGACGATGATATTTTTCTTTCAAACGGGAAGATAAAATCCCAATGATACCTTGATGCCACTCGGGGTGATAAACCACTAGAAAGTGAGGAATCGAGGTTTTTTCATTCTCCATTTTTTCAATGAAAGACAGTGCTTCTTGATGCATCGTCTGTTCAATTAATTTGCGATCATTATTTAAATTATTAAGATCAGTTGCTAAGTTAAGGGCGGTGTCAGGGTGGTCACAGAGTAATAATTCGACACCAAGCGACATATTGTCCATTCTCCCAGCGGCATTTAATCTTGGTGCAATGTAAAAAGCAAGATCAGTCGCATTACATGAACAGCAATCTTTTTTGGCAACTTGCAATAATGCCTTAATACCTTCACAACAGTAACCAAAGCGGATTCGGCTAACGCCTTGATGAACTAAGATACGGTTGTTATGATCCAGTTTCACGACATCGGCAATAGTTCCCAGTGCAACTAAATCTAATAAATTAGCAATGTTAAATTCAGCTAACTGATTATCATTGAACCATTTTTCTTGCCGTAATTTTGCTCTTAACGCTAACATTAAATAAAATGTCACGCCCACTCCAGCTAAATTTTTGGAGGGAAAGGTACAATCAGGTAAATTAGGGTTAATAATGGCATCCGCCGAAGGTAACGGGTTTGGGCATAAATGATGATCGGTAATAATGACTGGCAAATTAGCTTGTTTAGCAAATTCGACCGCTTCAATAGCTGAAATGCCATTATCGACAGTAATAATCAGGTCAGCTTTCGATGATATCGCTTTTTTAACCACTTCAACACTTAAACCATAACCATCTTCAAATCGGTCAGGAATAATATAGTCGACAAACTGACATCCCATCTGTTTTAATGCTCGGACAGCCAATGCGGTACTGGTCGCCCCATCGGTATCAAAATCGCCGACAATCATGATTCTTTGATTGTTTTTCATGGCTGAATAGATAATTTCAACGGCTTTATCTATACCATTTAACTGATCATAATTACTTAGATTTCGAGCAGCATAATCAATCTCTTTGCTTGATGTCACGCCACGTAGAGCATAGATTCGTTGCAATAATGTTGGAATGTCATTCGAAAATTCAGGATGTAACTCGGGTAATTTACGACGTACTAATTTAGTTTTATTCATATTTTCAATGTTAGCGCATTTGCGCTAACATACTTATTAATTATAAATTTGAATTTTAGCTAGTATTTAATTAAAAATTATTTAGCTGTGTTTTTTAAGATTTCAATTAATTTATCGGCTGGTACGTAACCTGGAATAAGTTGCCCATCGGATAAAACGATTGACGGGGTACCGCTTATACCTAGTTGTCGACCAACGTTAAATTGCTGAGTAACATAAGGAACGTCGCTGGTAGCTGGTGTAATAGGATCGCCTTTGTAAGCTTTATCAAAAGCAGCTTTGCGATCAGCAACGCTCCAGATAGATTGCATGTTTTTACCAACTTCACTATCAGCACCTGCACGAGGGTAGGCGAAATAATGGACTGAAATGCCATTATTTAAATATTGATCTATATTCTCGTGCAACAATTTACAATAATGACAAGTATAGTCAGTGAATACTGAAATCACATATTTTTCATCTTTGGCTTTGTAAATGATAGCATCTTTTTCGATAGTTTTCATTAATGCCAAATTAGTGCTATTAGCGATGTTTTTCGGCTCGTCACCTTCAACATTATAGATAGGGCCTTGAGTTAAATATTTACCATCGTCCGTGACATAAAAGGTTCCATCGGGTGTGACTACACTTTTCAAACCTTTTACGGGCGTGTTGGTAATTTTTAAATCTTTATTCTCATAACCTAGCTTACTCATGGTATCGGTAATGTCACTATTACCTGCCAAAACTGAGGTTGAAATTAACGCCAAACCTAAAACTAATTTTTTCATTTACTTATCCTTATTTTTTAAACCCTATGCTCGAGGATGATGTTTGCTGTGTAATTGCTTTAACCTTTCTGTTGCTACATGGGTATAGATTTGCGTAGTTGAAAGGCTGCTATGCCCCAATAACATTTGAACAACCCGCAAGTCTGCCCCATGATTAAGTAAGTGGGTAGCAAATGCATGCCGAAGCACATGAGGAGAAAGTGCTTCAATATTTATATCAGCTAGTATGGCATAATATTTTATTCGATGCCAGAATGTCTGTCGTGTCATTTTTTTTCCAAGTCTACTTGGGAAAAGCACATCGACTGGCCCCGATTTAAGTAAATCATCGCGTCCATATTTAAAATAGTATTCTAACCAATAAATGGCCTCTTCGCCCAGTGGGACTAAACGTTCTTTATTCCCCTTACCTATTACCCGAATCACACCTTGTCGTAAACTAATATCACTTATTTCTAAACTCACTAATTCTGTTACCCTTAAACCGGTTGCATAAAGCACTTCTAACATGGCTTTGTCTCGAAGCTCTAATGAGTCTTGAGTATTAGGGGATTCAAGCAAAGCCTCAACTTGTGATTCAGTTAAATCTTTGGGCAATTTTTTTGGTAATTTAGGCGAAGACAGGACAGCTGAAGGATCATCGGTGCGATAATTCTCTTGATATAAGAATTGAAAAAAACGTTTTGTTGCACTCATCAGTCGTGCGGTGCTACTTGCTTGATAACCATCGGCAACCCGTTGCATTAAAAAATCTTGCAAATGAGTGGTCTGAGCAGTAATAAAATTCACATTTTTCAACTGTAGCGATTGATTGAGTGCCAATAGATCAAGTTTATAAGATTCTATAGTATTTTCCGCTAAATTTCGTTCTAACCATATGGCGTTGAGGAATTCTTCAACGAGTTTGTCATTGTGAGGACGAATGTGGTCTTTTGACACCAAGATTATCTCTACATTTTAAATATAGAAAATATTATATACTAAATTAGCAATTAATTGCAGTGTAACTCATGTTGAATCATGAATATCATATTGTATGATAAAAGACATTATTTTAACTTTTTACTAATATAATGTTATTGATGTTAGTGAAAAAAATATGTGGCTTGCATTGTTTGATATATACTTATCATTTCTAAAATTTCCTCAATGTAATTATATGTTAAAGCGAAATATTTACCTTTTCATCGCTGTTTATACATTATTTGTCATTAGTATTGAAACATATGTTTATTGGCATGCTCAGCTTCGTCCATGGCAACCCAGTACGCCGATAGGTCGAATAATATTTTATTATAGTTTTTTTACTGTTCTTTCCAATCTCATGCTAGCAATAAGTTGCCTGTTTTTAACCTTTAAACCTAACTGTAACCGTTATAGCTTTAATGTTATTCGATTAAATGGCTTAATCGGTGTGATTATTACCGCAATAATTTATAACTCAATTTTACGCGGTATTCATCAACCGCCAAATAGTTTATTGCGTTTTACAAATGAAAGTTTACATGTTGTTATTCCCTTATTAGGTATTTTAAGTTGGCTTATTTGGGGACCATTCAGACGTATCAACGCCAAAGTTGTTATTGGTTCGATATTGTCAATGATAGCGTATGCTATTTATATCTTCGTACGAGGTTATTTTACACATCAATATCCGTATCCATTTATCAATATTGAAAAAATAGGTTATATAAAAGCATTATATAATGTCAGTAAAGTCCTATTATTATTTTTGGGATTGACTTTCTTATTATGGTGTATTGACCGTTTAAGGAGATAAAAATGAAACTATATATTTATGAACATTGCCCTTTCTGTGCACGAGCAAGAATGATTTTTGGTTTAAAAAATATACCGGTTGAAGAGCACGTTTTACTTAGTGATGATTCGGAAACACCGCAAAGCATGATCGGCGAAAAAATGGTTCCGATTTTGCAAAAAGATGATGGGAGTTATATGCCAGAAAGTTTAGATATTGTGGATTACATCGACAGTAATTATGGAGGTAAACCAATTTTAGTTGGATCACAATCATCCGAAATATCATCATTAATTAAGCAATTACAACAATATGATTATAAATTAGAGTGCCCTCGCTACATTAAACTCGGTTTAGCAGAATTTGCAACTCAACATGCTATTAATGATTTTGTTGCCAATAAAACGAAAAAAATAGGTTCGTTTGATGAATGTCTTGAACAAACCGACCAATTAGTCATGTCCGTATCAAACATTCTAGATAAACTAGCACCAATGATTGTTTCCTCAGTTGCTTGTAATGGTCGTTTATCGTTAGATGATATCTTATTATTTCCTGTATTACGTAATTTAACTTGTGTAAAGAGTTTGACCTTTCCGCCTAAAATTAAAGCTTATCTGGAATCGATGTCAAAACAGAGTAAGGTTAATCTGTTTTTTGATAAAGCCGTATAATTACCAATATTTTGAAGCAAAAAAACTCATTAACCTAGGTTAATGAGTTAACAATTAGAAAATAGGAATACGTTAAGTATTAACCCATGCTAACAATATGATAAATCGTAGTTAGCATGTTGAAACTGAGCGATTAATTACCTAATTTAAGATCAATGATTTCAATTTGGTCTTTACCGCCGTAAATGTCATACCATGGCGTAGCATATTGTTTTAAAATCTTATTGAGTTCTTCAACGTTTTCCCGTCCGGTGGTATCTAACCAGCGTTTTAGTCCTTCTTTCCCTTCTTTGGCATAAACGGCAACACCTTCAAACCAAGTGGCACGACCACCTAAAATACCACTATATTTAGCACCGTTTTCACCCGCAAAAATTAACTCTTGATGGAATGTTTTGGTCGGAACACCGGCACTTAAATATATAAAAGGACGCGTGGCGGCATCGCTGGCTTGTTTAAAATAATCCGCTGCTTGTTTTTGTGAATACACTACAACATTATTATCATTGAAGCCTTCAACATGTTTAAAAAGTACAGGAACTTCGACTTTTAAAACATCGATGTAATAGTGATTTTTCGTGAACTCTTTAATGGTATTGATCACTTTTTGTGGTTTGATTTTGGCAAATTCAGGACTTTTATCATCTGTCACCGTGTTATCATACACGATAGGTTCAACAAAGAGGGGAATATCAGCCGCTCTTGCTTCATCGCCAATACGTTCTAAAAATGCATGCTTTTTATCTAAAATATCTTGTGGATCATCAGGGTTGTAATAGACTAAAACCTTGGCTGCATCTGCCCCTTTTTTTAATAACCGTTGTAAAGAATCTTCCGGTAATACGTCAGGTAAACGACCGGGTGTGTTAGCATCATAACCCGTTTTTTCATAAGAAATGATTAAACCCGCATTTTGATTTTTTTTCGCCATACCTTTAAAGCCATACTCTTCATCTAACAAAATTGCACTGACATATTTTGTTAATTCTTGAGAAACAAGCTCTTTGAATTCATACACCATATCAACATGATAACGATCCTTACCAACGGCGGCTTCCATCATTTTAACCATTGAACCACGCTGATCGATTGCTAACGCAGCAATAATACCTTCTTGGTTTGATAATTGTTGCATACGGGTAAATTTACCACGAGAAATACGTTTTGTAGCCATTTTACAACTCTCCATTTAAAAAGATTTTTCATTGTAGATTTATTACTCGATGATTTATTAGTCATTTAGTGCTAGTTTTGATTAAAGCTAAAAATGATTAAATTTCAGTTCATTAGTTGCCTTTCTGGAAAGTGATACATTGTGATAGTTTGATATTATTTTCTAGAACAATCGTTAAAATTTGTCAATGTGGTTGATGTTTGTTGGCTAACTTAACATTAATACGCATTCATTTTTTGTATTCTATAGACTGTACTAAACAGTAGTTCTAAGACAAAACTACTCATGCTTCATCTATCAGCACGATATAAATTGAAATAAAAATGCAAATCCTAAATAGTGAAATTAATTAGCTTTATAGGTTTTTATACAATATCAATAAATAAAATAGGATATAAATTTTTTTAAAACTTTGAAGATAAGCATATTTTTTAATAAAAATAAGACTAAAATAAATACAATTATGAGTTAAATTTTAATTATTCAGGAGAAAGAAATGAAAGCTGCTGTTATAAGAAATGCTTGCGATGGCCAAGTCGACATTAAAGATATTCCTATCCGTCCATTAGAAGCTGGTGAAGCTTTAGTTGAAGTTGAATATTGCGGTCTTTGCCACACGGATCTTCATGTTGCTTCGGGCGATTTTGGTAAAAAGCCGGGTAGAGTAATTGGTCACGAAGGTGTCGGCATAGTGACTAAAGTTGCGCCCGATGTAAAAAGTTTAAAAGTTGGCGATAGGGTGAGTATTGCATGGTTTCATGCAGGTTGTGGGACTTGTGAATATTGTATATCGGGTAATGAAACATTCTGTCGTAGTTCGTTGAATTCGGGTTATACCGTTGACGGAGGTATGGCAGAATTTTGTATTGTTAAGGCTGATTATGCCGTTAAAGTTCCGGAAGGATTAGATCCTGCTCAAGCAACCAGTGTAACATGTGCCGGTGTTACCACTTATAAAGGCATTAAAGTTGCGGATACCAAACCAGGGCAATGGCTTGCTGTATTTGGTATTGGTGGCTTAGGAACTTTGGCGGTTGAGTATGGTAAAAAAGTCTTTAATAACAAAGTGGTGGCAATTAGTAATAGTGATAGTCAATTAGAGTTGTGTAAAAAATTGGGGGCAGATTTAGTCGTTAATCCTAAAAAAGTAGTTGATGTAGGGGCATACATCAAACAACATACGGGCGGTGGTGCGCATGGTGCTGTGGTGACATCAGTAACTAAGACAGGTTTTAATCAGGCTGTTGAATCTGTTCGCCCTTTAGGACGTGTTGTGGCACTGGGTTTACCGTCTGAAACAATGGATTTAAGTATTCCTAAAACAGTATTAGATGGTATTCAGGTTTTAGGTTCGCTTGTGGGGACTCGAGAAGATCTTGCAGAAGCATTTCAATTTAGCGCAGAAGGAAAAGTTGTCCCGATCGTAGAAAAAAGACCATTAGAAGATATCAACGATATGATCGATGAAATGAAAGCAGGAAAAATTCAAGGGCGTATGGTCATTGATATGAAAATGAAAAGAAGTAACTAAAAAAAGTAACTAAAAGGTTTCGACTTATATGCTTAAGTCAGCTTAATGCTGACTTTTTTATATTTAAAGGATGAAAATCCCATTCTTTGTATGAATTTAATTCTTTTCAGATAGTTAACAGTATTCTTTCTTGAATTTTATTCATAAACTTCTATTATAAATAAATTTTCCTTAATATAGATTATTACTCAAAGAGGACGTTTATGTCAGATCACAATTTAGAAAATAAATTGCGGAAAGATCTTGGTCTAGTTTCTGCATTATCACTGGTTGTCGGAATGGTTTTAGGAGCAGGAGCTTTTATGAAACCACCCGCAGTGTTAGAAGTCGCTGGTGATTATAATTATGCATTACTAGCGTGGATAATTGGTGGTATTTTTTCTATTTGTGGTGGACTAACATTGTGTGAATTAGGGGTAATGTTTCCTAAAACTGGTGGCATGTTAGTTTATTTAGAAAAAATTTATGGTGCGAAAGTATCTCACCTTTATGGTTGGATGATCACTGTTCTTTTTGCGCCATCATTAGTAGGGGCACTTGTTGGCTATTTTAGCTCAGTTTTTTGCTTATTATTTAATATTGATGAAGCTTATCGAATGGCGGTTAGTGCAGGTGTGTTAGGTTTTATTGCCTTGATTAATGCAATAGGGGTTAAAGAGGCAGGCTATTTACAAACCTTTGCAACGATTTGTAAACTCATTCCTATCCTTTTATTAGCTATCTTTGGTCTTTGGAAAGGTAATGGACAAGTCGCCTTACTTGGTGCAAGTGGACAAGGTATTGAAACCTATGCACCTTTCGCTGTTGCCATTCTTGCGACACTGTTTGCTTATGACGGTTGGGCGCAAGTCGCCTCTGTAGCTGGTGAAATCCGAAATCCTTCAAAAGTTTTACCTAAAGCAATCATTCTGGGAATCCTATTCTTAATTATTGTCTATGCCTGTATAAATATTGCACTATTTAAAATATTTCCGGTACAGGAAATGGTATCACTAAAACATGATGCCTCAGCTATTGCTTCACAACGCATGTTTGGGGAATTCGGTGGAAACTTGGTTGCCGTTGGTATTATGGTCTCAATTCTGGGTGGCATTAATGGTTATATCATGACGTTATCACGAACTATTTTTAGTATGGCTGAGCGAGGTACGATTATTGGGGCACGTTTTTTAAGTACGATTGATGAGGATAGTCGTTCCCCAGTTAATGCTATTATTGTCTTAGTTATTTTTTCATTCTTGTATTCGATATTGCTGGATGCTGATCGGTTATCAGAAATTTCAATGTTTGCGATTTGGGTATTTTATCTACTGACTTTTATTGGTGTGATTATTGCCAGAAAAAAATATGCTGATGTGCCTAGACCTTACAAAGTTATTGGATACCCTATTATTCCTATTGTGGCTATAAGCGGGGCTGCTTATGTTATTTATGGTATGTTGATTTATCAAACTGTAAATGGGATTGCTTCAATCTTTTTAACCTTGATTGGCTTACCAGTATACTACTATTATCATAAAAAGAATCAAAACAAAGAGCTTTCGCTTGGTGAAATGAAAAAATATCATAACAAAACACAATACTCTATTGCATATGCTTCATTAATTATCATTGCCGGATTAATTGCATATGGTTATATCGTGAGTTCAGGACTTGCTTTTAAAGTTTTGATGTTATTTAATCAATTCATAAAATAAACTGGCTATTGCCAGTTTATTTTTATGACAAGTAGCTTAAATATAATTTGAAATTAAACTATAGATATTTTGATCATAAAACGCATCATTAAGATATTCGGCTTGTTTGAGTGTTCCTTCATAATCAAAACCACAACGCTTAGCGACTTGATTACTTTTTAAATTAGTGACGGAACATTTAATGACAAAGCGTTTAATGCGTTTCTTCGCAGCATAATAATGTGTGAGTGCTTGGATAGCTTGCGTCATCACTCCTCTTCCTTGTGCTTTGCTATCTAACCAATAACCGAGATAGGCAGTTTTATTATTTTTATCGATATAATTAAAGGAAAGTAACCCGACTGATAGGTTATTATGTAAAATTACATAGGTTTTAGTTTGATCACGCTGATGTTTGACAAAACAATCTGCTAAAAAATTAGCTGTATCTGACTCGCATTTGACAAATTTTGGCCATGCCATAAATTGACTAAAGAAGACACGATTTGAATCAATAATGTGGTATAACGCTTTGGCATAATCAGTTGTTGCAGGACTAAGATAGATATGTTCAGTGACATGAATTTCATCTTGTTGGTTATCATTCATTCTTTATTCTCTTAAAAACATAACAGTTTAATGACCTTTTTTATGAAATTGCCAGACTGTGTAGTCTGGCAATTTTGATGGATTTTAATGGATACAAAACAATAAATGTTTATTATTTGCTCTGACTCTCGCTTTTTGGTTTAGCCACATAGTTATACACAACTAATAAAGCAAAAATAGCAACAATAATCATCATAATAACATCTTTATTTAACCATTTTGCCATATTACCAAGTAAAATACCTACACCGCAAAAATCGACATCAGAAAACGTGGTATTGGCAAAACCTAGTGATCCTAATACAGGCAATAATACCACAGGTAAAAATGTCACTAACAAACCATTAGCAAATGCGCCAAGCATTGCCCCACGGCGTCCGCCCATTGCATTACCAAATACCCCAGCAGTTGCACCACAGAAGAAATGTGGAACCACACCCGGTAAAATGAGTACCGCGTTAAGTTGACCTAAAACAAATAATCCAACTAATCCACCCAAAAAACTAAATAAAAAGCCAATCAATACCGCATTGGGTGCATAAGGAAATACGACAGGGCAATCTAGAGCAGGTTTGGCGTTAGGGACTAATTTTTCTGAAAATCCTGTAAATGCGGGGACAATTTCGGCAAGAATTAGACGTACACCTTGCAATATGATAAAGACACCTGCTGCAAAAGTGATCGCCTCAATAATGGCATAAACTAAATAATTATCGCCATGACTAAGATTGTTTTCAACATAATCTGAACCGGCAAATACGGCTAAAATTAGATAGATAATCATCATGGTTAACGAGATTGAAATTGAGCTGTCACGTAAAAAGCTTAAGTTTTTTGGTAAGTTCATCTCTTCGGTAGAACGAGACCCTTTGCCAACTGCCTTTCCAAGCCAACCAGCTAAAACATAACCTAGCGTACCAAAGTGACCGAATGCGACGTCATCGTTACCGGTAATTTTTCGCATTTGTGGTTGAGCTAAAGCAGGGAAAAACGCCATAATTAACCCTAAAACCAGTGCGCCGGTGAAGACTAATTGCCAACCTTGAAACCCTGAGACAGTTAAAATAATACTAATCATACAAGCCATATAAAAAGTATGATGACCAGTTAAAAAGATGAATTTTAATCGCGTAAATCGAGCAACAACAATATTGGCAATCATACCAAACGCCATAATTAATGCCGTTGCTGTGCCATACTCATTTAATGCCATGGATACAATAGCTTCATTATTAGGAACGATTCCTTGAAGTTTAAACGCCTGTTCAAACATGATACCTAATGGTGTAATTGCGCTAATAAGTACTGTTGCACCACCACCTAATACCAAAAAGCCTAAAATAGTCTTAATGGTTCCTTTTACCGTATCGGCAAATGATTTACGTTGAGCTAATAATCCTACCATTGCGATTAAGCCAACAAGCACCGCAGGTACTTTTAGGATATCAACAATAAATTTTACTATTTCCTGAATCATAGTAACTCCTTAACGATTTGCTCAGTTCTTGGCAAAATGCTCAACAAGTTTTTGTTCTAAATCGTTGATATCAATAATATTATTTAACACAACTAATTTATCGGCAGGAATCCCAGAACTGGTGGCTAAATCTTTTGTCATGACAAACAGATCAGCTTGATCGAGTGTTGCTGAAGCTAAATCAGCATGTGTAACTTCTGCATCAATATTTAATTTTTTTAGGACTTTTTTGATATTCATTTCAACCATAAAACTACTACCAAGACCTGAACCACAAACTGCCATAATTTTCATATTGTTTATCCTTTTACTCATTTCTATTTAATTTAATATTGATCAATCACAGCCAAGATTTCATCACGATGTTGTGCTTTAAAAATGGTCTGCATATCGTTTGATTCACCGAAGAGTGTTGCTAATTGCGTTAACATTTCAATGTGACTGGTGCTATCATTGGCCGCTAATAAAGTCACTAAATAAACAGGGTCATTATCTTCTGAATTGAATTTAACGCCTTGCTTGACCAATAACATTGACAATCCTAATTGATTTACACCCTGTTCAGGTCTGGCATGTGGCATAGCAATACTGGGTGCCAAAACGTAGTAAGGTCCTATTGATTCGTGTAACTGAAAAATAGCATCCACGTAATTTTGTGAAATAGCATTATTTTTTAATAATGGTGTTGCACAAAGTTGTATCGCTTCTTTCCAGTCTTTAACCGAATCAATAATATTGACTGTTTGGTTGGTTAACCATTTACCTAACATTTTTCCTCCATTAAAAACCGATATAAAATTAATATTTTTTCAAAAAATTAACATACTGCACAATAATAGAAATTAAAAAATAATAGAAATGTGATAGCGCTATCAAAGTTAAAATAAAAATTTTCTGTTTTGTGATACAGATAACATTTTTAGTGAATGGATAACTCGTATTTTTTTAGAGTATTAATATTATATCGATAATCATGATTAAATAACAGCTTAAACAATCTTCCACTTGATTGATAGCAAACTTAAATTCATTTCACAGTTTTTGAATAGATAACAGTCAATATTAAAGTTAACGTTAGTAATTACTAAATATGATATAAATCAAACTATTAAAAAAAGTTTTTTTAATTTTTGAGATTTAGATTTCTTCTTATACCAAGGTGCAAAATTATGTAAAAACAGGTAATGTAAATTGGTTATTGTGTTATGGCTTGGTAAATTAAAATAAATTTATTGCTATAAAAAACACATAATTAAAGTTTTTTTAGTTTATTTTTTGATTTATATGATATAGTATTAATTGTTAAGAATTTGTTAAGTTGAGATGTTGTAATGAGTAAAAAAATTGCTGTAATGGGTGATAATACTACAACTGGTGGTAAAGTTATTTCGTCGTCAGTTCGAGGTTTTAACCATCATGATGGCATAGCATGTTTAGGCGATTATGCAACATGTCCTAAGTGTAAAGGTTCTGGAAAAATTATTGAGGCGACCGATAAATTAATCATTGATGGTAAGCCAGCTGCTTATGATGGGTGTATTGTTGCTTGTGGTTGTCGGCCTTTAGGTGTTAATCGAATTATTGCGACCAAAAGTCTGATATTTGTTGATGTGGCAACCCCCAATTATATAAATAAGTCAAAACCTATCAATAATACATTTTCAACAATTGCGCAAACTGATATTCCCACACAAAGTAATTCATTAGTCGCATCAAATGAAGATAAAACAAAGATTCGTCTTGACGCTCAAAATTTACTTGATTGTGCGCATGAAGTTTGTGAAAAACACCTTTACCATGACAATATAAAACAAGATTTTATTGATGATATTGATAATTTCGCCACGCACATTGTAAATCAAGTCGAAAGCGGAGCGATGAGTTATGAACAAGGCTCAAAAGCGATAAAATCTGAAGAAAAGAGTTTATGGGATCAAAGTATTCACTGGATAGGTCGGGGATTAAGTGTTATAGGTGGTGCAGGCTTGATGATTATGGGGGGGGCAATGTGTACAACTGGTGTGGGTTGTATACTTGGCGCATTTGTTGCCGCGCATGGTGTTAATAGTGCTCAAGAAGGATTTACCGGCGAGGATGGTTTTTTAAAATCTGCGTATCAAGATGCGGCGGTAGGATTAGGAATGTCTAAAGAGACAGGTTCTTTAGCTTATGATTTAGTTGATATAGGTATATCTTTACATGGTAAACTTAAATTAGTTCCTAAAATTGATAAAAGTTTTGCTATTAATCAATACAATCGTGCTAATTCAACGAAATTCAAATTATTTCATTATGGTAGAAAGGATTTGATACAAGCATTTAGACAGATGAATAAATTATTGTTAAGTTCTGAAATATTGAGTGATGGTATATCATTATATAAAATCTATAGAGAGGCTGAAAATATATTAGTTAAAGACGAAGAAAGTAGTGAGACAAATCTATATATTTCAAATCCCGAAAAGATTGATAATATAGAGAAAATTGTAGATAGTTGTGCAATAGTAATACGTGTTACAGGTAATGAATCTGATGCAGATGATCAATCTAATTATTCATTGTGCACGCGCTTGGATGGTACTACATATCGGCAATATTTTGATGGCCATATTGAAGAAAGTTCTATGGAGTAAAAGGAATAACACAGATGATTATATTGATTTACATTGCGTATTACTTTTTTTCAATTATACCTATTATTATTGCTTATCGTTTTAGAAAATATACAGTAAGTGATTATCACTATAACAAACGTTTGAAATGGCAAAGGCGTATCATGTTGGTTTTCCATTATATTGTTCTGGTTATTCAAATTATAATTGCATGTGAACTTGAACGTATCGCTCGTTCTAATGAAGATTATGGTCCTCTTGCATTATCAGCATATATATTTTTAATTATTTATAACTTTTTCTCAATATTCTGGTTAGAAAGCCCGAAAGAGTATTTAAAAAAGAAAAAAAAATGGAAATGATAATGAATTTGGTGAAGTGAGCTTTCCACCATTAACAATTAGAAAAATAACATAGATGATTATATTGATTTACATTGCGTATTACTTTTTCTCAATTTTGCCTATTATGATTTCTTATCGTTTTAGAAAATATACAGTAAGTGATTATCACTATAACAAACGTTTGAAATGGCAAAGGCGCATCATGTTGGTTTTTAATTATGTTGCTTTAGCTGCTCAAATTATAATTGTATGTAAACTTAAAATTATAGTTCGTTCTAATCAAGATTATGGTCCTCTTTTATTATCGGGATTTATATTTCTAATTATTTATAATTTTTTTTCAATATCCTGGGTAGAAAGCCCAAAAGAGTATTTAAAAAAGAAAAAAAAATGGAAATAAAAATGAATTTAGTGAAGTGAGCTTTCCACCCTTAACGACTAGAAAAATAACATAGATGATTATATTGATTTACATTGCGTATTACTTTTTCTCAATTTTGCCTATTATGATTTCTTATCGTTTTAGAAAATATACAGTAAGTGATTATCACTATAACAAACGTTTGAAATGGCAAAGGCGTATCATGTTGGTTTTTAATTATGTTGCTTCAGTTGTTCAAATTATAATTGCATGTGAACTTGAACGTATTGTTCGTTCTAATCAAGATTATGGTCCTCTTTTATTATCAGCATGTATATTTCTAATTATTTATCCTTTTCCAATATCCTGGTTAGAAAGCCCGAAAGAGTATTTAAAAAAGAAAAAAAAATGGAAATAATAATGAATTTGATGAAGTAAGCTTTCCACCATTAACAACTGTCGCATTACCTTACAAACAAATTGGATAATATATAGCGACGTCGATATCACATAAATTAAATAAGAACACGGATTTGGGGGAGCTAAAATTATCTCCATTAGTTCCAGTGATTCAATCACGAGTAAGTTTATAGTTGTTTGTGTTAAGTAAGAGAATATAAGACGCAATTTTTATTTTTAAAATGCTGATAGCAAAAAGCCTACTCATTGAGCAGGCTTTTTTTTGAAATTGGTCGGCGAGAGAGGATGACTCGCATTTCATGCTCGCCCTTCGGGTCGTTGCTAAAGCAACGTTGTCTCGCTACGCTCGGCTCGAACCTCTGTCGGTTCTCATCCTCTAAACTGAAGCGAATAATAAAAAAGCCTACTCAATGAGCAGGCTTTTTTATATAAAATTGGTCGGCGAGAGAGGATGACTCGCATTTCATGCTCGCCCTTCGGGTCGTTGCTAAAGCAACGTTGTCTCGCTACGCACGGCTCGAACCTCCGTCGGTTCTCATCCTTTATACGGAAGCGAATAACAAAAAAGCCTACTCAATGAGTAGGCTTTTTCTAAAAATTGGTCGGCGAGAGAGGATTCGAACCTCCGACCCACTGGTCCCAAACCAGTTGCGCTACCAAGCTGCGCTACTCGCCGTTAGGATGCGCATAATACTGCGCTAACCTCGATGTGTCAAGAGTTTCCCCTAAAAATTATGATGATAATTTTTTATTTTGTGAAAGGGGCAGGTGTTTTGCCAATACGTTGATAAAATTCGGTAACAAATTCTTCATAACGTTTGTTAGCAACTGCTTCTCGAATCTCTGCCATTAAACGTTGATAATAGCGTAAATTGTGAATAGTGTTGAGTCGAGCACCTAAAATTTCACCACATTTATCTAAATGATGAAGATAAGATTTTGTGTAATTTTTACAGGTATAACAATCACACTCAGGATCAAGTGGTGTTGTGTCATCTTTATATTTGGCATTACGAATCTTAATAACGCCGTTAGTTACAAAAAGATGTCCATTACGAGCATTTCGGGTTGGCATGACACAGTCAAACATGTCGATACCACGACGTACGCCTTCAACTAAATCTTCAGGTTTGCCAACGCCCATTAGATAACGTGGTTTATCAGCCGGTAATTGAGGGCAAGTGCCTTCTAAGATACGATGCATATCCGCTTTGGGTTCACCAACGGCTAATCCACCCACAGCATATCCGTCAAAGCCTATTTCGGTTAATCCTTTAATGGATATGTCACGTAATTCTTGATGTATACCACCTTGAACTATACCGAATAATGCATTCTTATTACCAAGTTCATCAAAACGTTGACGGCTTCGTTTTGCCCAGCGTAATGACATTTCCATCGATTTTTTGACATAGTCCCACTCCGCAGGAAAAGGCGCACATTCATCAAAAATCATCACAATATCAGAACCAAGGTCGTATTGAATTTCCATTGAAATTTCAGGCGATAAAAAGATTGAATCGCCATTAATTGGATTACGAAAATAAACGCCTTCTTCTTTAATTTTACGAATATCACCTAAACTAAAAACTTGAAACCCACCAGAATCGGTTAAAATAGGGCCATGCCATTGCATAAAATCATGTAAATCACCATGTTTACGCATAATCTCTTGTCCGGGGCGTAACCATAGATGAAAGGTATTACCTAATAAGATTTGGGCTCCAGTTGCGGCGACTTCTTCAGGTGTCATCCCTTTTACAGTACCATAAGTACCAACAGGCATAAATGCAGGTGTTTCAACGGTGTATTCGACGCCACGGCGATCGAATTTCATACGTCCTCGACGAGCAAGTCCGTCAGTATTATCTAATTCAAATTTCATGTCTTGTTAACCTCGTGCGACCAAATAAACAGTTTGGCGCAAATTATTGATATAATACGTCGTCGTATTACTAAATTTCGGCGCCTAGTTTATCGTGATCACTTGCAATAGACAACATTTGGAGAGATTTTAAAAATTTTGAGATACATTATTCTATCATTGTCATTTTTAATTTTATTCATGATAACAGGTTGTCAAAGCCAACTTAATAAACCGCAATTTATTCTTTCTTCTAAACAAATTGTCGCGTTATCTGAGCAGGATATCCTAAAATTTAACGAACAAGTTTGTCGTGATGAAGATAAGCAATCTATTGTGCTAGCTCATGATCATGTGATGAGTCAACGACTTCATCGTCTTATTCAATATCTGCCTAACACGATTAATCATCTTCAATTAAATTATAAAGTTTATCTCAATACAAAGCCTAATGCTTGGTCATCAGCAAATGGTTGTATACGCTTAAACAGCGGATTGATTAAACTGTTAACCGATGATGAGCTATTGGCTGTAATTGCTCATGAACAAGGACACATTGCGCTAAAACATGCGATACACTCATTCCAACATGCCCCTTATATTGAAATTTATGATAAAGCGAATAAAACAGTTGTAATGGTAAGAAACGAGACCGCTCAGCAAAATGAAATTGATGCGGATAATTATGCGATCGAGATGTTACGTAAACAAAAATTAAACCCTGCCGCACTGATTAGCATGCTGATGAAAATGCCGGTACATAATGATGTTGATTTAACATCGTATCCTGCAATATCAACACGAATTAATCATATTTCACAAAAACTGAAGAATATTAAGTAATAATGTTTTCTTCGTTTGCCAATCAATGGGTAAATGGTTACTACTTCGATTGGCAAATTTTAAAAACTCACCAATTAAATTTGTTTGCCAGTAATAAACATCGCATCACCATAGCTAAAAAAACGATATTTTTCGTTAACGGCTTGTTGATAAGCATTCATTGTATTTTCATAACCAGCAAAGGCTGAAACTAACATAATTAAAGTTGATTCGGGTAAATGAAAATTTGTGATTAATGCATCGATCACATTAAACTGGTAGCCGGGATAAATAAAAATCTGAGTGTCGGCAAAAAAAGGCGCAATAGTGCCTGTTTTTTGGGCGGCACTTTCAAGTGCTCTAACCGATGTTGTGCCCACGGCGATAACTTTATTACCACGAGCTTTACAAGCTAACACTGCCTCAACAACTGTTTCGGGGACTTCTGCATACTCGGCATGCATTATATGCGATTCAATATTTTCAACTCTTACGGGCTGAAATGTACCTGCACCAACATGCAAAGTAACAAAAGCCATTTCAACGCCTTTATCTTTCAATTTTTTTAATAGAGGTTCATCAAAATGGAGCCCCGCAGTAGGTGCAGCAACTGCACCAGGCACTTTACTGTAAACAGTTTGATAAACTTCACGGTCTTGTTCATCATCAGGGCGATCAATATAAGGAGGTAAAGGAATATGACCAATTTTATTTAAAATAGTCAATACATCATCAGGAAATTGAAGTTCAAATAAAGTATCAAGTCTTGCCACCATAATCACCTTAATTGAATCATCATCTCCTAATAAAAGTTCGGTACCTTCTTTAGGTGATTTTGATGCTTTTATATGGGCAAGGGCACGATTATCATTCAAAATTCGTTCAACTAAAATTTCAATTTTTCCTCCCGAAACTTTTTTACCAAATAAACGGGCAGGAATAACTTTAGTATTATTAAAAACAAGTAAATCACCGGGATTAATTTTATTGATAATATCGGTGAAAACTCCGTGTTCAATCTTTCCTGTATGACCATTTAAAGATAAAAGTCGACAGTCACTTCTTGTTTGAGAAGGGTGCTTTGCAATAAGTTCTTTGGGAAGTAAAAAATTAAAGTCGGATAGTTTCATAATAGCTATGTCTGAAAAAAATAGGCATTAGTCTAAATCTCATAATACCAGTAAGCAAGTAATTATTTATTGCTTATTATTAAAGTTAGTTTAAAATTTTCGCTGCCTAGCTAAGGTTAGGAATAAAGTAATTATATTTAAAATAAGGAAAACAAAATGAAAAATCTCAAAAATACATTATCCATTGCGCTTCCTTTGGTTGCAGCAATGTCATTAGTCGGTTGTAACAGTATAGATAATATGACTGATCTAGGTATGCGTGGCATTCAAGCAGCAACACTTAGTGACGATGAAATAAAAACACTCAGCGCTAATGCATGTGCTCAAATGGATTCAAAAGCAAAAATTGCGTCTGCCAACAGTGCTTATACTAAACGATTGAATAAAATTGCCAAAACACTCGGCTATAACTTAAATGGAACACCTATTACATATAAAGTATATCTAAATAAAGATATCAATGCGTGGGCAATGGCTAACGGTTGTGTCCGTGTTTATAGTGGTTTAATGGATAACATGAATGACAATGAAATTCAGGGTGTTTTAGGGCATGAATTAGGCCATGTTGCTTTAGGGCACACTAAAAAAGCAATGCAAGTTGCTTATGCTACCGAGATAGCGCGTGATGCTGCTGCTTCATCAGGAAACGCGGCGGTAACTGCGTTATCAAAATCTAAATTAGGCACTTTAGCCACCGCTGTGGTTAACTCTCAATTTTCACAAAAACAAGAAAAAGACGCTGATAACTACTCTTTTGACTTCTTAATTAAGAAAAACATTAATCCAGTAGGGCTTGCAACGAGTTTTGAAAAACTTGGTGGTGGTAATGCTGACTTATTAAGTAGTCATCCTTCTTCATCAGATCGTGCGGCTAATATCCGTAAAAAGATTGCCAGATTGAAAAAATAATATCGAGTCAATAATTGAGTCAAAAGCACCTAATTTGTTGGTGCTTTTTGTTTTTATGTAAATTGAAATTTCAAGACGGATTCAATAATATTAATCAATAGACATCCAGAAGATATACTTCATTTCTTTACCTATCATCTCGCATTTACAAACTACTTATTTTTACTATTTAGTCATGTCATTACAGGATTATTGTAAATAACTATCTATTTATCAGATTGTTAAAATAATTTAATGCTTCTTTTCATACTTCACTAAGCAAAATTAAAAATAGTTATACTTAAATTAATAGGTTTTATTGATTTTAATTGTTTAAATTGATCGTTTTTTACGATCAATGTATAATTATGAAAATATTTGAAAATTATCTTTAAAAAAACGCTTGTTTTGTTAATTTTTCTGATCATTAAAAACGAATAGAGATGAAATGAATTTGCAACATTTAAAAATTTTTACTCATCCGAAAGTTTGGTTGTAATTGAATTCTTTATCTTAATTTATTAAATGGATTTGTATCAGTAATGCATTAATTGAAAACAAATTTTTTTGATTTTTTTAAAATTTTGCTGATTAATTTACAAAGTTAAATATCCAATAGTGTCTAATCAAGATCAATAAGCAAAATTATGTAATTAAATATTGATATTGTTATTAATTAGCATCTGTTTTTTTAATTTTAAAAGTAATGAGTACATGTTTTTATACGTAATTAATCTTAATAAAAATAGTTATATGTGGTAATGATAGTTTTTTGCGATCATGTTGTTATGTATTGATCGTTTTTTGTGATCAATATATAATTGCGAAAATATTTGAAAAAAATATGTAAAAAAATTTTTGTTTTGTTAAATTGCCCGCTTCTCAAAAAATCGTTTTGAATCAAGGGATAAGAAGTTTATGTTCAAAATTTATCATTTTTGCTAGCCCAAAAATTGAGTAATGAGTTGAACTATTGTTTCATTAATTAGGTGTTTTTCTTTTAAAAAAACAATTGATTATGAATTATTGTTTTGATTGGTCAGCAGAATAACAATTTAGTCAATAAAACCTAATAAATAAATTTAATTATAAAAAAATAAAGCAATTGACCTTAAAAAGAAAGGAAATAAAGTAGATGAAAAAACATAACTGGACCCGGCATTTACCTTGTCTGGGGATAAGTGCTGCTTTTTTACTCGGCTCAAATGGTGTT
>NZ_JAFNNV010000010.1:0-85178 GCF_026536705.1 Gilliamella sp. B3817 | reverse complement strand
TTTGGTTATGATCTTCTAAATTAAGTGAACCTTTCTTATCAACGTTATAGTTAGATTTTTCGCTAAAGACATTCTCGGCTTTCGCGTTCCAAGAACCACCAGTTATATTGGTGTTTCCTTCATAAGTATGTTTACCACTAATAAAGTTATCACCAGAGATTACATTGACATTGCCTTTTCCATTTGCTTTGCTATCAATATCCCAGCCTACTTGATAATCATTATTAGTATGATTGAAATTAAGCTCACCCGCTGGTAATGATGGATCTTGATTTGCAAAATGGATAACCGGCACATCAATTGCTCCCGCTTTTTGTGGCGCTTCATTTGGTTTACCACCAACATTTAATTTACCGCCCTCATTGATGGTTATACCATCATTTTCACCATTAGCGTTTTTAGTTGTGTTTATTTTGGCATCATTAGAAACCGTGATTTCACTTTTATTACCAATTGATATATCCTTAACCACATTCAATGCAGAATCAGTTCCATCAACAAATACTTTACCACCATTTCTAACAACTAAAGTACCGTTGACTGTATCACCAATATTGGCTTTAGCACCATTTAAAATATTTAGCTCAGCATGACCCGTATTTACATTTTTTTCTGGTCCTATACGCATAGTGGCCGCATTTAATGTTGAATCCTTACCTATAACATTAAAAATTGCAGTACCATTTGCAAATCCAAGCAATAGCGTATTTTTTGCGTCAAATAAGCCGCCCTCTATGACATCAACTTTGGCATTACCATTAGCGCCAACAAATACTTGAATTTTCGATTTTTGAATGAATGCGCTTCCTTTACCTTTCACTGTTAGGGTGGTATTAGAACCAGCTTCACTTCCTATACTTGGCGAAGCCCAAGCAGTATTAGTGAAAGTACCACCATTTGTGATTAATACATTCGCATCACCACCTTGGAAACCAAAGTATGCAACACCCTGAGCATTAATAAGATGTCCATTATCAAGAATTAATTCACCTGAATTTCCTGCGCCTCGACCAACTAAAATTCTTGCTAACGATAGCGTACCGCCATCACTAATCGTTAGACGTCCTTTTCCATTTGTCCCTGACCCTAATGAATATTCCTCATTGGTTATTTGACCACTTTGAATTGTGCCAGTACCATTACCTTTGATTGTTTCATTCGAATTGATATGAATTGGTGCAGCTAATGCACTTTCAGACATAGCAGCTGTAATCATGATGGCTGCTGCAATTTTACTTACTGAAGATTTTGTTTTGCCTTTGGCTAGTTCCGATACTGCCAAGCTTATTCCTTGTCTATTTTTTAAAACTTTGTAGATTTTATTCATTTATTAAATTTCCTTGATTTTACGATATTAAACATAACCACTAGTCTTTTAGAAAGTTATGTAAAAATATTATTGATCGGATTAAATGATCAATCAATATTCAATCGATCGAAAATTTCTTATAAATATTGTAAGCATTATTTAATCTATTGTTTTTGTTTATTAAATATTAATTAATTCAATGAAAAAACAATGAAAAGTTTTGATGAGATAATTTTCAGATAAACGTAAAAACCGCTAATCTAATTTTCGCTTAAAAAGTGATAAATATTGGACCTATTTTGCACACCAAACTTCTCAATTTATAACGGTTGATAACTTGGCTAGCTGACATAGACAACGCAAATAAATTTTTAATAAAATTTAAATGGTAAGCCATTATTTTATTTTTTCTCTATGATATTTATTAAATTTTTTTAACATTTACAGCGCTATTTATTAAACGATTTTTATAACAACATTATTTTTTTAGATTTAACATTGGGAAGATAACATTTTCGATGTACTGAGTTGAGGAAATAGACTTCAGCTAAAATATGGGTTTTCAGGCACTCTTAAGAGTACCTGATTTTAAAAGAGAATAGTTAATCGTTGTGATGCTAGATTTTTGTTGAAAAAAGTTGATCTGTTTGGTGATCAAGATAAGCTTGATTGACAAGTATTCCATCATTCACACCTTCAACTTCAGGCCCTTTATCCGTTTGTTTTAACATTTTTTTCGTAATGGTTAAAATACTTTTTTGCTGACATTTTGGACATTGGCAATATTCATAATTTAGCATTGACATTTTATCGTCAGTCTTTTTAACGAGCAAATCCCGAATATCTTTTTGAAGTTCTACATTGGCTAATGCATCGGCATAATTACCTACACGACTATTATTAATATTGTTTTCTAATTCTTCACTAGACAAAGAATGGAAAAAATATTTTTTGTACCAAGTTTGGCAATCTTCACAAAAGGCATCTTCTATGAATAAAGCTGTTAAAATTGGGTAAAAGAAGACTAAGAATTCAATCAGATAAATGCCAGCTAATAACATCCCTGAAATTGAACCTTTTGATGAGCTACCTTTAGTAATCGTGATTTCACGATAAGGAATGATATCATCTATTAATAAAGTTATAGTATCAATAGGCGATAAAAACAGTGAAATCCAATTGGACAAATAATTAGTGTCAAATAACAAAACTTCAAAAGTAACCAAATTTGAATAATAGGCAAACAAGCAGATTAAAAAAGTCATTAATATATTGATTTTGACATTACGGATCTTCGCTAATTGAGATAAATTAGATTGCAACATGATTATCACATAACACATCCCCACAATAAGACCGATATCAATAAGAATTAGTGGAGAAAAATGAGAGATTATGGCATATACAACGCCAAGTAAAATAGCCACAAAAATACCCAGCAAAGTTAAAACAATCGTAGAGCCCAGATTGAATTTATTTGAAAATTGATAGTGTTCAGTTGAGGTGTTCATTATTTTTCCTTATATTTATAGATAAATCTACTTTGATTATTTCAATAGAAAAATTAGATAATTTATATTATTGACAGCAAGTGAAACCGTCATTATTTTCATAAAACATATCAAAGCTTTTTTGAGAGCGGCGTATTTTAGTATGAGTAAAAGGAAAGAAAAAGGGATTTTTTTAAATGTTGAAATCGAGCTATTTTTAAATTCATTAACTTCTCAATATTTTGATAATAAAATCAATTGATATTGAGAAGAATTACGTTGTTATATCTAATTAATAAAATTATTCGATATTTTGTACTTGTTCTCGAATTTGTTCTATTAAAACTTTTAATTCAATGGCACTAGCCGTGACATCGGCATTAATAGATTTTGAAGCAATGGTATTCGATTCACGGTTGAATTCTTGCATCATAAAATCAAGTCGACGTCCAACGGCTTCATTTTTCTTCAAAATTGCATAAGTTTCTTTAACGTGTGTCATTAGACGATCAAGCTCTTCAGCAACATCAATACGTTGAGCCATCATGACAATTTCTTGTTCAAACCTTGAGCTATCTAATTCGATATTGGCTTCAGCTAATTTAGTTTGTAGACGCTCTTTTTGCCATTCCAAAATCTGTGGCATCCACTGACGAATCTTTTCAACTTGTTCCGTTATCCCTTCGAGCCGTTGGATGATAAGCTCACCTAATGCTTTACCTTCACGTTCACGTACAGTAATAAATTCATCAATTGTCGAATCTAATATTGCTAAAAGTTCTTGCGATATGGTATCTAAATTTTGCTCTTTAGCTGATAATACACCTGGCCAACGTAAAACATCGATAGGATTGACTTCGCCGGATTTGTGCTCTGACTGAATCCAATTAGCTGCATTTAAAATTTGTTTAGCTAGATCTTGGTTTAAAGATAATTCTTGATGTTGAGCAGCAGGATCCAATTCAAAACGCAAATGGCATTCAATTTTACCCCGCGTTAAACGATGACGAAGCCGTTCACGAATAATAGGCTCAAGTGAGCGAAACTGTTCAGGCAAACGGATGTAAGTTTCTAAATAACGTTGGTTGACCGAACGAAGCTCCCAAGAAGCGGTCCCCCATGGTTGATTTACTTCTTTTCTGGCATAAGCGGTCATACTGGAAATCATAATGGCTTCCTAAATTTAGTAAAAAACTTGCTGGGCATTGTATCACAAATTCTGTATAATGCGCTCTTAGCTTAGGCTAAACATCAACCTTTTCTTGTTGATGTCCTCCTAAATGGTAAATTCAAATAATTTTTTAAATATAACTGCTGGAGAAATGCATGCGCCCGTCAGGTCGATCTGCGGAACAAGTCCGCCCTATCAAAATTACCCGTCATTACACTAAGCATGCAGAAGGTTCTGTATTAGTAGAGTTCGGTGAAACAAAAGTACTGTGTAATGCAACTGTCGATGAAAGCGTACCCCGTTTTTTAAAAGGTCAAAATCAAGGTTGGGTCACGGCTGAATATGGTATGTTGCCACGAGCCACTAATTCAAGAACGCAACGGGAAGCGACAAAAGGTAAACAAACAGGTCGCACAATGGAAATTCAACGATTAATTGCTCGTTCATTAAGAGCAATGATAGATCTTAAACTTTTAGGCGAATATACCATTACCTTAGACTGCGATGTCATTCAAGCTGACGGTGGTACAAGAACAGCTTCAATTACTGGCGCGTGTGTAGCGCTAAATGATGCGATAAATAAAATGATTGCCGAAGGTAAAGTTAAACAAAATCCGATTAAATCATTGGTCGCAGCGGTGTCTGTCGGTATTGTCGATGGTCAACCTGTATGTGATTTAGAATATATTGAAGATTCTAATGCTGAAACTGATATGAATGTAGTAATGACTGATGACGGACGAATTATTGAAGTTCAAGGGACTGCCGAAGGTGAACCTTTTAGTCATGACGAATTATTAAAATTATTAGAATTAGCCAAAAATGGCATTGCAACAATTATTGATGCACAAAGACAGGCCTTAAAAGATTAATTGGAGAGGATCGATGAAATCATACAAAAGTGAATTTATTGAATTTGCTTTAAATCGGCAAGCATTGAAATTTGGCGAATTCACCTTAAAATCAGGTCGAAAAAGTCCTTATTTTTTTAATGCGGGTTTGTTTAACACCGGTAAAGATTTAGCGCTTTTAGGTCGCTTTTACGCTGCTGCTTTATTAGATGCCAAGCTCGAATATGACGTAATTTTTGGTCCTGCTTATAAGGGGATTCCGATTGTATCATCAACTGTCGTTGCATTATCTGAACATCACAACGTTGATGTTCCTTACTGCTTTAATCGTAAAGAGGCAAAAGATCATGGTGAAGGAGGCAATTTAGTCGGCAGTTCGATTTATGAGCAACGTGTTATGCTGGTTGACGATGTTATTACTGCCGGAACCGCAATACGTGAATCGATGCAAATATTGGAAGATAATAAATCAAAATTAGCTGGCGTATTAATTTGCTTAGACCGACAAGAAAAAGGTCGTGCCGATCTTTCTGCAATTCAAGAAATTAAACAAACTTATCATTGCGAAGTGATTTCAATTATTACACTTGATGATTTGATCCAATATCTTTATCAAGATCCAACCAGACAAGATCAAGTAAAACTAGTTGAAGCTTATCGTGAGCAATATGGTATAAACTAAAGTAAACTCTTACACAATCAGCTAATGAAATAAAAGCGTTGAAAAACGCTTTTACATCTTTTTACAATCCCATACATTTTTTAGACATTTAATCTGCTTTTTATCTATAATCTAGACTAGATTTATTTAGCCTTTTATTAGCAATTCAACAAGTATTTTTATAAACAAATAAACATTAACTAAGGATAATAAGATGAAAAAAACAATTTTATTTGCCATGTTACTCAATATTGGTATCGCCTTTGATAGTTATGCTGCTAACTCAGTTAATCAAGAATTGAATGTCAATAATACTTATCTTCAATTACAAGAATTAAAATATGGCAAAAATTTAATACCTGTGGGAAAAGTTGAAGCCAAAATTTCTGAAACTGTCGTATTAAAACCTGACACAGTACAATTTTCTGTAACTTTACTAACTGATGCCGCAACACCTAACGATGCCTCAGATCTCAATGTAAATATAATGAAACAATTTAAAGATGAATTATTGAAGTTGGGCTTAACTGAAGACAATTTAGAGACAATTGGTTATCAAAACAATGTGAGAGAGATAAATCAAGAAAATAGTCAAGAAAATTCAAAATATCAAGCAAATATGAATATTGTTATAAAGATTGATAATAACGATAGCTTTGTTGATCTCAATAAAATATTAGATAAATATAATATCAATGATATTCATCAAGTAAAAAGCGATAAAGTTAAAAATCTCTATGCTTTCAATATTCGCGAAACAGCCCAAACTTTAAATAACGCCAAAGATAATCTTTATAAAAAATATTCAACCATTACCGATGAATTAAAAAAACTTCAATTAACTGATTTCACCATAACCAATTCAGATACGGATAAAATATCACCGGAAAGAATTACTGTAAAACAATATTATGTTCAGCATAATCTTATGGTCAAAACAACTAAGCTTGACCTTATTGGTAAAATTATTGCTAAAGCTCAAGAATTAAAAATGGTTGTCAATGATGATACTTATTACACCGTTTCGAAAGAAGCCGTTCAAAAAGCAGTTGAAGAGCATGAAGCAATATTATTAGCTAAACTTAAAAATAAAGTTGAAAGACTACTGGCGAAACAATATCTGTTAGGTGCACCAATACAACTTGATATAAGCGGTGGAGAATTTGATTTGCATTCCGAATACAATCCATCTCAACGTTATGCGAAAAGATTGTATGCTGATGGAAATATGAGGGCTGATGTTAATATTTATGCTCCAACAGAGTATAAAATAAATCTTGTTTTATCAGGTACTTTTGAAACACTTAAACCTATACAATAAACTTTGAAGATAAACCTATCATCAATTGAACACGCTCTCCTTAGTTAGCTCTTTAATTAAATGGTAAATAGTCGGAGAGCGTTTAACCCCAAATATACTTACCATTTTATTTATAATTTAAAGTAATTATTGTACAAATAGTTTACTAAATCAATCATCCATTTTTTCAAGCTACTCTTTTAAAACTTCGATTCATTTAGAATGGCTCTGTACATAAAATTTAGCATTATCATAATGGTAGATAATTGTTGAGAAATCGAATGGTTCTCCTGCCGATGTATAAAATATCTCTTCAACACATAACGCCGGATCGCCTGCTTGTAAGCCTAAGTATTCCGCTATTTCAGCGTCTAATTTTATCGCTTTGAAATACTTATCTGAAAAACCAATGCTAATTTTACAGATATCTTTCACATAACTAAATATTGAATGCTCAGCAATTTCTTTATTCAAATATGAAACCAGTTTTTTGCGATAATAAGATTGTTCAAATCCATATATTTCGCCGTCCACATATCGCAAACGCTTGATGTAATAAACGTGTTCATCATCACTACATCTCAGATTTTCTTTTACTTTTTTGTCTGGTTCAATAACATCTACGTTAAATACTTGCGATGCACCAGGAAGATCATTTAAATCTACACTAAAGCCGTGACTCTCTAGAAAATTGAGATATCCACTTTTTTTAGGCTGTCTGACAAAAATACCACTACCTTGTATTTGATAGATTACGCCATGGCGTTCAAGTTGATTTAAGGCTTTAATAATGGTTGTCCGACTGACTTGATATTGGTTAATTAACCCTTCAATATTGGGTAATTGGGTATCTTTTGGCAATTTTTGTTGATAAATTGTTCGTTTAATTTTTTCTGCAACATCCTGATATTTTAACATTTATTTCCCTTCTCTGTTTTTTAGATTGGCATATCCCATTTTATACAGGTTATTTTAATATTAAAGCAAACAAATTTAAAATTAGATCTAGATCACAAACAATAAAATTGGTAATTAACAATTTTCAATTTGTCGATAAGATAAGCTAACTGTATTTTTTATAAGGAACTTTAAACAATGTCATCAAAGATTCGAGACTATAATAAGTTGGCTGTTGATATTTTGAATGAGCTGGGTGGTGAAGATAATATTGTCACAGTCGCTCGTTGTGCAACACGTTTACGTTTGGTAACCCAAAAAACACCCGAAAATGCTAAAGAAAATATTGCTAAATTCCCTGGCGTCATAACCGTTGTTGAAAAAGGTGGACAAATTCAGGTGGTGATTGGCACAAATGTCGATAAGGTCTACAATGCTTTTATACAATTAATTAAAACAGATAATAAAGTTGCAAGTTCCGAAAATAAAAATATATTAAATCTTATCATTGCAACTATGTCAGCCGTTTTTGCGCCTTTCGTTTATGTTTTAGCCGCATCGGGAATATTACAAGGGATTCTAATCTTAATTAAATTAGCCTTTCCTGATTTCGGAACGACAGGCACTTACCAAGTATTCAATTTCATTTCGTGGGCACCCTTCGCCTTTTTACCTATTTTTATTGCGATTACAGCATCACAACATTTTCGCTGTAATATTTATATCGCCGTGGCGTGTTGTGCAGCCTTGTTATCACCAACCTGGGCTGAACTGGCTGCACTCATCAAATCAGGACAAGAAGTTAATTTATTTGGTTTGGCATTGTCTGAAACTACTTATACATCTACGGTTTTACCCCCTTTATTCTTAGTTTGGTTGTTATCTTATTTAGAACGATTTTTAGAGCCACGTTTACATAGCATCATCAAACCACTCCTGATGCCTCTTATTTGCTTAGTCATTATGGTTCCGCTTACTTTGCTTGCAATCGGTCCGCTGACTGCAAATGCTGCACATTATATTGCTAATGGGTATAACTGGATTGTTAATCTTGCACCATCTGTGGCAGGTGGATTAATCGGTGCAGTCTGGCAAGTATTTGTTATTTTCGGTGTTCATTGGGGAATCACACCCGTTATCATTGAAAATATTAATCAATACGGTCAAGATTCATTCCAAGCTTTCCAAACAATTGCTGTTATTGGTCAAGTGGGCGCGGCGTTAGGATTCTATATCAAAACCAAAAATAAAGATATGAAAGGGGTCTCTTTATCCGCATTTGTTACCGGTATTTTTGGTATTACTGAACCGGCTATATATGGTGTGAACTTACGTTTTAAAAAACCATTCATTTATGGCTGTGCATGTTCAGCAATAGGCGGAATTGTTGCTGGATTTTTTACACCTTATTACTATACCTATGCCGCTTTGCCGGGTCCATTAACCATAGTTAATGCAATTAATCCTGAACATCCCGGCTCATTTATAGGCGTTTTAATCGGTTCAACAATTGCCTTATTTGGTCCGGTATTATTAATTCAAATTTTAGGTACCGGTGAAACAAAGTCATCGTCAACTGAGCAGATCGAAGATGATACGCCAAATGTTTTACTTGATGAAATTCAAATTACCAGCCCAATGACAGGGAAAGCGCTGCCACTGAGTGAAGTCCCTGATCCTGCCTTCGCGCAAAAGTTAATGGGAGAAGGTATCGCAATTGAGCCAACGGATAATCGCGTTTATGCCCCTGATGATGCGCAAATTACTGCAGTATTTGAGCGTTCAAAGCATGCAATTGGTTTGACCTTAAATAATGGTGTAGAACTATTAATCCATTGTGGTATCGATACAGTTAATTTAACAAATAACGAATTTAATTATCATGTATCATTAAATCAACAAGTTAAAAAAGGTGATTTGCTTATCAGTTTTGATACAGACGCAATTATAAAAGCGGGTTATCCATTAATCACCCCAATTATTATTGTTAATAGTACGCAGTATCAGCAAATCACTTTAACCGATAAAACAGACGTTACAACTCAAGATATCGTATTTGACATTAAGCAATAACAAGGAACACAGATATGAAGCAAAAAAATTTTTTATGGGGTGGTGCATTAGCTGCCCACCAATTTGAAGGCGGTTGGAATGAGGGCGGTAAAGGCCCAAGTGTCGTCGATGTTATGACAGCAGGTGCACACGGTGTGCCAAGACAAATTACGCAAGATATTGAAGCAGGAAAATTTTACCCAAACCATACCGCAATTGATTTTTATCACCATTATAAAGAGGATATTAAACTATTTGCGGATCTAGGACTTAAATGTCTTCGTACTTCGATTGCTTGGACAAGAATTTTCCCTAAAGGCGATGAACTACAACCTAATGAAGAGGGATTACGGTTTTACGATGCGGTATTTGATGAATTAATTGCCAACGGAATTGAACCGGTCATTACCCTATCCCATTTTGAAATTCCTTTGCATATTGCTCGTGAATATGGAGGATTCCGTAATCGTAAAACGGTTGAGTTTTTTGAACGATTTGCGATCACCTGCTTTGAGCGTTATAAAAACAAAGTTAAATACTGGATGACATTTAACGAAATTAACAATCAAATGGATACGAGTAATCCTATTTTCTTTTGGACTAATTCTGGTGTACAAGTCAAAGCAGGCGAAAATCCGCAAGAAGTCCTTTACCAAGTTGCTCATTACGAACTCTTAGCCAGTGCTAAAGCCGTGATCGCGGGTAAAAAAATCAACCCCGATTTTCAAATTGGCTGTATGATTTCTCATGTACCAATCTATCCATACTCATGTAATCCTGAAGATATGATGGCTTCAGAAATTGCAATGCATCAACGATTCTTCTTCCCTGATGTTCATGTCCGAGGTTATTACCCTGCTTATGCATTAAAAGAGTTTGAGCGTGAAGGTTATAAACTTGATATTACGCAAGAAGATTTAGCATGTTTGAAACAAGGCACAGTTGATTACATTGGGTTTAGTTATTACATGTCTACTGTCGTTAAAGCCGATGTCAAAAATGATAACCGTGACAATATCGTCAATGGTGCTTTACCAAATGCGGTTGAAAATCCTTATATTAAAAGCAGTGACTGGGGATGGCCAATTGACCCTGAAGGCTTACGCTATACATTAAACCGTTTATATGATCGCTATCAATTGCCGTTATTTATTGTAGAAAATGGTTTCGGGGCAATTGATCAACTCGAAAATAGTCATCAAATACATGACCAACCTCGAATTGAATATCTCGGTGCACATATCAAAGCAATGTTAACAGCAATGGACTATGACGGGGTCGATGTTATTGGGTATACCGCATGGGGAATTATAGATGTTGTATCCTTTACTACTGGCGAAATGAAAAAACGTTATGGTGTGATCTATGTTGATCGTGATAACGAAGGTAATGGTAGCATGAAACGGTATAAGAAGGATTCCTTTGATTGGTATAAACAAGTCATTCAGACCAACGGTGAAAACTTAAAATAACGACTTAGTTAAGCCAAACTCATTTATGGGGATTTTGTGATATTTCAATCATCCCCATAAATTCAGCTTAACACCTTAGTGCTTTAAATAGCTAAAAAGGGAAGATTAACTGTTTGTCTAATTGTGGATCAATAAGGGTAACATGAAAGCCAATTAACCTAACCCCCCTATCATTTCGTCGTTCTTGCCAAACTTTGTACGCTTGTTCAATCAAATCTTGTTTATCCAACTTTGCCCAGACATGTTCTTGTGTCGTGAGTTGAAAATCATCAAATTTAAATTTTACCCCTTGTCGGGCAATCGATAAATCTGTTCTGACTTTACTTAATCGTTTTTCTAACTCATCATAAAGTGGATCGAGTTGCAGTAAACAGTCATCCCAAGTATGAATATCATCAACCAAAGTACGTTCAACCCCCACTGATTTACGTTGCCTGTCATTACAGACTTCACGCTCATCAATGCCTTGACATCTTTCATAAAGCACTCGACCAAACTTACCAAATTGATTAAGTAATTTGGTTAAATCATACTTCACCACATCTCGACAAGTAAATAACCCTAGTTCAGCCAGTTTTTTTTCGGTGACTTTCCCCACCCCCGGAATCTTTTTAAGAGGGAGTTGCTGTATGAACGAATCAACTTCGTCAGGTGTAATCACATACTGACCGTTAGGCTTGTTCATATCTGAAGCAATTTTAGCTAAAAATTTAAGTGGCGCAACACCAGCTGACGCAGTTAAACCCAGTTCATTAAATATAGCTTGGCGAATGTCTTTGGCAATTAATGTTGCCGAACCATGGCAAAGTTGACAATCAGTCACATCTAAATAAGCTTCATCAAGTGATAAGGCCTCGATTGCTTGGGTATAACGCTGAAAAATTTGATGAATCTGGTTTGAAACTTCTTTATAAACAGCATGTCTACCCGGAATAACTTTAAGATTTGGACACAGTTTTACCGCTTGTGCCATTGACATAGCACTATGAATACCAAATTGTCGAGCAAGATAATTGGCTGTTGCAACAACACCTCTTTTTCGTGGGTCACCCCCAACAGCAATGGGGATATTACGGTATCGAGGGTTGTCCCGCATCTCAACTGCCGCATAAAAACAATCCATGTCAACATGAATGATTTTTCGCATAATCTGAATGATAGTATCTAAAATATAACTGTATAAATATACAATACCATACCTTAAATGCTTGTGCAATCAGGATATCAATTACTTAACCAATTTATCAAAATCCACTAAACCTTTTTTATCATAGGGATCGCCAATCCAACGTATTGATGGTTTAAAGTTAGGATTAACTAAACTTTTTTCAGGCTGATATAAATTGTAACGTAAGCCTGCTAAATCAGACCAAGTATGAATTAAATCTTGTGAGCTAAATTTGCGATCAACGTAAGCTTGATAATCATTAGGATGTGTTTTCAACCAACTTGGTGATTGCCAAAGTATAAAGGGAATGGTATACATCGGTTTGGTTGGTGCTTTTTCATTTCGTCCTAAGACATCATACGGTGGTGTTTGATAAACCTCTTCACCATGATCGGAAAAATACAACATAAAACCGTTATCATGGCTCTGTTTAAAAGTATTAAACAATGTCGTTATTACATAATCATTATAGCTAATTGCATTATCATAGCTGTTGTAGACTTTGGCGTTATCATCGCCAATATTGAATGGAATGCCTGTCTTATCTTGAAAAACATTATATTCACTACTTTTCGGATAACGAAATTCATATTTCATATGCGTACCAAGTAAATGAATAACGATAAATTTCTTTTTAGCGGGATCGGTTAACACCTCTTTAAAAGGCTGAATCACAGCATCATCATATTGTCTGGCACTTTGGTTACGATCGTTATTCATATAATATTGTTTATCTGTTTGCTTAGAAAACATGGTTAACATCGTATTTCGTTTAGTCATTGTTTGTTGATTGGTAATCCAAAATGTTTTATACCCTGCTTGTTTCATAAGATGAATGAGTGAAGGTTGTGTTAAGTATAAATCAGGATGCCGCTCATCGGCGAAAGTCAGGGCTTGTTCTAAAATTTCGATCGTATATGGTCTGGATGAGACAACATCGTTGAAAACCAATAAATTTGGATTTTCTTTTTTAAATTGTTCAATCATCGGGGTGGTATTGCGGTTATAACCATAAATCCCCATTCTTGTACGGGTAGTCGATTCCCCAATGATTAAGACTAATGTTCTTGGTGTCTCTCCATTACTATCTGTTAAATTTTCTAATGAAGGCAAAGATTGCAAATTATTCAAAATATTTTCCATATTAGAAAGTTGTGAACGGTATGCAATATAGCTGCTCATTAATTGCCAAGGTACTGTCGTTTCCATACGGCTTAATAAATGTGCTCCCGCTTTCTCAAAGGAAGTTTTTTTTACCATTACACTGATTGCTAGTGGCATCAAAGCATAAATAGCAATCAATAGTGAAACCATCCACTTAGTTTTATTTTGAACATAAACCGGTTTGACTTGTTTCCAAAGAAATAGAGCCACTAAAATATAGACGACTAATACGGCAATCAATTTAAAACTTAAGTATTGCTGAATATATTCATTAGATTCATTGAAATTTGATTCAGCCATTATAAAAAAAACACTTTGTGAAAACTCCTGCCGATAAATCACAAAATAAGCTAACGAAATTAAAGACAATCCGCCAACTATAATCCCATAAATGGCTGCAATTTTACGAGTATGATTCGGAAAAAATAACACCGGTATGAGCCAAATTAAGCTATAAATAATAGAATCTCTTAACCCAATAAAATTAGAGTGTCCCGACAGAGAAATATAGAGTTGCAAAGCGGATGAAAAATAGGTAAAAAATAATATAATCAAAAATAACGAGGAAAAACTAAATTTCTGATCTTCTTTCAAATTTTGCATAAATATCAATAACGAATCATGATGAATAAGTTTTTATAAGATACATTGGGTAGATTAATAAAACCTTAAGCACTCACATTCGATATTGAAACTAACAAAAGCCAACGGTAATCATTAATGCTATGAAAGCAATATGAAGCATATTTTCAATGAATATACTGCTTAGCTAAAGATTAATTTTAGCGGATTAAATCGACTTCAAGCCTAATAGCTGAGCAACATGTTGATGTTCTGAACAGGTTAACTTTTTGGGTGAATGATTAAAAATAATCTGCCCTTCATCGACAACTAAACATCGTGAAAAATAATACAATGATTCATCCAGATAATGGGACACCATCATTAATGTTAATTCAAATTCTTCACAGATTTGGTTAACTAATTCAAGCATTTCAAAACGTAATGATTGATCCAGCGCTGAAAAAGGCTCATCTAAAAGTAAAATCGGACGATGTTGAATTAGACACCGCGCTAAAGCAACCCGTTGACGTTGACCACCCGATAATTGTTCAGGGTAACGTTGATTAAATCCTGTTAATCCAACTTTTTCTAAAATATCATCAATAATTTGCATTTGTGAAATATTCAGCTTTAAAGAAGGTTTTAATCCTAAAGCGATATTATCTTGAACCGTTAAATGGTCAAACAAATTATTATGTTGAAACAACATAGATACTGGGCGTTTTCCGGGAGTGACATTCGTCATATCTTGATCATCGAGTATTATTTTTCCTGAATCAGGTGAAATAAAACCGGCGATTAAACTCAATAATGAACTTTTACCCGCACCACTTGGCCCAACAATGACGACCCGTTCTTTTGCGGCAATACCAAAATTAAAAAACATTTTAAAATTATCATAATGATAATTAATATGATTGAGTGTGATCATCATCCACCAAAACCAATAAACTAAAAGAGATAATTAATAATATTGCCGCTGTGACACTACCATCTTGATAATGATAATGTGATAGCTGCTCATAGAGGTAATAAGGCAATGTGATGACTGACTGCCCACCAAATAGTGCGATAATGCCAAAATCCCCTAAAGATAAGATAGCCGAAAAAACAAAACTTTTTAACATTAATTTGTTTAATGCTTTATATTCAATCAAATAAAAATGGTTAACCCCGTCAATGCAAAGGGATTGGCTTAATAGCCAATAACGCTTAGTGACATCGAACATGGGGGTAGCCAGACTTTTAATGACAAAAGGTAATGCCATTAAAGCATTACACAATATTAATAAAATGCAGATAAACCAAGTATTACCTGCATACTGATAAAATAATATAAACAGTCCTGACGCTAAAATCATGCTGGGAATCGCTAAAATTAACGAACTGGCTAACATTAATCGATTACTCCACGTTACCTTTTGATAAATGAGCAATCGACTATTTGTCCAAAGAATAAATAGTGCCATTAACAGGGTTACGATGGCTGACCCCAATGCAATGAAAAGTGAAAACAGTGTTGCATGTTGAAAGGTTGGCGTAAACAGTGACAAACGGAAAAAATAAACACCATCAATCACGATATTTATCAAAGGAAGTAAAATAAATAATCCCCCTATAATAATCACGATTGAACTTAGCAAGGCAGCCAATCCAGAAACAGGAAAACGGTAGTTTTGCTTTATAAAGCGCATTGTGACTTGTTTATTATTATTAAACTTTTGCATTATTCCCATAAAACCTACGCAACAAAGCAATTGCAATAAGGAAAGCAAAACCGCTTGAATAAAATCAAAATCACGAATGGATTGATAAATTGCTACTTCAATGGTGGTATATTTGGGGCCACCGCCTAAAGCCAATACAATCGCAAAACTTGAAAAACAGAGCATAAAAATCAGCGAAGCCATAGGCAATATTTGCCGACGAAGATGTGGCCATTCAACCAATCGAAAAAAAGTGTAACCAGAAAAATTCAATTGAGCGGCTAGCTGTTTCTGTTCAACAGGCACACTCATCAGCGTACGGTAAAATAGACAACAAGCATAAGGAAAATTCAAAAATACGTGTGCTAATAAAATTCCTTGTAATCCATAAATTGACCATGAAAATGGCAAGCCGATATATCCAACAAAGATTGACAGTAATCCCTGTTGCCCATAAACGGATAAAAGCCCTGTCACAACAACTAGTGCAGGTAAAATAAACGTCACCGGCATTATTCGCAACAATAGACCTTTACCCCAAAACTCAACCATGGATAAAGCTTTTGCCATTAATATAGCCAAGAAAATAGAAAGACATGTTGATAGTGTGGCTTGATAGACAGTTATCCACAAAATATGTAATAAATAGCTGTCAATATAACTGTTTATCTCACCTGAAGTTATTGCGTAATAACCAATGGATAATAAAGCACTACCCAGTACAACCATTATGCTACTGGCGGCAAGAATACCCGGTATTAACGTTCTAAAATTCAACATGTTAATGTCTATAATTACTTACTGATCGCTGATTGCCACTCACGAATCCAAGCTTTTTGTCCTTTTTCAACTTGCTCAGATCCAAATTCTAACGCCTTAGTGACAGGCTTTATTTGCTGATAAGCCTCAGGTAATGTCGTTTGAATAATCGGGTACATCACATTCTTTTCAGCAATCTGACGTTGTACTTCAGGTAAGAGTAAATACTGTAAAAACTGACGTGCTAACTCGGGTTGCTGACTGTATTTGATTATACCTGCTACTTCAACCTGACGGTAATGTCCTTCATCAAAAATGGCTGCCTCATAGCGATGATCATTTTTCATAATATGAGCAATCGGCGATGTACTGTAGCTTAAAACAAAATCAGCTTCGCCTTTCAAAAACATACCATAAGATTCACTCCAGCCTTTGGTGACGGTTACCGTATTTTTAGCAATCTTTTTCCATACATTGGCAGCATCATCGCCATAGATATTTTTGATCCAAAACAGTAGACCTAGTCCTGGCGTACTGGTTCTTGGGTCTTGATAAATAATTCGCCAATTGGCTTTATTATCAACAAGTTGTTGCATACTATGGGGAGGATTTTTGATTTTATCTTTGTTATAAATAAAAGCAAAATAACCATAATCATAAGGAAGAAAATCATTATCCCACCAATCAGTGTTAAGATTATCAGGTTTAATGATTTGATGAGGAATAACAATATTGGCTAACTTAGCTTGCTGTAAAATGTTATTGTCTAAGCCTAAAATAACATCGGCATTGGTCTTTTTCCCTTCGAGCCGGATCCGATTTAAAATTGATACACCATCCCCTAACGAAATGATATCCAACTGACAATCACACTCCGCTTCAAAACCTTGCTTAATGGCCTCACCTGGGCCCCACTCAGACATAAAAGAATTGTAACTATAAACGGTTAAAGTTGGCTTAGCATTGGCGGTATCAATCAAGAAAAAAGCTGAAAAAACAAAAAACAAAAGAAGATTCTTACGAAACATTTTGCCTCCAAAATAGTAAATAAAAGACAAAAGGTTTGAGCAGACACAATAACTCAAATCCCTCCGCTGGCATGATCCAGTTCAGGTTCGACGGGTTATGTTAACCAACATTCTCAGCCATTTGGGCACCCCGTTGAGAACGATAAATAGTTTAGTGTTTACCTCATTAATTGTAAACAGTTGTAATTGCGATAGCATGAATAATAACAAGCAAGTTTAATCACTGTTAAGGTAAAAAGGTAACGAATTAATGCTCCAAAATTAGATAATTTTAAAGCGATTTTAATTGTCTCTTATTATGATTATTACCTAAGTTTAATCACTGTTTAACGGATTGAGTATTCAAGAAATTCAAATAAAAATAAGTTATTAATTAAAAAAATAGTAGATGTTACTCAATTGCTTTGTATATAATAAAAACGTCAGTTATTTGATTTTTATTAAAGGATTAATTATGTCTCAATCTTTCAAGAGCCCTCGCTGGATGCGTGATTTAAATCGCTATCTAAATTCAAAACCTCAATTCGTTTTATCCGGAAACATTCATGATCGACAACAATCGAAAATTGATACTGAAACCATCATTTCCGAAACATTAGTCTTGTCGATTTATCGAATATTAAAAAATGCAAAATTTAATCACGTCTTATTGTGGAATTCAGCTGTTGGATTCGAAGAAATTCAAACACCAGACTTACCCGCAATTAAAAGCGATACGTTGTTTAAACGCCTAAGATTAAATGCTGTTCCCAAAAAAGATTCCGCAAAAATAAATCATTTAAGTAACACGTTAGATCAACTAGTCAGCTATGATCAACAGCCTGTTGCGTTGATAATTGATTATGAATCACATTTGTCTAAAAATCGTCATAATATGAGTTTTAGTGAGCATCAACTTTTTGCGCGTTCTTTAGCACTTTCACAACTTGAATACCCAAAACCTAAAGGTTCAAACGATCGGTTATTTATAAATACCATTATTTGGCTAGTTGAAAAAGAAAGTAATTTACCCGATTGGTTACTCATTAATAACCCTAAGATTCGTCATATTCCTGTGACAGCATCCAGTTAAGCAATCCGTAAAAATATAAATGATGAATAACTAGAGTAGCTCGTTTTTTAAAAGATCATCGCACAAAGCCAGTTTACTTAAGAGGTCATAATGAATTTAAAATAGATTGATATTGATTTAATATAGATAAATTAAAAACCAATAAGAGTTTTCGGGCTTTTTTTGAATTGTATATTTAACAAAATAATAGATGCCATTTGCTAACCCAAATCGGGCTAAAATGCGTGTTTTCTATCGACTGTATTAAAATTAATCTTTATAAATAATCATTGTCATTCTACAATTCAATATAAATAAAAATGATAAAAATAACATCAACATTGAGTTGAATATAAGGAATACAAAATGGAGTTAGAGCGTCACTGTGGTCATTGCCAAACTGAACGATTCGATAATGAAATGCTAAGTAAGCAAATGATCGATGATAAAACATATCATTATGACCTATTATCCGTTTCATTCAAAAATTCTATTGATACAAAACCATTAAAAAAATTTCAATTGATTAGTGAAACTATGCCTATTAAAGAGCATAAATCTAAACTAGGGTTATGGCAATTATCTATACGCGCCAATAATGTTCGCTTACGTGCATCAAATTTACAAATCAAATTGGATGAAAACCGACTAAAAACACTTCAATTAGCCTGTTCTAAAAACCAATTAATGGCAATGTGGACTAAACGCTCATCTTTCTTTCCTGATGCCAATAATCTTGGATTATTATCATTAATGGAACGTAACAATATTAGTGAAGATGATCTAATCATTTTACTCAGTGCACAAGAAGATCAATTTAAAACGGCAAATAACGTCATCAATGAATGTAAACAATTAGCCAATGATTATGATATTGATATATTAAGCGATGAAGAGTTAGCAAATTATTTTAAGCAACCTAGATTAAGACTATATCAACTATTGGATGAGCGAATAGAAGGATTTGCCGAACTGGGTCATGAAGAGCTCAATCAGTGGACACAACAGTATCGTTTTGAAAAACGTATACCATTTTGTCGGCTCTTGGTTTTATTGAGCATTCCTAATGAACATTGGATTAAACCGCCGTTAAAAAAATACTCATCTCGAATTATCGATTTCTTTCATAAAAAAGTATCAATGAGTATCTTGCAAGGCCCGTTAGTTAGGATGAACCTAGGTCGTTTTACACCACGTATTGATCTTAACTTATTAGGAACCGCATCTTTACCGTCAAATAAACTACTTGATCATATTCTTGCTCGACAACCTCGTCAGCAACAAATCGATATTAAAGCCGTATTCGAAACGAATGAACTTCTTGAAATTAAATTACGCAACTTATTTCGGGCAACCACTATTTATCAACGGGATACGGGCATTGACAGTCTTTATATGGGCTTTCCTTTTTTAGTTTATCAAGAAACCAGTGGCAATCGGTTACCCAGAATAGCACCATTATTACTTTGGCCCATAAAAATGAATGACGATATAGCATCAATGAAACGACTTACACTCGCCTTTGATCGTCAACGAGAAGAAATAAGAATCAATCCCGCACTTAAAGGGATTTTGGGCAAAACACTTTTTAATCAATGGAAACATGTTTTTGATGACTTATTATTACGTTCAACGTTAAATACCCTTGAGGTTATGAATGAATTAAAGTCGTTAGGACAAATTTTGTCGAGTCAAATCGATGATTTACCAACATCCTTTGAACCAGAAAAAGGTAAAATCTACTTTGCTTGTTCCGCTGTGTTATTTGATGCCAACTTTATAGGACAATCAATTGGTGAAGAACTTAGTCAATTAAAAAAACTCGACTACGACAACACAGCACTTGAAACCGCACTAAAACTGAAATCCAATTCTCAAATCGATGAGCAAATTGAAAAACCAGACGTACAAAATTGTTTTTTTTCGGTTGCCAGTGACCCAAGCCAAGAAAACGCTGTTTTACAAGCACGATTAGCGCCCGGTTTGTTAATTGAAGGCCCACCAGGAACCGGAAAAAGTCAAACCATTGTTAATATGGTTGGCGACGCAATTGGACGCCATAAAACGGTACTGATTGTTTGTCAAAAAAAAGCGGCCCTTGAAGTTGTTCATAAGCGTTTAACTGCCGAAGGCCTTGATACGCGCAGTATAATGATTAACGATATTAATGCTGATCGATCCAAATTGATCAATAGTATTCGTCAACAGCTTGATTTGCTGGACAAAAACCTGCCTTCAGATGACTACATTAAAGCGCGCATCAAACTGGCAAAAACAGTAACAAAACTGGAAGCACAGCTCGATCAATATGATGAGGCATTATATACTCAACAGACCCACTTTGGTTTAAGTTATCGGGAGTTAATCGCTGATTTAATCACGATTGCCAACAATCCACCCAAATTAACCGTACCGGAATTAGGCAAAGTATTTCAGAATCTTGATGTCAAACAACTATCAATGATTAAAAATCAGTGTTCACCCTTACTTTCACTGTGGTTACCGGCAAAATTTGAACATAGTCCATTATCAGAATTAACAGAATTTTCAAATGATCCAATTACGATAAATTTATTTAATCAATCACTGACTCAATTTATTCAAGTTGAGCACGTTAGAACAGCAAATCTTGATAACCAACCTATCCAATTTGATGTTGATGATCCCCTCCCTCATCAACAGTGGCTTAAAAAAGAGAGTGAAGCTTTTTTAAATATCACGGAAAATCTTCGGGAACGACTATTAAAATGGTTACCCTTGTTCAAAATTCAAAATATCCAAACCGGTAACTTAGAAGGTAATAGACTCATCAATGGGTTAAAATTTTTGCAAGATCAGCTATCTTATTTAAACTCAGATGGTTGGTGCCACCTGTCTCAAAAATTATGTTATTTAGAGCCAAAGATACTAGAAGATTTACTGAGTAAAGCAAGAAAACTCATTACCCCTAATGCTTGGTACAAATGCCTGAGTTTGCAACGCTATTTAGCAAAAAAAGGACTTTTTAACTTTTTAGCTATGCACGGTGAGGAAGCAAACATTAACCGCATTCCAATGCTTTATGAGTCGCTATTATTAGAGTCTGAATATCGGCCAATTCGCAAAACGTTACTGAGTATCTTTGTTGATTTGCAATTACCTCAACACAATTTAACGCTTAATCTTGATAACACTCAATACTTGATCGAGGAAACATTATCGGAACTTGAAGAAGTCAAAGCATGGGCTGATAAAATTCACCAAGCACCTTATAGTCAGTATGTGGAGCAATCATTATTGAAAAGTAGCGACGCTTTTCAAGATTTAATTAATGAATACGAAGCGGCCTTTGTTCGTTATCAATATCGTCAAGATTCAGAACAACATTTATCCTTGCTCAATCAATTTTTAAATGAAAACCTGTATCAAAACTGTTTACAGGCGATTGTTAAAAATCAACCAACACCTTCAACTATTGACGCTATTTACCATGTTTTACCTTCATTAAAAGCGTATCAATCATTTCGTAAAGAAGCGATTCAATTATCTGAAACTGCACTTGAAGTATTGGCAAAACTAAGACCTTTTGAATCCGAACTAGCCTTATTAAGTCCAGAAAATCAACAATATCAATTCAGACAACTATTGGATTATGAAGCTAAAACGATTTGGAAATTGTACATCGAACAAGAAAACCCGATATTACAGATTGATCAGCAAGTTATCAATCAAACCATTGAACAGCTAAAATCTTACGACGAACAGCTGCATCAACTGAATAAACAGTTACTACTTAATAATATAAAATGTAATCAGATAGCTGATCCCAAAAGGTGGGAAGGAATAACAAGGCTAACAGGTCAACGCGCCAAACGATTACGTGAATTCATCGAGCAAGGTATACCGCTTGGATTAATGTACTTAAGACCAATTTGGTTAATAAATCCCGACACCGCAAGTCGCTTATTGCCATTAAAAGCGGGATTATTTGATTTGGTCATCTATGACGAAGCCTCACAAATGCCCATTGAATACGCTATACCTACTCTTTATCGGGGCAAAATTGCCATAGTCAGTGGTGATGATAAACAGATGCCACCCACTACATTTTTTGGTGTACAAACAGACGCTGACATAGACGAAGAGGCTGATGATGATACTATTCAAGCACTATCAGAAGAAGTTAACGAAAATCCTCTACTCAATCGTTGGAATTTAAAAGAAATTATGGATTGTCCGGATTTATTACAACTTTCTCGCACTGTGTTGCCAACAACTTATTTACAAATTCATTACCGTTCCGCTTATCGTGAGCTGATTAACTATTCCAATACCGCTTTTTACCATAGCCAACTAAACGTACCTGTCAGACATTCAGCTAATATCATTAAGCAAATCAAACCACTTGAATATATTTGGGTAAATGGTCTATATGAAGATCAACGCAATTATAGTGAAGCAATAAAAGTTGTTGAAATGGTCGATAACATTTGGAAAAAAGATGCGACTCATCGTCCATCCATAGGCGTTGTAACCTTTAACAAAAAGCAGGCAGATCTGATTGAAAAATGTTTTTATGAAAAAGCCAATTTAGATAAAAAATTTTCAGACATTTTTGAACAAGAAAATCAACGATTCGATCAGGGTGAAGATGTATCAATTTTTATCAAAAATGTTGAAAATGTGCAGGGCGATGAACGTGATGTTATCATCTTTTCAACGACATTTGGTCGTAATAAACAAGGTATTTTCAGGCGAAATTTTGGCATACTAGGGCAACAAGGTGGCGAAAGGCGCTTAAATGTAGCAATCACCCGAGCTCGCCAAAAAGTCATTTTGATCTCATCAATGCCTATTGAAGATGTTTCTGATGCGCTAGCCAATAAACGTGCTCCAACATCCCCTCGTGATTACCTACAATACTATTTAGCTTATTCTAAAGCATTATCTGAAGGTAATTTTACTTTTGCTGAATCATTACTTAACCTGATCGAACAGGCACATAAGCAATCTGATTTGCCAATACCAACACAACACGATGACGGACTGCTTGACGATGTAGAAACTTTTATTCGTTCGCTCAATTTATCCTATAGCCGCCACTCAGGCAGTGGCGTATTTACATTAGATTTTACGATTGAAGATCCGAGCACTAAACTTTATTGTATTGGCATTGAGTGCGATGCGCCAATTCACCCGTTATTATCCAATGCACGATATAGAAACATTTGGCGACAATCGGTATTATCTAGAACCATTCCGCATATATTTCGCCTATCTTCACGTAACTGGTATGAAAATAATGATCATGAAAAGCAACGACTACAACATTATATTGAAAATATATTGGGAACAAAGATCAAGCACACACTCAACGACTAGAATGTCAATCAAATTTTGACTCTGTTTATCACCAAATTGATCGATTAACATCGGTCATTTTTGTCAATCATGCTTTTGATTGAAAAATACCCTAATAGGAAATCAAAACCCTGTTAAACTAAAGTAAACGACATCATCTGAGCCGTGACAAGTGTTTACTTTATCGGTATTATATTGGGCATTTATGATAATTGATTAGGTTTAGTGTGAATATTCAACAATTACTAACTCAACGTGTTTCGCAAGCAATGATAATGGCCGGTGCTGATAATAACTGTGATGCCTTAATTAAACAATCAGCTAAAGTACAATTTGGCGATTATCAAGCTAATGGCATCATGGCAACCGCCAAAAAACTAGGAATGCCACCAAGAGCGTTGGCGGAAAAGGTTTTACAACATCTAGATATTGATGACATTGCCGAAAAAGTCGAAATTGCTGGCCCCGGTTTTATTAACATCTTTTTAAAAAATAGTTGGATTGCTCAACAAAATGAAGTTGCACTGAGTAGCGATAAACTGAATATTACCTTACCTGCAAAAGCACAAACGATTGTTGTAGACTACTCAGCACCGAATGTTGCCAAAGAGATGCATGTCGGTCATTTACGTTCAACAATCATCGGGGATGCCACTGTACGAGTTTTAACTTTTCTTGGTCATAATGTTATCCGTGCTAACCATGTCGGTGACTGGGGAACACAATTTGGGATGCTCATTGCTTATCTGGAAAAAATGCAAAATGAACATGCTAATGATATGCAACTATCCGATCTGGAATCGTTTTATCGAGCAGCAAAAAAACATTACGATGAAGACGAAGTTTTTGCTGAAAAAGCACGTAATTATGTTGTAAAACTGCAAGGTGGTGATGAATATTGTCGTGAAATGTGGCGAAAATTGGTCGATATTACCATGACGCAAAATATTGCGACTTACAAACGGTTAAATGTCACACTTTCCGTTGAAGACACCATGGGCGAAAGCATTTATAACAAAATGTTACCCGGCATTGTGGCAGATTTAAAACATAAAAAATTAGCGGTAGAAAGCGAAGGGGCAATCGTTGTATTTTTAGATGAATACAAAAATAAAGAAGGCGAACCAATGGGCGTGATTATTCAAAAACGCGACGGCGGTTACCTTTATGCAACAACCGATATCGCCTGTGCCAAATATCGTTATGAAACACTACATGCCGATCGCATACTTTATTATACCGACTCACGTCAGCATCAGCATTTAGAACAAGTTTGGACAATTGTACATAAAGCCAAATATGTGCCTGATTCTTTAAAACTCGAACACCATATGTTTGGTATGATGTTAGGAAAAGACGGTAAACCGTTTAAAACACGATCAGGTGATACGGTTAAATTAAATGATCTTTTAGATGAAGCGACTGAACGGGCAAAAGTCTTAATTCAAAGTAAAAATCCAGAACTCACTGAACAAGAGTTAGCACAAGTCGTCGATGCCGTTGCAATTGGTGCGGTTAAATACGCTGATCTTTCTAAAAATCGTACCACTGATTATGTTTTTGATTGGGACAATATGCTTTCTTTTGAAGGTAATACGGCACCCTACTTACAATATGCTTATACTCGTGTGTTATCGGTATTTAGAAAATCCAATATTTCAGAAGATGACTTATCGGGAAGTATTATTTTAGAAACAGAAAAAGAACGCGCATTAGCCACTCGACTAATTCAATTTGATGAAACTATTTCAGTGTTAGCAAATGAAGGCACGCCTCACGTGCTTTGTGCTTATCTTTATGACATTGCAACGCTTTTTTCAAGTTTTTACGAAAACTGCCCTATTTTAACAGCTGAAAATGAAAACCTAAAATTAAGTCGCTTAAAACTGGCTTCTTTGACAGCTAAAACACTGAAAGTAGGATTAGATATGTTAGGCATAAAAACCGTTGAAAAAATGTAATTTCAACAAAATAGATGCCTGATGTTATAACGCCATTCATCACTTTATTAAATCGGTTGTCAACAAAAGTTTTGGCAACCGATTGACCTGATTAAACTGCTCCAAACTTTATCGCATCCGCGTTATTAATATAATATTTCTTGACCAATTTTCTTTCTCACACAATTTGGTTAATCGCTTGTTCGGTTTAATCTTATAACACAGGTTTCACAATACAAATTTCGAGTTTTTCGCAATGCTCTTTAGCAAATGCGGCGAATTCAATAAAATGTGGTGTATGATTGTGCAAATCAATTGCTTGTTTCGAAGCCCATGTTTCAATGACGACATAAACATCGAGATCATCGATGCTTTGATTAAGTTCATAACGAATACATCCCGCTTCTTTACGGCTTGCTTCAACAAGTTTTTTAAAAAGCGTTTGAAAAGCGGCATGATTTTCTGACTTGATTTTTAGCGTAGCAACAATATTTAACTGGCTCATAATAACCTCTTATCTTAGGCAAACTTTATCAACTTTATACTAACTTAGGTTGTTTTAACATCAATAAAAAAGCATTATGGAAAATCTCATTTTTTTGACAATCGCTTATTGATAAAAATTAATCCGTTATCCTAATCATGTTACCCAAAATAAAACCAAAATTGTTAATGACCATCAAATGATGACAAGAAAATCTAAAAAATAATACTTTAACCATATCATTTATTTGCATATTTTCACTGTTAAAACGCTTGATCTTAATCAAGATAGGTTTAGAATTTCTGCTACTAAATAACCTGCTAGAGTCTTTAAACTATGAAGCCATGTGAATCAACAATCCAGATTTTAAACATTGTTGGTTCTATTTTTAATCCTCCTTTATGGAGGATTTTTTTTAGCTGTTATTTTTGAATTTTTAAACCAACTTTAGGTAATTTATTTGTAGAGGCATATTATGACAGACAACAAAAAGATGTTATTAACCAGTCGAGATCAAAGTTTAAAAGCATTTTTAATGAACAAAATCAAGCAAAATGGCGGTTGGGTTAATGCACATATGCACGCTGATCGTGCTTTTACAATTACCGTTGACAGTTTTGATGTGTACCAAAAACAGACATTGATTGAAAAATGGGATACGTTAGACAAAGTCAAAGCCGCCATGACCGAAGAAGACTATTATCGTCATTTTAGTATGGCTGTTGAACGAATGATTGAACAAGGTGTTAGTGCCATGGGCTCATTTGTGGATATTGACCCTATCGCTGAAGAACGTGCAATCAAAGGCGCATTACGAGCACGAGAAACCTATAAAAACGATATCACCATTAAACTGGTGAATCAGACCTTAAAAGGCGTGATTGATAAAGAGGCCCGCTATTGGTTTGATAAAGGAGCCGATCTTGTCGATATTATTGGTGGCTTACCTCGCCGTGATGAACGTGATCATGGTGAAGGTATGGGACTTAAACATCTGGATGTATTAATGCAAACGGGCAAATCTTTAGGCAAAATGGTGCATGTTCATGTAGATCAATTTAATTCATCCGATGAGATAGAAACAGAGCAATTAACAGATAAAACCTTAGAACATGCAATGCATGGTCGTGTAGTGGCAATTCATAGTATTTCAATTACTGCCCATAGCTTAGAATATCGTCAAAAATTATACCAAAAAATGAAAGAAGCCCAAATGATGGTGATTGCCTGCCCGTTTGCGTGGATTGACAGTCCAAGGCGTGAAGAACAAGGCCCAACCCGTAACTCCTTAACCCCTGTTGATGAATTAGCCGCAGCAGGAATTCCTGTTGCGATTGGTACTGATAATGTCAGTGATTATATGCTCCCCTTTTCAACGGGTAATATGTGGGAAGAGCTAAAACTGCTTGTAACCGGATGTCGATATACCGATTTAGATAATGTGGTTAACGTCGCCACTCGGAATGGACGTAAAGTGCTGGGACTTGAGTAATTAACGCAAAACGTTATAAACCAAGTTTTTAAAGCAAACTATTCCCTTTAAAGATTAAAAATCCCAACAACGCTGAAATTGTAGGGATTTTTACTATTACTGAACAGCGTCAATGATTAACGACGCTTTAATATTGATAAAAAATTAAGATCCAGCTCGATAATTTGGTGGCTCTTTGGTTATTAGCACATCGTGAACATGGCTTTCTTTCATGCCAGCGCCGGTTATTCGATAGAATTTAGATTGCGTTCTTAACTCATCGATAGTGGCACAGCCAGTTAATCCCATACAAGAACGTAATCCTCCCATTTGTTGGTGAATGATTTCTTTTAATGGGCCTTTATAGGCAATACGGCCTTCAATACCTTCAGGAACTAATTTATCAGCGGCATTATCAGATTGGAAATAACGATCAGATGAACCTTTCGCCATTGCGCCAAGTGATCCCATACCTCGATAAGATTTATAAGCTCGACCTTGATATAATTCGATTTCACCAGGGGCTTCTTCTGTTCCAGCAAACATTGAGCCAACCATAACACATGATGCACCTGCGGCAATGGCTTTAGCAATGTCACCCGAAAAACGAATACCACCATCAGCAATAACAGGAATATTATGTCGTTGAGCCATTTCAACTGCATCCATAATGGCACTAATTTGTGGCACACCAACACCTGTCACAATACGCGTAGTACAGATAGAACCTGGACCAATACCGACTTTAACTGCATTTACCCCTGCATCGATTAATGCTTTTGCACCTTCCGCAGTAGCAATATTCCCCCCAATAATTTGTAATTCCGGATACGCCTGCCTTGTCTGACGAATACGCTCTAATACACCTTCTGAATGTCCATGAGATGAGTCAATCAATAAAACATCAACACCTGCTTCAACCAATGCCGCAATCCGTTCTTCATTGCCTGCACCAGCGCCCACCGCTGCCCCTACGCGCAAACGCCCTTTTTCATCTTTGCAAGCATGTGGTTTTTGTTCTGCTTTATTGTAGTCCTTAACCGTTATCATTCCTTTAAGGTGAAATTTGGAATCAACAACTAACACTTTTTCAACACGGTGTTCATGCATTTTTTTCAGCACAATTTCACGTTGTTCGCCCTCTTTTACCGTAACAAGTCGTTCTTTTGGTGTCATGACTGCCGTTACCGGTAACGATAAATCAGTCGCAAAACGAACATCTCGAGCGGTAATAATCCCGACTAACTCTTGAGATTGAGTAACCACAGGGAAACCGGCAAAACCATATTCTTTAGCAAGTTCGATAACATCTCGAATCGTGGCAGTAGGTAAAACGGTCACGGGATCTTGGACGATACCGCTTTCATGCTTTTTCACCCTTTTTACATGGTTAGCCTGAGCTTCGATTGACATATTTTTATGGATAAAACCAATTCCGCCTTCTTGCGCAAGGGCGATGGCTAAATCGGATTCAGTCACCGTATCCATTGCAGCTGACAGCATCGGAATATTGAGTTTAATTGTTTGGGTTAGCTGAGTAGAAATAACAGCAGTGTTGGGTAATACCGTGGAGTGGGCAGGAACTAATAACACATCATCAAATGTAAGTGCTTCTTTAACTATACGAGACATGACAATATTCACCATTGAGTTGAATTGTTGATAAAATATTGCCGATGTATTCTACTGACTTTTGCGATAAAAGACCAGCGGTATTTTGATTCTTGAAATAGTTTGAACAGTTATCCTTCTTATTATTTCATCAAAAATAATTATATCTCATACAAACTAACCTTATAAAAAAAGATTAATGATCAAACAGCCGATTAATCCACTGACAGATATCACTGTTTCGAGTAAAGACCATGATTTCAATGTTTCGGTAATGCTCAGATTAAAATATTCTTTAAATAACCAAAAGCCAGGATCATTTACATGCGAAAAAACGACACTACCCGCACCCGTTGCAATAACCATTAATTCTGGGCTAACACCCGTTGAAGCAATTAATGGGAAAACAATCCCACCTGCCGTTAGTGCTGCAACCGTTGCCGACCCTAAGGCTAATCTTAATAAGGCTGCAATTAGCCACGCCATAACAATGGGGGAAACAGTCGATCCATGCATTATCTGTTCGATATAAACTTTCACGCCACTATCGACAAGAACTTGTTTAAATGCCCCACCACCCCCAATAATCAATAGCATCATTGCAATAATTTTAATTGAATCAACTAAGCTAGTATTGATGTCTGACATGCTACGGCCACGTAATAAACCAAAAGTGAATATGGCTATTAATACTGATATCAGCGTTGCAATGACTGGATCCCCAAAAAATTCAACATAGGGTAGCAACCAATGCCCATTATTTAACGTCATTTCACTTATGGCTCGGATTGACATTAATATAACTGGAATCAATGCGGTAATAAGACTGACACGAAAACTAGGCATCTGCTGTTCAGTAAATGTTTTAGTATTATATAAGCCTTCTTCAACAGGATGATTAATCGCACGAATAAAAGGTAATTTAGTTAAAATAGGCCCAGCTAGTATGACGGATGGAATACCTATAATTGTGCCATAAAGTAAGGTTTTTCCCATATCGGCTTTAAATATTTGTGCAATCGCTGTTGGTCCAGGATGAGGCGGTAAAAAACCATGTGTAACCGACAAAGCCGCCGCCATGGGAATACCAATATATAGCGGAGATATACCTAAGGTTGCTGCTATAGTTAAAATCAAGGGTAACAATAAAACGAAACCAACCTCATAAAACAGAGCAAATCCAACAATAAATCCCGTAAGCGTCACTGCCCATTGAATCTTTTTATCGCCGAAAGTGGCAATGAGCGTTGTTGCTATCCGCTGTGCACCTCCACAATCGGCGAGTAATTTGCCTAACATTGCGCCAAATCCCATAATTAATGCTAAGCTGCCAAGCGTGCCACCGACACCATTTTTAATTGATTTGATGACCTCCATAACGGGCATCCCTTCCAGAACACCGACACTAAGTGCCACCAAAATTAATGCGATAAAACCATTAACTCGTAAAGGTAACATGAGAATCAATAACATCAAGACACCAAAAGCAATAATGATTAATGGCATAATCAACTCCTCTTAATCAACAACATCCAATCTGGTTAAATTGACACAGCTAGACTTAAATACTTTAAACATAATTAGAAAATTGCAATTCAATTAAGATTTGAAAACATCGCATTTTATGGGTAAGTACGAATAAATTAACAATAAGTATTTACCCACATAGTATCGATATATGTGGGAATGTTAGAGGAAAATTTACACTATTTATTAGAAATGAGAATAAGATCACACTTTTAAATTTAAACTTCTTTTTGCGCCATTAAAATATAATTTACATCCACATTGTGACCTAATTTGAATTGATTTTTTAAAAGATGATATTCCATACCAATAATGCCTTCAACCGCTAATTTAGATTGCTCGACTAAGTCCATTAATTCTGAAGGTCGAATAAAGCGATTAAAATCATGTGTTCCTTTTGGGACAAGCCGAGCAATGTATTCAGCACCATAAATAAGTAATAACTTTGCTTTGGTATTTCGATTGATTGTCGATAAGAATAGTTTGCCACTGGGTTTTAGCAACTTAGCACAAGCATTAATGATGGAGAATGGATCGGGGACATGCTCTAATAACTCCATACAAGTAATCACATCATAATATTCTGATCGTTCTTCTGCATGCGCTTCAACGGTTTGTTTTTCGTAATCGATAGAAAGACCATTTTGCTCTGCATGCACTTTAGCAACGTTTAAAGACTCATCCGCCAGATCGATAGCGGTCACTTGCGCACCAAGTTTAGCAAGGCTTTCTGATAAGATGCCACCACCACACCCGACATCTAACACCTTTTTGCCAGTAAGAGATTCGCATTGCTGCAATATATAATCAACACGTAATGGATTAATGATATGCAAAGGTTTACATTGACCATTTGGATCCCACCATTGTGCGGCTAATTGTGAGAATTTATTTATTTCGTTAATATCGATATTTTGTGACATGCTGGCGTTTTTAAAGTGTAAAAAATGGGGTTTACTATATGCTAACTCCAATCAATTATCAATAAAATAGCTTACACTGCCCGCTTTTTATTAACAAAAAAATCCACTTAGTTTAATCGCTCAAATGATATACTTGTTACCAATAAAAAATAGACAATTAATTTAATTCATAAAAACGGTATAAATATAATATAAGGAAGAAGAATTATGATAATCGCGCTAAGAACAAATCGACCTAGTTTAATAAAAATAATGGATATACCAATTATAGGCAGTTTTATCATGTTTATTTTTGCACTGATTCCAATGTTTATTTTAATGATAACCGATGGTGCTTTTGGATACAGTTATCAAGATCTCCAAACAAATATAATATATTTTATAGTAGGCGTTTATAACTTCATTTTAGCCTTCTTTTTTGGTATCAGTATTTGGATTATGATATTACCTTCCTGGTTACTTTTTAACCTTATCGGTATATTGAAACTCATCGGTTGGATCTAATAATAATCGAATCATTTGATTCATTTTAATGATTGACGCCAATTCTAGTTAAATTTTTAAACAATATTGTCAATGACTGTAATGATTTCTTGTGAATAGTTTGATTTCATGGCATGATTTAAAGTTTTAATTAAGACATAATTTTACTAAACGCAAATTAAACTATTTATTAAGAATCAAAGGAAAATTCATGAGTACAGGTACTATGAAGAAAAGTCATTCCCAATGGAGCTCACGCATGGGATTCATGCTAGCAGCAGCTGGCTCTGCTGTGGGTTTAGGTAATATTTGGAAATTTCCCTATATGGCGGGTGAAATGGGTGGTTCAGCATTTGTGCTCACCTATTTACTCTTTATGTTTATCATTGGGCTACCTATCCTTGTTTTAGAATGGTTGATCGGGCGCCGAGGGCAAAAAAATCCGATTCATACCATGCAAGATGTGGCCGTTTCTGAAGGTCGTTCAAAATTATGGGGCTGGGTAGGGATAATTGGGGTACTTGGTTCATTCTTAATTCTCTCCTTTTATAGTGTGATTGGTGGCTGGGCAACAGATTACATCGTTCTAGCAGCGCAAGGCACATTTGAAGGTGCGAATGGTGGAATAACTGAAAATCTCTTTACTAATTTTCTGGGCGATGTAAATAGTTTATTAATCTGGCATACAGTATTTATGTTTGCAACGGCCTTTATTGTCGCTCTCGGCGTTGGAGCTGGCTTGGAACGTGGCTGTAAGATTATGATGCCTGGTTTAGGTATATTACTCTTAGTGCTGGTTGGGTATGCCGCATATGCCAGCGGTTCTTCTTTCTGGAAGGCTTGTGATTTCTTATTTACACCTAACTGGTCTGCCTTAAATGGCACGGCAATATTAGCTGCTTTAGGTCACGCATTTTTCAGTCTATCTTTAGGTATGGGAATTATGATGGCATATGGCTCGTATTTAGGGAAAGATGTCAATCTACTCTCAACAGCCCGAACAGTGGTCATTTTGGATGTGATTGTGGCGGTTTTATCAGGATTAGCAATATTCCCGCTTGTTTTTGCTAATGATTTACAACCGGGTTCTGGCCCTGGTCTCATCTTTGTGACACTACCAATTGCATTCGGCAATATGGCTGGCGGTTCAATTTTAGGCATATTATTCTTTATATTCTTAACGTTTGCTGCATTAACCTCGTCAATCTCATTATTAGAACCGACTGTAGAGTTACTCGAAGAAAAAACCCATATGGGACGCAAAACGGCAACCATTGTCACCAGTATTATTATTTGGGCTTTAGGTATTGCTTGTATTCTTTCATTTAATAAATGGGCAGATGTCACATTATTTGATAAAAATATTTTTGATTTACTTGATTACTTAACCAGTAAAATCATGTTGCCAGTAACCGGTTTAGGTACCATTATTTTTGCTGCATGGATGATGAATCAAAAACGAATTCGTGAAGAACTTAATCTAAACGCTTTCTGGTTTAACATTTGGACAATCTTAACCCGTTTTATTATTCCAGTGGCAATTGTTGCTATTCTTGTTTTTGGATTTTTTCCAGAAGGGAAATAGTTAATTATCATCTGCAAAGCCTTGATATTTTCAAGGCTTTCTTCCCACCAAGCTAACAAAAAAACAGCAAACAATTACCAAAATTACTTAATCTCTATTGAAAACCTCATTTTCATTCCCATATAACAATACAACAATAAATCAAACTATTATGACAGTGTTATTCATTTAACAGTTATACCCTTTTGCAATCAAATCTGCTCTTGCAGACGTTGAAAGCATGGATAGCTTTATTAATTAAGGTTATCGGTATAAATTGTTAATTGAATCAGTTAAATATATTAGAGGAACTAGTCAATGAGTAAGCAAGGTACAGAAACTCGTGGATTTCAATCCGAAGTTAAACAAATTCTTCATTTAATGATACATTCTTTATATTCCAATAAAGAAATATTTTTACGAGAGTTAATTTCGAACGCATCCGATGCGGCTGATAAATTACGTTTTAAAGCACTTGAAAATCCTAGTCTTTATGCTGGTGATGCTGAGCTTGGCGTACGTATTTCTGTGAATAAAGAAGCAGGAACTTTAACCATTGCCGATAATGGTATCGGTATGACACGTGATGAAGTTATTGAAAATTTAGGTACGATTGCCAAATCTGGCACCAAAGCATTTTTGGAATCAATCGGTAGCGATCAAGCTAAAGACAGCCAACTAATTGGTCAATTTGGTGTTGGTTTTTACTCTGCATTTATTGTAGCAGATAAAATCACCGTCAAAACTCGTGCTGCAACTGCTAACGCTGATGAAGCGGTTATGTGGGAATCGGCTGGCGAAGGTGAATATACGATTTCTGATGATAATAAAGAGACACGTGGTACTGAAATTATTTTACATCTGAAAGAAGATGAAAAAGAGTTTTTAGATGATTGGCGTTTACGCTCAATTATCAGTAAATATTCTGATCATATTTCACTCCCTGTTGAAGTACAAACCATCGACGAAGAAAGCAAAGACGTAAAATGGGAAAAAGTAAACAAGGCTCAAGCCCTTTGGACTCGGAGTAAATCTGAAATTACCGACGAAGAGTACAAAGAGTTTTATAAACATATTTCTCATGATTTTGCCGATCCACTCAGTTGGAGCCACAACCGAGTAGAAGGTAAACAAGAATACACCAGTTTACTTTATATTCCGTCAAAAGCGCCTTGGGATATGTGGAATCGTGATAACAAACACGGTCTAAAACTTTATGTACAACGTGTCTTTATTATGGATGATGCAGAGCAATTTATGCCAAACTATTTACGCTTTGTAAAAGGTTTAATTGACTCTAATGATCTTCCATTGAATGTATCACGTGAAATATTGCAAGATAACAAAATTACCCAAAGTTTACGCAATGCATGTACAAAACGTGTATTACAAATGTTAGAAAAACTGGCTAAAGATGATAAAGAACAATATCAACAGTTCTGGAGCGAATTTGGCTTAGTGTTAAAAGAAGGAACGGGTGAGGACTATGCTAACCGTGAAGCTATCGCGAAATTGCTCCGTTTTGCTTCTACACATTCGGATAGCAATGCGCAAACCATCTCCTTAGACGATTATATTAGTCGTATGCAAGAAGGTCAGGATAAGATCTACTACATTACCGCTGATAGTTATGGTGCGGCTAAAAATAGCCCACATTTGGAATTATTCAGCAAAAAAGGCATTGAAGTCTTACTATTATCTGATCGTGTTGATGAGTGGATGATGAGTAATTTAACTGAATTTGAAGGAAAACAGTTCCAATCAATCAGTAAATCTGACGAATCGATTGAAAAACTTGCCGATCAAAATAGCGAAGAACAAAAACAAGCAGAAAAAGAGCTTGAACCATTTATTGAACGTGTCAAAGCAGTGTTAGGTGATAAAGTAAAAGAAGTTAAATTAACGCATCGTTTAACCAATACACCTGCAATAGTGACTACTGCAGCGGATGAAATGACCACGCAAATGGCAAAACTTTTTGCGGCTGCCGGTCAAAAAGCGCCTGAAATCAAATATACGTTTGAGATCAACCCTGATCATAAGTTAGTAAAACGTATTGCTGATACACAAGACGAAACGGCATTTAGCGACTGGATTGAATTATTATTAGATCAAGCATTATTGGCAGAGAAAGGATCATTAAGTGATCCAAGTAAATTTATTCAAACCATGAATAAACTGCTTGCAGAATAATCAATAAATAGTAAAACCCGATATTAGATAGTAATATCGGGTTTTTTGTTAACTTTTATTTAAGTTAGGTAATCGAAATTTACTAAAAATATGATGCCTATCACATTTTCTTATATTTCTTCTTTTCATTTTCTACTGTCTATTCATAATACCTAAAGTTTTCAATCAGACGGTGACAGATGAAAGTTTATAAAATTCTTAATAACAATGTAGTCGTTACACTTGATTCCAAAGGCAATGAACTCATTGTCACTGGTCGTGGCATTGGATTTAAAAAACGTGAGGGAGACTTGATTGATCCTAAACTGATTGAAAAACAATTTTCCCTCAACAACCAAGAAACGCTACCAAGATTTGCTGAATTACTATCCGAAATACCCATTGAAATATTCACTACTTCAGAAATCATCATCAATCACGCCAAGCAAGTCCTGAATGGCAAACTGCAAGACAGTATTTACATTTCACTCACTGACCATATTCATTTTGCTATAGAGCGCCATAAACAAGGATTTGATATTCCAAATAGTTTTTTATGGGAAACAAAAAAACTTTATCCTAAAGAGTTTCAAGTTGGTTTATATGCTTTATCGGTCATCAAAAAACGTTTATCCATTGAATTACCTGAAGATGAGGCGGGTTTTATTACCTTTCATATTATTAATGCTCAACTTAATGATACGATGCCCAATATTGTCAAAATGACGAAAATCATGCGTGAAATTCTTAATATCGTCAAATACCATTTTAATTTTGAGTATGATGAAGACTGTCTGTCTTATCAACGCTTTGTGACACACTTAAAATTCTTCTCACAACGCATTTTGAGTCAAACTCAACCGGTTCAACAAGATGCCTCATTATATGAATTAATTCGTAAAAAGTATGAGCAGGCATATCTATGCACAAAACAGATTGATCTCCATTTAATTCAACAATATCAACATCCACTTACCGATGATGAAAGTCTGTATTTAACCATTCATATCGAACGACTACGCACTGAGCTCAAAAAATAATGTGATGTAGTTCACAATTTGAACATATTAAAATGAGAAATCATATTCACTATCTTTTATTTATGCTAGCCTAAGCGAATAAATTTTGGATTGTTATTGCATAGCATTTTATGTTGTGTAAGCAAAACCTAATCACCTCAACTTGAGGTGGTTAGGTTTTTTTTTGCATTTAAAAAAGGATAAGGTATGAAAAACAAACAACTTGCCGAATCAATTATTGAATATGTTGGTGGTCAAGACAATATTATCAGTCTGGTACACTGTGCAACTCGTTTAAGATTTGCATTAAAAGATGATAATAAAGCCAATGCAGATATCCTCAAAAAACAAAAAGGGGTGATAACAGTTGTACAAAGTGGTGGACAATTTCAAGTTGTCATCGGTAATAATGTTGCAGATGTATATAACAATATTATGCAACTAACCAACATCAATGAGAAATCCAATGCCGAGGCACAACCAAATAAAAAATCAGGTTTTTTATCGAAATTAATTGATCTCGTTTCCGGCATTTTTATTCCTGTTCTAGTCGTAGTAGTTGCCGGTGGGATTTTAAAAGGTTTAATCTCTTTATTACAAATTTTGGATATTGTCCGTGCACAAACACCAACCTATGAATTCTTGTATGCCATTGCTGATGCCCCACTCTATTATTTACCTATTATTTTAGGTTTTTCTGCGGTAAAAAAATTTGGTGGCAACCCCTATGTTGGAATGGCGATAGGTGGAGCCTTAGTTCATCCAAGTATCGCCAATATGATACCTAGCGGTCAATTTTCGTTAGAAACCGAAATGTTTTCAATACCAATACAATTAATTCCTTATGCATCATCGGTTTTCCCGATTATTTTGGCAGCTTGGTTCTATTCTTTACTAGAACGAACTTTCAATAGAATCATGCATGATTCATTTAAAAAATTTATCGCTCCCCTGCTCGGAATTCTTATCACTGTTCCATTAACTTTTGCGGTAATTGGCCCTGCGGTAACGTATGTCAGTAATGCTATCGCAAGTTGTATCATCTTCATGTATGAACTCAGTCCGGTTATAGCGTCCATGGTTTTAGCGGCACTTTGGCAAGTCATGGTAATATTTGGTATTCATTGGGGACTTGTTCCATTTGCCTTAAATAACTTATCAGTTTATCAAAATGACTTTATGTTACCGATTCTGTTCCCTGCTGTGTTCGCACAAGTTGGTGCCGTATTAGCGGTAAGATTTCGAGCCAAAGATCCGGAATTCAAAGCATTAGCAAGTTCGTCGGTATTATCCGGGATTTTTGGGGTAACCGAACCGGCAATTTATGGTGTCAATTTACCATTAAAAAGACCATTTGTTATTGGTTGTCTTGCAGCAACTGTAGGTGGAGGCATTGTTGGTTATTATCACAGCGTCATTTATTCATTTAGTTTTATTAATATTTTCTCCTTCTTACAACTCATTCCACCAACAGGTATAGATGAAAAATTTTATGCGGTCGTCGTTGGTTGTATTTTGTCATTCACTTTAGCGCTGATTGCAACCTATTTATTTGGTATGCCAAAAACAAAACCGACAGTTCAAGATGATGCTGTAGCAACAAACAATCCTAACCCTTCTAATCCGGTTAATCTGCATCCTGTCACGATTTTCAGTCCGTTAACAGGAAAAATAATACCATTAAATCAAGTCAATGATCCCACCTTTGCCAGCGAACTAATGGGTAAAGGCATTGCTATTATTCCAACAGAAGGGAAAGCTTATGCCCCTGATGACGGTGAAGTCGTATCACTGTTCAGAACCAAACACGCTATCGGATTTCAAACTGATTCTGGCGTGGAAATATTAATTCATATCGGGATCGATACGGTTAAATTAGACGGTCAACACTTTCAAGCACATGTTCAAGCCGGTAGCCAAGTCAAAAAAGGCGATTTACTCGTCAGTTTTGATATCGAGGCAATCAAACAAACAGGCTTTGAAGTTACCACGCCGATCATCATTACTAACAGTGATGACTATCAGAAGATCCAGACTATTCATCAATCAGAGACTATTGAAAAGGGTGACGTTTTATTGACGTTATCAGCAAATAAGGAGTAACACATGTTAACACAATTTCCGAATGATTTTCTTTGGGGCGGAGCAATTGCTGCCAACCAAGTTGAAGGAGCCTATCGTGAAGATGGCAAAGGTTTATCTACATCAGATTGTACACCCAACGGTTTATTTGGTGACATCATCGATCGTAATAAAAACACAATTACCGGCATTAAAGATCGTGCTATTGATTTTTATCATCGCTATCCTGAAGATATCGCTTTATTTGCTGAAATGGGATTTTCGTGTTTAAGAACGTCAATTGCTTGGACTCGAATCTTTCCAAATGGTGATGAAGAACAACCAAATGAAAAAGGACTGGCGTTTTATGACAAACTGTTTGACGAAATGTTAAAACACAACATCACCCCACTTGTCACCTTATCGCATTACGAAATGCCCTACTACCTTGTCACACAATATGGTGGATGGGGAAATCGTAAAGTCATCAAATTTTTTACTCGTTATGCCAAAACCGTATTTGAACGCTATAAAAATAAAGTAAAATATTGGTTAACGTTCAATGAAATCAATATGTCATTACACGAACCCTTTACCGGTGTCGGATTGGATAGACACAGTAATAAAGAACAGATCTATCAAGCCATTCATCATCAGTTAGTCGCCAGCAGTCAAGCGGTAAAACTATGTCATCAAATTATTCCCGATGCCAAAATAGGTAACATGTTATTAGGCGCTGTTGCTTATCCTTTAACACCTAAGCCTGAAGATGTTTGGGCTACACTTCAAGAAAACCATGGTTGGCTATTTTTTGGTGATGTTCAAGTTCGAGGTTATTACCCGACTTATATGAAACGTTTTTTCAGAGAAAACAATATTAATTTAACGATTACCGAACAAGATCGACAAGATCTTAAAGAAACGGTCGATTTTGTATCGTTCAGTTACTATATGAGTTGTTGCGCAACTTCAGATGAATCACAAAAAACAAAAGGCAATATTTTAGATATGGTACCAAATCCTTATCTAAAAGCATCGGAATGGGGTTGGCAAATCGATCCAACAGGAATCCGTTATCTATTAAATATGCTTTATGAACGTTACCAAAAACCATTATTTATTGTTGAAAATGGTTTAGGCGCAAAAGATAAATTAGAAGCAGATGGCACGATAAATGATGATTATCGTATTAACTATATGAACGATCATCTTGTGGAAATTCGTGAAGCTATCGATGATGGTGTCGAAGTGATGGGCTATACCAGTTGGGGACCAATCGATTTGATTAGTGCTTCAAAAGCCGAAGTTACTAAACGTTATGGATTTATCTACGTCGATTTAAACCAAGACGGCTCGGGAACGCTAAAACGCTATAAAAAGAAAAGTTTCTACTGGTATCAAGCGGTGATTGCATCAAAAGGCGAAGTTTTAAAATCTTAACTTTTGTGTCACACCTAAAATTGGAAAGTTACTGCTTACAGCAGGCAAAACCTAAATAGCATTAGAGATAACTTTGCTTAACCGGCTATTTAGGTTTTTGATAATTAAAAAAAGGATATAAAAATGAAAATAAGATATTTAACCTTCGCATTATTTAATGTCATGTCTTATTCCGTTCTCGCAAACCCAATATCCAATAATCATTTACAACCTAGCTTTATAGAGAATGCTTTTATTACCGATAGTAAACTTGATTTTTCTACCCGTAATCATTGGAAATATTTAAAAGAAAATGCCGCTCAACCAAAAGAAGTGCACAGTGCTTGGGGACAAGTTTTCACGTTCAATTATAAATCGGGTTATCTGTTTGATACACTTGGATTGGATGTCACTTATGACAATGCAATAAAACTGGGTGCAAGTGACTATTTCGCAACCCGTAATCTACTTTATAACCACGGTAAAGGTTATAGTAAACACAATGCGCATGGCTTTAATAAATTTACTCAGCGTTATATAAAAATAAAACTGGGTGATGATAAGATAAATTTTAACGGTAAAGTGGGCTGGCATAGTGTAAAAGATTTAGGCATCATTAGCTCTTCACAACATTTAACACGAAACAGCTATCTCGGATTTAGTGGCATATTAAAATATGATGACTTTGCTTTTTCATTTGGTCGTTTAGACAGTGCCCTACCCCGTGAATCCGCCCAAAAAGTTCACTTTTTAACAAACGATCGTAAAAAAGTCATTGATCACATCTCAACAGTTGAAATGGCTTATAAAGATAGTGATACCAAAATCGACTATTCTTATGGTGTCGCCAAAGATTATTTAAGACGGCATGCAATTGAATTATCTTATAAACCCGTTAAAAATTTAACTTTGGGTTCACAATTTTATGGTAGCTATGCGATGAAAAATTATGATGCCATGAAACAAAATAGAAAAGAGTTCGATTCCCATGCATGGCACTATGCAACCGACATTGAATGGAAAGAAGAAGACTGGAGCATCAAAGTGGGGCTCGCCTATACCGATGCAAATAAACATAACGCTATTGGGTATTATGGACGCCATATCGGTAAAAATAACCGTGGTCGTTTTAATGGACTTGCCGCCGCAGCAGCAGATTACATGCGCGATGGGGAACTTGTTTTCACCGCCGTATTAAATTATGATTTTATTAAGGATAATACCACTGGATTGTATATGAACTATGCTAAATTTAATTATAAGCATGACCGATTAAAAAATGGTGAAATCAATATTTTCAATATTTGGAAACCGAGTTCTGGCATGTTTAAAAATCTCTCGATTTTATCTAAATTTGGTTATGGATGGTCTTACAAAACGATGAGTGCCTCAGATGCGACACCAAACCTCAAACATGGAAGAGCACAACGTTCCCCAACCTTATCAGCGGAAACTGTCATCGATTATCGATTTAATTTATTTTAAAATTTTGTTAAATAAAGGATGAAACATGAAAAAATCAATTCAATTTATTAGCCTACTTTTTGTTATGGTCATATCAATTTCACAAACTTTTGCCAGTGAAGTGACTATCTATTTAACCCGTCATGGTAAAACCATGTTTAACAACGTTCATCGTGCTCAAGGATGGTCTGATACACCATTAATTCAGTCTGGTATAGAAGTTGCTGAACAATTAGGACAAGGCTTAAAAGATGTCGAATTTATTACTGCTTATTCAAGTGATTTAGGCCGTGCACGACAAACTGCACGTATTATCTTAGAAAGTAAAGGTGATACGTTGGCAATTAATGAAATGGAAGCTCTGCGTGAAGCCTGCTTTGGCGATTTTGAAGGCGATCTAGATCCCAATATGTGGACTCCTGCTGCGCAACATTTAGGATATCCTTCTGACAAGGATTTAATGGCTGATCTTGCTAAAGGTAAAATAACACTACAAAAAATGTTAGATGCCGTGGCTGCGGTTGAAAAATCAGGACAAGCAGAAAATTATCAGCAAGTTAAAAAAAGAATGGAAGTCGCATTAAAAACCATTGCTGAATCAGCAAAAGCACAAGGTGGTGGTAACGTATTAGTTGTTTCACATGGTATTGCGATTATGTCTATGGTAGAAGATCTGCTTGATGCTCCAATCACCTCTCCATTAGGCAATGCCAGTGTTACCAAAATTCGTTATACCGATGAAGGTAAATTTATTGTCGAAAGTTTTGGCGATATGAGTTATGTCGAAAAAGGAAAACAAAGCACAAAATAACGTCTTAATTTTATTTGGCTTGCTTAGGTAAGCCAAATAACAAAATGTAATTGGCAATATCAACAAAAAACTAGAAATTTAGTGAATAAACAAGCATAATTTAATTTCAATGTTGAGCTCCAAATTTTAAGGTTTATATGTTTTATTCATCCGATTACGTTTCACCATTAGGGTTAATTACGCTGGCAAGCCGAAACAATCAACTTGTTGCTGTATGGATTGAAGGACAAAAATATTTTGGTGATACCGTCAATGCTCCCCTTGAAAGCAAACCTAACTTACCCATCTTTAACCACACAAAAAAATGGTTTGATCACTACTTTTCAGGAAAAAATCCGGCTATCAATCAACTTGATTTAGCCCCGATTGGTACGTCTTTTCGTCATCAAGTTTGGGATATTCTTTGTAAAATTCCTTATGGTGAACTCATCACATATGGCGATATAGCTAAACAAATTGCGAAAACCAATCAACTTGCAAGTATGTCAAGCCAAGCTGTCGGCGGTGCAGTTGGGCGTAATCCACTATCCATTATTATTCCTTGTCATCGAGTCATTGGCAGTAACGGCAGTTTAACCGGTTATGCAGGTGGTATTGATAAAAAAATTAAACTTCTGCAACTAGAAGGCGTTGATACCCTAAAACTAACGATACCCACTAAAGGCACTGCACTTTAAAAAATTTAGGTTATCAAGGAAAGGCAAAAAATTCATTAAATGGTGCGACTTATTGACGGTACAAGATTTCGCTCTCTTTTTGAGCATACCGAGACAATGACTTATCAATATTTAGTTAAACTTGACTACAAATAGCCTTTATCTGATAAACAAATACGCATTTTATTTTGAACTTCTAAACGATTGTAATCTAAATAATCCAAAATTCCTTCAGGATACTTTGAGTTTGAATAACCGTAAACATCAAAATAGTGATGCAAACAACTATTCGGCTCGATATTCTTAAGTTGTATAAGATACAAAAAAGCAATATCTCCCTTAGTTAATTCATTTAATTTCAATTTGGTTGGTAAATAAACCCACTCTGTATTTTGGATATTATTTACCAGAATTTCCACCGTTTTTTTATCGTTTTTATTATTAACAAAAAAGAAATCAATATCAAAATCGTCAATACTACTGTTCCATGATAATTGTACACCTTTCTCAAAATAGATCGCTTCTATAATATCACGTTGCTGATTTGATGAATTTTTAGAATTACTTGGTCCAAATTCAAAGGATTTGGTGATACCAAAATCATTATATTGATACTCTTGGGCTTGAATAACAAACGACAAATGTGCTAATAATATAAAAATTATTGATATCTTCTTCATTATTAAATTACCTTAAAAAAGGGCTTTAGATATTTAAACTTTTTAATAGCTAATGAAATGATCACCGATAACTTTGATTGTGAGCGCATTCATTTGCGTATGGATCAAAATGTTTAAATATTCATCATCCTTATGTTTTATGTCATTAAATAAAACAGATAATAGTTATTTATGACTATCTCTACTTTTAATTGTGAACACCCATTATCATAATGACGATATTTTACGAGTTATCTGAACAATATAATATAGTGTGCCATTATAACCAATTTTTACTTTTTAAAACAGACGGATATAAATTTAAACCTGTTTAATGGTAAATATGGATTTTAACGTTTTTTAATTTTTATAATAGCGCCTTCACATTTATCCTTTGTGACCTTAAATGATGTCGCAAAATTGATTGCGAAAATTATTGCTTAGTCAAATTTTTATAAAGATGTTTGAGGGCCATAATAGGATGATAAATCATCATTCTTGGGCCTGAGAAACGCATCACTTGCTTTATTTTTTGTTTATAATCTTTACGATAACAATGTTTTGGACAACGTTCACAGGTTGTTTTATCCTCACCAAATCGGCATAAGGTTAAGCGTTGCATTGCATATTTTAATAAATCATTACACTCATCACATAGCTGATTGTTAGGAACATGATGCTGTTTGTGGCAATAAAGATAAATCATTGTGCTAACGGTGGCTTTTTCTTGTTGTATGTTAGGGCCTGTATTATTTGCTACCATAATTCAATACGTCTAAATCGAGAAAGTGTTAAAATTAAAAAATAGATGAATATGATCACAAGGAACAATAAAAATGGCAAGAATTATCAATAAAGATACGATTGTTTGTATGTCATTGGCTGCCAGACCAAGCAATTTTGGAACTCGATTTCATAACTTTTTATATGAGAAACTCGATCTCAATTATCTTTATAAAGCTTTTACGACTAATAATTTAAAAGATGCAATATATGGCATTAAAGCGTTAGCAATTCGTGGATGCGCCATTTCTATGCCTTATAAAGAAGCCTGCATTGAATTTCTTGATGAACTCGATGAATCCGTTAAATCTATCCATTCAGTTAACACTATTGTGAATACTGACTATCATTTGAAAGGCTATAACACAGACTATATCGCTGTTGCAAAACTGATTGCTTTACATCATATTGATAACACGACCCCATTTGTATTAAAAGGCAGTGGTGGTATGGCTAATGCCGTGATTGGCGCCTTTTTCGATGCAGGTTTTACCCATGGAATTATTGCTGCACGTAATCAAGAAAAAGGAGAAGCGTTAGCAAAACGATACAATTATCGTTGGGTAAAAGATGAAATTGAAATTTCACCCGAACAAGCAAAATTGATAATTAATGTCACGCCTATCGGGATGCAGGGCGGAAATGAGGAAAATCATTTAGCTTTTCCAGACAGCATGATTAACCATGCCGATATTGTTTTTGATGTGGTTGCCATGCCGGTTGAAACACCTTTGATGAGTTATGCCTATCGATTAAACAAAATAAGGATTTCAGGCGCAGATGTTGCAGTTTTACAAGCCCTTGAACAGTTTTACTTATATACGGGAGTAAGACCGAGTGAAGAACTGGTTAAGCAAGCTGCCGACTTTGCCAGACAAGCTTAACGTTTAATTCATCCACCAATTTAATTGGGTGGATGAATTAATTAACTTTATAGCACTTTATTGCATAGCTTGATGCAATTTATGATACACAGCTAATAATTTTTGATGCATGGCAAATTGTTCAACATCATCATCAACTGATTTAGCGGTCACTAAAGCGTCTTTTAGACCGTAAAATGTTTTTTCGCCAAGGGCATATTGCCACATTTTATCAACACAAGCTTGACCATACATTTTATTAAAGGCCTTTTGATAATCACGGAATTGGCTTGCATCACGTTGAAGAATAAAATTCACCAACATTTGTAAACAACGATAATCATGATTTCTTTCAGCTGACAAAATAGATTCATTCATTTCTATCGTCCAATCAATCCATAGTTTAGCCTGTTCTAAATCCTGAGCGGCTAATGCAAGCATTGCTTTTAGCTCACCAACTCGTAATGTTAACCAAGCGTTATCTTTGCCTGTAGCGATACCAAGCAGTTCACGAATTCGTGCAAAATCATCTAATCCTTCTTCATCCAATTGTTCAATAATGGCAAGATATTGTTCAGCAGAATAGTTTTTTACTGGTAGTGATAAAATAAGATCACGAAGATGTATCGCCATGTTGTTATTGGCAATTAAAAGATCTTCAGGTGGATAAATTTCGGACATACCGACCGCCAATATACGGCAAGCATATACCCCTAAGTGCTCATAGTCCATAATTAATACTTCGGTATTTTGTTCATGGAAAATAGCCATAAGATTATTAAATTCTTGTTCCGTTGTTCCCGAAAAATCCCAATCTACAAATTCAAAATCGGCTTGTTGTTTAAATAAATCCCATGATATTAAACCACTTGAATCAATAAAATGGGTTTCTAAGTTACTTAAATCCGCAATTTCATCATTATCAAAACTTGGTGGTGAGAAAACATCAAGATCTTTTAAACTTCTGCCTTGTAATAGTTCGGTCACCGTTCTTTCTAGTGCAACACCAAAATTAGGGTGAGCACCAAAAGAAGCATAACAAGTGCCATTGTGAGGATTAAACAACACCACACAAATCACAGGATATTTACCGCCGAGAGACGCATCAAAACAATAAAGTGGAAATCCTTCATTTTCAAGTGATTCAATTGATGCTAACACACTTGGGTAGCGATCAATCACTTCTTTTGGAATCGTCGGTAAACTGATTGCTTCAGCAATAATTTTATTTTTAACGTAGCGTTCAAAAATTTCAGATAAACCTTGCACTCTGGCTTCATTACGTGTATTACCGGCAGACATACCATTTGAAGCATATAAATTAGCAATTAAGTTTACTGGAACATAAACAATTGTTTGATCTGTTTGAGAAACAAATGGTAAAGCACAAATACCACGTTCACGATTACTTGACTGTAAATCGATGAGATCGGTTGCGTTTAATTCTTGTTCTGGATCATAAAATTGTAATAATTTTTCCGATAACAGGCCTTCTGGCAAAGTATTATCCTCAGGCACTGCAAACCATTTTTCCGTTGGATAGTGAACAAAATTAGCCGTTGCTGCTTGTTTTCCCAAATAAAAATCGGAAAAGAAATAATTAGTTGATAACCGTTCAAAATATTCACCTAAAGCCGATGCAAGTGCGGCTTTTTTACTTGCGCCTTTACCATTAGCAAAGCATAAAGGACATTGGGTATTTTGTATATGAACTGACCAAACATTAGCAACGGGATTAAGCCAAGACGCCTCTTTAACGTCTAATTGATATTTAGCTAATTGTTGATGGAAATAGTGGATTGAATCTTCAAGGGCGGCATCTTTGCCAGTAATATAAGTTTTCATAAATATTTAATCTTTAATTGCATTGATTTCCTCTAAAAAATGTACTCTAATATACAACGATTATTTTAGATAATCATCCTATAGTTTAGCTTTTTATATGCTTTAATAACCTAAATTTATGTGAAACTACATTGGGGAAAGATATGAAAGATTTTAAACTTATAGATTTACTTTTCTTTAATCGTTTAATCATGCCAAGTATATTAACCATTCTGTACTGGTTATCGTTAGCTTGCGTCGTTCTGAGTTGTTTATTCAATATATTCCAAGGTAATTTTTTTTATGGATTGTTCTGTTTAATTAGCGGGGCTATTGTTACACGTATTGGCTTCGAATTAATCTGTGTGACTTTTAGCATCAATAGAAATCTAGAAAAACTCGTTGCAATGCAATCTGAAAACACCAATAAACTCACTAATTCAGATAATTAAACATGCTCTTTTCTAAACCAACTAAATATATCCAACACTAACTGTTGGATATATTTAAAGCCCATCGAGGATTTACCTCAATAGCCAGTTCATTACCTTCTTTAGATTGCAAATGAATCATACCAGCATAAGCTATCATCGCACCATTATCGGTACAAAACGCAACTCTAGGGTAAAAAACTTGTCCTTTTCGCTGTTGCATTAATTGTGTTAATTTGTCACGCAAAGGCTTATTGGCACTCACACCACCAGCAATGACTAAACGGTTAAATCCCGTATGATCAAGTGCTCGTCGGGATTTAATGACCAAAGTATCGACTAACGCATCTTCGAAAGCACGGGCAATATCGGCTTTGGTTTGTTCATCAATCGCATTATCTTGACTATGCTGATGAATGGTATTGGCTGTGGCTGTTTTAAGACCAGAAAAACTAAAATCAAAACCTGGTCTATCTGTCATCGGTCGAGGAAAATGGAATCGAGAAGATAAGCCTTGCTCAGCTAATTTTGATAATTTCGCTCCTCCAGGATAATCAATCCCTAGCAATTTAGCAGTTTTATCAAATGCTTCACCTGCTGCATCATCAATGGATTCGCCAAGTAGCTGATATTCCCCTACTCCAGTCACACTGAAAAGTTGAGTGTGTCCCCCTGAAACTAATAAAGCCACAAAAGGAAACGCTGGCGGATTATCTTCAAGCATAGGGGCAAGTAAATGACCTTCCATATGATTGACGGCAATCGCAGGCACATTCCACGCATAAGCGAGTGATCGCCCAATCGAGGCTCCTACCATTAATGCTCCAATTAATCCGGGCCCAGCCGTATAAGCCACACCATCAATATCGCGCGAAGTTAAATTAGCTTCTTTTAAGGCCGCTTGAATCAGTGGTACGGTTTTACGAATGTGATCACGTGATGCAAGTTCCGGTACCACTCCACCATAATCAGCATGTAACTTGACTTGTGAATAAAGTTGATTGGCAAGCAATCCATGTTGATCATCATAAATCGCCACCCCTGTTTCATCGCAAGATGTTTCAATACCCAAAATTTTCATTACTGATTACCTGAAGAGTTGAATTTATCATCTTCGCTCCAACGATCTTGTTCGCTTATCTCTTTATTAGCAATACGGTGTTCTTCCGTTGCCCAGTCACCGAGATCAATAAGTTGGCAACGTTTACTACAAAAAGGTCGATAAGGACTAACGTCTGACCATTCGACTTGTTTTTGACAAGTCGGACAATTTACAAAAGTGTGTGTTTGATTACTCATTTCAGTTTCTTCAAAATAGACTTTACCATAACTAACAACAAGCTAGTTCAAATTCAATCGAATCATGTGTTGTGTTTTCGCAAGATTCAAGGGGTAAAAAACGGATACTATACCGTGACATATGCCCCGATACTTGAGGATAAACATTTTTATCTAATGAAACACGAACACGAATTAAGTTAATTTCTCCGTTAGTTTCTTGAAAAAAATTGTTACTACAATGATATTTTTTAAACTCGCCCAGCTGTCTTATAAGTTGCATACAAGAAGATAATGCCTCATCTAATAAAGACAACTGTTGCAGCCAATTTCTTACCTGAAGGTTTCGTGTTTCTTGAGACAGTTTCAACCATAAATAAAAGAAAGGCAGATCAAAACTACAACACCCACCCGGAATGGTTAAACGTTGCCTTATTGACGTAATAAAACGGTCGTCTTTTAATGACTGCCCTAAACGAGCGGTTGCATTAAATTTGACTAAAAACGAATCGAATCGGAGGATTAAATCACTGATTAGATCCTTATCAACACCATCAATATTCATCCATGAAATCAGTTTTTGTTTTTGTGATTCAATTTCTTTAATGAGTTCCCCTCTGACATCACTACGCTCTATTATCTCAAGAAGTTCAGATAAGGCATGGAAAAAGAGCAGCGCATTATTTTCATTCAAATGGCAATGCGTATTAATTTGTTTTAATAAAAATTCTAATCGTAACCAAGTACGCATTTTTTCATTTAAAGGATGTTCAAAAATAATATTATTCATACTTATCCATTCTTAATTTTTGAATTTTTTAAATATTGTTGATGTAATTTACAAACCTGCTGTTTTAATGAATCTAAATCATCATTGTTAATAATAATATCATCAGCATACGACAAACGTTTGCCAGAACAAACCTGTGAAAATATCATTTTTCGGGCTAATGACTCAACAATATGATCACGATTCATAAGACGTTCTAATTGCAATGATTCAGGTATATCTATCATTAATACGCGATCAGCAAAATGATGTAAATTATTTTCAACAAGTAATGGTACCACCCAAATGACATAATCAGCAGTTTGCTTTTCAATTTGAGCTTGGGTTTCTTGCTGTATAATCGGATGTAATAAACTGTTCAACCAAAGACGTTCATGGTCATTATTAAAAATAATTTCTCTTAATTGACGACGATCCAATTCACCGTCAGGTAAGACAATTTCTTGACTAAAATGTTTTACAATTTGAGAAAATGCTAAGGTGCCACTTTTTACAATTTGGCGAGCAATAATATCAGCATCAATAATTGGAACCCCTAAATCAGCAAATAGATGTGCAATGGTACTTTTACCACTGGCAATTCCACCACTGAGTGCAACAACATAAGGCATGAGACAATTCCAATTAAAAAAAACAATTTTGCGTAGTATATCATACTACTGACCTTCATTATATAACCTTAATCTCTGAAACAAAACAAGGAAAACACATCGTAAAACAGTCCAATCCAATATACAAAATTAAACGCACAATCATTTTTTATAACATTATGAATATATTTAAACTATTATCATTTATTGTTGATATACAGGTTAAAATTCAACCTCCGTTATTTTGTAACAAAAGCCAGATAACATTCACCTTAATAAACACAATTAAACCTTGTTGAGCAGAAATAAAATAAAAATCAATGAAAGAAAGGGTTGGCATTATTAACTTAGCTGTATATAATCACATATATCTGTATAAATAAACAGGAAAATCGAATGAGACCATTAACTGAACGCCAACAGCAAATTTATGATTTAATCAAAGATAATATTCAGACTACCGGAATGCCACCAACACGAGCAGAAATAGCTAAAATATTAGGTTTTCGTTCAGCTAATGCAGCAGAAGAGCATTTAAAAGCTTTAGCCAAAAAAGGCGCTATTGAAATGATTGCCGGCTCATCAAGAGGTATCCGCCTGTTACTTGAAAATCATGAAAAAAATGAAGCGGAAGGTCTACCGCTTATTGGTCAAGTAGCAGCCGGTTCACCGATTCTTGCTCAAGAACATATTGAAAGTTATTATCAAGTGGATCCCAATTTATTTAAACCCAATGCCGATTTTTTATTACGTGTACAGGGAATGTCAATGAAAGATATCGGTATATTGGATGGTGATCTACTGGCGGTGCATAAAACTCAGGATGTTAAAAATGGACAAGTTATTGTGGCACGCATTGAAGATGAAGTGACAGTTAAACGCTTATCTCGTCAAGGTCGATATGTACATTTGATTGCCGAAAATAGTGAATTTTCTCCGATTTTGGTTGATCTTGAGCAACAAAATTTTGCTATTGAAGGCATAGCTGTGGGTATCATTCGCAATGGATCATGGTTGTAACTTAGTATAAAATAGTCACAAATTATAGCTAATTCAGGAGAAAATGGTATGTGGCTATTTTGGTTATTTGAAGCGTTAGGATTTGTTGCCGTTATTATCCTCATTTTTGTTTATTGCCGTTTTCGTAAACAAGGATTTTGGTCGTTTCTTTGGCGGCGTTTAAAATGGGTGGCTATTGCTATTCTTGTGGTTTGGCTTGCTATTGCAATATTGTGTAGAAATCACTTATTTAGTGCGGTTCACTGTTATTTTCGTGGTGAAAGTATGCATGCCAACACCAAATACTCAATCTATTTAAGTGAATGCCAAGTTGAAACGCCAAGTGGTAGTTACGTGCCAATCGAACGATCCCGAGCGATACCGGGTTCAAATGACCACCATAATGAAGATAATACTATTGATTATTACCATTAATATTCAATTTAACTAAAAATTCAGATAAAAAAATAAGGTAATTTCGGTGAAAATTACCTTATTTTTATTTCAGTTATGTGATTTTACATTCTGTTTTAACAAACCTTATTAACATCAAAATTATTTAGTCATTTCACTTAACAAAGAATGTTGTAAACTTGAAGCATTGTCAAAATCCGTCAACTCATTACCATTAATAGCTTGTGGTACTTTGGAACCTTCTAATGGTTTACCCAGTACCTGCGACGCTAGTACTAAACCTTTATGCTCCATAATAGAATGGGTATAAAAGTTAATCAAATCTTGTTGGGTAATTTTTTTCAATTGATTGATTTTTTTCTCACGTGAATCAAATTTAAAGCGTGATAAACGATAATCTGACAGATAAAGATTTAATTCTTCCTCTAGCGTTTGTGGCGGCATTGTCAATTCATTGAGCACGCCTTTTTTATATTGCTCAACATCTTGATCGGATAATTCTTTCAATTTACTTAACATGTTAGGATAAAAATCTTGATAGCGTTTAAGTAAATAATCAGGATCATACTGATTACTTTGAATTAAAAATCCTAATCCTGACGATTCACCTATGGTAAACGGAATGGTAAACACGGCATAACCAAGCTGCTCGTTACTGCGCAACTGCTCATAAAAAGAAGGTTCAATCATTTTGGTCAGCGTATAACTTAAAACTTGTCCCTCGATTTCACTATAATTCGCTGGAATATATCCAATCATTAAAGCATTGTCGCTCGAAGTTGCATGTTGCGTAATTTTTGCTGTCTGCGTCGATGTTATTTTTATCGTTGGTTTTGGTTCAAACTCGATATTCGCATCCAACGTTTTTTGTATTTCCTGATAAAGTTTGAGTGAATTATCGTTCGATATATTCCCTAAACTGATCATATAAGGAACGGATTTCGACAGTAACTTATCACGATAAGCCAATACATCATTCACACTGATATCCGCTGTTATTCGGCGTTTATCACTGCGTTCGAAGTAAGGAATATAAGATAAAGCTTTAACTGGTTGCATCGATAATAAATAACTATTAGCATGATCGGCGGCATCAAGTTTTTGAAGATACCAGGATTTCGCTAATGCTAAACTTTGCTCATCAATATTAACATTTCGATAGCTATTTAAGATAGCGGTTATCATATCTGGCAGATGTTGATTAAAGCCCGTTGCAGTGATCATTAGTCCATTATCACCCGAACATGATAAAGACATACCTGCGACACCTGCCTGAAATTCTAACTGCGCTAAATTTCGACTGACGATATAATCAAGTAAATAAAAAATGACCTGCGATTTTACATCTTTAAATGCCTCGTTATTGCGCAATGAAACCACTATGGCAGCTTTCGGATCTTGTTTAAAATATTGACTAGCTAAATGAATATGATTTCCCCGTTTGTTAAACTCAACGGCTGGTAATGGAGTTTCACTTTGCTTTACAATCGAAAAGTCATCGGGGATATAAGGATTGAGCGCTGGTAAGGTAAACGAGAAATCTTTACCTAACGCTGTCCAATTTAATTTTTCTTCTTTAGTAATGTTATCAATTTTGTAAGGCGCTTCAACAAAATAAGCGGTTTTATTGGTTGCTTGATTCGGTGAAATCGTCCATATTCGGGTATTATCGGCAGTTAAACTTTTTAGTCGGGCGATAATTGCAGACTTATCAAAATGCGTTGCAATATAATCTGAATTAAGAACATTTTGAATTGGATATAGCAACATCTGATCCGATAACCATTCAACATAGGACATATCCCGTTCAATATCTTGATATTTAAATCCTAAATCTAAGACTTTCTTAAACTCCTCATAATAAGCTTCGGTTACACCTTCTTTTTGAATTAACTGCAAATAATTAAAAATAGCGCCAATAACTTTATCTTTCTGACTAAGCCCTGCATCGGTTAAACTGACATTAATACTAAAAATACCACTATTGCCATATCGATTTGGTGAAATCGAGGAGGATATACTTTCGATTAATCCTTGTTTTTGAAGTTGGTCAGATAATGTATTTTGGCTACTGTTACTAATTAAATAAGTGATATATTCATCACTTTTATCGGCAAATTTAGCTAAATTGTTTTCAATGGGAAATTGCAATAACAACAACTTTTTAGGTTGTGCAGGAATCATATAAATTTGTTTACCTAACGTATCCGACGTCATTGCCTGCTTATCAATTTTTGGCGCAATAGTATGGCGATTGGGAATCTTTCCATAGGTATCTTCGGCTAATTTTGCCAATTTATTTATCGATTGATTACTGTAAATGACCCCGACCATAATATTGGCAGAATAATAATCGTGATGAAAATTGACTAAGGCATCTTGTAGTTTACTGTCTGGCTTATCACTTAATGTTTCTAAGTTACCCCCTGAAAATTGTGATGCAGGATGTTCGGGATTAATGGTTTCAGCATTAACTTGTTCAATTCTAAAACCATCATTGGATCGTGCCATAGTCAATTCGGCATTAACGGCATTGCGTTCTTTATCGGCAAATTTAGGATCTAAGATAGGCTCGGCAATGGCATCAGCTAAATAATCCAATGCTTTATCAAAAGCACTATTTTCAACTTCAAAATAAAATGCGGTACGATGTGCGGCAGTACTTGCATTATAACTGCCGGTGTGACGGCTTAAAAATTTAGAAAAACTTGCTGGTTTAGGATACTTTTTTGAGCCCATAAGTACCATGTGCTCAGTATAATGCGCTAAGCCTTGCTGTGCTTTTGGATCTTGCAATGAACCAACCGGTAGTGCTAGTGAGCCAAGCGATTTGACTGCATTGGGATCAGACACCAGTAACACTTGCATTTTGTTTGGTAACTCAATCACTTCATATTGACGTTTATCTCGTTCACTTTGTTGTACCTTTTCCAATAATACAGGGTGAACAAGCTTATTATCAATTGCGCTAGAAGAGTTGGAAATAATGAATCCTAACGCAGTAAAAATAATCAATTTAATTTTCATCTTATTCATATAATTTTCCCATTTAAAAAACTATTATAGTCTTAATTCAACAATTAAGGGCAAAAAAACATAAATAAACAATAGCTATCAAACTAAACAAAACTACACCAAATATTTCTATTCTTTGTTATATGTATTTTATATAATCCACGCGTTTGGATAACCTAAACCATGTAATTAAAATTACATCATCCTGTGATATTACCTAAGATTTCTATTTTTTGCTGATTCAGAACAACTCATTGATTAATTTACATCATTTCAATAGTGCTTTGATTCATACACAAATAAAAATAAAAACATAGATTTTGAAATATATTGAATTAAGGTGGTTTTATGTCTTATAAGTTAGTCTTAATGCTAAGTTTTTTTGCCTACAGTTCTACTATATTAGCAAACCCAATTTATGGAAATAACGCAATCAAAGCAGAACAATTATTAAATGAAAGCATTGAAGCAAAAAAAATGCAAAATTTTAATCTCGCTGCGCAAAAATTAGAATCTGCGCTTGTACTATCACCAACTAATTCAGACATACTTGTCCAACTTGGATTTAACTATTATGCACTGAAAAACTTAGATCAAGCAAAACAAGCGTTTCAAAAGGCTTTAGTCTTAGCCCCCAATTATGTCGATGCCCAATACGGATTGGTCAGCGTTGTGTTAGCACAAAATATTGATAATCCAAGTGAAGCTGAATTACTACTCAATCACTATTTAACGCAATCACCCAATGATACCCAATTGTTAACATTAAAAAAAACAATCACTGACATCAAAAAATCGATTCATTACTGGACACTCAATGTTGCTGGTACTCATAGTCATTTAACAAAATCTTATGCAGACTGGAACGAAATGGAGTTTGCGCTATCTTATAAACTGTCTAAAACAAGTACGATTACAGGTCATGTTGCTCAATCTCATCGTTTTAATATGAATGATCAAAGAATTGGTACAACATTTTGGCATACGCTAAATGATCGTGCTTACGGCTACTTATCAGGCTTTACCGCGACGTCTAAAAAATTCTTTGCACGTTATACCTTAGCAAGTGGTGCTGACTATGTATTATTATCATCAACAAATAAATATTTTAATTCCCTTCATATCACATTGGATTTAAAGTTCGACCACTACAACGACGGAAATATCAAAAGTATTACGCCAGGGATTGAGCAATACTTCTTGAATGACCGATTATCAATTGCCGGTAAGTGGTACAATACTTATGATCAGGATAATAATCATACCAACGGTTTTCTAATTAAGCTAACCGCAACACCAATCGAAAAATTGCATCTATTTATCGGTTACTCAAATGCTCAAGAAACATCAGATCGTTCTAACCGCTATAATCATTCATTAATCAAGGCGAAAGCACATTTCGTGGGTCTAACGTATGATGTGTCTGACAGATTAAGTCTTCAATTTAACTACACTGCTGAAGGTCGAAAAGACACCAACCGCAACCGTAATTTGTACAACAAGAAAACATTAGGATGTGGTATAAAATGGACATTTTAATACGGTATATGAATATTTACAATGTCAGTATGATTTTTGCTGGTCTGATAATTGTTTTTATCACGTCAATAATTTATCTTGATCGAAGATATCATCGGAAAAGATTTAATGATTTAAAACTAAAATTAATCGATTTGATTGCACAAAAAAGTAAAGTAAACGCCTTTTATGCAAGCAAAATATCGAAATATGCATTAAATTCCGTTGACTTAATTGCCGCTTTTTTTGCTGAAAAACAGTTCAATGAGCTTGAACCGGTATTACCGCTGTTTGAAAATGAAGTATTTCAAAAAAAATTGCGCACTTTATTAAAAAAAGGAACGACGAAAGAACGCATTGATGCCGCAAACATGTTGTCTTACTACCCTTCCACACAAACCTTTGCGGCGTTGAAACATGCTTGTAAAAACCATAACCAAGAAGTTGCTGTTGCAGCAGCGCTGAGTTTAGCGATCAGTAATCCTAACGTAACTCTTGCTGAACTCATAATCTTATTGTCTAATTCAATATCGCAAAATGGTCTATTTTGTTTTTTACGATTAGTTCCATCCTATAAGCTTTTAGAGTTTGAAACCGAACTAGCAAATCAACAATTTAGCAAAATTGTTGATAATCTATCTAATATCTTAACCCAAATTTCTATAAATTATATCACGCCTTACGCTATGTTAGCTAAAGAAGATAGACGCGATTATATGCGGGCGTTTTATGAATCGTTAATCGATTTACAAAATAGTTCTTCCGGTATTATTCACAGCTGTTATCTACTTAATTTCATTAATGAATTCTGCTATCAAGAAAAGATATGTAGTATTGAAGAATTGATAACAGAATATTTTGATTTTACGACTAAGCGATTTGTCCATATCCTCGATAAAAACAACAATATTTTCAAAATTAAACACGGGTAAACTTTATGAACAATGATTTATACTATGCAATCAAGCTTTGCATGGAAGTGCTGGTTATTCTCATAATGATTGTCGGACTTTTACAAGTGCTCATCTATTTTTTGCAACTTATCATTTCTGTTTATGTCCTAATTAAAGCGCGAGATAACGATAAAAAAATTCAGAATATTAAAAAGAATGAAGGTATTTTACCGGCTATCTCTATTATTATGCCTGCCTATAATGAAAGCGTTACCATTATCGATAGTATTGAATCGATGCTCGCAACGGAATACCCTAATGTTGATATTATTGTGATTAACGATGGCTCAACCGACAATACTTTTCAATTAATTTATGACCATTTTCGATTACAAGAAACCGCCCATCATTTAAATAATGTGGAACAAAATCACCTATCTCATGCCAAAATAAGAGGGGTTTATATCTCTCAAAAAGATAGCCGTCTTCGCGTGATAGATAAAGTCAATGGAGGCAAAGCCGATGCACATAATGCGGCAATCAATTTAAGTCAAGCCCCTATCGTTTGTCTCATTGATGCTGATTCAATTTTAGAACCCGATGCATTAACTAAAGCGGTTATTCCTTTTATTTACAGTCCTAAAACTATTGCCGTGGGTGGAACCGTTCGAGTTGCAAACAGTTGTTTGATTAATAAAGGGGTGGTAACAAAAATAAAACTATCACGAAAGTACATTGTTCAATTACAAGCATTGGAATATATGCGTTCATTTTTAATGGCTAAAGTGGCCTGGAATCATATTAAAATATTACCGATTATATCAGGCGCATTTGGCTTGTTCCGTCGAGATTTAGCCATAAAAATTGGTGGATTTTCGGCTGACTCGGTTGGTGAAGATTTTGACTTTACGGTAAAATTACATAAACTAATCTATGATACCAAAGCCAATTATAAAATAGAATATGTCCCAACTGCGGTATGCTGGACTCAAGTACCCGAAAAATGGAAAGTATTAAAGAATCAACGAATACGTTGGCATATCGGTGCATTGCAAACTTATTTGCATTTTCGGGAGTTTACTTTTAAGTTAAAATATAAAAGATTAAGTTTTATTCTTTTACCTTTTTCGATTTTAACCGATATTTTAGGACCGATTGCTGAATTATTAGGTTATGTATTATTACCCCTTTTTTGTTATTTTGATGTGGTCGATGGTAATTTAATTTTATCCTATTTTTTACTTGTTATTAGTTACAATATTTTAATCACCTCGACTGCCATTGCCATTGACGGCCTCTTGCTAAGAGGATTAGATAAAATCAGATATTTTGTATCACTACTTTTTATTTCGCTAATTGATAATTTTGGCTATCGACAAATCTGTTTATATTGGAAATTTAAAGGTTTCTTCCGTTTGAAAAAAGGTAAATTATCTTGGGGAAAAATGGAGAGAGTTAAATTTGATAAATAACATTAAACGACTATCAAGCAATGTACTATTTATTCTAATTACTGTCCTGCCTGCGGCTTTTGCGGGTAATGTTTCGATGTTGAACAACCTTAAAAACACCGAAACGAGCCAATACGATACGGCATTACAACATGATTTGTCGAATCCTAATAGCGATTCGGTTTTAAGCGCCGTGGTAAATACAACGCAAATTATTGAGCAGGTAGCAATGAGTGATTCGGTTCCAATTATGATTGATCAAAATCAACCCTTATCACTTGATCCATCCGCTCAACCAGATAGTTCAAATGTTCCAAAACTGGACATTGAACAATCAACACATTCAAATACACTGGTTAATAACTTAACTTATACGGAAAAAAACCGCAATCTTGCTATGTGGAATTGGAAAGCAACCACATGGAATAACTCACCTAACCAATTTATCACAAAGATAAAATCAAAAGGGATCAATCAGATTTATTTACAATTATTTATTGAAAACCAGCAAATTGAATATGAAGAACAGCTAATAAATCTTTTAGACATCGCATTTCAAAATGGTATTGAGATCATTGCTGTTGAAGGAGCAGCAGAAATGATACTTGAAAGTGGTTTACAAAATGCGATTGAACGTAATCAGATAATTAAGCAATTCTGTCAGCGACGTATAAATAAACCTTGTCTTGCTGGAATTCAATATGATATAGAACCCTATTTATTAAGTGATTATGACCAAAATAAAGATCTGATTTGGCAACAATGGGCGCAAGCGATAAAAAAATTGAGTGAAAGTTGGGGAGGAAAAATTGAGATTGTAGTCCCATTTTGGTTAAAAGATATTAATCAAAGCAAGCAAATTATCCAGTTTATTGAACCTTATTCCTTAAAATATATTATTATGGTTTATCGTACTGATTATGAACTGATTTATGATATCAGTGCTAAATGGTTATCATGGGGAGATGAAAATCTTCATAAAATCGTTATTGCCCTTGAAAATGGTATACTCAGTGAAGAATTCGAAAAATATTACTCCTATGACCAAACGAATAGTGAAATCGAAGAAGGGTCAAATGATGAGAATTCTAATGTTAATTCAACTGATCATATAGTGGACTTCACAGAAATTAGCTTTGAAGGTAATGAAGATGAGCTATTTGGCATGATTAATGCCTTGACTGAAGTATTTTCAAACTGGAGTTCTTTCGATGGTTTTGCTATTAATGGGCTTGATGTTGAAGAAGATTAAATAAGAGCTAGTCACCTAGCTCTTCTTAATTAGCATTATCGGTTATACCAAAAACGGATAAATGAAGTTTACATTAATGCTCACGTGTTTTTCTAAATTCAACATCCGGATAACGTTCCTGTGTTAAATTCAAATTCACCATACTTGGTGCAATGTAAGAAAGATTATCGCCACCATCCAGCGCTAAATTTTGTTCACATTTACGTTTAAATTCTTCCAATTTTTTCACATCACTACATTCTACCCAACGGGCGGTTGTGACGTTCACCGGTTCATAAATGGCTTCTACATTGTATTCCGATTTTAAGCGCGCAACCACAACATCAAATTGCAGAACACCGACCGCTCCGACAATCAAATCATTGTTAGATAAGGGTCTAAATACCTGTACAGCCCCCTCTTCTGACAACTGCACCAATCCTTTTAATAGCTGTTTTTGTTTAAGCGGATCTTTTAATCGTATCCGTCGGAACAATTCAGGCGCAAAATTAGGGATACCAACAAATTTGAAATCTTCCCCCTGCGTAAACGTATCACCGATTTGAATCGTACCATGATTGTGCAATCCAATAATATCGCCTGCATAAGCTTCTTCGACATGTTCACGATCACCTGCCATAAATGTCAAGGCATCAGAAATATTCACATCTTTGGCAATCCTCACATGGCGTAACTTCATGCCCTTTTCATACTTCCCTGACACGATACGCATAAAAGCAACTCGGTCACGATGTTTTGGATCCATATTGGCTTGAATTTTGAACACAAAGCCACTAAATTTTTCTTCTGAGGATTTCACTTCTCGCTTATCCGTTTGACGAGGTTGTGGTGTTGGCGCCCAAGCAGTTAAGCCATCAAGCATATGATCGACACCAAAATTACCTAACGCTGTACCAAAAAAGACAGGGGTTAAATCACCAGATAAAAAAGCATCCAAATCAAACTCATTTGATGCACCTTGAACCAGCTCCAGCTCTTCCCGCAATTGCAGAGCTAAATCCTCGCCCACCGCTGTATCTAATTCGTGGTTATTTAACCCTTTAATAATACGTACATCCTGAATAGTGTGACCTTTACCTGATTGATAAAGATAGGTTTCATCTTTTTTCAGATGATACACGCCTTTAAATAACTTACCACAACCAATCGGCCAAGTGATCGGTGCACATAGGATATTAAGCTCGTTTTCAACTTCGTCAAGCAGCTCCATTGGATCACGAATATCACGGTCTAACTTATTCATAAAAGTTAAAATTGGGGTATTACGTAACCGTGTCACTTCCATTAATTTACGAGTACGATCTTCCACCCCTTTAGCCGCATCAATGACCATTAAACAGCTATCCACTGCTGTCAATGTGCGATAGGTATCTTCCGAAAAGTCTTCATGCCCGGGGGTATCAAGTAAATTGACTAAACAATCATTATATGGAAATTGCATCACAGAAGTTGTGATAGAAATACCACGTTGTTTTTCCATCTCCATCCAGTCAGATTTTGCATGTTGCGCATTGGCTCCACGCCCTTTTACCGTTCCGGCAGTTTGAATTGCGTGACCGAATAACAAAACCTTTTCGGTAATCGTGGTTTTACCGGCATCGGGATGCGAAATGATAGCAAAAGTGCGACGAGCATTAACTTCGTCTAAATAAGCTTGTTCTGTCATAAAATTAACGTTCATTAACCTGTACAAAAATAATCGAGCATTTTAACAGGTATCGCTATGCATTGCCATGAATGTATTACCTGTGATTTCCCTTATTTAATTATCTCTGCATAATATCTTCACTAGCCTAGCCAATTTGTACATTTACAGTATAAAATAGCGCTGAACTACTCAAAAGTTTTATCAAAACGGAACTTTCTATGAATATTCGTGATTTGAAATTATTTTTACATTTATGTGAGACGTGTCATTTTGGTATGACAGCTAATGCTATGCATGTTAGCCCATCGACTTTATCACGGCAAATCCAACGCATGGAAGACTATTTTGGTCATCCGCTTTTTATACGTGATAATCGGCAAGTTCAAATCACCCAAGTTGGCGAAAAGGTCAAACGTTTTGCACTCCAAGTTATTAGTCAACATCAGCAATTAAAACAAGAGTTAGAATTATCCAATCAACAGCTCATTGGTGAATTAAGACTTTTTTGTTCAGTGACAGCCGCTTACAGCCATTTACCCGACATTTTAGACCAGTTTCGTATACATTACCCACTGATTGAAATTAAATTATCAACTGGCGATGCGGCAGATGCCGTTGAAAAAGTCCAGTCTAACGAGGCGGATCTCGCTATCGCAGGCAAACCGAAACAATTGCCTGCTGGTGTTGAATTTTTAAAATTTGGTGAAATTGAAATGGTTTTGTTAATACCCAAACTTAATAGTACCTTTAGTGATAAACTTCATCAAAAAAAGCCCGATTGGCATAATATCCCTTTCATTTTACCTGAGCATGGCCCAAGCCGACAACGTATTGATCTTTGGTTTAAGCAACAGAAAATTACCAGCCCTAAAATTTATGCCACCGTTGCCGGACATGAAGCCATTGTTTCAATGGTGGCATTAGGCTGCGGTGTTGCCCTATTACCGAAAGTTGTGATGGAAAACAGTCCCGAAAGAATAAGAGAGCGTATTACTGAATGGTCAACCAACTTAATGCAACCTTTTGACATAGGAATGTGTGTCCAAAAAAGGCGATTATCCGAAAAAATTATCGCGGCATTTTGGAACCTATCCAATCTAAATCATACCAAAAATTAGAAAATAATTTATAATGGATTTGTCATTCAAAAACTAACATTAACAGGATTGTTAATGTTTTTGATTGCAATGAATGATACGCAACTATTTAACAGTCTGACTATCAAAAAGGAATATTTGAAATGCAATTGCACAACTTTCACGTTAAAACATTATTATCATTATTACTTTTTAGCTCCACACTTATTCCAATTTCCTTGCACGCTCAACAAGATATTCAGACCGATTCTTCTCAAAATTACTCAATTTTAGCTCCCGACTGGCTACTTACCGAAGAAGCCATTTATTATGATGGTGATAGTGATGACCTCGTTACGGCAGGTTTAGGATTTACTACCTTATCCACGTCAATTTATACCCCACATTTCAGTGATCCGACTCAGCCAACCATTCAAGAGCTACGGCAAGCAAAACTCAATCGTTTTATCAATATCAATAATGGTGAAGGCTCCTTATTTGGATTTAGACGCCAGGAATTAAGTCCCCTTTTTGATGGCAAAATTCCGGGATTTGAAATTTTAGCAACACTAAAATTAGAACAAGAAAAGGTGGGCATGTTACTGCAAATCCCGCTTGATTTTGATAAAAATAAACCATGTATTGTTGCAGTGCCTGCGACGGATTCAGACGGGTTATATAATGCAAAAGATGTGCAAATTCGTGGTTTATGGGGACTTCGGCACAATTGTGCGGTTGTTTATAATGATAAAGGTTTAGGCAATGGTATTTATGATATTGAGCATAAGCGTGGTTATGCCATAAATGGGCAAACTCAATCTACTAATTTATTGTTCGAACCCACTATTTTCAATAGAGATAGATTTATTAAAAAATATCCAAATCGCTATGCAATAAAACAACTCCATTCACGATTAAATTCTGAAGAAAGATGGGGCGAATTTGTATTAAAATCCATTGAATTTGCTTTTTATGCCCTTAATACACAATTCCCTTCTGATTCTAAGTTTCATTTTAATAAGGATAACACAATAGTTTTAGTTTATGGTGCAAGTGATGGTGGCGGTGCAGCATTAAAAGCAGGTGAACTTGATACTGACAATGTCATTAAAGGTATCGTTGCGGTTAATCCACAAATTCAACCCAATGTTGAAAATAGCACCGTTTCCATTCAATATAATAAAAGTGCTCCTCAAAAAATCGATTATAAATCAATTGCTGATTACAGTAGTTATGCGTCCCTGTATATTCCTTGTGCTATACCTGCTATTGTAGCTAAGCACAAAACGATCACTATTCCGTTTGCCGACAAATACCTTTATTCGCAAAACCGTTGTGATGCGCTAAAAAAAGAAAACTTATTAACAAAAGGTACCCCTGAAGAAGCACTTGAAAAATTACATAGCTATGGTTGGACGCCATCAATGGATATCCAACTCCCTTATTTTTATTATAAAGAAACAATTGGATTGCCTTATCAATATATCAGTGCCTATGGTCATTTTGATGTCACCGATAGAATGTGTGGCTACTCGGTCGCAAGTACGCAACAAAATCCGATAAATTATCAAGGTAAAGTTGCTAGTTTACACGAAGTGACATTTCAACAGCTATGGTCTTTTGCAACGGGTCATTTACCGATATGGTTAACGGATGATTCAACGGCTTTAGCACTGGTTAATAATGAAGATGCCTATTCACCAAGAAGCGATTTCTTTTCGGGTTCAGATAACAAAAAAGCCATTGACTATAATGCTAAGGGCGCCATATGTTTATATAAAAAATTAACGCATCCTCGAGTTAAATTTGGCATTAATCAAGTGAGTGCATCAGCAAATTTACATGGCACAAAAACCCTTATCGTTCATGCTCGTCATAACGTTAAACAGCTACCTGATTATACTGCACGTGCTTATGTCGCATTAAATAGCCAAGTAGAAGGTAACGCCTCGCAACTGCGCTATTATGAGATTGAAAACACCAGCTACTTGGATGGCACTTATCCATTTGATAATTCGCTCTTACCAATTGATTATTATGGGGAAGATGCCATGGAATGGTTATGGTTTCATTTAACGAATCATGCCTCTTTACCTGAAAGCCAAGTTGTTCGTGCAAAAGCCAGAGGTGGTAAAATAGGTTTTGCTCCACAATTGACCGAAAATACGCTTGTCCCTATTTCGCAAACACCAAACCAAAAGGATTTAATCACGACTGAAAACGGGAAAATTATATTACCCAATTAGTATCTACGGTAATTAGCAATCCGCTTAGGACACATCCAAGTTATTAATTCACATTTGTTAAGTCTAATTTTACATTAATAACAGGTAGTCCTAGCGGTGATGATAACTAAATAGGATCAGCTATTATTAAACGACACATTTTAGGATACAAAATAAAAAACAGCGCTTCGAATTCTTTGTAGTGCTGCTTAATATCATAAATAGTCTCTTTTAATAACCATAACTTTGGTCGTCGGGTGGCCATACCATTAAGCACTTTTCCAACAAATTCAAGATTTGCGTAATTTTCTAACCATTTGCCTTGCCACATTGACTGCATAAAATGCTGATAATGTTCAGGATAGAGATGAATAAAGGGCTGAATTTGTTGTCTGGTGTATTGGTCAAATTCAGACACTGATTGACCCATGCCATAATCAGTCCAATGTTTAGATAAAAAATGATCCCATACAATATCAAGTGCAATCGGTGCGACACGTTGATGCGGTTTGATAAAGTGTGTTTTGGCTCGTTTCACTTCTGTTAAACCATCGACCATGCTATCAATTTTACGATGTAACATAATACCGTCGGCTATCGTCTTCGGATAAACGAGATAAGGATCCCCTTTAACAAAATCAGCCACACTATTGCCAATTAAGGAGCTATTAGCTAAAGTGGCAAGATGTAAATGAGCCAGAATGTTCATCTTAATTACGCGTTACTATTCACGATGTTTAAACTCCCCTTCAGCAAAACCTTGTCGCCAATAACTAATAATATGAAATGCATCGGGGGGTAAATGAGGATAATGATCTTTAAGCGCATGTCGAATTTGCTGGGCTAAATCCCGTTCCATTCCACCCCAAATAAGTAAATTATCACTATGGAAAATATTCGCTTTTTTTATTGTTTCAACAAGTTGATTTGGCTGATTAACATCTTGTATCAGCCAGTTAACATGTGTATTTAGACTATTTGGTAAAGCCATAATATCTGTTGGGTGATTAACTTCGATAAACGCTTGAACATTAACATTGTTAGGTAGGTGTTCTACGGTATAACAAATAGCTGGCACAGCCGTTATATCACCAATCAACACCAAATTTTGCTGATTAAACATGAGTTTTGCCGCTGTGCCGACAATACCTATCTGATCATTGACTTTAGCCTGCTGAGCCCAAACCGAAGCTAACCCCTCTTGATGAATGGCAAAATCAATCGTTAATTGCTGTGTCGTTTCATCATAATGACGAATACTATAACTTCGAGCCAATTGACGAATCTTGTCATTTATCAGAATTTTATTATTGTCGTCTAATTGTGGAAAAATTATCGTTCCCGTTGAAGGATCAGCAAACAATAATTTTAAATGAGGACAAATCCATAAAGGATTAACCGTCAGCTGTTTATCACAACTAAAGTTAATTCGAATAAAACTATGCGATAACCTTTCAATTCTCAATACCGTTAAAAGTGCGTTAACAATAGATGTTTGTTTTTTTCCTGTCATTATGGCTAACCTAATATTTCATTTTTAACTATCATACAGCAAAACTTAAATTTTTAGGGTATCTTTTCAATTATTGCTCAGAAACACAGACAAACACACTCCACACAATTAGGCGGAATGTGATAACAGATGATGACAGTTTAAATTAATAAGTCAGTGAACCAAACGCATTACGCCAATCTTGTTCAAATTTTACTATCGCTGCATCTACAGCTGGATCGGAGATAAATAGTTCAGCTACATCCACCGGTAAGGTAATAGATTCACATCCGGCTAACAAACAATCTAATGCTTGCCTAGGTGTGCGAAAACTTGCCGCCAATACCATGGTTTGAGGACAATGTAACGCTAACAGTTTTTGTAATTCTTGCACGGTATCTTTACTGTTGCCGCCTTGGGCATCAATTCGATTGACATAAGGCGCAATATATTTAGCCCCGGCTAGCGCACCTAATAATCCCTGCCCTGCGCCATAAACAGCAGTGCCTAAAGTAGGGATTCCTTGTTGTGTTAAAGCACTAATCGCTTTCAGTCCTTCTGCATTAACAGGAATCTTAGTGACAATATTGGGGACGACTCTTCTGAGTTGTTCTGCCTCTTTTATCATGGATGATGCATCGCTTGAAAGTACCTGTGCAAACAGTAATTTATCGGCGCCTAATAAATCATGCAGTGTCGATAATAAGGTAAAGAGTGATTGACCGGATTTTGCCACAATGCTTGGATTGGTTGTGACGCCTTTAATCGGTAAAATGGGGGCTAGACGTTTAATGGCTTCAATATCGGCGGTATCTAAATATAATTCCATGGTTAACTCCTGCTGAATGTTCAAATCATTAATCACTGTATTGGTACCATACTAAGTAATCTGTAACCGATAGCCTAGATGACAATCCTGCGATTTACTGGATATTTGTACGCTTGATAAGAAAATGTGAGTGAGATCACACTAAAAACACTTTAAGAATAATCTATTGATAAAATTAATGATTTACTTGATACTTTAAAATACTATTTGGCAGTATATAATCATGATTACGATACAAAACTAGATTTATCTACGATATTATTTTATGAAGATAGCGATATGGCGATAACGATCAATGAAGTGTTAGCAAAATGCCTTAATCATCAACAAACGAATCAGATTTATTTTGCTAATTATGCTCAATCAGCACCACTACTTGCTGATCAAGTCAGTTTACCCAGAATAGAAATCATGATAGAGGGAAAACAATCCATACAATGGGCAGACTATCAGGGAAACATTATTGAAAAAACGTTATTTCCTAGCGATCTTTTATATATCACAGCACAAAGTTGGAGCAAGCCCGCTTATACAACCCCCTTCACCACATTAAGCATCCTGTATGATAAACAACAAATTAGCATGACTATCAACCAGTGGGACGGTCAAGCACTGACATCTTATGATCAAATTAATGTGCCTAGGCGAGGAGCACGTATTGGGGCGTTTATCATTCAAGCGCTAGCTGAACTAACTTGGCAGCATCAGCCTTGCGAGCATGCTCCTACCGCTTGTCATCTTATTCAAAGCTTATTAAGTCATACCTTCGACTTACTGAATGTTGATGTCGAAACCTCAAGCAAAACAGCTAGCTTATTTGAGGCAATTCGGCAATATATTGATAGCCATTTTCGTGACGATATTACCCGAGATTTTCTCGCTAAAATGTTCTATATTTCACCCAATTATCTATCTCACCTATTCCAGCGAGAAGGTAAAATAGGTTTGAATGAATATCTTACCCATGTACGTCTGGAATATGCAAAAACTCGCCTTAGAGACTATGATTTCAATATCAAAGATATTGCCTTAGCATCAGGTTTCAAAGATAGTCACTATTTTTGTCGAATCTTCAGAAAAAAAACTGAACGTACCCCTACCGAATACCGTCGCCAATATCATAGTAAATTATTACCGATGACGGATAACAACAAAACTAGTTAACTAAATTAATGGTTGTAAAAAGTAATTTCATTTGATATAGTTTCAAATGAAATTATCTAAATAAGGTGATGTGATGGCAATCCCGATAGCAACCGTTGAAAAACTGATTGAAAAATTTAAAGCTCGTGGACTCTCTTCAAACTATGACGAGATTTTTTTAAGTCGCTTATTGCAATTTAGTACCGAAGCACTATTAGAAAATTTGAATCAAACCTACCGACATTATCAATTAGATGATAAATTATCTGCGGTTTTATTAGTGATTAACGCCTTTCACCCTGAAGGGGTAAAACCATCGAAAATCAGTGAATTAACCAATTTTACTCGCGTACAAGTTACCCGTTTTGTTGATACACTGGTGGGAAATGACTTAGTCGCCCGCCAAGCTGATCCGCATGATCGTCGCTCACATTGCTTAATTTTAACCAAAAAAGGCATCAATTTTTTTCAATATGAAATACCGCCCATTGAAAAAAAAGTGGTTCAAGCTTGGCAAGTTATTACCCAAGAAGAACGTCAACAGTTACGCACAATCTTATCTAAACTTTTAAAACATCTTGCCGAGTAAACTAAATGAGAATATCCATGAAACAAAAAGGGCTTATCGCCCTATTAATATTAATTATTATTGCAGTAATTTGGGCGATTTGGTTCATGTATAAAAGTCCTTCATCGCTGATTTTATATGGTAATGTGGATATCCGAACGGTAAACAGTAGCTTTCGTGTATCAGGACGCTTAATACAATTAAATCACGAAGAAGGAGATTCGATTAAACAAGGCGATCTATTGGCTAAACTGGATGCAAAACCTTATCAAATCGCTTTAAATAAAGCGAAAGCGAATCTAATGGTAAAGCAGGCGCAACTTGATTTAATGATAACCGGATATCGTAAAGAAGAAGTTGCCCAAGCAGCAGCACAAGTTTTACAGTACCAAGCGAGTTATGATTATGCTGAGAATAACTATCAGCGCATGGTCAAATTGATGAAATCATCATCCATTTCTAAAGATCAACTTGAAAACAGTTTAACCTTACGTAATCAAGCTAACGCTAATTTACAAACAGCAAAGCAAAAACTTGATCAACTTACTAATGGTTACCGAAAAGAAGAAATTGAAGCTGCACAAGCCACCGTGCAAGCGGCTAAAGCCGAGTTAGACCAAGCGGAACTTAACTTATCGGATACCGAACTTTATGCACCAACCGACGGCACCATTTTAACTCGAGCAGTAGAATCTGGCACAATGTTAACCGCAGGAACCCCTATTTATGCTATATCTATAGATAGACCTGTCTGGGTACGTGCTTATATTGACGAGGTCAATTTACATCAAGCCATTCCGGGTAGAACTGTCTATGTTTATACCGATTCACAGCCAGATAAACCTTATATTGGACAGATTGGTTTTGTATCGCCTACGGCCGAATTTACACCTAAAACCGTCGAAACCCCTGTATTACGTACAGATTTAGTTTACCGCTTACGTATTCAAATACGTCAAACTGGTGACGGTCAAGCGGATGATATGTTGCGCCAAGGCATGCCGGTAACGATTAAATTTGCAGAATAATCGCTATGACTAAACAAAATCGCCAGCAAATCAAACTCACTCATGTGACCAAAGTGTTTAAGCAAAAAAATCAGCAAGTCACTGTCGCACTAAAACCTTTATCGACAACAATTTTTGCACAGGGTGTGACAGGATTGGTTGGCCCTGACGGTGCAGGGAAAACAACACTATTGCGTATGCTGGCAGGCTTGCTTTCGCCAAGTGCAGGTCAAATTAATGTTGCGCAATATAATCCGACTGAAGATCGGGATCAATTGCGCGCAATTTTAGGCTATATGCCTCAAAAGTTTGGTCTTTACGAGGATTTGACGGTTATTGAAAACCTTAATTTATTTGCTGATCTGCGACATATCAAACAAGAAGAACGTCAACAAATTTTTGCCAAACTCCTAAAATTCACCGATTTAACTAAATTTACCCAACGTTTGGCGGGCAAGTTATCGGGGGGAATGAAGCAAAAGTTGGGGTTAGCATGTACTTTGCTTGGCGATCCACAAATATTATTACTTGATGAGCCAGGTGTTGGCGTGGATCCTATTTCACGCCAAGAACTTTGGCACATGGTTCATCAACTAGCCAAAGAAGGGATGTTAATTATCTGGAGCACCTCTTATCTTGATGAAGCCGAGCAATGTGAAACAATTTTACTGATGAATCAAGGTGAATTACTCTTTCAAGGTCAACCCTCATGTTTAACTGAACGTGTCAAAGATCGAGTTTACCTGCTCACTTCGCCAATTTCACATCGTCGGTTATTACAAACGGCCTTAAAACTCCCTGAAGTCAGCGACGGCGTGATTGAAGGTGATCGTATTCGCTTAATACTCAAGCCGAATCACGCCATTGAACAAGTCATAGCAAAACTTGGGACACTTAACATCACTTATCAACCTACCTTAGGACGGTTTGAAGATGCGTTTATTGATCGATTAGGCGGAATAACTCAAAAAGAATCAATATTAACTAAAATTATGCCGCAGGTTGCCGGTCTGCTAAACGATATTGTCATAGAAGCAAAAGATCTTACCCGAACTTTTGGTCATTTTATTGCAACGGATCATGTTAATTTTGCCATAAAGCGTGGTGAAATATTTGGTTTATTAGGGCCCAATGGCGCCGGCAAATCCACTACATTTAAAATGATGTGCGGTTTATTACCGATTAGTAGTGGGCAGGCATTAGTATTGGGATTTGACCTCAAAAAAAGTGTTACTCAAGTGCGAGAGCGCATTGGCTATATGGCTCAACGGTTTTCTTTATACGACAAATTAACCGTACGGCAAAATTTAAACTTCTTTTCGGGCATCTATGGCTTAATGGGCAGTGAACAAACACTGCGCATGGATGAGATGATAACCGCATTTAATTTTGAGCCGATTTTAGACAAAACACCAGAATCACTCCCCTTAGGATTCAAACAACGATTAGCTTTAGCCTGTGCATTAATGCATAAACCCGATATTGTGTTTCTTGATGAACCGACATCTGGCGTCGATCCTATCACTCGTCGTGAGTTCTGGATCCATATCAACAGTTTAGTCGAAAAAGGGGTTACGGTCATGGTCACCACTCACTTTATGGACGAAGCCGAATATTGTGATCGTATTGCTTTAATTAATGGAGGTAAGTTGATTGCTTTAGGCTCCCCCAACCAACTTAAACAATCGGTCGCAAGCAACGCCACCATGGAGCAAGCCTTTATTAAATTGGTGAACGACGCTAACTCAGGGGCAACAAAATGATATTTTCACTCTCTCGAACATTAACCCTGTGTAAAAAAGAGATGAAACAGATTATTCGTGACCCGAGCAGTTGGATTATGTCAATTATTATTCCATTAATATTACTCTTCTTATTTGGCTATGGTATTAGTTTAGATTCCAATAAAATCCGTGTTGGGGTATTAGTTGAACAAAAAAGTCAACCTGCCCATGATTTTGTCCAAGTATTAAATGGTTCCCCTTATATTGAACCCATATATCTGGATAATCGTTCAGCATTATCGGCAAAATTAAATGCTGGCGAAATTCGAGGTATGCTTATCATTCCAGTTAATTTTGCTCAACAAGTGCAAAATCGACAGGCTACTATTCAGTTAATTACCGATGGAAGTGAGCCGAATACCGCTAATTTTGTACAAGGTTATTTAACCGGCGTGTGGCAAATCTGGTTACAGCAGCGCAGTCAACAACAATTAATGAGTAGTCAACCAATGATTGACATGACTTCGCACGTTTGGTTTAACTCCGCAGCAATCAGCAAAAATTTTATTTTGCCCGGTGCAATAACCATTATTATGACGATAATTGGCTCGATATTGACGTCGTTAGTCATAGCTCGAGAATGGGAACGTGGCACAATGGAAGCATTGCTCTCTACCCCGATGACCAAGTTGGAGTTCTTATTATCTAAATTGATTCCCTATTACTTAATCGGTTTAATAGCCTTAATTATCTGTTTTATTGTCACCGTAGGCATTATGCATGTCCCTTTTCGTGGATCCTTTACGTTATTGTTACTACTCAGCAGTCTATTTTTATTGGTGATTTTGCAACTTGGCTTATTAATATCCACGCTTACGCGGAATCAATTTAATGCCGCAATGATAGCGTTAAACGCGGCCTATTTACCTGCGGTTATGCTGTCAGGTTTTGTATTTGAAATCAATAGTATGCCTGCTATCATTCAACTGGTTACTTATATCATTCCTGCACGTTACTATGTCAATATTCTACAAACCCTCTTTTTAGCGGGCGATATTTTTTCAGTCATGCTAATTAATGCAGGCTTTTTACTGATGTGTTTATTGCTGTTATTTGTGGTGATTTCCAAAAAAACCCGAATGCAATTAGATTAAGGTAAAGGAGTAATACTATGTTAAAATTTTTCAACACTATCGCCTTTTACCGCACATTAACTCTAATCAAAAAGGAGTTAGCCCTACTTTGGCAAGACAAACAGACACGCATTATCTTAATCGTGCCAGTATTGCTACAAATTTTTATCTTTCCCTTTGCTGCGACCTTGAATGTCAATAATGCGACCATTGCCGTTTATCACCCCACGATTGATAAACCGACGACGGAGTTAATCCATCGTATAGCCCATGCCAGCAGTTTTTCAAACGTATTGATATTAGATTCACAGCAAGCCATTACTGACACGATTAATCATCAAAAAGCCTTGGTGGTTGTTCAATTTCCTGCTGATTTTTCTCGCAAGTTACTGAATGGACAATCGCCACAAATCCAAATAATTTTAGACGGTCGTAAATCGAATAGTGCCCAAATTGCCGCTAACTATATTCAACAAATTATTATGCAATATCAGCAACAAAATATGAATCAAGATAAGGGCGGATTAATCGTTCGTCACCGTTATAACAGTAATTTAGACTATAAACATTTTATCTTACCTTCGCTGGTTGCACTTATTACCACCATTGGCGTTATGATCGTAACCTCGTTATCAGTAGCGAGAGAACGTGAACAAGGTACGCTTGACCAACTACGTATTTCACCTTTAATGACATGGCAAATTTTTATTGGTAAAGCGATACCGGCAATCATTGTGGCAACATTACAAGGAACAATAGTACTTATTGCCAGTATTTTTATTTATCAAATCCCGTTTCAAGGTTCGTTTATTTGGTACTATCTCTGTATGATGAGTTACGGACTCTCTTTAGTGGGATTTGGATTATTTATATCAGCACTTTGCTCAACTCAACAACAGGCCTTTATCGGTATTATTACCTTTATGGTGCCTGCTATTTTACTATCTGGTTTTATTGCGCCAATCGAAAACATGCCACTCTGCTTACAGTATTTAACTGAAATCAATCCAGTGCGTCACTTTATCGAATTGACTAAACAGATTTATTTAAAAAACGTCAATTTTTCAATCATCTGGCAAAGTCTATGGAAGCTCTATGCAATCACCATACTATTAGGCGGTATGGCTTATTATTTATTTAAAAAATATATGTGAATTTAAAGAGAGCCTCACTCAACCTTATATGTTTAAATCAAATTCTGTTTAATTTTTTGGGTTTACAATCCAATCATGACAATTCCTTTTTAATAAACTTTCAGTAAGAGAATTGAACGACCACAATCGGCAAGTATCCACCAAACCCAAAGCAAATAAACACTTACAATACTTGGCAATGGGACTTTGACAATTATCACTTGTAAAATCGTCAACAACAATTTTCAATTTTTGGGAAGATGAGCGCATCAAGAGAAGATTATCTTATCCTCTCTTGATTTGAGCGTGTTCAATATTAGCAAAACCACTTATTTAAAAAGTCTGATTGACATCCGAATGTTTATCGTCGTTAATCTAGTTTAGGATGCTGATCCACCAAATCTTGACGCTGTTCTTGCAGATTCTCGATTTGTTCGTCAATATCTTCAACTTTTTGTTCAATTGAATCAAAATGATCCGATAAAATTTCTTTTGCTTCTCGACGATTTGAAGCGGCTGGTGTGGCGCCTCTTAATGGTTGATTTGCGGTTTCTCGCATTTTTAAACCAGTGACTAATCCAACAATTGCTACAACCATCAAATAGTATGCAGGCATATATAAGTTATTGGTTTCTTCGACAAGCCAAGCTGCCACTGTTGGGGTTGCTCCGGCAATTAATACCGAGATATTAAAAGCGATAGCTAACGCACTAAACCGGATATTGGTAGGAAAAATAGCGGGTAAAATAGATGCCATCACACCTGTAAAGCAATTAAGTAGAATGGCAAGTATTAGTAATCCCAAAAAGATTAAACCAATATTATCACTATTAATCATCATAAAGGCCGGATAAGCAAGAATAAGTAACCCCACACTACCGCCAATAATAAAGGGTTTTCGCCCAATTTTATCACTTATTAAGCCAATCATAGGTTGAACAAATAGCATACCAATCATTATCGCAATAATCAGTAATACACCATGATCGGAATGATAATTTAAATCGTGCGATAAATAACTTGGCATATACGTCAGCAACATATAATAGGTAACATTGGTCACGATCACTAAGCCCACGCAGACCATAAAACTCTTCCAATATTGGGTTAAAATCTGTTTTAACGTAATTTTAGTTGGTTTTTCAGACCGTTGTTCATTAGACTCAGATTGTTGCTGAAAAGTGGGCGTTTCCTCAAGCGCATGACGCAAATACAGACCAATTACCCCTAAAGGTAACGCAAAAAAGAACGGGATACGCCATCCCCAATCTCGAAATTTGGCATCACCTAATAAAGTAGATAAAATGACAACCAACCCTGCCCCAATTAAAAAGCCTGCAATTGACCCAAAATCCAGCCAACTCCCCATAAATCCTCGTTTACGATCAGGCGAATATTCAGCCACAAAGGTTGCCGCTCCAGAATATTCACCACCAATTGAAAATCCTTGTGCTAATTTTGCCAGTAACAATAAGATTGGTGCGGTAATCCCAATAGTTGCATAAGAAGGAATTAAGCCAATACAAAAGGTACTTAACGACATAATCACAATTGTCATAGACAGCACCTTTTGCCGTCCTAATTTGTCACCTAATAAACCAAACACCACACCGCCCAATGGACGCACTAAAAAAGGGACTGAAAAAGTGGCTAACGCAGCGACAACTTGAACACTGGGCGATGCATTTGAAAAGAACACCTGCCCTAATATATAGGCTAAGAAACCATAAACACCAAAATCAAACCACTCCATCGCATTACCGAGTGCAGCAGCCGTAATGGCTTTTTTAAGCTTACTATCATCAATAATGGTAATATCATTAATATTCAAAGGTTTTGTAATTGACTTTTTTGCCTTCTTCATAAAAAACCGCCTATTTTCATGCAAATTATGGAATAAGTTGAATACAATTTTGATAAAGACTTGCTATAGTGCTTTAGTGACAACAAATGGTTTATTGATTACTTAAATTTTGAAGATATACAAGGAACAGAAAAAGAATTAAACGATTTATCGTTATTACTATCAATCAATTAAGTTTGATAATTACGTTTAGTTTGACAAAAAATAGGCTTTAATTATAGCAACATAAGATCAGGTTGTAAAATTACAACCAATCTGATAGTTGAAAGTTTCACGTCAATATATTCGACACAATTCTGGTTAAATTTTTTTAAAATAGCTGTTCTACTCTTTTCTAAATCGTTCACCTGTAACAAATTTAACTTTACCTAGTATCCCATGAAATAATCCTTTAAAATGACGTTACTAAAACTGATGAGGTAATTCCTATGCGCTGGAGAGACCAAAGAGAGAGTGATAATATTGAAGATCGCCGCTCACAATCAGGAAGTGAATTAGGAACGCGAATTCCTATTGGTGGTAAAGGTAGAGTTGTTCTATTCATTGTTGTTTTAATCGCCGGCTATTATGGCGTTGATTTAACGGGTTTACTCAATTCTGATGTTATTGATCTTAATAGCACTCCACAAAACAGCGCTGAGTATGCGATTGATGATCCGCAAGCAGCGAAATTTACGTCGGTCATTTTAGCCAGCACCGAAGATTATTGGAGCCAGGAATTTAAACGTCTCGGCAAAACTTATATCCCACCCAAATTAGTTCTTTATACAGGTTCAACGCAAACCTCTTGCGGTACCGGTCAAACCTTTATGGGACCGTTTTATTGCAGTATTGATCAAACGGTTTATCTGGACACTTCTTTCTATCAAGAGATGAAACAGCGACTAGGCGGTGGCGGTGATTTTGCGCAAGGTTATGTCATTGCCCATGAAATCGGTCACCATGTGCAAAATCTACTCGGCACATTTAATCAACTAAAACAATTTAAACAATATTCCGATGTTAGCGATAATCAATTATCAGTAAGATTAGAATTGCAAGCCGATTGCTATGCAGGGTTATGGGGAAATGCAGTTCAAAAACAGAACTTACTTGAAGTTGGTGATATCGAGCAAGCACTGAACACAACCGAAGCCATTGGTGATGATCGCCTACAACGACAACGTGATGGCTATGTAGTACCCGATAGTTTTACTCATGGCACGTCGAAACAACGTTACGCTTGGTTTAAAAGAGGGTTTGATAGTGGTTCAATTGAACAATGTGACACTTTTACTGAGTAACGAACAATATAAGGAAACAAAATGGATGTCAAATTAGTGAATCGTATTTTATTAGTGAATGATGACGGCATCGATGCCCAAGGTATCAAAATATTAAAAAATGTGGCGGAAAAACTGGCTCATGAAGTTTGGGTAGTGGCGCCAATTATAGATCAAAGCGGCGTTTCTTGTTCCGTCAGTTTAAAAGCCCCATTCAGAGTCTCTAAACGTTCTCATACCGAATACGCCGTTTATGGTACGCCAGCAGATTGCATGTTATTTGCATTAAAACATCTAATGACAGACCAATTACCTGATTTAGTCTTATCCGGTATTAATAATGGGTCTAATGTTGGCTTTGAAACGATTTTATCGGGTACCGTTGGGGCAGCCATAATGGCGATGACCCTTGGCGTACCGGCAATGGCATTAAGCCAAGTGAGCAGTGAAGATAATCAACCGACAAATTGGCATTGTGCCATTCACCATGCTGAAAACGTCATTCGAAAATTGCATGGGTTATCAATGCCTAAGAACATCTGTTTTAATGTCAATTTTCCAGATTGTAATGCTGATCAAATAAAAGGATATAAACTCACCAAACAAGGGGAACCGGATGTAAGCGAACTGATACTCACCCCGACTAAAGATCCAGAAGGACATGACTATTTTTGGTTCAGAGCTAAACGAAATCAAACCGCTTGCCATGAAGACAAAGAACTGGATATAGCAAACAGTGGCTACGTTGCAATCACGCCTATGAGTTATGAAAGAACACATTATCCTAGTCTTAACACATTGCAAAATGCGTTAAATTTTGACTAATGCTTAATGCGTACGTCTTTCCTATATCGAAAGACGTACAAAGACTATTAAGGATTTGATTTTGATTCGTTAACAAAAGCACAAAACAGGAAAGAAACCGTCACCATAATTAAAGCGATCCAATATATCATTTCATGTCCAAATGCTTTAGAGACGAAACCTTGAATCAGACCGGCAATGATAACGCTACACGTTATACCATTATTAAAAAGCGTTGAAGCAACGCCCATTCGGGTAGGAAGAAGATCTTGGAAATAGATAATTCCAATATTCGCCACAATACCGATGAAAAGTGCATTAAAAATTTGCAATGAAAATAGTGCTACTTCATTTTTGAACAGGATGATGCCAATATAAAACAGAACACCACAGCCAATTGCAATAAAAAATAGATTACGTTTTCCTAAATAAGGTACTAAAAAACCGGCAATTAGCATAACCGGAATTTCGATTCCTGCAGCAAGTCCCATTAACTGACCCGGCAAGGAATCCGACAGATGTAAACTCGATTTTATATATAATGGCATATCGATGATATACATCATATTCGCCGTCCACATAAATACGGTTGATAAAAATAAAAAAACCACATTTTTATTTTGGAATAACGGTTGATTTATCTCCTGCTGATTCATAGCTTGAGTTTGCTGTGTAGCCGGATTTTTTTCGACTGAAGGCAAAAAAATGGCAACAAAGATCATCGCAACAAAAAACATCCCCATTGCACTTAGATACATGGTAGTAAAACCATACTCAATCGCTAGAGTAAATGACAAAGGTGGACCAATAACCCAAGCCAATGAAAGTTGAGCTCGAATAAGTGAGTTAAATGCCACAACATTACGACCCGTTTTAACCGCATACTCTCGTGCTAACGCAAAAATTTGTGGCATTGCCGCTGAGGATAATGCCGCAAATAACACGCCCAACGTAATCAAAAAGACATAGTGCCGAGAAAAGGCAAAAACCAGACTATTGAAAACCCCCATTAAACAACAGAATATGACAATGAGTCGTCTGTCCCCTTTTTTATCCGAATATTTCGCCAATAAGAAACTCCCCACAATACTGGCAATCGCGTTGACTGAATAAAAAAGACCGACAAGAATGGGATCAACATTGACTTCATCAGTTAAAAAACGACTTAATGTCGGAGATTGTAAAGCGCCTGCGATTCCGATAATGAAAGTAGTAACAAGAAAAGCAGTAAAAATTACCCCTTTTAATTGTCGAAAAGATGAAGTACTCGGCATAGTGATTTCCTGTATATAGAATGAAATAATTATATACTGAAAATAAGCATAACAAAAAACATGTTAAGCATACGGGTTTAATCCCGCATGACTTGTTTTCAATCCTTTTTAATTAATACAAACCAAACCTTGACAAATATCATTAAAAAAATGATTTATTTTTAATGATACAAGCGTACAATAAAAATCATCAACTAGCCGAGGTAACGTTATGTTATATAATAACAAATCCACTCATCAGCACGCTGATCATCACTGCCATGATAGCTGCCAAAACATCACACATAATCATGCACATAATTCACTTCATGCCCGTAATATTAATAAAAACCATCAATCCAATCTGGGACGTGAAAATCATGATCATATTGAAACGCAAACCAATGATCTTGATCCTCCACCCGATGAACCTGACCAGCAAAGCCCAACTGTCAAATTAACATGGAAAATTCAAGGCATGGATTGTGCGCATTGCGCCCAAAAAATTGAAAATGGAATCAAAACGTTACCCGATATCAATCAAATAAAAATGACGTTTTCAACTGGAAAACTCATGGTATTTGTGCCCAACAAAAATAAAGAAATTATCAAACTCATTGAAGATAAAGTGGTTGAATTAGGTTATACCCCTATTTTTGAATCTTCGCCACATCATCATCATGAGCATTCACACAGTTTGGATAAAAAAGCGCTACTGCCTTTAGTGACGCTGGGTATCTTAATTGTAATAAGTTATATCATCCTGTTAATCAATCATGATATAGGTAAGTATGCCTTCATTGTTACGGCTATTATTGGCATCATTCCAATAGCCAAAGAAGCCATCACATTAACCCGTAGCGGCACTCCTTTTGCCATTGAAACGCTAATGAGTATTTCGGCTATTGGTGCGCTATTTATCGGTGCCGCAGAAGAAGCCACCATGGTGATTTTTTTGTTTATGATTGGCGAAATGCTTGAAGGGATTGCCAGCAATAAAGCTAAAAAAGGGATTTCCTCACTGGTTGAATTAATGCCAGAAGAAACCGTGATTGTTGTTGACGGAAATCGAAAAACGGTGGCAAGTCACAGTCTTAAACCGGACGATATTATCGAAATATCATCAGGCGGTCGATTACCGGCAGATGTGATCTTAATCAGTGAGCAAGCCAGCATTGATGAAAGCGCACTAACAGGGGAATCGATTCCAGTCAACTATTTATATGGTGATAAAATTTTAGCTGGCTCACTAGTAGTAGATAACACCATTCAATTAAAAGTTGTCTCAGAAACAGGACAAAACGCTGTTGACCGTATTTTACAACTTATTGAAGATGCTGAAGAACGCAAAGCACCGATAGAGCGATTTATTGATCGATTTAGTCGCTATTATACCCCTGCTATTGCCCTATTATCGCTATTAGTAATGGTTATTCCGCCTCTATTGATTCAGACTGATTGGTACACATGGATTTATCGTGGATTAACGTTATTACTAATAGGTTGTCCATGTGCGTTAGTGATTTCAACACCGGCTGTTATTACTTCTGCGTTATCGAGTGCGGCTAAATATGGTGTTTTAATTAAAGGCGGTGCAGCCCTAGAACATATAGGTTCAATCAAAATGATTGCTTTTGATAAAACCGGAACCCTGACCGAAGGCAAACCTCAAGTTACCGATGTTATCAATCGTGACATCACAACCGAACACTTGTTAACTGTTGTTGCTGCGGTGGAAAGTGGCTCACATCATCCGTTAGCCAAAGCTATCCTTGACTATGCTAAACAAAATAAGATTGTTTTTACTGAAGCCAATAATCGTAAAGCGATTGCTGGGGTCGGTATTCAAGGGGATATCAATCAAGAGACTTTTTACGTTGTAGCTCCGAATAGGCTCGATACCCTTTCAACCCAATTAACAAAAGAAGATACACAGCTTATACAACAGCTAGAAACTGAAGGGAAAACGGTTGTCGTTGTGGTATCTCATCAAAAATTACTGGGTATCATTGCTTTGCAAGATGTACTTCGCCAAGATGCGGTCAGTGCACTCAATCAACTTCATCAATTAGGCTTAAAAACCTTGATGTTAACAGGCGATAATGAACGAGCAGCCAAAGCTATTGCCCAACGACTCAATATTGATTACCGAGCGGAACTTTTACCGGCCGATAAATTAAATGAAATTGAAAAAATAAGAACCACAACCGCTATTGCCATGGTTGGCGATGGTATTAATGACTCCCCTGCCATGAAAGCCGCTACTGTAGGTATTGCAATGGGTAGCGGAACAGATGTCGCACTCGAAACAGCCGATTCGGCTTTAACCAAAAATAGTTTATTGAGTTTACCAAAATTGATACGTTTAACGCGCTTTGCTAACCGTAATATCAAACAGAATATTACAATTGCTTTAGGCATTAAGTTGATATTTTTAATTACTAGCCTTTTTGGTATTACAGGACTTTGGCTCGCCGTATTAGCAGATTCGGGAACAACAGCGATTGTCACAGCCAATGCATTAAGATTGCTTAAACTTAAAAAATAAGGATTATAAACGACAAGTTGCAGAAACGCCATTGTCAAAAAATGAGTTTTTAGACGTTTTAAAACCATATGGCATCTATCTACGCCCACCAAGCAGGGATTTTCACAAAATGCCTGCTTGGAACTATTTAAGAATAAAGGAAACCTTACCGATTATCCATATTTGTTCGCATGCGAACAGTTTATCCCTATGTGTATAGGGAACACTGTAATCCCGACCACGCGCCGGCGTCCGAGCCCGGTTTATCCCTATGTGTATAGGGAACACTGCACCTCTAGCGGTGATTGTAAACGCAATTACGGTTTATCCCTATGTGTTTAGGGAACACTAGTACTTTTAATTTCCATTAGTTATTTACTCCGGTTTATCCCTATGTGTATAGGGAACACTAAATAATTGGCAAATTCATGTATTCCAGTAACGGTTTATCCCTATGTGTATAGGGAACACCAGCAATTAACGAGTTAATTGATGAGCACGGTCGGTTTATCCCTATGTGTATAGGGAACACGGCGGGTATTTATCGTTCACAGGGCGTGAAAGCGGTTTATCCCTATGTGTATAGGGAACACCAAATTATCTGCTAACACAATTAGTGCGATTTGGTTTATCCCTATGCGTATAGGGAACACAGCTGCCACTCCTCGGGTAATTGGCGTCATGTCGGTTTATCCCTATGCGTATAGGGAACACTATCTGCTCGATTTTTGTTTGGCTGTAATCCTCGGTTTATCCCTATGCGTATAGGGAACACTTTAGCAATTAGATTTTTACGCAAAGCTATGGCCGGTTTATCCCTATGCGTATAGGGAACACGATCGCAACGTGGTGGAACACGTTACAATCGACGGTTTATCCCTATGCGTATAGGGAACACAATATGATGAGCTAAAAAAAGAATATGAACATCTGGTTTATCCCTATGCGTATAGGGAACACGAACGATCATCACTCGCAATTAAATCAGACTCCGGTTTATCCCTATGCGTATAGGGAACACAGCTTATAAAATTCTTAGATGGGATTTAATTTCGGTTTATCCCTATGCGTATAGGGAACACACTACGAAAAAACCCTTATCCAGACTACAATTCGGTTTATCCCTATGCGTATAGGGAACACAAATAGATTGAAGCATCAGTTAGACCCCATTGCGGTTTATCCCTATGCGTATAGGGAACACTAATCTAACAACTGGTACACAAGCGACGCCGTCTGGTTTATCCCTATGCGTATAGGGAACACTAATTATAACCTATTGTTTATTAATTAAAATAGGGAGGTGTAAAATTCCACCGATTTTTTGTTGTTTTTTTAGGCGATTTAGTTTAATACACATTAGGAATGTAATTTTATAATTATCATATACTTACTTGCAATCATGGAGTTTTTTTAACGGAAACTCTTTTGCAATTTTTACTGCGCACCGAGCAATTCTTGAGAACAAGATAACATGTTACTTTTTCGCTAGATGATTTTAACGAACGACTTTATATTGCTCTTACCTTTAGCTTCTTGTTTTATTCGGCTTTATGCCGAATGTTATAACCATTAATTCGCAGACTGACGTTATAACAATAGTTAGAAGTTTGATAACAGAAGAAATAATTAGGAGTTTGAACAAAGCGTTAATTTTTAGATCTTTGAAAATGATGGCTATCCCTATACATTTAAGGAACACGATAATTTTAAAGATAGCCCTATTTGAGGGGAACGATTTATCCCTATGTGCATAGGGAACACGCACATCTAAGAATTTCGGCGTTTAATTCTATTCGGTTTATCCCTACGTGTATATAGGGAACACCGCCTGAGCCTCGCTTAGATTTTCTTTTAGCCACGGTTTATCCCTGTGTATACAGGGAACACTACGCTATGTATGGTAATGCATACTGATCTAACGGTTTATCCCTGTGTATACAGGGAACACTGGCGCAATTTTCTATTTTGTAATGTTGTGAGCGGTTTATCCCTGTGTATACAGGGAACACTTCAATCTGTGCTTCTTTATTATTCCATATTCCGGTTTATCCCTGTGTATACAGGGAACACGCAACAAGTAGCGGTGATTATAAAAACCTCGATGCGGTTTATCCCTGTGTATACAGGGAACACCGAAATACACCAGCTAATAACCAATAAATGCCCGGTTTATCCCTGTGTATACAGGGAACACATCACGCACACTAATCATTGCGTCAACGAAATCGGTTTATCCCTGTGTATACAGGGAACACGACGTCCTTGTCTGGAACAGGTTCTTTTAACACGGTTTATCCCTGTGTATACAGGGAACACTTTCATTTCCATCTACAATCACAATAATCGGGCGGTTTATCCCTGTGTATACAGGGAACACATCGCGTCTTTTCCAACTGTGAATTGTGTTTGCGGTTTATCCCTGTGTATACAGGGAACACGCGTTGGCAACAGTCTCGATCGCCTCGGTCGTCGGTTTATCCCTGTGTATACAGGGAACACATAGATTTAGAAAATTGCAGTAAATGAATATGCGGTTTATCCCTGTGTATACAGGGAACACCCTAATTATAACCTATTGTTTATTAATTAAAATAGCAAAGTGTAAAATTCCACCAACTTTTTTGTTGTTTTTTTAGGCGATCTCTTTGTTAGCTATCTAAAATAGAATTAAATATTTATCATATAGTTAGTTACTTTCCAAATGCTATTTTAGGCATTTCATCTTTTTACAACTTTCTTGCGCACCAGCCTATTTTTGCCTACAGCCTGACTTGTCTTGTTTCGTTAATTGGTCATGACTAATTGCCATGTATCATCTTCCTTTTGTGCCCTCGCCTTATTTTTACTTAACTAATGGGCTATCGCATTAATTCACTAAGCAAATCTAAGCGATAAATAATCAGTTAGTGTTTAAAAGTATGTTCAATAATTTTATGGATGAAGAGGTTGTTCTTTAGCAACTAAATGCACGGGCGCTATATTTTCAATCGTTTAAAAATTAACAATTGATGATTAAACCGAACATAAAGAAATTATACCCAGATTAAAAGAGCTAGAAATAAATTCATTATTCTGACTTTTATCGGTTATTGCTTGTGCAACACCATTTGATTAATGATTTATAATTAGAATTTGTTTG